>NZ_JAJOZR010000020.1:0-38981 GCF_021168455.1 Rhizobium quercicola
GACCGCCGAACGATCGAGGAGGCTTGGCGCGAGGTCGGAAGCCTCCTCACTCACTTCAGCCCAACAGAATGCGCCGCGTACCTGCGACACGCAGGGTATGGTGCAATAACAGCCTGACAGACTCTAGCGGCGCCTGTCCTCGGAGAGAATTTCCATGGCGATCTGGCCGAGCGGCACGATCCGGTCGACGCCGCCGCGCGCGATGGCCTCTTTCGGCATGCCGAAGACCACGGACGTCGCCTCGTCCTGGGCGATCGTCAAGGCGCCGGCCTGATGCATCTCCAGCATGCCGCGCGCGCCGTCGTCGCCCATTCCGGTCATGATCACCGCCATGGCATTGCTGCCGGCCGCGCGCGCCGCCGAGCGAAAGAGCACGTCCACCGACGGGCGATGCCGCGAGACGAGCGGCCCGGGCCGGACAGAGACATGGTAGCGTGCGCCTTGCCGCTCCAGCATCATGTGGCGGTCCCCGGGCGCGATCAGCACATGGCCGCGCAGCACAGGATCGCCGTCCTCGGCCTCCTTCACCTCCACCTCGCAGAGGCCGTTCAGGCGCTTGGCGAAGGCGGCGGTGAATTTTTCCGGCATATGCTGGACGATGACGATGCCGGGCGCATTCGACGGCAGCCGTTCGAGCAGTTCGCGCAGCGCCTCCGTGCCACCGGTGGAGGCGCCGATGCAGATGACCATTTCCGTGGTGCGCGCCATCGCCTTGCCGGAAGGCGGCGGCAGCATGGCATCGGCCGTCAGCTTCTCGTTTGGTCCACCCGCAGATGCCGACACGACCCGTCCGGCCTTCTGCCGGAGCCGCGCCTGGGCGGCACTCTTGACGACGTCGCAGATCCGCGCCGCCTGCTCGGCAAGATAGTCCGCCGCACCGATCTTCGGCTTCAGGATGACATCGACGGCTCCGGCTTCCAGCGCCTGCATCAGCGTTTCCGTACCCGTCTCCGTCAGCGATGAGCACATGACGACGGGAATGGGTCGCTGCGACATCAGCTTGCGCAGGAAGGTGATGCCGTCCATGCGCGGCATCTCCACATCCAGCGTGATGACGTCGGGAATTTCCTCCTGGATACGCTTGGCCGCCATGAACGGATCCGAGGCGGCGCCGATGACGGTGATGGCGGGGTCGGACTCCAGAACGGCGGTCAGCGTCTGCCGGACGCTGGCGGAATCATCGACGATCAGGACGCGGATCTGTTTGCCGGGCACAGGCTATTCCTTCACGAAGACGGTATTGGCAAGCTGGCGCACCGGCAGGTTCATGCCGGTGATCGATTCGGAATGGCCGATCAGCAGGTGCCCGCCGGGAAGCAGGCAATCGACCAGACGTTTCAGCACATGCGCCTGCGTCTTCCGGTCGAAATAGATCAGCACGTTGCGGCAGAAGATCACATGCATGGGATCGCCGACGCGATAGACGTCGTCCATGAAGTTCAGCCGCATGCAGCCGACGCGGGCGCGAAGCTGGGGCACGATCCGCACCTCGCCCCGCGCCGGATCCCGCGCGGTCATGACGAAACGGCGGCGCAGCTCGGTCGGGACCGGCCGGATCATCTCCTGCGTATAGATGCCCTTGGTGGCGACCTCGAGCACCTGGGTCGACAGATCGGTGGCCAGGATCGTGTAATCCGGGCCGCCGCAGGTCTGCCGGTAGTCTTCCAGCACCATCGCCATCGTGTAGGGCTCCGCCCCCGTGGAGCAGGCGGCACTCCAGGTGCGGAGGCGCCGCACGCCCTTCTCCTTCAGGCCGGGCAGGATCGTCTGGCGCAGGATGTCGAAATGGTTCGGCTCGCGGAAGAAATCGGTCTTGTTGGTGGTGACGGCATCGATCAGATGGATCGCCTCGCGCTCGATCCCGTGGCCATCGAACAGAAAATCGCAATAGGCGTCGAGCGATTCGATGCCGGTGGCGCGCAGGCGCCGCCGCAGCCGGCCTTCGAGCATGGTGGCCTTGCTCTGCGGCATCTTGATGCCGCTATAGTCGTAGATATAGGCCCCGAGCCGCTTGAAGTTGCGCGGGCTCAGCCGTCCGCCTTCCGTATAGGGCGTGCCGTGACGGGGAGCGTCTTGATAGGAAGCAGCCTCTATCACGACGAGCATGCTCCCGGGATGGCGTGCCGTGCCGTGCTCATGCGACGCTCCGCTCCGGCAGCACACTGGCGGCCAGCGCCGGCCCGCCGTCCGAAAACAGCCGGGCAAGATCGATGATGACGACGAAGCCGGTGTCGCGGCGGACCACGCCGCGGATGTAGTCCGAGCGCCAGCGCACGCCGATATCCGGCGCCTGCTCGATGCTGTCGCGCCGGAACGGCGTGACCTCGAACACCTTGTCGGCCACCAGCCCGAGCGCGAGATCCTTCTCGCCCAGGGGGATGTCGAGCACCAGAATGCGGGTGTGCGGCGTGCGCACGGTGGGCGTCATGCCCAGCCGCAGGCGCAGGTCGATGATCGGCACGCCCTGGCCGCGCACGTCGCGCAGGCCCATCAGATAGTCGGGCCCGTGCGGGATCTTGAACGGGTCCTCGTGGTCCAGGATCTCCCGGACCACGGTGACGGGGACGGCAAACAGCTCTTCCCCGAGGCTGAAGGTGACGAACTGGGACTCCGCCGGCATGTGCTCCATCTCAGGCGCTCTGCTTGAAGTCGGCGTCGTCGGCGTCCGGGCCGCCCATCGACAGATCCAGCGCAAAGCCTTTTACCCGGGCCTGCTGGGCAGAAACGCTCTGGCGGGGGGCGGGAGCGGCCGGCTTGCGCGGGGCGGACGCCGGGCGGGCGGTTGCCGTGTGATGGGCCGCCCGCTGCGGCGCGGCGGCGATCGGGGCCGGCTGATGCTTGTGGCCGACGGTGTCCACCCGGAAGAAGGCGATGGAGGCCTGAAGCTCCTCGGCCTGGGCGGCCAGCTCTTCGGACGTCGCCGACATCTGCTCGGAGGCGCCGGCATTCTGCTGGGTCACCTTGTCGAGCTGCTGGATCGCCTCGTTGATCTGCGAGGCCCCGATGTCCTGCTCGCGGCAGGCAGCGGAAATCTCGGCGATCAGTTCGGCCGTCTTGCGGATGTCGGGCACGAGGCGTCCGAGCATGTCGCCGGCTTCGGTCGCCACCTGCACGGTCTCGCCCGAGAGGCCGCTGATCTCGGCGGCGGCCGCCTGGCTGCGTTCGGCGAGCTTGCGCACCTCGGAGGCGACGACGGCGAAGCCCTTGCCGTGTTCGCCGGCCCGGGCCGCTTCCACCGCGGCGTTCAGCGCCAGCAGATCGGTCTGGCGGGCGATTTCCTGGACGATGGAGATCTTCTCGGCGATCGTGCGCATGGCGACGACGGCACGGGCGACGGCCGCACCGCTCGCTTCGGCATCCCTGGACGACTGCCGGGCGATCTTTTCGGTCTGGGCGGCATTGTCGGCGTTCTGCTTGATGTTGGCCGCCATCTCCTCCATCGAGGCGGAGGCCTCCTCGGCCGACGAGGCCTGCTCGGTCGCCCCCTGGCTCAGCTGTTCGGAGCTCGAGGACAGCTCCTGGCTGCCCGAGGACACGTTGTCGGAGGCTGACAGCGCATCGCCGACGACGCCGCGGAGGCGCTCCACCATCAGCTGCAGGGAGCTGCCCAGTATATCCTTGTCGGAAAGCGGCTTCGGCGTGTTGGTCAGGTCGCCATTGGCGATCTGGTCCGCGGCCTTCGCCGTGTTGCGCAGATTGTCGGTCATGATCGTGACGGCATCGACCACGTCGCGGATCTCGTCATTGGTCTTGACGGAAACCGTCTGGTCGAGGTCGCCGATGGCGACGGCGTCGGCCATGATCCGGATCTTCTTCAGGCCGCTGTTGATGCCCATCGCAATGACGGTCGCCACGGCCGTGGAAATCAGAAGCATAGCGGCAAGACTGCCGATCAACACGTTGCGCGAGAAGTCGTACTGCGCGTTGGTCGCCTGGTCGGTGATGGTCAGGTCGGCGGCGATCTGGTCGTTGAGGCCCGAGAGGGACGTCAGCAGCTGCTTGGTGACCTGTGCACCGTCGCCCATGGAAATCTCGCCCGCGCGCCGGTTGCTGTCAGGCGTGTTCTCCTGCGCCAGATGCAGAACGCCGTCCTGCATCTTGACCCAGGCCGGATAGGTGGCCTGGAAATCGGCGACCTTCTGCCGGATGAGCGGATTGGTCTCGCGGTCGAAGCCCTTGACGATCCGGGCGATCGTTTCGCGCTCGGCAGAGACGGCCGAGACATAGCCGTTGATCAGCGACGCGTCGGTGTTGATGATGGCGTTCTTTTCCTGCTGGATGGATGTCAGCACAGCATCCGAAAGATCGCTGGAATCCCTGAGGTTTGCCGCGGGCCCCTGGATGATGTCGGTAATGGCGCCGTTCAGCGAGGAGAGGTTGACGATGGCGAGCGCCGCCATGCCGCAGGAGAGGAGAATGAGGAAGCCGAACGCGCCGGCCAGTTTCAGTTTGATCGTCATCCGCATCGGGATTTCGCTTTCGTAGATCGTGTGAGGAGTGACGGACAATGGGAGGTCCGCCGGAGGTCGGGTCTGCGGTATCGGAGCCTCAGCCTGAGAAGAGCATGCCCGACGACGACGGAGAGGCGTCGACCGAGAAGATCTTCTTCAGGTTCGGGATGATGATGAACTCGCCGTTTCGCTTGACGAGGCATTCGATGAAATCCGCCCGCCAGCGCATGCCGACGCTGGGCGGCGGCTCGCTGGATGACTGGGCAAGGCTGGTGACCTCGTAGACCTTGTCGGTGCGGATGCCGACAAGGCAGGGTTCGCCCTCGACGTCGAGCTGGACGACGATGATGCGGCTGTCGATGGTCGCTTCGCCGGCCTCCATGCCGAAGGCAAGCCGAATGTCGGCCAGCGGAATGACCTTGCCGCGAAAGTTGATGACGCCGCTGAGATAGGTCTTGGCGCCGGGGACGCGTGTTTCCGGCAGGAGGTCGAGGATCTCCTGCACCACCGTCGCCTCGATGGCGAAGGTCTCGCCATTGAGATTGAAGGTCAGGACGGCCACATCCTCGCGGTCCCTCCAGAGCAGGTCGGCGTCGTGTTTCCTGATAGGCTGGTTCATCCGGCGGCCCGCAACTGCGCCTCCTGTTGTTGACCGACGGCCACGAGATGCGTGACGTCGAGAATGAGCGCGACATTGCCGTCGCCGAGAATGGTGGCACCGGAGAAGGTGACGACGTCGTTGTGCAGCTTCGACATCGCCTTGATCACGGTCTGGTGGTCGCCGACGATCTGATCGACCACAAGGCCGACGCGCTCGTTGCCGGTCGAGATGACCACCATCTTCTGGTAGCGGTCCGGCGGAGTACCGGTACGGAACAGCTCGCGCAGCCGCAGGAAGGGGACGAGATGATCGCGCAGCGAGATGAAGCTGCGGCCACGCGAGCGCAGGTCCTCCTCGGTGGAAAGCTCCAGGCACTCCTCGACCGCCGACAGCGGAATGACGTAGGAGCCGGTGCCGACCCGCACGAGAAGCCCGTCGATGATGGCCAGCGTCAGGGGAATGCGCAGCGAGATCTCCGAGCCTTCGCCCGGCGTGCTGTGCATGTCGATGACGCCGCGCAGCGCCTCGACCGTCTTCTTGACGACATCCATCCCGACGCCGCGGCCGGAAAGACTGGTGATCTGGGCCGCCGTGGAAAAGCCCGGCTGGAAGATCAGCTGCAGCAGTTCCTGATCGAGCAGCATCTGGCCCGGCTGGATGAGGCCGGAGGATTCCGCCTTTGCGCGAACGCGCTCGCGGTTGATGCCGCGCCCGTCGTCGCGGATGGTGATGATCACCTCGCCACCGGCCTGACGCGCCGACAGCGTCACGCGGCCCGAACGTGCCTTGCCGGATGCGAGGCGCTCGTCGGGCATTTCCAGCCCGTGATCGATGGAGTTGCGCACGAGATGGACGAGCGGATCGGCCAGGCGCTCGATCACCGTCTTGTCGACCTCGGTCGTCTCGCCTTCGGTGACGAGCTCGATCTCCTTACCGGTTTCCCGGGCGAGATCGTGCACGAGGCGGCGGAAGCGGCCGAACAGGCTGCCGACCGGCACCATGCGCAGGACCATCATGGTGTCGCGCAGCTCGCCCGACAGCCGCTCGACGTCTTCGGAGACCGAGCGCAGCTGGATATCGGCGCTGATGCCGGCGAGCTGCGACAGGCGGGACTGGGCGATGACCAGCTCTCCGACCCGGTCCATCAGCTCGTCCAGCCGTTCGGCAGGAACGCGGACGTTCTCGGCGGCGGGCTTCGTCTGCCTGGCATCGGCGATCGCAGGGGCGGTGGTGACGGCGCGTGCAGGCTCGGAGGCGGCCGCCTCGGCGCGCGGGACCGCGACGGATGTCGGGGCCGGGGTCAGGGCCGGTGTCGGTGTCGATGTCGATGTGGCGACGACGGCCGGAGCCGGCACCGCGGACACCTCTTCGAGCACCATCTCCATATCGTCCATGACGAAGATGAAGACGTCCTCGATGGCGGCGCGCGGCTGCGGCTGCGTCATCGTCAGCTGCACCGTCCAGCCGATATGAAGATCATCGGGCTCGATCGCGTCGAGGCTCGGAATGGCGGACGTATCGGCCGTGATGGTACATTCGCCAAGCGCGGCCAGCTCGTCGAGCAGGCCGAGCGGATTGGTACCGTTCGCCATAGCATTGACCGGCAGGCGGAAGGCCAGCCGCCAGCGCGTGGCCGCAGGCGCGGCCGGAGAGGCAAGCCCCGCGACGGCCGCCGGCAGCGGCGCCGTGACGACGCAGCCCTGCGTGGCCTTGGCCCCCACGGCCGCCTGAAGCGTCGCCAGCAACCCGTTTCCGGTCGCCTCATGGTCGCCGTTCGGCGTGTCCACCAGCGCCTTCATGTGATCCTGTGCTTCCAGCACCGCCGCCACGAGTTCGGCCGTGGCCGGCACCTCGCCCTTGCGAACCCGGTCGAACGCTGTCTCGCAATGGTGGGTGAAGGCCGCCAGCGCCTCGAAGCCGAACATGGCGCCCGACCCCTTCAGCGTGTGGAGACCGCGAAACACCGCGTCGATCTGCGCCTGGTTCGACAGATCGCCGAGGAGGTCGAGAAGACCTTCCTCGATGACGACGAACAGCTCCGCCGCCTCCATGCGAAAGACCTGCACAGGATCCATCAGATTCATTTGCCCAACACCTTCCGGGTGATCTTGACGAGCTGCTCGGGATCGAACGGCTTGGTGATCCAGCCGGTCGCCCCCGCGGCCTTGGCCTGCGCCTTCATCTCGGCGTCCGATTCCGTCGTGAGGAAGATGATCGGAATACCGGTATGGGCGGGCGAGGCGCGCAGCGCCTGGATCATGGCCAGCCCGTTCATGTTGGGCATGTTCAGGTCGGTGACGATCATGTCGAAGCTGCCGCCCTTGGCCTTGGCCAGGCCATCGGCGCCATCCACGGCCTCGGTGACCTGATAGCCGGCACCGGTGAGAGCGATCCGGGTGGTCATCCGGATGCTGGCGCTGTCGTCGACGGTGAGAATATGGGCGCTCATTGCATCTGTTCCTTGCCGTGCAGCCAGAACCGGCTGTCTTGCGGGGTCATGTTGGTGAGAAATCCGCCGCGCGCGAGCGTCGACAGCAGGCTGCCTTCGGCGGGTCTTGAGAGGGAAAAACTGCGGCCGAGCGTGTCGGCATGGCGACGCGACGCTTGGAGAAGCTGGATGAAGGAGAGATCGGTGTCGGCGGCGGCGGGAACCTCGACGCGGATGTCGCCGCCGCGCTCGAACGCCGCCCGCAGCATCGTGGCGATGTCGCGGGAGTGGCGGATGGTCAATGCGACCGGAAGCACAAGCGGCACCGAAGGCATGGAATCGTGAACGGACATGCGGAATGAACCTTAACGACGGGCGCGGCAAAGCCCACAGCCGCGTCCCGATGAGGACAGGAATGTGATGGCGGCGCCGGGACGGCACCGTTCATGCAGTGAGGAGGCACCGGACGGTGCTGAGATTTGGAAATGATCGGGCGCTCGTGACGATCCGCGTCATGCGGATCAGGATCCGGTTTCCCGGGCCGATCTGATAGGGAGAACTTTCCAACAAGAGCGTTAAAACCGGTTTAATGCCTCATTCTAATTAATTTATATTTTTATTTATGGTCATTTACACAATTTAAAAGAGTAAGATTTTTGCGTTTGTACACGCGCAGACGCAGCCCGCAGGCGCGCTGCGAAAGCCATGGCTTTCCGCATCGAAACCGATCCCTTGACATTCGTCCAAAAATAGAACATTTAGAGAACAAATCAGGAGATGGTTCGAGATGGCGACAGCAGAGAAATTCATTGTCATGCCCTTCAAGAAGGTCCGCGGCGGCGTTGCCCCCGGCGAGATGCGCCAGGCGTCGAATGCCGTCAGCGCCGAGAAGATCGCGACCTCCATGTCCGCCCGTTTTCCCGGCGTAGCGGCCTATGCGGTCAAGGTGGACGAAGAGTCTGGGGACATGAGCGAGCCCCGCCTGATCATCCAGTTCGGCGAGATTGCCGATCTCGCGGCAGCATGAGGTATGCGATGGATAAGCAGATCGAATTGCGCGAAAGCGTCCGGATCCTGATCGCCCAGGGCGAAGCCGCCCGCCAGCGTGCCGAGGCCCACCGGGAACAGACCCGCATCAAGGTTGCCGCCATGGCCTCGCGCCCCGGCGAGAAATATCTGGCCGCCATGCGCCAGGCCAAGGCCGCCACCAGCCACTGAGGCGCGAGGACGGGCCATCCCGCCTGCGCGACGCGACCCGCGCCACGACATTCCCATCGCCGCCGTTTGCCATCCGGACGAACCGCCTTAGGTCTCCCTGAACCATCCATTTCAGGACTTCCTCAGAAGGCGATGACATCCATGAAGCGCGAGACGATCGATGAGCTTGCACGCCGGCACGGTATCGGCGAAACGCGACCGAGCCCCGAGAAGGACGCGGTGACGGTCTCCACCGAGACGAAGATCAGGATTCTCGAGGCGCTGGACGTCGATCTCGATGCCCCCGACCAACCGGGCGGGCCCTTAGCCGGCCAGACGACAGCGACGAGCGAAACGCTGCCGCCGTCCTACCTTCCGCCCTTCCTTGCAAAAACCCGCGTCTGGGGCGTGACGCTCGAGCCCTATGCGCTTCGCTCGTCCCGCAACTGGGGCATCGGCGACTTTCAGGATCTCTGCGATATCGCCCGCGTGTTCGGCCCGCTCGGCGCCGACTTCATCGGATTGACGCCGCTGCACGCGCCGTTCCTCGCCGATCCCGATCGCTGCAGCCCCTATGAGCCCTCCAGCCGCCAGCGCCTGAACCCTCTCTACATCGCCGTCGATCGCGTTCCCGGCTATCGGGCCGACCCCGAGAGGGAGCGCAGGGCAGCCGACCTGCGGGAAACCGCGCATGTCGATTATGTCGGCGTCGCCGGCCTCAAGCTGGAAGCGCTGCGCGATATCTGGACGGGCTGGACCTCGGAAAACAGCGGGTTGTCCGCGCGACAGGAATTCGAGACCTTCATCCTGCGCGAAGGCACGCCGCTGCATCTTCACGCCCTGTTCGAAGCCCTGTCCTTCACCCTGTCGGCACGGGGCCTCGGTGCCGGCTGGCATGCCTGGCCGAAGAGCTTCAAGAACCCCGAGAGCCCGGATGTCACGGCCTTTGCCGAAACGCATGCCGACGAGATCCGCTTCCATATGTGGCTGCAATGGCTGGCGCATGACCAGCTTGACACGGCCTCCCGGGCTGCCAACGCCGCCGGCATGCGCATAGGGCTCTATCTCGATCTCGCGGTCGGGGAGGCGCTGGATGGCGCCGCGACATGGGGAGAGCGCGATCTCTACGTTTCCACGGCCACCGTCGGCAGCCCGCCCGATCCCTTTGCCGCCGACGGGCAGGACTGGCATCTCGCCGCCTTCCAGCCGGCCGCCATCGCCAGCGGCGACCCCTCGCCCTATCGGCGCATGGTAACCGCCGCCATGCGCTATGCCGGCGCCATCCGCATCGATCACGCCGCGGCGCTCCGCCGCCTGTTTCTCGTCCCGCTTGATCAGAAGCCGGATGGAGGCGCCTATGTCGACTATCCGGAAAAGGATCTCCTCGCCATCCTCGCGGACACCTCCGCGCATCACGAATGCCTCGTCATCGGCGAGGATCTCGGTGTCCTCCCGGATGGGCTCCAGGACGACCTGACGGCGGCGCGCATTCTCTCCTACCGGATCCTCTCCTACGAGCGCACCGACGATGGCTTCAAGCCGGGGGAAGATTATCCGGCTTTGTCGCTCGCATGCATCTCCACCCACGACCATCAGACATTCGCCGGCTGGTGGCGCGGCGCGGATATCGCGACGCGCGCCGATCACGGCATTCTGCCGCCGGATATCACGCAGGCGCATCGCGAGGCGCGGGCCGTGGAGCGGAAGGATCTCGCCCGCGCCCTGAACGCAGCCGGGATTGCCCAGCCGGCGCGCCTGCCGCCGGGTTCCGCGTCGGATCATGAGCTGACCGGCATCGTGGTCGATGCACACCGCTTCATCGCCAGGACCGCATCGGCACTGGCAGCCGTGCGTCTTGCCGACATGACCGGCGAGACGGAGCCGACCAATGTTCCGGGAACGAGCGACGGCTATCCGAACTGGAAGCCGAAGCTGTCCGTGACGCTCGAAGCCCTGCCGGAATCTCCGCTTCTCGTCGCCATCTCCACGGCCATGCAGGAGGAACGTCCCCGATCTCGGGCATGATCGCGCACGGGGCGGACGGCATCGCTCTGCCATGTTCGGCAAGACGATGTGGAACAAGCTTGGGGCTCGCACGGTTCTCGATGAAACAACGCGAGACAGCCCATGAATGTTCATTCGCTAGCCGAAGCACACACACCTGTCATCACGCCGCCCCGGATCTATTATGTTCATCCCCTGCACCTGCGGGGGATCGACGCGTGGGACGCGGCGTTTGCGCATGCCGCAGCCCTCGGTTTCGACACGGTTCTGTCGGCGCCCGTCTTCCAGCGGGGTCATGCGACCAGCGTGTTCGTCTCGGCGGATGTCGAGAGGCTCAACCCGGAGCTCGGGCTTGGCGACAGCGTCGTGGACGGGGTCTCCGCGCTGGTCGAGGCCGCGCGGCGCCACGGTCTTGCTTTCATGCTGGACATCGTCGTCGGACGCGAAGCGGAAACCCGTCCCGATGACGGCGGCCCGGTCGATCCGCGCATATCGCCGACCGTCTCCGGCAGCCGTGCGGTCGGCACGCGTAACGCCGACGAGGAGGCCGCGCTCGTCGCGACATGGACGGATCGCCTGCAGACGCTGGCAGAGACGGGCGTCAGCGGTTTCCGATGCGTCGGCCTTGCCACCATTCCGGCCGACACATGGCGGACGCTGATGTCGCGCGTTCACGAGCGGCAGCGGCAGGTCCGGTTCCTCGCCTGGACGCCGGGCACGTCTTTCGACGACCGCAAGGCTCTCGCCACAGCCGGCTTCGAGGCAAGCTTCTCCTCGCTTGCCTGGTGGAACCTGCGGGACCGTTGGCTTCTGGACGAGTACGAGCTCCAGCGGACGTTCGCCTATCAGATCGCCTTTCCCGAAGCACCGTTCGCCAAGCGCATCGCCCATGGCACGGAGAGCAGCGAGATCCTCAAGCGGCGCGCCATCCGCACGCTCGGTCTTGCCGCGACGATCGGCCAGGGCATTCTGATCCCCATGGGTTTCGAATTCGGTGCGGCCATGCCGCTCGACCCGATGCACGGACACGGTACCGGCATCCGCGGCCTGAAATCTCAAAGCAGCTTCGACATCTCCCAGGACATTCGCGCCGTCAACGATCGGCTGGCCGCGGCCACCCCCGGAGTTGGAACGCCGCTGACCCTGATCGCGGGCAGCGCCACATCCGTAAGCGCGCTCGTCCAGGGCGACCACGCGGACCTTCGTCAGGCAGACACCGTGCGCGTCACCGTCTGCAACCGCGATCTTCGCCGCAGCGCCGCGACACCCTTCAACGCCATCCGCGAGGCGGCATCCGCCTTTCTGCCGCTTTGCGATATCGCCCGGCCCGAGCGCGCGCTCGATGCCGATGTGCGGCTGGCCCCCGGCGAACTGCGCATCTTCGAAGGCACCGCGTCGAGACCGGTCCTGAGCGCAGGCGCGGCCATCGATGCGCGCGCGGCCGCCGCAACACCGCGTCTTGCGATCGAGAAGGTCACGCCGGCGGTCGACGAAGGCCGCTTCCCCGTCAAGCGCATCGTCGGCGACGTCGTGACGGTGGAGGCCGATATTTTCGGCGACGGTCACGACCCGCTGGCGGCCGTGCTGCTCTGGCGACCTGTCGATGCGCAGGAGTGGACCGAGGTCCCGATGCAGTTCGTCATCAACGACCACTGGAAGGCGGAGTTCACCCTGAAGCGCATGGGGCGCCACGAATATCTCGTGGAAGCCTGGCGCAATCCCTACGCCATCTACCGCTATGAGCTCGGCAAGAAGCACGACGCCAATCTGGATCTGACGCTTGAGATTCAGGAGGGCATCAACCTCATCAAGGCGGCGGAAGACCATGGTCCGCAGCGGGTGCAGCCCGAGCTCACGGCCCTTCTCGCAGCGCTTTCGCAGGAGAATGCGGAGGCGAAGACCCAGCGTCTGCTGGCGCCGGAAACCTTCGCCCTCATGGCCCGCGCCGACCGCCGGCCCTTCGGCGTCCGCTCCGCCGTCATTCCTGTCGACGCGGAACGCAAGGCGGCGGGTTTTGCCAGCTGGTTTCAGGTCTTTCCCCGGTCGCAGAGCGGCGATGCCAACCGCCACGGCACGTTCGACGATGTCATCGGCCGTCTCCCCGCCATTCGCGAGATGGGCTTCGACGTCCTCTACTTCCCGCCGATCCACCCGATCGGCACGACGAACCGCAAGGGCCGCAACAACACGCTGACGCCCGCTCCGAACGATCCCGGCAGCCCCTATGCCATCGGTTCGCCGGAGGGCGGCCATGACGCGATCCATCCGGAACTCGGCACGCTCGACGATTTCCGCCGGCTGGTCGCGGCCGCCGCCGATCACGGACTCGAGATCGCGCTGGACCTTGCCATCCAGGCTTCGCCGGATCATCCCTGGCTCAAGGATCACCCCGGCTGGTTCGACTGGCGGCCGGACGGCACCATCCGCTATGCCGAAAACCCGCCGAAGAAATACGAGGATATCGTCAACGTCGATTTCTACGCAAGGGACGCCGTGCCTGCGCTGTGGGAGACGCTGCGCGACGTCGTCCAGCACTGGGTCGATCAGGGCGTCAAGCTCTTTCGCGTCGACAATCCCCACACCAAGCCGTTCCCCTTCTGGGAATGGATGATCGCGGACATTCGCGGCCGTCATCCCGAGGTCGTGTTCCTCTCGGAAGCCTTCACCAAGCCCAAGGTCATGTACCGGCTGGCGAAAGTCGGCTTCTCGCAGTCCTACACCTACTTCACCTGGCGCAATGCCAAGTGGGAGCTGGAGGAATACATGCGGGAGATCACGACGCAGGAGCCGAAGGAGTTCTTCCGTCCGCACTTCTTCGTCAACACCCACGACATCAACCCGGATTTCCTGCAGAACGCGCCGCGTCCGGCCTATCTGATCCGCGCCGCCCTCGCCGCGACACTGTCCGGTCTCTGGGGCGTCTATAACGGCTTCGAGCTCTGCGAAGGTCGCCCGGATGCCAAACGCAAGGAATATGCCGACAGCGAGAAATACGAGATCCGGGCCTGGGATTACGACCGGCCGGGCCACATCAAGGGAGAAATCGCCCTCCTGAACCGTATCCGCCGCGAGAACCCGGCGCTCCACACGCATCTCGGTCTCACGCTGCTGCCTGCCTTCAACGACAATGTCCTCTTCTTCGAAAAGGCCAGTGCCGGCCGGGAGAACGTGCTGATGATCGCCATCAGCCTCGATCCGCACACGGCGCAGGAAGCGGATGTCGAAGTGCCGCTCTGGTCGTGGAACCTTGCCGACAACGGATCGCTTCCCATGGAAGACCTCATCGCCGACCGGGCCTTCACCTGGATGGGAAAGATACAACGCATCCGCCTCGACCCGTCGATGCCCTTTGGCATCTGGCGGGTTCGATAGGGAGGAAACGCCATGGATATGCTCACCGATCAGGTCGAGGAAGACAGCGGCATCCGTCCGCACACCCCCAGTGAAAGCGGATCGCCGGACCCGCTCTGGTACAAGGATGCGATCATCTACCAGTTGCACATCAAGTCGTTTCACGATGGAAACGGCGATGGCATCGGCGACTTCAAGGGCCTGCAGGAGAAGCTCGACCATATCTCCTCGCTCGGCGTCACCGCGATCTGGCTGCTCCCCTTCTTCCCGTCGCCGCGACGGGACGACGGCTACGACATCGCCGACTACGGCGATGTGAGCCCCGACTACGGCACGATGGACGAGTTCCGCGCCTTCGTGGAAGCGGCGCACGCACGCGATATCCGCGTCATCATCGAGCTGGTCATCAATCATACCTCCGATCAGCACCCGTGGTTCCAGCGCGCCCGCAACGCGCCGGCCGGCTCGCCCGAGCGCGATTTCTACGTCTGGTCGGAGACGGACCAGAAGTTCCCGGAAACCCGTATCATCTTCCTCGATACGGAAAAATCCAACTGGACCTGGGACCCTGTCGCCGGCGCCTATTACTGGCACCGCTTCTACTCCCATCAGCCGGATCTGAACTTCGACAATCCGCGCGTTCTGGAAGAGCTGCTGTCCGTCATGCGCTTCTGGCTGGAGACGGGGATCGACGGATTCCGGCTGGACGCCATCCCCTATCTCATCGAGCGCGAGGGGACCAACAACGAGAACCTGCCCGAAACCCACGACATCCTGAAGCAGATCCGCGCCGCCCTGGATAAGAGCCATCCCGGCCGCATGCTGCTGGCCGAGGCCAACCAGTGGCCGGAGGATACCAACGAATATTTCGGCAGCGGCGACGAATGCCATATGGCGTTTCATTTCCCGCTGATGCCGCGCATGTACATGGCGATCGCCAAGGAAGACCGCTTCCCGATCACCGACATCATGCGCCAGACGCCCGACATTCCCGACAATTGCCAGTGGGCGATCTTCCTGCGCAACCATGACGAACTGACGCTCGAAATGGTGACGGATGCGGAGCGGGATTACCTCTGGAACATCTACGCCGCCGACCGCCGCGCCCGCATCAATCTCGGCATCCGCCGCCGCCTTGCGCCGCTGATGGAGCGTGATCGCCGCCGCGTCGAGCTGATGAACGCGCTCCTCCTCTCCATGCCCGGCACGCCGGTCATCTATTACGGCGACGAGATCGGCATGGGCGACAATATCTATCTCGGCGACCGCGACGGCGTGCGCACGCCGATGCAATGGTCGCCGGATCGCAATGGCGGCTTTTCCCGCGCCGATCCCGCCCGCCTCGTCCTTCCCCCGGTCATGGATCCGCTCTACGGCTATGAGGCCGTGAACGTCGAGGCGCAGTCGGCGGACGCCCATTCGCTGCTCAACTGGACGCGCCACATGCTGGCGCTCCGCCGTCGTCACATCGCCTTCGGCCGGGGTACGCAGCGTTTCCTCAAACCCGGCAACCGCAAGATCCTCGCTTATCTCCGGGAGTATGAAGGCGACACGATCCTCTGCGTCTTCAATCTCTCGCGCCTGCCGCAGGCGGTCGAGCTCGATCTCTCGGAATTCGAGAACCGCGTGCCGATCGAGCTCACCGGCATGTCGCCCTTCCCCCCGATCGGCCAGCTCACCTATCTCCTGACGCTGCCGCCTTACGGCTTCTTCTGGTTCCAGCTCGTCGCGGAAGCCGACGGCCCGACATGGCGCAACGATCCGCCGGAGCAACTTCCCGATTTCGCGACCATGGTCCTGCGCCGCGATCTTCTGGAGGTGGTCGAGGAGCCCCGTCTGTCGGGCGTTCTCTCCCGCGACGTTCTCCCCTCCTATCTCGCCAAGCGCCGCTGGTTCGGCTCCAAGGGCGAGACGCTGCATCGTGCGACGATCGTCAGCGCCCTGCCCATGGGCTTCCCGCACGACATCCTGCTCGGCGAACTCGAGGCGGAACTCGAAGGCCATACCGAAACCTACATGCTGCCGCTCGCCATCGCCTGGGACGATGCCAATCCCCCGGCCCTCGCCCAGCAGCTGGCCCTCGCCCGTCTTCGTCAAGGCCGCCGCGTCGGCTTTCTCACGGATGGCTTTGCGGTCGAACCCTTTGCCCGCGGCGTCCTCAAGGGTCTGCGCGAACGCACCCAGATTTCCGGGCGCAGCGGCACGCTGGAATTCGTCGGAACCGAGCGGCTGGATGGCATCGAGGTCAGTGACGACCTGCCGATCCACTGGCTGTCGGCCGAGCAGTCCAACAGTTCGCTGATCGTCGGCGATATCGCGATGGTCAAGCTCATCCGTCACATCTTCTCCGGCATCCACCCGGAGGTGGAGATGACGCGCTACCTGACCAGCGTCGGCTACGCCAACACCGCGCCGCTGCTCGGCGAAATCGCCCGCATCGCGCCGGATGGCACGCGCTCGACGCTGATCATCGTCCAGGGCGCCATTCGCAATCAGGGCGATGCCTGGACCTGGATGCTGAGCACGCTGCGCCGCACGCTCGACGATACGCTGACCTCCGTCTCGGACACCGCCCCTGCCGAGGTTCAGGACGGCCTGTTCTCGCCGCTGATGGACTTCGTCTCCAATGTCGGCACGCGTCTGGGCGAACTTCATGTCGCGCTGGCGACACCGACCGACGAGGACGCCTTTGCACCGGTTCACGCCGGGCCGGGCGATGTCGAGGCTCTTCGCCGTCAGGTGGTCGGCCAGATTTCGGACGGTCTGGACATCCTTGGCGGGGCACGCGCCGACGTCGATCCGGCGCTGGGCAGCGAGATCGCGATGCTGATCGACGGGCGCGACACGCTCCTGGCCTCGATCGGAGCCCTTGCCGATAGCGCAGCGGACACGCTGATGATCCGCAATCACGGGGACTTTCACCTCGGACAGATCCTCGTTGCGGAAGCCGATGCCTATATCATCGACTTCGAAGGCGAACCGGCCCGGGATCTGGAAGAGCGTCGCGCAAAGACCAACCCCTTGCGCGATGTCGCCGGCCTCCTGCGGTCGCTGAGCTACCTCGGCGCGACGGCCGACCTCGACACCGAGGCCGTGGCCGAACCGAACGACGGCCGGCGGACGGCGCTGATCCGCGCCTTCATCGATAAGGCAGAGGTGGCGTTTCTCTCCAGCTACTTCGCCGTCACCGAGACATCCGACCACCTGCGCATGCCGGACGCGATCCGCACGCGCATCCTCGACCTCTTCCTTCTGGAAAAGGCCGCCTACGAAATCGCCTACGAAGCCCGCAACCGGCCGAAATGGCTCCCCATCCCGCTCGCTGGCTTCTCTGCCATCGTGCGCCGACTTTCGGAAAGCAACGCCTGATGCTGGAACGCCTCGATCTTCTCCAGGGTATCGATCCCGATGCCATCAATGCCCTTGTCGACGGACGCCACGGCGACCCCTTCGCCGTTCTCGGCCCCCATCCGCATGCCGACCGGACCATCGTCCGGGTGCTGATGCCCGGTGCCGTCGGGATCGACCTGCTCGACCCGGCAAGCGGTGCCGTGGCAACGAGCCTCGAGCTCGTTCACCCCGCCGGCCTCTTCGCCGCCCTGACCGACCTGCCCCGCTACCGGCTGCGCATTGCCTGGCCGGAGGCCGTGCAGGAAACCGAGGACCCCTACGCCTTCGGTCCGTTGCTTGGCGATCTCGACCTTCACCTGTTCTCGCAGGGTACGCATTACAGTCTCGGTAGAACCTTCGGCGCGCGCGAGATGGACGTGGATGGCGTCGAGGGCGTGCGGTTCGCCGTCTGGGCCCCGAATGCGCGGCGCGTTTCCGTCGTCGGCGACTTCAATGCCTGGGACGGACGCCGCAATCCGATGCGGCTGCGCCCCTCGGCCGGCGTCTGGGAAATCTTCATCCCGCGTCTCGGCAAGGGCGAACGCTACAAGTTCGAGATCATCGACGCGGCCGGCAACGTCCTTGCACAGAAGGCCGACCCGATCGCGCGCGCCAGCGAGGCGGCCCCCGCGACGGCCTCCATCGTCGCCTCCGCAACGCCCTATCCCTGGACCGACGACGACTGGATGCGCCGGAAGACGGACATCCGCGATGGAGAAGCGGCCATTTCAGTCTACGAGGTCCATCTGGAATCCTGGCTGCGCATCGCCGAAGACGGGAACCGTCCGCTGGACTGGATCGAGCTTAGCCAGCGTCTGATCCCGTATGCCGCTCGTCTCGGTTTCACCCATATCGAGCTGTTGCCGATCATGGAATATCCCTTTGGCGGTTCCTGGGGCTACCAGCCGCTCGGCCTCTTTGCGCCGACGGGACGCTACGGTACGCCCGAGGATTTCGCCTATTTCGTCGATCGCTGCCATGCTTCCGGTATCGGCGTCATTCTCGACTGGGTGCCCGCCCACTTCCCGACCGACGTCTGGGGCCTCGCCCGCTTCGACGGCACCGCCCTCTACGAGCATGAGGACCCGCGGGAAGGCTTTCACAAGGACTGGAACACGCTCATTTACAATTTCGGCCGCAACGAGGTGAAAGGGTTCCTGATCGCCAGCGCGCTCGAATGGCTGGAGGAATACCATATCGATGCGCTGCGCGTGGACGCGGTCGCCTCCATGCTCTACCGCGATTACAGCCGCAATGCCGGCGAGTGGATCCCGAACGAATATGGCGGGCGGGAGAACCTCGAAGCCGTGGAGTTCTTCAAGCACCTCAACAGCATCGTGCATCAGCGCTGCCCGAACGTGCTCATGATCGCCGAGGAGTCCACCGCCTGGCCGGGCGTGACCCAGCCGGTCGAGAATGGCGGCCTCGGCTTCGACTTCAAATGGAACATGGGGTGGATGCACGACACGCTGCATTACATGGAGGAAGACCCCGTGTACCGGCGCTACAACCACGGACAGATGACCTTCGGCATGGTCTATGCCTATTCGGAGCGCTTCATGCTGCCGCTGTCCCACGACGAAGTGGTGCACGGCAAAGGCTCGCTGCTGGGCAAGATGCCGGGCGACGCCTGGCAGAAGCTCGCCAACCTGCGCGCCTATTTCGGCTTCATGTGGGCCCATCCCGGCAAGAAGCTGCTGTTCATGGGCGGCGAGATCGCGCAGGAAACGGAGTGGAACCATGACGCCTCGATCGTCTGGGATCTGCTCGACCGGCCGGAACATGCCGGCATGCAGCGGCTCGTGGGCGACCTGAACCGCCTCTATGCCGGGGAGCCGGCTCTGCAATATGGCGACCTGCGTCCTCAGGGCTTCGATTGGGCGGTCTCCGACGATGCCGAGCATTCCATCTTCGGCATGCTGCGCGTCAGCGAGGACAGAACCTCGATGATCCTTGCCGTCTCCAACATGACGCCGGTGCCGCGACAGGGCTACCGGATCGGCGTGCCCGCGGAAGGCCGGTGGCAAGAGGTGTTCAACAGCGATGCCGGCGTCTATGGCGGCTCCAATCTCGGCAATGTCGAGGCGTGGACGGAGCATCATCCCGCCCACGGCAAGCCGCAGTCGCTGTCGCTGACGCTGCCGCCGCTGTCGACGATCCTGCTGAAGTGGCAGGCCTGACACCGGTCTCGCGAACCCATGCGCCAATCCGTCGCTGGACGATGACGCCGCCTGCCATTGACGGCAGGTGGCGGGATCGGCCAAGATAGCGCATGCCCAACCATGATCTTGACCACGACGCCCCGCCTTCCCGCCGGGCGAAAATCATCTTCGCCGTGCTCGTCGGCATCGTCGTGCTCGCCACGGTCAGCAGCATGGCAACCTCGATCGTGCTCTACCTCAAGAGCGTCTGACCGCCGGTTTGGCCGCGCGACGGCGAAGTGCGCTCAGGGCACATCGTATCCTCCTAACATTTGATGTTTTCAACACGCGAAAGCTGTCGGAACTCTGCGCCACACGATGCGTTGACGGGCAGATTCTTTGAGGATCGCCACGTTTCTCTGCATGTCAGGAGCATCATCATGAAAGCCACGGCCGCGCTCGCTTTCTTCCTCACCGTCGCCATGACGCTCTTTGTCGCGGGTTTCCTCAGCGCATCCGCCTTGATGGCGAAGCCCGCGACGGAAACCCTCGGCAATCTCAACGTGGCCGATCTCTGGTCGTCCGAGCCGAAGCGCGTCGTGAGCGCCGACCGCGGTCTCGAGCGTGCGCCCGCGGCACCGCCCGTGGATCTGGCATCCTCCGACAGCCTTGCCGTGTCCCAGCCGGCCATCGCGAGCGAGAATGCCTCCGCAGAGATCGACAAGACGGAGCCCGGCGTACCCGTTGCGGAAAGCGATCTCGCAGGGGCGCAGGGTCCGGCCATCGGCAATCCCCAGCATCAGGCATGGTGCGAACAGCGCTACCGGTCCTACAGCGCAGACGACAACAGCTACAGTGCCTATAGCGGCGAACGGAAGGCCTGTGTCTCTCCCTATATGGATGTCGCCTCCACCGACGATATCGGCCGGATGTCGCCGTCGGCCGAACAGGTGACGAATGATCACATTCGTCAGTGTCAGGCGCGCTATGCCTCCTATCGCGCCTACGACGACACCTACCAGCCCTATGGCGGACCGCGCCGCACCTGCACCATCGACTGAGACGGCCCCAGCGAAACGCGTTTGGACACGAGAAGGCGTATTCCGTCCATGACAGGCAGACGCATCGTCGTCATCAGCGACTTCCAGGACGGACAACCGGATGACGCACCCCTTCAGACGGTGAAGGAAGCGCACGCGGCCTGGGCGTCGGGACGGCGCGGCAGCCCGCCCGAAGAGGTCGCCGACCGCGATCGGATCGCTGTCGATGGCGGCTATATCGAACGCCTGCCGCTCGCCTGTCTGAAGGCGGGGCTCGCCGAGAGCGCCGAGATCTGGACGCACTGGCGCGGCTGCCAACCGCCGGAAACGCGCCCCGGCCCGAGCCCGCACCTGAAGCGCCGCGTCTTCCGCATGAACGGCCCGGATGCACCTTTCGCGTCCAATGATATGCTCGGTCATATCGCCGCCTTCGGCGCGCCGCACATTCTCTGCGTATGGGGCCTCGGCGTGAGCGAGGATATCCTTCTCGCCTGTCGCGACAGCTTCAAGATCTACAACTCGATCGATGCGCCGGCCCTGCGCATTCCGCCGGACGTCAGCCGGCATTTCGACCTGATCCTCACCGGCGCCCCGTGGCAGTCGGATGCCGTGCGCGAGCGCCACCCCGACATGCCGACCGCGATCCTGCCGATCGGACCTGAATTCGCCTCGGACACGACGTTCCATCCGCTCGATGTGGCGAAGACCTACGACATCATCTATGTCGCCGCCGCTCAGGGCTACAAGCGTCACGACATCCTGTTCGATGCGATGGCGAAGCTGCCACGCACGCTGCGGGCGCTCTGCGTCTGCGGTTACGGCGAGCTGACCGACACGTTTCGCGCGCAGATTGCCGATCGCGGCATCTCGGTCGATATCATCGAGCCGCCGGGCGTGCCCTTCGAAGAGGTCAACCGGCTGATGAACACGGCGCGCATCGGTGTGGTCTGCGGCGTCGATGATGGAGCGCCCGCGATTCTCACGGAATACATGCTGGCCGGCCTTCCCGTTCTCGCCAACAGCGCGCTCTCCTGCGGACGGCAGTTCATCACACCGCAGACCGGCCGAACGGCCTCGGCGGAAGATTTCCACCTCGTCATGTCCGAGATGCTGGAGACCCTTGCGAGCTTCAGTCCCCGCGCCGTCGTCCAGGCAAACTGGACCTGGCCGCACGCGATCCGGAAACTGGAATCTCTGATGCCCAGTGCTTACAAAAAAAGACCGTCCGCCTCTGGAACCTAGAGAGGTCCACTCAGTTCCCTGCAAGCTTGACGGAAGGGAGCTCGATGAATTTACTGGGTGCGTTTTCAAAGGTTTCCGAGGGCATTTTTTGCACCGACGCACCGCTCGTCTGTTTCTCTCATCTTCGCTGGGACTTCGTGCTCCAGAGGCCGCAGCATCTCATGCAGCGTTTTGCCGCCGATCGGCAGGTCTTCTTCTTCGAGGAATTCATCCCGACCGACCACCATCTGGCCTATCTCGAAATTCATCCCTTCGCCGGCACCACGGTCAAGGCAATCCGCCCGCGCGTGCCGCATTGGTGGAGCGAGGAGCAGCGCGAAACCGCGTTGGCACGCCTGCTCGATGATCTTCTGGCGCTGCAAGGCGGCCGCCAGCCGATCCTCTGGTTCTACACGCCGCTGATGTTCGCCTTTGCCCGCCATGTGGATGCGGCAGCCGTCGTCTACGACTGCATGGACGAACTCGCCAATTTCAAATTCGCACCGCCGCAGTTGAAAGCCATGGAACAGGCGCTGCTGGCGCGGGCGGACGTCGTCTTCACCGGCGGTTACAGCCTTTACGAGGCAAAGCGCGACCGCCACGACAATCTCCACGCCTTTCCCTCGAGCGTCGATGCGCATCATTTCCGCAGCGCCCGCAACAGTCAGGCCTCGCCGCCCGATCAGGCCGGCATCAAGGGGCCGCGGCTCGGTTTCTACGGTGTCATCGATGAACGGCTCGATCTTTCCCTGATCCGCGATATCGCCGCTGCCCGCCCCGACTGGTCGCTCGTTTTCCTCGGCCCCGTGGTCAAGATCTCGCAGGACGACCTGCCGCGCGCCGCCAACATCCATTATCTCGGGCAGAAGAGCTATGCCGAGCTGCCGGCCTACCTCTCGGGCTGGGATATCGCCATGATGCCCTTTGCGCTCAACGACGCCACGCGCTTCATCAGCCCGACCAAGACGCCGGAATATCTGGCCGCGGGACGGCCGGTCGTCAGCACGCCCATCACCGACGTCATTCGCAGCTATGGCGAGGTCCCCGGCGTCTTCATCGCGGCGGATGCCAGTGGTTTCGTCGATGCCTGCGCCGCGGCGCTGGCTCTGCGGCAGGGGTCCGGGCTCTGGCTGGAGCCGGTCGATGCTCTTCTCGCCGGCTCCTCGTGGGACGATACGGCACGAAAGATGCGCCTGTTGATCGAGCAGTCCATGGGCGGACCCGCGCCCCTGCCGGCCGAGGCTACCGGATCGCTTGCGGCACGGGCACCGGAGCAGCCGGCACCCCATGCCTGAGCAATCCGCAAGACGCCCGCGCATCGTCCTTGCAACCGACAGCCGTGACCCTTCCGGGCTGGGCGAGCACATGCTGGCACTGGCCCGGGGGCTGTCGCACGATCACGATGTCATCATCGTCGCCGATCCCGAAAACGCCAATCCTCTGCTCACCAAGGCCGCGCGGCAGGGGCTTGCCGTCAAGGATCTGGCACCGGGCGACAAGCTGCAGGCATGGCTGCGGCAGGCGAACGTGGATCTCATGCATGTCCATGCCGGCATCGGTTGGGAAGGCCACGGGCTGGCAGCGTCAGGCACGGCGACGGGCATTCCCGTCATCCGGACGGAACACCTGCCCTATCTCCTCACGGACCCCGACCAGAAGGCCGACTACCGCGCACAAACGGCGGCCCTCGCCCACCATATCGTCGTGTCCGAAGCCTCGCGGGAAACCTATCTCGACCATCAGGTCGAGCCCTCGCGCATCACCGTCGTCCGCAACGGCATTTTTCCGCTGGAACCGGCAGCTCCACGCGCGCAGACGATCTCCGCCATGGGCCTCTCCGGGCGCATCGTCCTCCTGTCGGTCGCACGCTTTTCCGCCCAGAAGGATCACGCTTCCCTGATCCGCGCCCTGCCCGCGATCACCGACCGTCATCCCGCCACCGTCCTTCTCCTCGTCGGATCCGGCGAGGAACAGGCGCGCGTGGCGGCTCTGGCGTCGGATCTCGGCGTTTCGGATGCTGTGCGGTTCCTCGGCCACCGCGACGATATCGCGGATCTCAATGCCATCGCCGATCTGTTCGTTCTTCCCTCCCTTTTCGAGGGTCTCCCGCTTGCCGTGCTGGAGGCCATGTCGCTGGGCGTGCCCGTGGTCGCCACGCGGATCGGCGGGACCCTGGAGGCGCTGGGCGAGGATCACGCCTTCTTCGCCGAGCCCGGACATCCCGCCTCGCTTGCCGACATGATCACCCGGGCTCTCGATGATCCCACCCATCGCGCCGCCGTCGGACAGTCCGGCCGCGACCGCTTTCGCCAGCACTTCTCCGCCGCACGAATGGCCGCGGAAACCGCCTCCGTGTACCGGCCGTTCCTCACGCCGAACCCAGCCCTGCAAAAGGACCACTCCATGCAAAAGACCCGCCTCGGCTTTATCGGCGTCGGGGGCATCGCCCACCGTCATCTCGACATTCTCGCAAGCTTCGACGATGTCGAACTGGTCGCCTTTGCCGATCCGGATGCGGCGCGTGCCGACGCCGCAGCCCGTCGCTTCGGCGCGAAATCCTTCACCGGCCATAGCGACATGCTGAACGCCGAGGCGTTGGACGCCGTCTATATCTGCGTGCCGCCCTTCGCCCATGGCGCACCGGAGCGCGACCTGATCGACCGTGGCATTCCCTTCTTCGTCGAAAAGCCCGTGTCGCTCGATATCGCGCTCGCCGAAGAGATCGCGGCCGGCATTGCGGCGAAGAACCTCGTGACGGCCGTCGGCTATCACTGGCGCTATCTCGATACGGTCGAGGAGGCCCGTGCGCTGCTGGCCGACAATCCCGCGCAGCTCCTGTCGGGCTACTGGCTGGATTCGACGCCGCCGCCGCAATGGTGGTGGCGGAAAGACAAGTCGGGCGGGCAGATGGTCGAGCAGACCACCCACCTTCTCGATCTCGCGCGCTTCCTCATCGGCGAGGTGACGGAGGTCTATGGCCGTGCCGGCCATGCCGAACGTCAGGAGTTCCCCGGTCTCGACGTGCCGACCGTCAGCACCGCCAGCCTCACCTTCCAGTCCGGCGTCGTCGCCAACATCGCCTCCACCTGCCTTCTCGGCTGGAGCCATCGCGTTGGCCTGCACATCTTTGCCGACAAGCTCGCCATTGAGCTGACCGATCGCGACATCATGGTCGATGTCGGTCGCGGACGACCGGTTCGCCAAGCGGACGGCGATCCGGTCTGGCGCGAGGATCGCGACTTCATCGATGCGGTGCGCGGCGGCGAGGACCGCATCCGCTGCCCCTATGCCGACGCCGTCGCCACGCACCGCCTCGCCCTGGCCGTCGTCGCCTCATCGCGCAGCGGCGAGGCCGTCCATCTCGACCTTCCCACGATCGCCCGGACACCGCCGGCACCGCTCCGGTTCCAGCCGCGCCCGGAGGAAGCACCCCGCGGAATGCCGCCCGGACATCGCAAGATCCGCTCGCTCGGCGTCGAGGCCCCGGGGCGCGCCTACATTCTCGAATATGAGGAAGGCCCGCCGGCCGACGGTCAGGTGCGACTGGAAACGCTCTACACCGGCCTGTCCGCCGGCACCGAACTGACGTTTCTGAAGAACACCAACCCCTATTTCCGGTCGCGCTTCGATGCGGGCCGGGGCGTCTTCATCGAGAACGAACCGGACCTCCATTATCCCGTCCCCTTCCTCGGTTACATGGAAGTCGCGCGCGTGTCGGAATCCCGCGCAGGCGGCTATACCGAAGGCGACGTGCTCGCGACGACCTATGCGCACAAGACCGGCCATACGGCCGATCCGTATCACGACGTCCTCGTGCCCATGCCGGCGGAGGTCGATCCGCTCCTCGGCATCTTCGTCGCGCAGATGGGTCCGATCGCCGCGAACGGCATTCTCCATGCCGATGCGGAAGCCATGGGCACGCAGGTCTCGACCCTCGGCGCCGGCGTTGCCGGCCGTCCCGTGTTGGTCATCGGCGCCGGCACCGTCGGCCTGATGACGGCCCTCTTCGCCCGCAAGCTCGGGGCCTCCGAGGTCGTCATCACAGACCCCTCGGATTTCCGCCGCGCGAAGGCCGAGGCCATGGGTCTGACGGCCATGACGGAGGAGCAGGCCTGGCAGCACGCCAAGGCCCGCTGGCACGATGGCGGCCTCGGTCGCGGTGCCGATCTGGTCTTCCAGACGCGCGCGCATTCCGGCAGCCTTCAGACCGCGTTGAAGGCTCTGCGTCCGCAGGGCACCGTCATCGATCTCGCCTTCTATCAGGGCGGTGCGGATCATCTGCGGCTGGGCGAGGAATTCCACCACAACGGCCTCAACATCCGCTGCGCCCAGATCAACCGCGTGCCGCGCGGCCTTTCGGCCCTCTGGAACCGCCAGCGTCTGGCGCGCGAAACGGTCGATCTCCTGCGCCATGACGGCGCGGCGATCCGCGAGCACATGGTCACCCATGTGGTTCCGTTCGAGGACGGCCCCGTCTTCCTTCAGGATCTGGTCGAGCATCGCCCCGACTTCCTGCAGGTCGTCTTCAAGGTCGGCGCATGATGCAGACGGCACAGGATAACCAGCCGATCCGTATCCTCTTCGTCTTCGCCTGGCTGGTCGTCGGCGGAGAGGAGACGGAGGTCCGGCTTCTGGCGAAAGCACTGGATCCCGCGCGTTTCCGCATCGACGTCGTCGCCTGCTTCCGCAAGCCCGGCATGCCGGAGCAGACGCACGAGCAGTTGCGGGAATGCGGCGTCTCCGTGGACACCGCGCCCTATGCCATGTCGTTCGAGGATACGGTCTCCTATCTCGCCGGCAAGGTGCCCGGATACGACATCGTGGTCTCCTGCCAGAACGTCGCCGATATCTACCCGGCACTGGAGCGCCTGCATCTGCGCCCGCCGCTGATCGAGCATGGCGGCCTCGTCTCCGAGGCTCTGGCCGGCCCGAAGCATCTGACCACCCGCTATGTCGGCGTCTGCCGCTCGATCCGCGATGCCGCCGCCGCGCGCATGCCGGGCCGCGAGGCGGATGCGATCGAAATCCCCTCCATGGTGGACCTTTCAGCCTTCGACCCTTCGAAACGGGCAGCGATGCGCGCGAAACTCGGCTTTTCCGAGCGACATATCGTCGTCGGCTGGGTCGGGCGGCTCGATCCAAAGAAGAACGTCGAACAGGTCATCGAGGCGGCAGCGCTCCTCAAGGCCGAGGACGACGACGCCCGCTTCGTCATCGTCGGCGGGCCGGATGCCTTCATGCCGGACTACGCGGTGGCGCTGCGACAACGCGCTGCCGCCCTCGGGTTGTCGGAGGTGCTCCAGTTCCTCGGCGACCGGAAGGAGATCGCGGACCTGCTGCAGGCATTCGACATCTTCGTCTGGCTGTCGCGTGGCGAAGGCATGCCGCATGTCATCGCGGAAGCCGGTGCCGCCGGCCTGCCGGTCATCGCCACGCCCGACAACGGCGCGCTGCAGCAGATCGAGGACGGCATCACCGGCCTCGTCGTCCCCTATGACGATCCAGCATCCGTGGCCGCCGCCGCCCACCGCCTGATCGCCGACCCGCGCCTTCGTAAAACGCTGGGCATGGCCCTGCGGGACAAGGTCGCGCGGCTCTACGCCGTGGACGCCGTGGTGCCGCAGTGGGAGCGTCTTTTCGAGGAGGTTCTGGCGACGCGCGTGCCGCGCGGCCCGACCGGTCTCTTCCGGTCGTTCGTCCAGGGCGGGTTCGAGTGCTCCACCCATCGCCTGCGCCCGACGCCGGAGGAGCCTCTCGGTCCCCGGCTCGACATGATCGACGACATCGCCCACGATATCCACGCCGAGCGCGATTATCGTCAGCTGAGGGGCCACGGCATCCGCACGGTGCGCGACGGCTTTCGCTGGCACCGCATCGAGAGGAACGACGCCTTCGACTGGTCGAGCGTTAGGCCCATGCTGCAGGCCGCCGCCCGCTCGGGCACCCAGGTCATCTGGGACGTGCTGCATTATGGCTGGCCGGACGATATCGACATCTGGACGCCCCATTTCGTGGATCGCTTCGCCCGCTTCGCCGGCGCCTGCGCGCGCATCGTGCGGGAGGAGACCGATGCGATCCCGTTCTATTGCCCGGTCAACGAAATTTCCTTCTTTTCCTGGGGAGCTGGCGACGCCGGCTATCTCAACCCCTTCGCGCACGGTCGCGGCTTCGAGCTGAAGGTGCAGCTGGCACGGGCGGCGATCGCCGGAATGGATGCCATTCGCGCCGTCGATCCGCGCGCCCGCTTCGTGCATTGCGACCCCGTGATCAACGTCATCACCGATCCATCGCGGCCCTGGGAGGCGCAGGTCGCCGAGGGTCATCGCCAGTCGCAGTTTCAGGGATGGGACCTGATCTCAGGCCGCATGTGGCCGCAGATCGGCGGCGCCGAGCACTATCTCGACGTCATCGGCGTCAACTACTACTTCAACAACCAGTGGATCCATGGCGGCCCGCCCATCGATATCGGCCACCCGCTTTACAAGCCGCTCCGCACCATCCTCATCGAAACCTATGCCCGCTACGGCAAGCCGATGATGATCGCGGAAACCGGCATCGAGGACGATCGGCGTGCCGCATGGTTCACTTATGTCGCGCGGGAGGCTCTGGCCGCCATGCGGGCCGGCGTGCCGCTCGAAGGCCTCTGCCTCTACCCGATCGTCAACCATGCCGGCTGGGACGACAAGCGCCCCTGCCAGAACGGTCTCCTCTCCGCCGCCGTCACGACGGAGGGACGGCGCGTGCACGCGCCGCTGGCCGCGGCGATCGCGACGTTCCTGCGGGAAGACAGCGCTGGCTTGCAGGGCGGTGCAGAAACGGACTCCGGCGAAGGGACGGAGCAGCGGGAGCGCGCGCTGCGCGCCTGACCGGGCGCCGATCAGATCTCGAGATCGACGACGATGACGCCGTCCGGCCCGCCCTTGGTATGGGCGACGATCCGCGCACCGGCGGCCTGGTGATGCGGATCGACCAGATAGGCATCGCGCACCGCCGCGCTGTCGAAATCGAACCAGAAAGCGTCGTTGAAACCGCGCATCATCTCGGTCTCCACGCTGACATTCGGTCCGGCATGGAAGGCGCGGATGCCGTCGATATGGTCCTCGAGCGCCTTCAGATCATGATAGATCGACTGCTTGTCAGCCTCCGAGACGCTGTCCTTGAACTTCAAAAGCACGATATGCCGGATCATCTTTGATCTCCTCCCCATTCCTGTTTTCCGTCGAAACGACATAAGGCTGGCGCCACGGAAGCGCCAGCCTTGAGAGCGAAAGACAGCTCGATCGTCAGCTGATCTGGGGCAGCGCCCCGATCAGCTTGTCGAGCGTCACCGGATAGTTTCTGACCCGGATGCCGGTGGCATTGTAGACGGCGTTGTTGATCGCCGCCGCCACGCCGCAGAGACCGAGTTCGCCCACGCCCTTCGCCTTCATCGGCGACGACATGGGATCCGTCTCGTCCATGAAGATCACTTCCTGATGCGGAATGTCGGCATGCACAGGCACCTCATAGCCGGCGAGGTCATGATTGACGAAGAAGCCGCGCGTCTTGTCCACCGCAAGCTCTTCCGACAGGGCGCCACCGACGCCCATGGTCATCGCGCCGATGACCTGGCTGCGGGCCGTCATCGGATTGAGGATGCGACCCGCCGCGCAGACGGCGAGCATGCGCCGGATGCGGACCTCGCCGGTGGCGATATCGACCCCGACCTCCACGAAATGCGCGCCGAAGGTCGACTGCTGCTTCTCCTCGGAGATATCGCCGTACTCGATCGTATCCTCGACGACGAGCGGCGCGTCCCGGACGGCATCGGCCAGGGGCACGCGCCGGTCGCCCGAGATCACCATGCCATCGGCAAAGTCGATGCTATCGCCATTGAAGCCGAGCGACTGGGCAATCGCCTCCCGCATCTTGACGCAGGCAGCATAGACGCCCGCCGTGGCGCTGTTGCCGCCCCACTGCCCACCCGAACCGGACGAGACGGGAAAGCGGGAATCGCCAAGATTGACGGCCACGCGGTCGAGCGGCAGGCCCAGCATTTCCGCCGCGGTCTGGGCAATGATCGTGTAGCTGCCGGTGCCGATGTCCGTCATATCCGTCTCGACGGTGAGGATGCCCTCGCGATCGAGCGTCACGCGGGCGCCGGATGGCATGACCATGTTGTTGCGGAATGCGGCCGCAACGCCCATGCCCACCAGCCAGTCGCCGTCCCGCACCGTGCCGGCGCGCGCGCTGCGCTTGTCCCAGCCGAAACGTTCGGCCCCAAGCCTCATGCAGCCGACGAGATCGCGGTGCGAGAAGGCCTTTTCCGGCTTTTCCGGATCGACCTGCGTGTCGTTCAGAATGCGGAAAGCGACCGGATCCTGTCCGAGCTTTTCCGCCATTTCGTCCATGGCGACTTCCAGCGCCATCAGACCGGGTGCCTCGCCGGGTGCGCGCATGGCGTTGCCCTCGGGAAGATCGAGCACGGCAAGCCGCGTTGCGGTCATCCGGTTGGCGCCGGCATAAAGCAGTCGCGTCTGCTGCACGGCCGCTTCGGGCCCGCCACCTTTCAGATCGCCTGACCAGCTCTCATGCGCGATCGCCGTGATCTTGCCATCCTGCCCGGCGCCGATGCGGATGCGCTGGATCGTCGCCGGCCGGTGCGTGGTGTTGTTCATAAGGAACGGCCGGGGCAGCGCCACCTTGACCGGGCGGCGCGCCGCGCGTGCGGCGAGCGCGGCCAGCACCGCATCCGACCGCAGGAAGAGCTTTGCCCCGAAGCCGCCGCCGATGAAGGGCGACATGATGTGGATCTTCTCCTTGTCCATGTCGAGCGCGGTCGCCAAGTCGGACCGCCACCAGTCGATCATCTGGCTCGACGTCCACACCGTCAGCGCGTCCCCGTCCCAGGCGGCGATGGAGGCATGCGGCTCCATCATCGCGTGCGACTGGTCGGGCGTCGTATAGGTCTGGTCGAACTGGACTGCCGCCGCATCAAAGGCCGGCGCGAAATCGCCCGCCGCGGAATCCGGCTCTCCATCCTCGGGCTTCTTGGCGCTGCCCATCGATGCCTCGAGGTCGAACGCACCCTTGGTCTCCTCGTAATCCACCTTGATGAGGTGTGCGGCGGCACGTGCCTGTTCGAAGGTTTCTGCCACGACGACAGCCACGGCCTGATGGTAGTGGTTGATTTCCTTGCCGCCGAACAGCTTGGCGGTATTGCGTTTGGCCCTCTTAAGGTCCGGCATGCTGTCGCTGGTGACGATCGTGATGACGCCCGGTGCGCGGGCGGCCGCCGACACATCCATTGCACGGATGCGACCCTTGGCGATCGCGGCGCCGAGCGGGTAGCCATAGGCATAGGGCAAGGCCTCGTCGTGCCACTCATAGGCATATTTTGCGCGGCCGGTCGTCTTCAGCTGTCCGTCGATGCGCTCGATCGGCTTGCCGACCACGATCATGCGGTCGATCGGATTCTGTGTTGCAGGTGTCTCGAACTTCATGGTCTCAACCCTTCGCTTCGGCAAGAACAGCGCCAAGCGTCCGCTCGACCAGCTTCACCTTGTAGGCATTGTGTTCCGTCGGCTGGGCGTCGAGCAGCAAGCGGCGCGTCACCCGGCCGGCACCGCTCGGCAGATCCTCGTCCGCCGCATCGAGACGCCATGGCTTGTGCGCGACCCCGCCGACCGCAACGCGCCCGGTCCCGTCCGGCTGGATCACCGCACCGACCGAAATCAGCGCGAAGGCATAGGACGCGCGGTCGCGAACCTTCCGGTAGATCTGCTTGCCGCCGAGCGGCTTCGGCAGCACGACGGCGGTGATGATCTCGCCCTTGTTCAGCTCCGTCTCGATATGTGGCGTGTCGCCCGGCAACCGGTGGAAGTCGGCGATCGGAATGCTGCGCTTCGCGCCGTCGGCGCCGACCGTCTCCACCACGGCATCGAGCGCCCGCATGGCGATCGCCATATCGCTCGGATGCGTGGCGATGCACGAAGAGCTGATCCCGACGATGCCGAGCTGGCGGCTGAAGCCGTCGATGGCGGAACAGCCGCTACCCGGCTGGCGCTTGTTGCAGGGCTGGTTGGTATCGTAGAAATAGGGACAGCGCGTCCGCTGCAGCAGGTTGCCCGCGGTCGTCGCCTTGTTGCGCAGCTGCCCGGAGGCACCGGCCAGAAGCGCGCGCGACAGGAGACCGTAGTCGCGCCGCACCCGCTCGTCGGCGGCCAGATCGGTGTTACGCACGAGCGCCCCGATCCGCAAGCCCCCCTCGGGTGTCGCCTCGATCGTGTCGAGGCCGAGCGTGTTGACGTCGATCAGATGGGTCGGCGTCTCGATTTCGAGCTTCATCAGGTCGAGCAGGTTCGTGCCGCCCGCGATGAACCGAGCCGCATCATGGGCAGCCGCCGCCTTGGCTGCGGCTTCGACGGAGGTTGCGCGTTCATAGGTAAAGGACTTCATGCCGGCCTCCCCGCGACGTCCGCAATGGCGTCGACGATGTTGGAGTAGGCCCCGCATCGACAGAGGTTCCCGCTCATCCGCTCGCGGATTTCTTCCAGGCTGAAGTCGATCTTGGCTGTCAGATCGCCTGTCACGTGGCTCGGCATGCCCGCCTTGATCTCCTCGAGCACCGCAACCGACGAACAGATCTGTCCGGGCGTGCAATAGCCGCACTGGTAGCCGTCATGCTTGACGAACGCGGCCTGCATCGGGTGAAGATTGCCGGGCTCGCCGAGACCCTCGATGGTCACGACCTCGTCGCCCTCGTGCATGATGGCGAGCGACAGGCAGGAATTGATCCGCCGTCCATCCACCATCACGGTGCAGGCGCCGCACTGGCCGTGGTCGCAGCCCTTCTTCGTACCTGTCAGGTGCAGATGCTCCCGCAGCGCATCGAGAAGCGTTGTGCGGTTGTCGACCGAGAGGGTCTGCTCCTGTCCGTTGACCTTGAAGGAGACGCTGGAGGTCTCACCCGCCGGCATGCCGGTCTTGCCGGCGCCGGCCGGAGCCTGGGCCTGTGCCCGAGCCTTGGACGCGACGCCGGTGACGGCGACGGTCGCTGCGGAGGCCATCAGCAGATCCCTCCGGGATAGATCAAGGTCGCCCTGATTTAGCATTTTCTGCTCCATGTTCTTATGAGATTTCCGCGTCATGGCATGGCGCGGATTCATAAGCCGGAGCTAGGGCGGAGCGGGAGGCAGACCAGTCCTATGCTGCCTCCCCGGGCCGGACGGTGATCACAAAGGCGACATTGGGCGGGTGTCAGCCCTGTGCGTCCGGCTCCGGATCCGCCGTGGCGAGCGAGGCCTGCGCGTCCGGCGAGACCACGGCCGACGGCAGCGGTGTGCCGCGCTTGCGCTCCCGCATCAGCGTCAGCAGGCCGGAAAAGACGATGAGCGCGATGCCGCCCGCCATCGGCAGGTCGATCGTGTCGTCGAAGATGAAATAGCCGAAGAGAATCGCCCAGAGCATCTGGCTGTATTGCGGCGGCGCCACGAGATTGGCCGGTGCCATGCGCGCCGCTGTCATCAGCAGCGCGTTGCCGGCGGAACCGAGAATGCCGTAGCTGGCGATGAAGACCCACTGCATCGGTGTCGGAATCGCGATATCCGACAGCATGAGAAGGCCGCTGACGACGAGGACGCCGAGAAGGCCGGCGCCATAGAGCGACATCCGCTTTTCCGTCGGCCCCATGCCGCGCAGGACCACGATGGCGATGGCCGCGCTCAAACCGCCGATGGCACCGGCAAGATGCCCTACCGAAAGCTCGCGAAACCCCGGGCGCAGCACGATGAGCACGCCGACGAAGCCGACGATGACGGCCGTCCATCGCTGCCAGCGCACGTCTTCCTTGAGAAAGATGACGGAGAGGATCGTCACGAAGGACGGCAGCAGGAAGAGAAGACAGAAGGCCTCCGCCATCGGCAGCTTGGTGAAGGTGATGATCGACGCGATGGAGCCGATGGCCCCGCAGGCAAAGCGCAAGAGCCAGAGCGCGCGATTGGAGGTTCGAACGATATCGAGCCAGGAGTCCTCGCGCGCCTTGATCAGAGGCAGGATGACCAGCCCGAAGACGGCGCCGGCAAAGGCGACCTGATAGGCGGGAATGGCGCCGTCGATGAGTTTGACCGAGGCATCGCTGAACGCGAACACGGCATAGGCGATGAACGCGATGACGACACCGCGAAGGGAAGACTGGGAGACGGGCATGATCTCGAATCGCAAAGGAGGAGGGTTGGCCTGCCATAGCCGGAAAGTTTCGCGACGCACAGATGCGGATCGAAGGACGATCAGCGTTTGCGCAAGCCATCGACGAAGACATCGACCATCCGCAACGCCGTCGGCTGCCAGTCGGCCGGTCCGTGGCTGTAGAAGATGCCGAGCAGCGTCCGTAAGAGTTCGTCCGGCGACACGTCGTCCCGGACCATGCCGGCTCCGGCCGCCCGTTCGAGCAGCAGGCCGATGGCACCGACCATGCGCTCGTAGGAATAGGCCTTGAGTTCGGACGAGCCCACCACAGCCAGTTGCAGCCCCTCGATCATCCCCTTCTTGGTCGCGACGAGGCGGACATTGGCCTGAAGCCAGGATTTCAGCGCCGCGATCGGATCGTCCTCTGTCGAAAGCGTCTGGGCGAGATCGGCGAGAAGGTCCACTTCGTGCCGGTAGACGGCATCGAACAGCGCCTCGCGTGTGGGGAAATGCCGGTAAAGCGTTCCGATGCCGACGCCGGCCTCCCGGGCCACGGCCTCGAGACTCGCCTGCGCCCCGCCAAGGCGGAAGATGGCAGTCGCCGCCTTCAGCAGACGCTCCCGGTTGCGAAGCGAATCTGCCCGCGGCTTGCGCCTTGCCTTTGCGGTCTCCTGGTCCATCTGCTTACTCGTCGCCTGCCACTTTCGCGGGGGGCCTTGCTAAACGGAGGCACCCTCCGTATATTGCGTCTCACAGCGCGGCAGTGTCGATCGGAACGCCCGCCTCTCATGCGACGGCTCACCAGCGTTCGTCCCGTCTCGTCAAAGCGTCCACCGCGCCTGCGGTTCCTATCCCATACACCACAATCCTGACTGGAGCACCCCATGCCTTTCTCCATCAGCCTCACCGTCAATGGTCAGCCGAACAGCATTGCGCTCGATGATCCGCGCGTGACGCTGCTCGACCTCCTGCGCGAGCGGCTTCATCTCACCGGCACCAAGAAGGGCTGCGACCGCGGCCAGTGTGGCGCCTGCACCGTTCTCCTCGACGGACGGCGTATCAATGCCTGCCTCACGCTCGCCGCAAGCCTCGACGGCAGCACCGTCACCACGATCGAAGGCCTTGCCGACGGCCCCGAGCTGCATCCCGTGCAAGCGGCCTTCATCGCCTGCGACGGTCTGCAATGCGGCTACTGCACGCCGGGCCAGATCATGAGTGCCGTCGGTCTCCTCTCCGAAGGCCATGCCGGCGACGATCCGGAGCGCGTGCGCGAACTGATGAGCGGCAATCTCTGTCGATGCGGCGCCTATCAGGGCATCACCCAGGCCGTGCTGGAGGCAGGCCATGTCCTGTCGCAGAAAGCCGGGGGACAGGACCACGGGAGGAACGCCGCATGAACCGCTTCGATTTCATTCGCCCGGCCACTGTCGCGGAGGCCGTGACGGCCGCAGCCGTTCCCGGCTCCGTCTATCTCGCCGGCGGCACCAACCTGCTCGACCTGATGAAGATCGGCGTCACGCAACCCGAACGCGTCATCGACATCAGCCGCCTTCCGGGCCTCGATCGTATCGACTGGCTGCCCGACGGCGGTGTGCGCATCGGCGCGCTCGTGCGCAATGCCGACCTTGCCTACGACACCCGCTTTGCCGCCACCTATCCGGCCATCGCCGAAGCCCTGCTGTCGGGCGCCTCCGCCCAGCTGCGCAATGCCGCGACGGTGGGCGGAAACCTCCTGCAGCGAACGCGCTGCGCCTATTTTCAGGATACGGCCAGCGCCTGCAACCGGCGCGAACCGGGCGCGGGCTGCGACGCGCGGCAGGGCGAAAACCGCCTTCACGCCGTTCTCGGCTGGACGGAACAGTGCATCGCTACCCATCCCTCGGATTTCTGCGTGCCGCTGGCGGCCCTCGGTGCGGTGGTGGAGATCGACGGTGTCGAGGGACGCAGGGACATTCCGATCGAAGACCTCCACAGCCTTCCCGATGAAACGCGCACCGTGGACACCGTCCTCGCGCCCGGCGACCTCGTCAGCGGCCTGCGCCTGCCGCCCGAGGCTGCCGCCTTTTCCAACCATGCCCGCTACGTGAAGCTGCGCGAGCGCACATCCTATGCCTTCGCTGTGGTGTCCGCCGCCGCCATGCTCGACATGGACGGGGACACGATCCGCACAGCCCGGCTGGCACTCGGCGCCGTCGCCGCCAGGCCCTGGCGGGCACATGCGGCGGAGGCAGCCCTCGCCGGCCAACGCCCGACCCGGGACGCCTTCGAGGCGGCGGCAACGGCAGCCCTCGCGGACGCCCGGCCCTCCGGCGACAACGCGTTCAAGATCACGCTTGCCCACCGCATCCTCGTTCGCGCGCTGACGCTTGCCTGCGATGGCACGCCGAAGGTCATGCCCGCCCTTCCCGCCTCGCCGTTCCCGGAACAGCACATCCCCGCACCGAAGGGAGACCTCCATGTCGCCTGAAACATCCCGGACCGAACACCAGCCCGCCGCCAGCCGCCACGGCTCCAATGCCGGCCAGCCACTCACCCGCCGCGATGGCCTGCTCAAGGTCACCGGCCGCGCAACCTATGCCGCCGACAACCACCCCGAAGGCCTGCTCTACGCCGTCATGGCCGTCAGCCGCATTGCCCGCGGCCGTGTCCGCTCGCTGAACGTGGCGGCGGCCAAGGCCCATCCCGGCGTCGTCGAGGTGCTGACGCCGGCCAATCGCCCGCCGCTGTTCCACGACCCGAACGAGAAGATGCCGCCCTTCGGCTTTCGCGTGGAAGTGCTGCAGGATGACAGCGTGCGCTATGCCAACCAGCCGATCGCACTGGTGCTTGCCGAAACGCTGGAGGCCGCAACGCAAGGCGCGGTCCTGCTCGATCCGCAATACGACACCGAGCCGGCCCGTGTCGGGCTGGACACCGGCACACGCTTCGATCCGCCGGCCGTCGGCATCGGCGGACCGCCGACGACGGCGCATGGCGATATCGAGGCCGGTTTGGCGAACGCCGCCATCACGGTGAAAACCGACGTCGAAACGCCACCGCAATATCACAACGCCATGGAACCGCATGCCGTGGTCGCGGCCTGGGACGGCGATCGCGTCGTTCTCGACATGCCGAACCAGGCGCTGGCGATGAGCTGCGCCGCCTACGCCGCCTATTTCGGCATTCCCGTGGAAAACGTCACCATCCGCTCGCCTTTCCTCGGCGGCGGTTTCGGCTCCAAGGCGATCCTCAACGGACCGCAGATCCTCGCGATCCTCGCGGCGCGCATGCTGAACCGCCCGGTCAAGCTGGCGCTGACCCGCGCCCAGATGTACGGCCCCGTCGGCCATCGCGGCCAGACCTGGCAGAGCCTGCGCATGGGCATGACGAGCGACGGCACGCTCGCCGCCCTGCATCACCGCGCGCTCTCGGCCACCTCCGCCTTCGACGACTTTCTGGAGCCGGCGGCCAACGCATCCCTTCCGCTCTATGCGAGCCCTGCGATCCTCGTCGAACATCAGGGAATCCGGCTCGACACCGGCACGCCGGGCCCGATGCGCGCACCGGGCGAGGCGTCCGGCTCCGCGGCCCTCGAGGTTGCGATCGACGCGGCGGCGGAGGCCTGCGGCATGGATCCGCTCGCCTTCCGGCTGAAGAACTATGCGGACACCGAACCGGCGACGGGAAAGCCCTTTTCCTCCAAGGCGCTGCGAACCTGTTACGAGGACGGTGCCGCGCGTTTCGGCTGGTCGCGCCGACCCCGTGCGGCCGGACAGATGCGGGATGAAAACGGGCTGCTGGTCGGCTGGGGCATGGGCACGGCCGTCTTCGGCTGCCCGCACTTTCCCGCCGAAGCCCGCGCGACCCTGCGCGCCGACGGAACGGCCCTGGTGGAAACCGGCGCGGCCGACATGGGCCAGGGCGCCTGGACCGCCCTCGCCCAGATCGCCGCCGAGGCACTCGGCCTCGATCCGGATCAGGTGACGTTCCATTCCGGCGTGTCGACACTGCCCGATGCCGGCGTTGCCGGCGGATCGGGCCACACCGCCAGCGCCGGCCTTGCCCTCCATCAGGCGGGCGGCGACGCCATCGCGCAACTCTCGGACCTCGCCGTCAACGATCCGACGTCGCCCCTTTTCGGCGCCGGCAATATCGGTCTCACCGCACGCGGTGGCCGGCTCTATCGCCGGGACGACGAGAGCCGCAGCGAAACCTATGCGCAGATCCTCGCCCGAGCCGGTCGCTCCGATGTCGTCGGCACGGCGAAATCCAACCGCGACCCGACGGTCGCCTCCGGCCACGCGCTCTATTCGCACGGCGCTGTCTTTGCCGAGGTGAAGATCGATCCCGATCTCGGGCAGATCCGGACCACGCGCCTGATCGGCGCCTTCGCCGCCGGCCGCATCATCAACCCCCGGCTGGTGCAGAGCCAGTATTTCGGCGGCATGATCTGGGGCATCTCCTTTGCCCTTCACGAGGAAGCGATCACCGACAAGAGGACGGGGCGGATCATGAACGCCGATCTCGCCGAATATCATGTCCCCGTCAACGCCGACGTTCCCCCGCTCGAAGCCATCCTCGTTCCCGAGGACGACCCGATCGTCAACCCGATCGGCGTCAAGGGCGTCGGCGAAATCGGCATCACAGGTACCGTCGGCGCCATCGCCAACGCCGTCTGGCACGCAACGGGACGCCGCATCCGCAAGTTCCCGATCCGCATCGAGGACGTGCTGTCGGCTCGGTAGGCGAACTTGGGTTTTGAACGGGACGAGCATGGCGCCGCGAAAGCGCCATCGCTCCGCCTCACGGCGGCCATCGCCCTGTTTCGCTCACCGACCCGACAGACAGGAAACACCAAAACCCCCGCACGCTGCCGCGTCGGGGTTTTTTTGCAATTGTGTGAGGTCTGTTTGTGTTTGTTTGGTTGCGGGGGCAGGATTTGAACCTGCGGCCTTCAGGTTATGAGCCTGACGAGCTACCGGGCTGCTCCACCCCGCGGAAGGGAATAGGACT
>NZ_JAJOZR010000021.1:0-38039 GCF_021168455.1 Rhizobium quercicola
TAGATGGTTATCGTCCATTATAACCTCCGGTCTTCGATCACTTCGTGATCCAAGCCCGGTGGTTTCTTTCATACCGCGTAGAACTCTTCCAATCCTCCGCCATAGGCGGAGGTTTTCTTTTGTTAAAAAAAAGGGCTCCGGCGATCTTCGCCGGAGCCCTTTTCATGATCAGTAGGCCTTTTTCTTGAAAGGCTTCTTGGCGGGCTTGCCGCCATCGTCCGTCGGCTTCGGACCGGACTTTGAAAAGCCGGGCTTGGCCGCCTTCTTCGCCCAGGGCTTGCTGTCCGGGCGGTCGGCGCTTTCGCCATCCTTCCAGCGAGGCTTGCTGTCGGACGGCGCGGCGTTATCCTTGCGGACGAAGGGCTTGCGCGGTGCAGCGGACAGATCCGGCGCGCCGTCGAGCTGGGTCACGGAAATGCCCTTCTCAAGCATGCGCTTCGGCCCCAGCGCCTCGACGAAGCTGTCGGAAAACTCGCGCGCGATCTCCACGAACGTATTCTCCGGCATCATCTTGATGGCGCCGATTTCCTGCTTGGTGATGCGGCCGATGCGGCAGAGCATCGGGATCAGCCAGCGGGGCTCGACATTCTGCTTGCGACCGGCAGAGATGGAGAACCAGACGGCATCGCCGAAGTCGCCGCGCGGTGCACGCGGTTCGGACCGTTCCGGCCGCGGACCGCGGTCGCCCGCGGCCTGGCCGGACGGCTGGAACGCAGGCGTGTCGATGATGTCTTCCGGGGCGGAACGGCCGGCACGCGCCAGCCGCACGAAGGCGGCGGCGACCTGTTCGGCGCTGAAGCCGGAAAGGACCTGCTGGACGAAAGCGGCTTCGTCCTCGCGGATCGGATCGTTGAGCGCGGCGTCGGAAAGAATGCGTTCGTCGTCCTTCTGCGAGACCTCGTCGGCCGACGGGGGCTTGGCCCAGACGGCCTCGATGCGCGCGTCGCGCAGCAGGCGCTCGGCCTTGCGGCGGGCATTCGAGGTGACGATGATCGCGCTGACGCCCTTGCGCCCTGCCCGGCCGGTACGGCCACTGCGGTGCAGCAGGGTTTCCGGGTTGGTCGGCAGGTCGGCGTGGATGACGAGTTCGAGATTGGGAAGGTCGATACCGCGGGCCGCGACGTCGGTCGCGATGCAGACGCGGGCGCGCCCGTCGCGCATGGCCTGCAGCGCATGCGTCCGCTCGCTCTGGCTGAGCTCGCCCGACAGGGCCACGACCGAGAAGCCGCGATTGTTGAACCGCGCCGTCAGATGATTGACGGCGGCACGGGTGGAGCAGAACACCAGGGCGTTCTTCGCCTCGTAGTAGCGCAGCACGTTGATGATCGCGTTTTCCCGATCGGAGGGAACGACGACGAGCGCGCGATAGTCGATGTCGAGATGCTGCTTCGCCTCGGCCTGCGTCGAGATCCGCAGCGCGTCGCGCTGGTAGTTCTTGGCGAGCGTCGCAATGGATTTCGGCACGGTGGCCGAGAACATCAGCGTCCGGCGATCGGCGGGTGCCGTCTCCAGCAGGAATTCGAGGTCTTCGCGGAAGCCGAGATCGAGCATCTCGTCGGCTTCGTCGAGCACGATGGCCCGGCAGGCCGAGAGATCGAGCGCACCCCGGCGAACATGGTCGCACAGACGACCGGGCGTGCCCACGACGATGTGCGCGCCACGATCGAGCGCGCGGCGCTCCGTGCGGATGTCCATGCCGCCGACCGAAGCGGCGATCACGGCGCCCGTCATCTCGTAGAGCCATTCGAGCTCGCGCTGAACCTGCAGCGCCAGCTCGCGGGTGGGCGCGACGGCCACGGCCAGCGGCTTGCTCGCCGGGCCGAAGCGATCCGCGCCATCCAGCAGCGTCGAGGCGAGCGCAAGCCCGAAGGCGACGGTCTTGCCGGAGCCGGTCTGGGCGGAGACGAGCGCGTCGCGACCCGACATTTCCGCTTCGATGACGGCGGTCTGGACCGGCGTCAGGGTGGAATAGCCGCGTTTTGTCAACGCCTCGGCGATCGCCGGAACGACCCCTGCGAATTCTGTCATATGTCTGTCTCTCGGAAGTTCGAACCGTGCAGCGTGCACGAAGTAATGCGCACATGCCTTGAGGACCGCACGCTGCGGCCCATACCATGGCGATCTCTTAATCCCTCTGACAGCAAATGTACAGGGGAGCCCCGCAAGACGGGTCGGCCGGCTGTTCCCGCGGGAGACCCGGCTCAGCTAGTCAGGCGCGGACTGCGGATGATCTTGACGAAAAGCGCCTTCATCGCCGATTCGATGCCCTGAGAGGGACTGACCTCGAAATAGAGCCCCGGCGACGCGCAGGCCTGCATTCTGGTGCCGATTTCCGGCTGGAACGGCTTGATCCAGGTATTGTACCAGCCGTTCTTGGGCAACGGCAGGTAGGTCGTATACAGCACGGCGATCTTGATGCCGCGATCCTTGATCGTCTTGCAATAGCTGACGTCGATCGGCTCCTGGCAGCGGCCGCCGGTCACCTTCTTCGTGCAACCGGTCGGCTTGTAGCTGTCACCGACGCCATCCGCGACAAAATAGACCACCTTCTCCGCCTTGGCGGGGCTAGACCCGTCACCCGGGGGCGTGATCTCGCTGTTCATCCGCGTCAGCGCCTTGTCGAAGCTGGTAATCTGGTCGTTGTTGTACCCCTGAAACGGTATGCTCATCAGCGAGATGGTGTCCACCTTCGTCTGGATGTCCTTCAGGTCGTCTGTGAGCTTGGAGACCTCGTAGAGGTTGGCGTCCTCCGCCTTCTGCCCGAACGTATAGGCCGCCATGCGATACTGGTTCGGATAGGTCTCCGTTTTCTCCGCTCCCTTCATCAGCGCCGCCACGGCCTGCGCGACGACATCGATGCGGATGGTGGCGCCGACCTTGCGCGCCACGAAGTAATTGCTTTTCTTGTCGGCGACGCCGTTTTCCGAAACGATATGACAGGCGAAGGCGCAATCGCGCGATCCGGAATCCGCCTGGTTCTTCGTTGCAGCGATCAGCTTGTCCACGTCCGCAGGCGTGGCGCCGACACCCATCGACGGCGTGTTGTCGAGCAGCATATAGAAATCCATGAAGGAATTCGACTGGAAGGTCGCCTTCGCGATGCCGTCCACCTTGATGCTGTCCTTGCCGAAGATTTTCATAAATGTGGTCGGCACGAGCGTGGAAAACGTCGCCGACACGTTGATGTCGCGGCCGGTCTTCACGACGCTGACCGTGAAGGTTCGCGCCGTCTCCTCGAGATCGTTCGGATCGGACTGCGCTGCCTTGCCCGGCTGAGCGACTGTCGTGCCGGTCGCCATCTGCGCGGCGAAGATACTGCGCGCTTCGCTCTCGCTGACGCTGACGGAACCGTCCCCCGCCATGGCCATGGCCTGGGCCACGCCGGCCGACTTGTCGGTGATGGAGCCGACCACCGCGGCATCCGCCGCCCATTGCAGCCGTGTCCGGACCTTGATCGCATGCGTTACGTCGAGCGCCAGTCCGGCCGTGCCCAGAAGCGGCATAAGGGCCAGAGCCCCGATAATGGCAAGATTGCCGGAACGATCGACGAGAAAACGCTGGAACATGATGACGGTCCTACCCGCGCCACGTCTCTCGGCGCACCGGCACATGCTACGCGCCTACCTTGAATTTAGGGTGAAGCAGGGCAGTAAACGAAATCGGAAAGCTTACACTTATATAGCGATCAGAGTCCGGATCATGAAACCGTGAAGGGTTTTACGGTTAAGTTTGCTTGCGCCTGCAGCGCCTTGCCTTACATCTATACATGCGATGAGGAGTCGCCGAAGCCTAGGGAGGAATGATGATGGAAACGTCTGATCATCTGAGAGTGCAATACGACTTCAGAAGCGGTACATGCCTGCTCCAGTGCCGCAACAGAAGCCATGTGCTTGCGGAGCGCTTCAACACCAAGGAAAGCGCAGAGGCTGCAGCCGTCCAGTTCGCCCGCAAGAACTGGGACTATTCCGATCCGCAGTCGGATACCCAGCACTGAGACAGATCATTATGCCCGGCGTCGACCGGGCTGTGCGTCGAACGACAAAGGCCGGGGATCGCACCCGGCCTTTTTGACATCAAGAGCCGAACGAACGTCCCGCCCTGATCGGTCGAAGCAGAACCCTCAATGACGGGAGGGGGCCACGTCCTGCCGGCGAAGGTCGTCGATCGCTGCAACAGCTTCCTCGGCCGTCCAGCCTGCACGAACGGCAGCATGGATCAGGCGCGCATCGGCTTCCACTTCCAGCTTGACGAACAGCGGCTCCAGCGCTTCCCGGGCCGTCACGACGCTCGGTTCGGCAACCGCAGTGGCCGGCTTTTGCATTGACATGATCTCTTCTCCTATTTTTTCAGACTCCTCGGAATGGAACCAGATGGAAACTGGTTCCATTTTTTGTTCGCAATGTGTCTCTAAGTGCAGATGGCCCGAAATACCTCGATCCGTCAGAGATCGTTTTCGGTCAGCGCAAAATGATCCAGTATCACGCGGATGTTTCTCTTGTGCGCCTTGAAATAGACGTCGAACGCATCGCCCACCAGGGGCACCGCACCGATCGTCGCATCCACGCCGAGATTGTAGAGCATGCGGGCGATCTTCCGCTTGGGAAGGCCGAGCCTGCGGCCCTCGTTGACGATGACGAGACCGATGATCGCGCCGGTCGCGTCACCGAACACGGGCACGAGCCCGAGCAGCGCGTCGGCGCCGAAGCGAAACCGCGTTCCCGGAATGCCGACAGCCGTATCCATGATGCGGGCAAGCTTGGCGAGCCGGCGCAACCGCCGCAATTGCTCGATACGGCCAAGGTCGCCGGCCGCCTCGGCAAAATCGGCTGCATATGCTGTCGCCATCAAACGCCACTCCTGTGTTAGTGTTACTTTACAAGTGGAGTGCATGTCCGTCTGAAACAAGACGCGGCAAGAACACTTTCGCAGAACGCACGCGGCAACATCGCGACCGGAGAGGGAACACCCCCGGCCGCAACTTAGGATGCCTACCCGGCGCATTCGTAAATACCTGACGATGCAAAGAAAAACCAAAGTCTCGCAACTGTGGAATTCTTTTTCCAGAGCATCCGGAACCGGCAGTACTTTAAGAATAATTTACATATGGCACCCTATTTTGGGGAATAATATGATCTTCATCTAAAAAAGCGAACCGGCCGCATGTCTCTTCTTTCTTCATCCGACGGTGCCATCCTGCAAGCGCTCGATCAATCGCAAGCGATTATCGAATTCGACCTCACGGGAAAGATCCTTCGTGCAAACGCCAATTTCTGCCAGGCGGTCGGCTACGACGCCAGCGAGATCGTGGGGCGTCATCACAGCATGTTCGTGGTGCCCGAAGAGGCACGCTCACCGGCCTATGCGGCCTTCTGGCAGGAGCTTGCCAAGGGCAGGTTCCAGCAGGCGCAGTACAAGCGTCTGGGCAAGGGTGGACGCGAGGTCTGGATCGAAGCATCCTACAATCCCGTCTTCAAGGGCAAGCGACCGGTCAAGGTCGTGAAGTTCGCAACCGATATCACCGCGTCGAAGATCAAGAGCCTGAGCGACAATGGCAAGCTCGAGGCCTTGTCCCGCGCGCAGGCCGTGATCGAGTTCACGCCGGATGGTCGCATCGTCTCGGCGAACGAGAATTTCCTGTCCGTTCTCGGCTACCGGCTGGAGGAGATCGTCGGGCAGCACCACGCGATGTTCTGCGAGCCCGCCTACGTCCAGTCCGCCGCCTACCGAACATTCTGGGAGCAGCTCGCCGGCGGCGCATTCGTCACCGACCAGTTCCTCCGTCTCGGCAAAGGCGGACGACGTGTCCATATCCAGGCGACATACAACCCGATCCTGGATGAAAGCGGCCGGGTGATGAAGGTCGTGAAATTCGCGACCGACATGACCGAACGGGTGCGAGCCATCGAGGCGTTGGGTGCCGGTCTCGGGCGCCTCGCACAGGCCAATATCAGCCAGACGCTCGACCGCCCGTTCACGCGCGAGTTCGAGCAGTTGCGCCACGACTTCAACCTGTCGATCGGCGGCTTCCAGCAAACGCTGGTCGATGTTCTCGGCCAGACGGAAAACCTCAACGATCACAGCCACACGATGCGCGAGGCGTCCGATGTTCTCGCCCAGCAAGCGCGCGAGCAGGCCGCCGCTCTGGAAGAGACATCCTCCGCGCTGGAGCAGATCACCATCACAGTGCGCCAGTCGAACGAGCGCGTGCGGGATACGCGCAATCTCGTCAAGCAGGCCAAGGAGCAGGCGGGCCACTCCGTGACCGTCGTCGGCGACACGGTCGCCGCCATGCAGCGCATCGAAACCGCGTCGTCCTCCATCGGGCACATCATCGGCGTCATCGATGAAATCGCGTTCCAGACCAATCTTCTGGCATTGAACGCCGGCGTCGAGGCGGCCCGGGCCGGAGACGCCGGTCGCGGCTTCGCCGTGGTCGCCCAGGAAGTGCGCGAACTCGCCCAGCGCTCGGCGCGTGCGGCAAAGGAAATCAAGGATCTGATTTCGAACGCATCGCGGGAAGTCGTGGAAGGCGTCCGCCTCGTCGGCGATACCGGACGGGCCCTGACGGAGATCGAGGTCTTCGTCGCCTCCATCAACGAGAACATCGACGCCATCGCGGCCGCAGCATCCGAGCAGACAACGGGTCTCGGGGATATCAGTGCCTCGGTCAACAGCCTCGACAGCATGACGCAGCGGAACGCGACCATGGTCGCCCGCACCACGGAGCTCAGCCACACGCTGGCGCAGGGCGCAGCCACGCTTGCCGATCTCGTCTGCCGCTTCCAGCTGAACCGCAGCACCGTCCGCGAGCCCGCGACCAACAAACCTGCACGCCACATCGAGACGCCGGCCCTCCGCAGGACCGCCTGAGCGTCGAGGCCAAAAGCCTCTCCAATGGTTCGACAGGAAAGGCCCGGTCGCAGCACCGGGCCTCAGGCGTATCCATCGCATGCCATTGACGACGCGATGCGCTTGAGCACCGGGCGCGCCCTCCCCCGCCAGTTGGACACCTCGCCATCCCCTGCCATGAGACGCCGAGATCCTCGACGCGACCGGTCTCAGGCCGTCAGCGCCGGGAGGTCGAGTCCGGGATCCTGAAGCGAATCGATCGGGCATGGACGGCCGAACAGGAAGCCCTGCACCTCGTCGCAGCCCTCCGAAACCAGCACCTGAAGCTGATCTTCCGTCTCCGCGCCTTCGGCCAGGATCGTCACGTTGAGGCTCTTGCCGAGCGCGACGATGGCCCGGATGAAGGCCTTCGACTGTCGCCCGTCGAGCTCGTTGACGAAGCTCCGGTCGAGCTTGATCTTGTCGAACGGAAACGCCCGAAGCGTCTCCAGCGAGGAATATCCCGTTCCGAAATCGTCGATCGCGATCATCACGCCCATCGCGCGGATCTGGCGGAGGATATGGAGCGCCCTGCCCTTGTCGCCGATAATGGCGCTTTCCGTAACCTCCAGCTCCAGCCGCGACGGCGGAAGTCCCGTCCGCAGCAGCACGGAGCGGACCTTGTCCACGAGCGAGACATCCCCGAGCTGCAGCGGCGACAGATTGACCGCGATCTTGTGACCGAGACCCCAGGCGACGGCTTCGCGGCAGGCTTCTTCGAGCACCCAGTCGCCGATGGTGGAGATGAGACCGCACTCTTCCGCGATCGGAATGAAGGTTCCCGGTGAAATCAGCCCGCGCTGCGGATGGCGCCAGCGCAGCAGCACTTCGTATCCGGTCGTCTCCCGCGTCCGCGCCGCCTTCTGCACCTGATAGACGAGGAAGAACTGCTTCTCCTCGAGCGCGACACCGAGATCGCGGCCCATGGCGCGACGTTCGCGCGCTGCCTCGTCCATGGCGGCCTCGTAGAAGCTGATGCGCTGTTCCGGCTGCGCCTTCGAGCGATACATCGCCATATCGGCATTGTTGAGCAGCTTCTCGCTGTCCGTGGCGTCGGAGGGATAGACCGACACGCCGATGCTGGCGCCGGGCAGGATCTCCGTCTCGTCAATGGCGATGCGTTCCGTCAGCGCCCGGAAGAGGCGGCTGATGAACTCCTCGAGATCCCTCTCGTGCACGAACCGCTTGAAGGCGACGAACTCGTCCCCGCCGAAGCGTCCGACGGCCTCGTTCTCGCCCATCAGCTTCTGCATGCGGGTCGCAAGCGCGTAGAGCACCTTGTCGCCCATCGCATGGCCGTAGCGGTCGTTGATTTCCTTGAAGTCGTCGAGGTCGATGCAGATAGCGGCAACCTTTTCGCCGCCGCTGACATTCTCGATCGCCGCGTCGAGCCGCTCGCCGAACTGGTGGCGGTTGGCAAGACCTGTCAGGGCATCGTGCCGGGCAAGATGCCTAATCTTCTCCTCGGCATCCACACGCGCGGTGATATCTTCGAGCGTCATGACGAAGGACCCATCCCCCGTCGGCCGGTGCATCGTGCGGATCGTCCGCCCGTTCGCTACCTCACGCGAGATCTCGCCGCCGCCCGGCGCCGTAAAGAGCGCGCGATGCACTGCGTACAGCCCATCAGCGTCATGCGATCCGGTCTGGTCGGTCTTGAAGCGCTCGTAGCAGAGCGAATGAAAGCTTCTCCCGACGATGTCGAGCGAGGGAGGGAACTCGATGATCTCTCGGAAAAGTTCGTTGTGCAGGATCAGCAGCTCGTTCGCGTCGAAGAGCGCGATCCCGTGCCCCATCGTGTTGAGAGCGATGGAGAGGTTGTTGGTGACATCCATGAGGCGGGCCGCACTGTCCTTGGCCTCGGTGCAGTCGCGCGTGATCTTGGCAAAGCCGATATGGTCATTGTGCTCGTCATAGATCGGGTCGATCACGACGGAGGCCCAGAACGCCGTCCCGTTCTTGCGATACCGCCATCCCTCCGTCTCGAACTTGCCGCTGGCAAGCGCCGTGTGCAGAGCCTGTTCCGGCGCGCCGGTCAGACGCTCGTCCTCGGAATAGAAGACCGCAAAATTCTTGCCGACGATCTCGCCGTCGGCATAGCCCTTCATGCGCTGCGCGCCGACGTTCCAGTTCGTCACCCGCCCGGAGGGATCGAGCAGGTAGATCGCATAGTCGCTGACGCCCTGGACGAGATGCCGGAACCGCGTGTTCATGGCCACGGTCGCGGTCTCGGACCGGCTGGCGAAAAGAGCGGCCGCGAGCACGGAAAAGAGCAGCGACAACGCGGTCGTGGCGATGACGATGACCATGAGCGCCGGCGACAGCAGGTTCGACGGGAGCGGAGAATCGGCCACCGGCGTCATGGTCACGCCACCCATCGAGGTGAAATGCATGGACACGATGCCGAGCGTCAGCAGCGTGGCCGCCGAGGCCAGACGCTTCGGGCTGCGCCGTCCGGGGCTCACGGACGAGAATCCCGGAACCGAAAACACCACGGCGAGAAGGATGGCGCTCCACACGAGGGTCGCATCCCAATGGATTTCGCCGGGAAACTCGATGGCCGTCATGCCGACGAAGTGCATCGTGGAGACGCCGAGACCGAAGAGAAGACCGGCCATGATGAAGGCCAGACGACCGGTCAGCGACGAGGCAACCGCGACGGCAAGGAAGGTCGTGGTCACCGAGATCGCCAGCGACAGCAAGGTCCGCGACGGCTCGTAACCGAGAACCAGCGACGCCTCGTAGGCAAGCATCGCGACGAAATGCGTCGCCCAGATTCCGAAGCCGCCGGAGGTCCCCGCGCTGACGAGCCAGATCCACCGCACATAGCCACGCGCACGATGGGCGCGCTGCAGAAGCATCATGGCCGCAGCGCAGGAAACGAGACACAGAAAGCCGGCAAACACAACGAGACGCAGATCATGCTCCGTAGTGATGCACGAAAGAACTCTGAGCATGGGCACGCCTCATGGCGAACCGCCGCAACCGACGAAGGTGCGTGGGTCGGAATTGTAGATCGACAGGCATCCGAACGGCTGACTGGGTGGAAAAGCTGCAGGGACGCTGACCGGAACCGTGGGAACGGCGCTCCGACAGGCATCCCGGCCCATCCTATCTCCGGAATCCTTCAAGCCGCATTAATGCGTCCCATTTCTGGGGTGAAAGAGTCATCGCTCCTTGCGCGCGAAGTCGCTCCGTACGATCCCGTACCGCTGAAGCTTGTCGTAAAAGGTCTTGCGCGGAATGCCGAGCGCATCGATCGTCCGCTGCACGTCCCCCTCGGCCTCGCGAAGAGCCGTCCTCAGGATCTCCGCCTCGATCCGGTCCATGCGCTGCGGCAGCGTCCCCGCGCCCGCGTCCCGCACCTCCGGCTCGCCGGCGGACGCCCCCTCCGGCGAAAAGCCCAGAACCGTCCGCTCGGCGAAATGGGTCAGCTCGCGCACATTGCCGGGCCAGTCGTGCTCTGCGAGGTGCCGACGCACGGCATCGGTCATATCCGGCACGTCCCGCTTGAACCGCGATGCGGCGCGGGCGGCAAAGGTGGAGAACAACAGCGGAATATCGTCGCGACGCTCCCGCAGGGGCGGGATCGACAGGGTGACCACGTTCAGACGGTAATAGAGATCCTCGCGAAAATCGGCGCGAGAGCGGGGATCGCCAAGGTCCACCTTGGTCGCCGCCACGACGCGCAGATCGACCGGGCGCACCTCGTTGGTGCCGAGCGGCGTCACCTCGCGCATTTCCAGCACGCGCAGCATCTGCACCTGCGTCGCCGGCGCCATGCTTTCGATCTCGTCGAGAAACAGCGTGCCCCCGCTCGAATGCTCGATCCGGCCCACGCGCTTCTTCTGCGCGCCGGTGAAGGCACCCGGCTCGTGCCCGAAAAGCTCGCTCTCGATCACCTGCTCCGGCAGCGCACCACAGTTCAGTGCCACGAAATGCCCCTTGGCGCGCCGGCTCCAGCGGTGCAGCAGGGTCGCGACGACCTCCTTGCCGCTGCCGGTCTCGCCTGTCATCAGCACGTCCACATCGGTGTCCGCAATCTGCCGGATCGTCTCGCGCAGCCGTTCCATGGCGGGCGTCTGACCGATCAGCAGTCCGCCGTCCCGCGCCTCCTCGGCGGCATCGCGCAGTGCCCGGTTCTCCAGCACCAGCCGGCGCTTTTCGCCCGCATGCATCACACCCTGCACCAGCCGGTCGGTCGGAAACGGCTTCGGCAGAAAATCATAGGCGCCGTCCCGGATCGCCTTCACCGCCATCGGAATATCGCCATGCCCGGTCATGAGAATGACGGGGATATCTGCATCGATGCGACGGATGCGGTCGAACAGTTCCAGACCGTCGATCAGCGGCATGCGGATATCGGTGACGACGACGCCGGGAAAGCGCGGGTCGATGAGGGCGAGCGCCTCCAGCGCGGAGGAAACGGCAGTGACGGTGAAACCGCCGAGCTCCAGCGTCTGCCGAGTCGCCTTCAGGAGATCGCGGTCGTCATCGACCAGGAGAACGTGGCCCTCGCTCATGCCGGCGCCCTTTTGAGGTGAATGGTGAAATGCGCGCCCCGATCCGAACTCTCGACGGCGATGCGCCCGCCGTAATCGGCGAGAATATCCCGCGAGATCACGAGCCCGAGCCCGAGGCCGCGCTCCTTGGAGGTATTGAACGGGGTGAAGAGCGCGCCCATTATGTCCGGCGCGATGCCCGGACCATTGTCCCGCACATGCAGGCGGACATCGTCGCCCTCCGCCTCGACCTCGACATCCACCCGCGCCTCCGCCCGGCCGGACAAGGCCTCCAGCGCGTTCTGCAGCAGATTGATCAACACCTGCTCCAGCCGCACGCGATCCCCCAGCACCCGGAGATCCGCATCCGGCAGATCGATCTGCAGCGCATCGAGCCGCCCGGCGAACCGGCTTTTCAGCAGCATGACGGCGCTCTCCACCATGGCGCGGACGGACACCGGCCCGGCCGGCGCCCGGCCCTTGCGGGAAAACGTCTTCAGTTCGTCGGTGATGCTGCCGATCCGGTCGGTCAGGGCGGCGATGCTCTCCAGATTCTCGTCGACCGGGCCCGGCTGCGCGCGCGTGAGAAACACGCGGGCATTGTCGGCATAGGCGCGGATGGTGGCGAGCGGCTGGTTGATCTCGTGCGCGACGCCGGCGGCCACCTGACCGAGAATGGCAAGCCGGTTGGCATGGACGAGTTCCTGCTGAACGCCCTGAAGCTTGGTTTCCGTTGCCCGGTGCCCGGCGATCTCGTCTTCCAGCCGGTCGCGCGCCGATGTCAGGGCTTCCGTGCGCTCGCGCACCCGCCGCTCCAGCTCCTCGCGCGCGGCCAGTTCCCGCGTCAGCCGGCCGATAGCCTGCTGGCGACGGGCCAGCAGAAAGGCCGCCAGCGCGGCCAGCGGCAGGACGATCGCAAGGCCCTGCAGGCGCTTGCTCTGAACCGACGCCGCGACGGCGGCATCGGTCTCCACAAGATAATCGAGGCTCCAGCCCGTCGAGGGCACGGCGACCGCGAGACGCAGGAAATCCCGCTGGCTCTCCCCCGGCATGACGGCGCCGACCCGCTCGACCCCCGCCGACATCGGTTCGACAACCGTGATCGGCACCGGTGTCAGCGGCGCATCGCCAAACTGCAGGCTGGTGCGGATCGCGTCGAGACTGTCGGGAGCGAGCGGCGTCATCGCCATGAACCGCCAGGAGGGAATGCTGGTGATCAGCACGACGCCATTCTGGTCGGTCACGAAGGTGGGGCGCCCCGCCATACGCCAGTCGGTCTCGATCTGGTCGAATTCCATCTTGGCGACGACGACGCCGAGAGGGCCGGACGCCCCCTCGATCCGCTGCGAGATATAGAGACCCGGCCGCTTGCTGACCGATCCGAGCGCGAAATGCTCGGCCATTCCCGCCGCCATTGCCTTGGTGAAATATTCGCGGAACGTATAGTCGTTGCCGACGAAACTCGTCGGCTCCTGCCAGTTGCTCGACGCGATCGCGATCCCGTCCCGCCCGATGACATAGATGACGGCCGCATTCGTATCGGTAACGATCTCCTCCAGCTTGCGGTCGAGGCTGAGACTGCGGTCCGGATCGGGCCGCTCGAGCGTATCGGCAAGCTGACGGTCCCGGGCCAGCAGCATCGGCAGGGCGCGCGGTCGCTCCAGGACGGCTCTGAGATGCGCGACCTTCAGGCTGGTGTCCGTGCGGGCCTGTGCTTCCAACGTCCGGAGCGCATCCCCCCGTCCGAGATAGGAGCCCGCCGCCATCGCCACCGCCAGGCCGGCAAGAACAAACGCGCCGAGGACGAGCCAGGGGAGAATGCGGTCGCGCGGCGGGGATGCCGGATGGATCGGGAGCGGTTGGTGCATATCCTATTGTGCATAAATTCGGACAAACCGCAAATGTCGCCGTGCGGAAATCCGCATGAATGCACGCGATGATCCACCACCCATGGATTCTTCGTGAGAGAAATCAATAGCCTAACATGCGAGTGAAAACTGGCACGTCCTTTGCAGACCACCTGCTTGCGTAAGAACAGTCCCGGGAGAGCCAGTTGGCGGGGGACACAAGGAGGAACGACATGCATGCGATACCCGAACCGATGGCACCTCAGTCGAAGCTGCCCTTCTACCGGCATCTCTATTTCCAGGTCCTGACCGCGATCATCGCGGGTATCCTGCTGGGTCACTTCTACCCCCAGCTCGGAACCCAGCTGAAGCCGCTCGGCGACGCCTTCATCAAGCTGGTGAAGATGATCATCGCACCGGTGATCTTCCTCACGGTCACCACCGGCATCGCTGGCATGTCGGACCTGAAGAAGGTTGGCCGCGTCGCCGGCAAGGCCATGCTGTACTTCCTGACCTTCTCGACGCTGGCGCTGGCCGTCGGCCTCGTCGTCGCCAACATCGTCCAGCCGGGCGCGGGCATGCACATCAGCGCCGCGTCGCTGGATGCGACGGCCGTCGAGACCTATACGACGAAGGCGCATGAGGCGAGCATCGTCGGCTTCCTGATGAACATCATCCCGCAGACCATCGTCGGTGCCTTTGCCGATGGCGACATCCTGCAGGTCCTGTTCTTCTCCGTGCTGTTCGGGATCGCGCTCGGTATGGTCGGCGACAAGGGTCGCCCCGTGACGGACTTCCTGAATGCCGTGACCGCGCCCATGTTCCGCCTCGTCGCCATCCTCATGAAGGCGGCCCCGATCGGTGCGTTTGGCGCCATGGCCTTCACCATCGGCAAATACGGCATCGGCTCGATCGCCAACCTCGCCTTCCTCATCGGCACCTTCTACCTGACGGCCGCGATCTTCGTCTTCGTCGTGCTTGGCGCCGTCGCCCGCTACAACGGCTTCTCGATTGTGGCGCTGATCCGCTACCTTAAGGAAGAGCTGCTGCTCGTCCTCGGCACCTCGTCTTCGGAAGCAGCCCTTCCCGGCCTGATGGCGAAGATGGAGCGTGCGGGCTGCAAGCGCTCGGTCGTCGGCCTCGTCATCCCCACGGGCTACTCGTTCAACCTCGACGGCACCAACATCTACATGACGCTGGCTGCCCTGTTTATCGCCCAGGCGACCGATACGCCGCTCGGCTATGGCGACCAGATCCTGCTGCTGCTCGTGGCCATGCTGTCGTCCAAGGGTGCGGCCGGCATCACCGGCGCCGGCTTCATCACGCTGGCCGCCACGCTCTCGGTCGTTCCCTCGGTTCCCGTCGCCGGCATGGCGCTGATCCTCGGCATCGACCGCTTCATGTCGGAATGCCGCGCGCTCACCAACTTCATCGGCAACGCGGTCGCGACCGTCGTCGTCGCCCGTTGGGAAAACGAACTCGACAAGGACCAGCTTGCCGCGGCTCTCGCGGGCAATGCCCCGCCGCTGGTCGAGCCGGTTCCCGCCCTCCAGGCCGCGGAATAACCGTCGCATTGCACCGGATGCCTCTCGGCTTCCGGTGCCACCCTCCCCCCGGCATCGCCCGCGGGGTGCCTCCCAAGGCCGACAGCCCCCGCCACGCGCGGGGGTTTTCGTTGGTGCGGCCGAGATGTCCAAGATTGTCCATCCCGGCGCGACCGGCACGCACCCTTAGCCGCCCCCGCGAAACGCGAAACGCCCGCGACACAGCGCGGGCGTTTGGTGGGGCCGTCCGGCAGAGGCCGGCGGCGGTCAGTCGATGTCGGATCAGAGAGCGGCGGCCGAACGGGCGACGGTGCGGATGTCGCTGCGGGCAATGCCGAGGTCGTTGAGTTCGCGGGTCGTCATGCGGCCGAGTTCGTTGACCGTCTGACGGTACTTGCGCCACGTGCTGAAAGAGCGTGCTACGTTCATGATGTTCCCTTTCCAAGGTCTTCGAGGGGTTTGCCGAGACATCGTGTCGATGTTTCCGTGTGCCAGACCTCGTTGCTGTTCGATGACCGTCTTATACGCCGCCGCACCGCGACCAACCAGCGCGAAGCCCTCAGGCCACCCATGCGTCAGCCACACGGCTCTCCGCTCTTCAATCGGTTCGCTCCGTCAGGAACACATGGCAGCGACCATAGGAAAAGCCGGCCACCCCTTTCGGAACGACCGGCTCATCACCTCACGATAGGCTGAGGCTTACATCTTCGGCAGGAGAACCTTGTCGATGACGTGAATGACGCCGTTCGACTGCTTCACGTCGGCGATGGTGACATGCGCCACGCCGCCGGTCTCGTCGGTGAGCGTGATCTTGCCGCCCATTTCCTTGGCCTTCAGCACACAGCCGCCGACGGTCTTCACATCATGCTCGCCGCCGTCATCCTTGATCATCTTGGCGATCGCGGTCGACATCGCATCGGCAGCGACAACGTGGCAGGTCAGGACCTTGGTCAGCTGGGCCTTGTTCTCGGGCTTCAGCAGCGTGTCCACGGTGCCCTTCGGCAGCGCTTCGAAGGCTTCGTTCGTGGGTGCAAAGACCGTGAACGGGCCCTTGCCCTGCAGGGTCTCAACCAGACCGGCCGCCTTGACGGCGGCAACCAGCGTCGTGTGGTCCTTGGAGTTGACGGCGTTTTCGACGATGTTCTTGTCTTCGAACATGGCGGCGCCGCCGACCTTCGGATTGGCGGCATAGGCGGATACGGCGGTGGCGGAAACGAGTGTCGCAAGGGCGATGGTACGGAGTGCGGACGTCAACATGGGTGGTTCCTCTTCCTGTTCGGTTCTCGGCCCGGCGCGGTCGCGCCTTTCGGGGCGTCACGTCTCGGGTGACGGACAGGAGACGAGCCCGTCGCGGAAAGAGTTTCGGCCGGCGAGAGCCCCGGCCGAAAAAACGTTACACCGATCGGCAGATGTCGCTCAGGGGTGGCGCGCCTGGCCGGCCGCGATGACGGGCCCGGTCGGCAGGCCGGTCGGCGATCCGCCGGGCGGCTCGACGCTGACGGCAAGCGTCATGCCGTCGCCGAGCGTCGCCCGCAGCGCTGCGGGAACCTCGATCACACCGCGACCGTCCTGCGGCAACACGCCGAGCGGCACCGGCGCCGCATCGCCGCCCGGGACCAGCCACAGCTGCAGCGCGCGCGGCTGCCCGGCATCGGCGGCAACCGGCGTCACGGCGATCCGTCCGCTCGAGGCATCGTAAGAGGCAAGCAGCGCCAGCGGCGATCCCTCGCCCGTCATCGACGCGACAAGCGGTTCAGGCCGGGTCGCGGGTCCGAACAGTCCCTGCTGTACGCCAGCCATGGCGACGAGCGCAGCCAGCGAGGCAAAGGCAACGCCCCGCCACAGCGCCACGGAATGCCACCAGCCGCCGCGCGCGGCAGCGGCAGTCATCGGCGGGCCGAACAGGCGCGCCTCGATCTTGGGATAGACGGTGCGGGGCGGTATCTCCTCGCCGTCCGGCTCCAGAGGGCTGAGGCGATCCTCCCACCGCGCGACGAGCAGGGCGAAAGCCGGTTCGCGTTCGATCCGGGCCTGCAGCCGCTTCCGGTCGGCGAGGGACAGCACGCCCACGGCATACTCGGCGGCAAGCACCTCGTCGCGGGAGCGGTCTCCGTCGCTGTCATCCACCTCGGTCATCGCTCCAGGCACTCTTTCAGTTTCAGGAGGCTGCGGCGCAGCCAGGTTCGCATCGTGTTCAGCGGTACGCTGTAGCGCTCCGCCAGTTCCTGGTAACTCAGTCCCTCCACATAGGCGTTCCGGACAGCGTCGGCTCGCTCCGGGGCCAGTTCCCCCATGCAGCGGTCGATCCGCCGTCCCTCGCCGAGGCCGATCGATACCGCCTCGGGATCGGGACTGCCGTCGGCAATATCGAGCCCCTCGTCGCCGATCGTGTCGGCTGCCGGCCGGCGCGCCCGGATCATGTCGATCGCCTGGTTACGCGCAATCGCCGCAAGCCAGCCGTTCGGGTTCACGCCCGTCGCGGCATACCGGTCGGCACGCTGCCAGATCTTGACGAAGACATCCTGAAGAGCATCCTCGGCATCCGCCCGATCCTTGAGGATACGCAGGCAGATGGCAAAGAGTTTCGGGGAAACGGCGGAATAAAGCGAGGCCAGCGCTGCCCGATCGCCCAGGGCGACCTTCGAAATCAATCCGGCGATATCAAGACTGGGCACGAAGCCGCCTTTCTCACGGGAGACGGCGCCGCGGTGGACGGAACGCCTTCGAACGAGAAGCCGCCATAAGGCCGCTCCTCCACACTGAAGCGCAAGATATAGCGCTTTATTTCACTGTCCAGTGACATAGCAGAGCATTTCCGGCCGAGGATCGATCACATCGCCACAAGCCGAAAACGGCGACTAGGCATCGCTCGGTTGCGGCTTGAAGGTCGCGACGCGGTAGCCGTAAAACAGAACGATCAGGACGAAGATGCCGGTGGAGACCGGATCGACATAGGTCGAGACGACATCATACGCCTGACCGAGAAGATAGCCGGCAAGCGCCAGCCCGGAGGTCCAGGCCACGGTTCCGATGAGCGAAAAGACGGTGAAGGTGGAGAGCGGCATGCGGGCGATGCCGGCCGGCACCGAGATCAGCGTGCGGATCGTCGGAATGAGCCGGCCGACGAGGATGGCCGTCGCCCCCTTCTCGCGAAATCGCCGGCTTGCTGCGTCCACGTCCGCTTCCGTCAGCGTCAGCCAGCGCCCATGCTTGGCCGCCAACCGCTTCATCCGCGCTTCGCCGAGCTTTCGCCCGGCATAGTACCACGGCATGACCCCGAGCAGCGAGCCGATGCTGCCCGCGACGATGACGGTCACGATCGACATGTCACCCTGCGAGGCGCGATAGCCGGCGAGTGGCATGATGAGTTCCGATGGGATCGGCGGAAAAATATGTTCCAGGAACATCAGAAGCGCGATGCCCCACGGGCCGAACATCTGCATCAGGCTTTCGACGATATTTTCCATGGGTCCTCGAACGGGGTGTCACGCAAGCCCCGAACTTAAGTTGCTGCGGCGCGAAAGGAAGAGGCTCACGGCAAGAGCGTCATCACGTAATCGGCAATAAGCTTGATCGACAGTATCATCAACGTGAACTGCACGATCTTGAAGAACAGGCCATCGGGAATGACAAGCGTCAGCCGCCGTCCGGCGACCGTGCCGATAATCGCGGCCGGCGCGAGCCAGAGGACCAGAGACGTATCGTAGTTGGAGAACTGCTGCAGCTGCCAGTACGGCAGGATCTTCGCGACGTTCACGATGGCGAAGAGGATGGTGGAGGTCCCCGCGAACGTCATCTTCTCCAGCCGCTGCGGCAGCACATACATCTGATAGGGCGGCGCGCCGGAATGGGAGACGAAGCTCGTCAGTCCCGTCAGCGTTCCCCAGAAGAGACCGCCCGGCACGTCGGCCTCGCGGGCGGCCTTCCGGTAGCGCGCGCCGAACCAGATGTTGAAGCAGAAGAGCACGCCGACGAGCCCCACCAGCGCGCCGATGACCACGGACGACAGATGCGCGCTGAACAGCCAGCCGAGAAAGACGCCGAAGAGGGCCGCCGGCGTGAGGATGGCGAGGTTCCGGCGCGAAAAATCCCTGCGGTAGAGATAGAGCCCGACCATGTCGCTCGCGACATAGATCGGCAGCAGCAGCGCCGCCGCCGTCACCGGCGAGATGACGAGCGCCAGCAGCGGCACGGAAATGGTGCCGACCATCGGCAGCCCGCCCTTGGACAGGCCGACCAGAAAGGCGGCGACGACGGCGATGGCGATCACCAGCGGCGTATGTTCGATCATGGAATTGCCGGCGCGGACGCCGCCTTGGCGCGAGAGGATGCCGCAATCGAGGCTCCTCCGGAGACTGCGGCGCATCCGCCGATCTGTTCAGGATCGGCGGCATGTCGTCAAGTCGAAAGCTGCCTGCATGGGCAGCCCGAGGATCAGGCGAAGCTTAGCGGACGAGGGCTTCCGGCAGAAGTGCCTGCGGCATGTCCTGATAGCTGACCGGACGCAGGAAGCGATAGATCGCCAGCGTGCCGACAGATGTCGTGCGACCGTCCGACGTCGCCGGATAAGGTCCGCCATGGACCATGGCCGGGGACACTTCGACGCCGGTGCCGAACCCGTTGACGAGCAGGCGCCCGGCCAGGAGTTCGAGCTTCGGCAGAAGCGTGCGGGCCGCGTCGTGATCCGCCGCGTCGATATGGATCGCCGCCGTCAGCTGGCCTTCCATCGCGTCGAGGACCGCTTCGCGTTCCGCCGCATCCGCGCAGCGGATAATGAGCCCGGCCGCACCGAAGACCTCGTCCTGCAGATCGTGATGCGCGAGGAAGGCTTTGGCGCTCGTCTCGAACAAGGCGGCTCGGCCCTGCGTCGCAGCGCCCTCCAGCCCTTGCGCCAGCGTCTTCACCTCGGCATGGCCCGACAGGCGCGCGACGCCTGCGAGATAGGCCTTGCAGATGCCGCTCGTCAGCATGGTCTGCGCGGGCATGGCGCTGAGCGCCTCGCCGGCTGCCGCGATGAAGGCATCGAGCCCGGGCCCGTCGATGGCGAGGATCAAGCCCGGATTGGTGCAGAACTGGCCGGCGCCGAGCGTCAGCGAGCCGGCAAAGGCCTTGCCGATCGCGGCACCGCGATTGGCCAGCGCATGGTCGAAGAGGATGACCGGGTTGATCGAGCTCATCTCGGCATAGACCGGGATCGGCACGGTGCGTTCCGCCGCGATCTTCATCAGCGCCGTGCCGCCGGCACGCGAGCCGGTGAAGCCGACGGCGCGGATCCGGTGATCGGCCACCAGCTCCTGGCCGATGGCCCGGTCCTCATCGAACAGCATCGAGAACGTGCCCGCCGGCAGGCCGCAATCGGCAACCGCCTTCTGCACGGCGCGACCGACGAGTTCCGACGTGCCCGGATGGGCGGAATGCGCCTTGACGATCACCGGGCAGCCGGCGGCAAGGGCCGAGGCCGTATCGCCGCCGGCAACCGAGAAGGCCAGCGGAAAGTTGGACGCGCCGAACACGGCGACGGGGCCGAGCGCGATGTTGCGCAGGCGCAGGTCCGGCTTCGGCGCAGGCTTGCGCTCCGGGTCCGGCGCGTCGAAACGCAGGCTCTGGAAATCGCCGGCCCGCACCTCGGCGGCAAACAGCCTCAGCTGACCGACCGTCCGCCCCCGCTCGCCTTCCAGTCGACCGCGCGGCAGGCCGGATTCGGCCATGGCGCGCTCGATCAGGCTGTCGCCGATGTCGAGAATGTTCTGGGCGATGGTTTCGAGAAACGCCGCGCGGACTTCGAGCGCCGTCTCCCGATAGGCGCCGAACGCCGCCCAGGCCAGCGCCGCGGCTTCCTCGACATCGGCAGCCGTCGCGCCCGAAAAGACCGTGGGCAACGCCTCACCCGTTGCGGCGTCGTAGCCCGTGATCGCACCGCCCTGCCCGCGCCGCGCCGTTGCACCGATCAGAAGTTCGCCTGTGAGGGTCATGCTCGTCTCCTTGGTCCTGTCATGAGGCGGCATCCGATGCCACCGTTCGCCTCGGGGCATGTCGCACCGCAGCGTGTGGAGGTTTGTATAGGGTGTGACGCCGGCGATTTAAACCGCAAGAGCCGGATTACCGCACCGCACCTCGGGATTTCGGCTTTTGCCATAAGCCAGCGACAGCACGTAAAACGAGTATCAGGTTGAAATGTAATTTAGACTTGCATCTGCGTCAGGAGTCTCCCAGAAATAGACGCATGCAAGGGGGACGAGCGTGCAGTCAGCAGTTGAAACGTTCATTCGTCGGTGGCAGGGACAGGAAGGTGGGCAGGAGCGCGCCAATTACGCCCTGTTCCTCACCGAACTTTGCGATCTCCTCGGCCTGCCCCATGCCCAGCCGGCCGCCACCAGCACGGAAGCCAACGACTACGTCTTCGAGCGCGTCGTGCGCGAGCCTAACCGCGAAGGCGCACCCACGCGCCGCCGGATCGACCTCTACAAACGCGATTGCTTCGTGCTGGAGGCCAAGCAAAGCCGGATCTTCGGCGACAAGAGCCTGCGCGGCACGGCGGGCTCCACGGAAAACATGCTGGCCTTCCCCGGCATGGAGCCGCAGACCCGCGGCCGGCGCGGAGCCGGTCGCGCCTGAGACGTGCTGATGCGCAATGCGCGCGCGCAGGCCGAGGATTACGTACGCCTGTTGCCGCCCGATCATGATCCCCCGCCCTTCCTCCTCGTCTGCGATGTCGGCCACTGCATCGAAATCTATGCGAACTTTCGTCGCGACGGGAAGGCCTACGACATCTTCCCGGACCGACGCGCCTACCGCATCTACCTCGAAGACCTGCGCGACGAGGCTGTCCGCAAGCGCCTCGTCGCCATCTGGTCCGATCCGCTATCGCTCGATCCCGCCCGTCACGCCGCCAAGGTCACCCGTGAGATCGCCACCCGGATCGCGAAGGTCTCTCAGGCGCTGGAGAAGGCGGGCCATCCGACGGAAGAGGTCGCGATGTTCCTGATGCGCGTGCTGTTCACCATGTTCGCCGAGGACGTGGACCTTCTGCCACGCAACAGCTTCAAGCTCCTACTGAAAGACTGCGCCGACCGACCGGAGATCTTTCCCGGCATGATGGAAGAACTCTGGCGCGCGATGGACGAAGGCGGCTTCTCCGCCACCATCCGCCACCCGGTGCGACGGTTCAACGGCGAGTTCTTCCGCAACCGCCGTGCGCTGTCCCTCCGGCGCGAGGAGATCGGCGAACTCGCTGCCGCGGCAAACCACGACTGGAAGGATGTCGAGCCCGCCATTTTCGGCACCTTCCTGGAACAGGCGCTCGACCCGACCGACCGTCGCCGCCTCGGCGCGCATTACACGCCGCGTGCCTATGTGGAGCGGCTGGTCATCGCGACCGTCATCGATCCCTTGCGGCTGGAGTGGGCCGGCATCCGGGCAACCGCCGACCGGCAGAAGACCGAAGGCCGGGAGAAGCAGGCAATCGCCAGTGTCCAGGCTTTCCACGATCGGCTCTGCAACCTGCGCATCCTCGATCCCGCCTGCGGCACCGCCAACTTTCTCTATGTCTCGCTGGAGCTGATGAAAACGCTGGAAAGCGACGTGCTGGAAGCCCTGAACGATCTCGGCGGACAGGAAGCCCTGCACGGGCTGGAGAGCCACACCGTCGATCCCCACCAGTTCCTCGGCCTTGAGGTCAACCCCCGCGCTGCGGCCATTGCAGAACTCGTGCTCTGGATCGGCCATCTGCAACTGCACTTTCGCAACAATGGGGGCGTCCCTTCCGAGCCGATTCTCAAGGCGTTCCACAATATCCGCTGCATGGATGCGGTTCTCGTGTCGCTAGACGATCCTCGTCCGCCGGACTGGCCGGACGCCGACTACATCGTCGGCAACCCGCCCTTCATCGGCGGCAAGGATCTGCGCAACCGCATGGGCGACACCTATGCACAGGCCCTGTGGGCCGCACATCCGCACATGAACGAGAGCGCCGATTTCGTCATGTACTGGTGGGACAGGTCGGCCGAGCTTCTGGCCCGCAAAGGCAGCCGCCTCAAGCGCTTCGGCTTCGTCACGACCAATTCGATCAGCCAGGTCTTCCAGCGCCGCGTCATGGAGCGCTACCTCACGGCCAAATCGCCGGTCTCGCTGGTCATGGCGATCCCCGACCATCCCTGGACGAAGGTGACGCGTGACAGCGCCGCGGTGCGGATCGCCATGACCGTCGCGGAAGCCGGCAAGCTGGACGGGCGGCTGATGGAGGTCGTGTCGGAAGAGGGCGTGGCGACCGATACGCCGATGATCCTGTTTCGCGAGACGTCCGGCAGGATTAACGCGGACCTGACCATCGGCGCCGATGTGACCGCCGCGGGTGGCCTGAAGGCGAATATCGGGATCTGCTCGCCCGGCGTCAAACTTCATGGAGCGGGCTTCATCGTCAGTCGGAAAGAGGCGGAGCATCTCGGACGTGGCAGGCACGCCGGTCTCGACACGCACATCCGGGCCTATCGCAACGGCCGCGATCTGACGAGCCGGCCGCGCGAGGTCATGGCCATCGATCTCCTCGGACGAACGCAAGACGAGGTGCGCACGCTCTATCCCGAACTCTACCAGCATCTGATGCTGACGGTGAAGCCGGAGCGGGACCGCAACAACCGTGCGACCTACCGCGACAACTGGTGGATCTTCGGCGAACCGCGCCGGGAGCTTCGCCCGGCTCTCGCGGGCCTCTCCCGCTACATCGCCACGGTCGAGACGGCAAAGCACCGTGCCTTCCAGTTTCTCGATGCGGATATCTTGCCCGACAACATGCTGGTCGTCATCGCCACGGACGACGCTGCGTTCCTCGGCATCCTCTCGTCCCGCTGGCACGCGATGTGGGCGGCGGCACAGGGTGGCACGCTCGAAGACAGGCCCCGATATTCGAAATCCCGCTGCTTCGATCCCTTCCCGTTTCCAACACTGTCGAACACGCACCGGCACGCGATCGGCCTTGTCAGCGAAGCGCTCGACGCGCACCGCAAGCGCGTGCTCGCGGACCATCCGCACCTGACCTTGACCGGCCTCTACAACGTGCTCGACCTCATCATGTCCGGCACCCACCCGGACCGGTTGGCGCCGAGGGGACGCCGGATCTTCGAGGACGGTCTCGTTCTGATCCTGAGGGAGCTGCACGACGAGCTGGATATGGCCGTGGCCGCCGCCTATGGCTGGCCGGCAGACCTGTCCCAGGCCGACATGCTGGCCCACCTCGTGGCCTTGAATAGGGAGCGTGCCCGTGAAGAAAAGCGTGGAATCGTTCGCTGGGTCCGCCCGGACTACCAGATCGAGCGCTTCGGCTCCGAGACCGAAAAGGCGCAACAGATCGAGGCCGATCTCGGCCTTCCCCAAGGTATTGCCGCGGCAGCAGGCCTTCCGGCCTTCCCCGCCCGCGACGACGCCGCGCAGACCGCGCTCGTCATCGACGCCTTGATTGCCAGCGGCGATGCCGTCGATGCGGCCGACATTGCAGGACGGTTCCGCCAGGGACAGCGTATCCGCCCGGCCGTCGCCAGCGTGCTCGCATCCCTCTACCGGATGGGGCTGGTCTCCACCTCGGACATGGGAAGAACGTTCGCCTTCCGCCGCGCGGCCTGAGCTTTGACCAGCGCGGTATCCGCGATGATGGCGCCGGCAACCGTCTGTGCCTGGACGCGGATATCCGGCACCGCCGTGATTTCCCAGAACTGCCCAGCCGTCAGCGCACCCACGGCAAAGAGGCCCGCGCGGGCACCGCCCCCGGCACCGATCGCGCGCGACATCTCATCGACCCGCAAGCCGAGCCCCAGCCGGTCGGGGACGATGATCCCCTGATCCGCCATTTCGACCAGCAGGGGCGAATGCCCGATGCCGGCGCGCTCCATTCCGGTGCAGTTCACCACCCAGTCGACCGGCAGGGACACCACGTCCCGTAAACCGCGTGGCCGATAGGCAAGACACGGCCGGTTTCCGTCGAAGCCGATGTCGCGCAGAAACCCGGCATGAACCGTCACGGAGCCATCGCGACGCAGCGCCTCGAACTGCTCGAACACGGGGGGCGCGACGCGGTGGCGATGGATGTTCCACCAGGCCAGGGCATGCCGCAGGAAGCGGGACCGCTCGGGCGGGGAAAGCCGCTGCCACAGCGCCTGCGTTCGCGGCCGCAGGCCATCCATCACCGAGCGCCATTCCGCGCCGGCCCGAACCTGGGCGCGCAGCGCCTTCAGGATGCCGCTGATCGTCAGAGGGTCTCCGGGAAGGTCCGGCAGCACGGCGGTGCCATGGTGATGCGCGTGGGCATGCGGCACCAGCCCGCGCCGCGAGAGAACGTGGATCACCCCGCGATGCCCCCGCGCCCGCAGCGTCAGCACCTGATCGATCATCGTCAGGCCCGAGCCGAGGATACAGATCGTATCATCCGGCTTCACCTTCGAAAGCCACTTCAGCCGCCACGGATTGCGCACCAGCCGCCGCCGCGCGGTCTCGGCGATCCGCTCCTCCCGAAGCGGCAGGTCCGCCGTGCCGACACCGAGACACAGGGCCACGGCCCGCGCATGCAGGCTTTCGCCGTCTGCGAGTTGAAAGAGCAGCCCGTCGTCCTGCGAGCGGACGCATCCGGTCGCCTTCGCCCGGATGAAATCGAGCCTGGCGCGCGCATGGCGATCCCTCAGGAGCGAGGCGAGCGTGTCGCGAAGATACAGCCCGTAATCGCCGCGCGAGGCGAACTCGTCTCGCGAGATGCCGCGCCCCTGCCGCTCCAGCCAGTCGAGGAAATGATCCGGCTCGTCCGGGAAAAGGCTCATGCGCCCTGCGGGCACGTTCAACCGGTGAAGATGGAACTCGGTGCGATAGGCGGTCCCCCGGCCAAAGGCCGGGTCGTCGCCGACGACCGCGATGGTGGCCGAGGCCGGCAACGACCGCAACAGATGAACGCTGACCGCGATGGCCGAAAACCCCGAGCCGACGACCGCAACATCATAATCCAAGAGCAACCCTCCGTCTGTCTTCGGCGCGGCCTCGTGGAGCACCCCGGCAGCAAACCGGAACGCCCGACGACCGCAACACGCCCAAGGTAGTGACGTCACGGAGTTTGTCGAGTGATTTTATAGACGACGCACGCGCGCCGTCGCCGATACCGGTGTCGAGAGCGACAGCGGTGTCGGCGAGGATGTCAGGATGCGTTCAGGACTGGCTGACCTTCAGCGTCGGCCGGTGGTCGCCGGCGATCGTCTCACCGAACGGGCCGGTGTTGATCGACTTTTCGCGCGCCTTGACGGGATGGGCCAGTGGCAGGTTCGGCAGGACCAGTTCGCCGAAACGGTAGGCTTCCTCGAGATGCGGATAGCCCGACATGATGAACGTATCGATGCCGATCTCGCGGTATTCCTCGATCCGCGCCTTCACCTGGTCGGGATCGCCGACCAGTGCCGTGCCGGCGCCGCCACGCACGAGGCCGACGCCCGCCCAGAGATTGGGGCTCACCTCCAGCTTGTCGCGGCGGCCGCCATGCAGGCGGCTCATGCGGCTCTGGCCCACCGAGTCCATCCGTTCGAACACCTTCTGCGCGGCCGCGATCGTGTCGTCATCGAGATACTGGATGAGTTCGTCAGCCGCCCGCCAGGCCGCTTTCGCCGTCTCGCGCACGATGACGTGCAGGCGGATGCCGAAGGTGACCTCGCGGCCTTCGCGGTCGGCCAGCGCCCGAACCTCGGCGATCTTCTTGGCAACGTCCTCCGGCGGCTCGCCCCAGGTCAGGTACTTGTCGATGGTGCGGGCCGCGACCTCCTGTCCGATGCCGGAGGAGCCGCCGAAATACAGCGGCGGATGCGGCGTCTGGTAGGACGGAAACAGCACGCGCCCATCCTGAATGTCGAAGTGCTTGCCCTTGTGGTTGACCGTCTCGCCCTGCAGCAGCGCCTTGTAAATGTGGAGGAACTCCTCCGTCACCTCGTAGCGCTCGCCATGGGCGTAGTGGATGCCGTCGCCCTTGTTCTCGATCGGATCGCCGCCCGTGACGACGTTGATCAGCACGCGGCCTTCCGAGATCCGGTCGAGCGTCGCCGTCATCCGCGCGGCCAACGTCGGCGACAGCAGGCCGGGACGCACGGCGATCAGATATTTCAGCTTTTCCGTCAGCGGTGCCAGCGCCGATGCCACCACCCAGCTGTCCTCGCAGCTCTTGCCGGTGGGGATGAGCACGCCGTAATAGCCGAGCGAATCGGCCGCCTGCGCCACCTGTTTCAGGTAGGCGAGATCGACATTGCGGCCGCCGATGGTGGTGCCGAGATAGCGGCTGTCGCCGTGGGTCGGCAGGAACCACAGGACGTTGATCTTTTCAGGGGCGGAAGTCATGGCGATGTCTCCAGAACGGATGAAGGCTGTGCCCGGACCGTGCGGATATCCGCAGGGGCCGAAGCGGAAAGGGATTGATCGAGCGCGGCGCGGACCTTCGCTCGTGCGCGATCGAAATCGGCGCCGCCACGCTGGTGCGGCCTTGCGATGACGATCTCGTCGAGGATGCGGCCGGGCCACGGCTTCATGACGATGACGCGGTGGGCGAGCGAAACGGCCTCGTCGATATCGTGCGTCACCAGGATCATCGTCGCCTGCGTCTCCGACCAGATATCGAGGAGATGTTGCTGCAGGGTCTCGCGCGTCAAGGCATCAAGCGCGGAAAAGGGCTCGTCGAGCAGCAGAACCTCCGGCCGGGTCACCAGCGCGCGGGCAATAGCGACGCGCTGCGCCTGCCCGCCGGAGAGCGCCTTCGGCAGCCGGTCGCTATAGGCCTCCAGGTTCACGCGACAGAGCGCCTCGTGGATCCGCCGCCCCTGCTCGGCCCGCGGCAGATGCGCGAGCCCGAAGCCGACATTCTCCCGGACGCTCAGCCAGGGCAGAAGGCGCGGCTCCTGAAAGATCAGGTTGATCAGCGGATGCGGCTGCTCGACCGTTTCGCCATTGATGCGGACGGTGCCCGTGGTCGGTGTGTCGAGCCCGCCGATCAGCCGCAGAAGCGTGCTCTTGCCGCAGCCCGAACCGCCGATGACGGCGACGATCTCGCCCGGCCGCGCATCCAGCGTAAAGCCGTCAAGCGCCTGCACGCCGCCTGCATAGGTCTTGCCAAGCCCCGTAAGCGACAGCATCAGAGACCTCCCCGGCTGAAGTTATCCTGCCAGGCGACCAGCGGCGCGGTGGCGCGCACCAGAAGTGCATCCGACAGCTTGCCGATGACTGCGAAGATCAGGATCGCCGCCATGATCTGGTCGGGCTTGCCCAGTTGCTGGCCGTCGACCAGGAGATAGCCGAGCCCTTCCGAAGCGCCCATGAACTCCGCTGCGACGACGAACATCCAGCCGAGCCCTAGCCCGGCCCGCAGCGACACGATGAAAGCCGGCAGCACGGCGGGAAAGAGAATGCGGCGCACCAGATCGAACCCGCTCAGCCGGAAGATCCGCCCGACCTCCACGATCTTGCGATCGACCGAGAGCAGCGCCGTGGACACGCCAAGATAGACGGGAAAGAAGACACCGGTCGCGATCAGCACCACCTTGGACGTCTCGAAGATGCCGAACCAGAGAATGAACAGCGGCACCCAGGCGATCGACGGAATGGCGCGCAGCGCCTGCAACGTCGGATCGACCGCCGCATGCACGAACCGGAAATAACCGGTAAGGCTGCCCGCGAGCGCACCGACCGCCGCGCCCGCGAGAAAGCCGAGCAGCACCCGCAAACAGGTCGAGGCGACATGGTCGGCAAGCTGCCCTGCCGTCCAGAGGTCGGCGAGCGTCGCCAGAATGCGCGACGGCGGCGGCACCAGCCGACCGCTGGCAAGCCCGCTATCTACCACGATTTCCCAAAGAAGAAAGGCACCGACCGGCAGTGCGACGGCAACGCCGAAGCGAAGGAGTGCACGGCCCCAGCCGCCCGCCGAAGCGCGCAGCCGGAAGGCCCGGCGCGAGCCGGCTGCCGTCTCCGTCCGCCCGTCGCCGGCTGCCAGCCCTGCCTCTGCCGCGCCGATAGCCATCACTGGATCAGATCCTGACTGAAGCTCGGGTCGATCAGGTCTCCGACCGTCTTGCCGATATCCGCATCGGCCGGCAGCACGCCGGCCTCCTGAAGGGCGAGGCCCGCTTTGGTGATGGTCTCGGCCTGCACGTCGCCGATGCGCGACGTGGAGAGATCGGTGCGCTCCAGCTGACGATCGATGACCGCCTCGGGCAGCTTTGCGGCTTCGATCAGCGCCGCCTTCAGCGCGGCGGGATCGGCCAGCGCCTGCTTGCGCGCCTCCTCATAGGCGGCCAGAACGCGCTTCACGATGTCGGGGTGCTCGGCGGCGAAACTTTCCGGCGTGTTCAGCACGCCCCAGCTGTTGTTTTCCGGCTTGCGGTAGAAGAGCTTTGCGCCCTCCTCCACCTCGGCCGCCGCCATCAGCGGGTCGAGACCGGCCCAGGCATCGACATCGCCGCGGCTCAGCGCCAGGCGGCCATCGGCATGTTGCAACAGCACGAACTTTACGTCCTTCGAGGTCAGCCCGGCATCCGCCAGCGCCCGCACCAGAAAGACGTGCGGATCCGTTCCGCGCGTCACGGCAACCGTCTTGCCCTTGAGATCGGCGACGCTCTTAATCGTCGAATCCTTGCCCGTTACCAGTGCCGTCCATTCCGGACGCGAGTAGACATAGATCGACTTGATGGGATTGCCGTTGACGCGCGCGATCAGCGCCGCAGCGCCGGCCGTGGACCCGAAATCGATCGACCCGGCATTCAGATATTCGAGCGCCTTGTTCGAGCCGGCGGACTGGACCCAGCGAATGCTGATCCCATCCTTCTCGAACGCCTTCTCCAGCAGGCCTTCCTTTTTCAGGAGCAGGCTCACCGGGTTGTACGTGGCCCAGTCGATCCGGATCTCCTTGACATCGGCGGCAAGCGCGCCACTGACGGCCCCGGCAAGCGCAACGCCGGTGGCAATGCCGAGTGCCAGGAATCTGCCCAAAATCGTCGCCATGTCGTCCACCGTCCTCTCGCCGCCGGCCGCTGCCGGGAAAGACGAGGAAGGTAGAAAGGAGACCTGCCGGGAAGAAGGAATGGCTTTCTATTATCTATCAAATCCTTAGAATTTCTACGTTTGCAGCACGCCGGCATTCGGTGGAAACTGCGCCAATGCGAAGCGAATGGATTTGATGCCCCTATGACGATCACCGACATGCGCCTCTCGGCCGACGTTCCGGCAGACCAGCCCGAGAGCGGCGTCCGCAGGACCATCGCCATTATCGGCGGCGGATTTTCGGGTGCGGCGGTCGCCTATCACCTTGCCGGAAACCCCGACATCGCCTTTCGCACGGAGATCGTCGTCTTCGAGCCCCGCGCCGAGATCGGCCGGGGACTGGCCTACGATACCGCCGATCCTGCCCATCGCATCAATGTGCCCGCGGCGCGCATGAGCCTGCGTCCGGACGAGCCGGAGCACTTCGCCGCCTGGCTGGAGCGGACGGACGCGACCGCCGAGGACAGCCAGGCGAGACGCCCGGATGGATCGGTTTATCCGCGACGCGGCATTTTCGGCGCCTATGTCGCCGACAGCCTGAAGCCGCACCTCGAGAGCGGCGCCGTGCGCCATGTCCGCGCGGCCGTGACGGCGGTACGCCGCGCTGCCGGCGGATGGGAGATCGAGGACGGCACCGGCGCGCGCCACGCCGCCGCCCTCGTCGTCATCGCCACGACGCACCCGCCACCGGCCCCGCCCCGCGCCCTCGCCGCGGCCCTTGAAAGCCATCCTCGCTTCGTCCCCGATCCGACGGAACCCCGATCGCTTACCGCGATCCGTCCGGACGACGACGTCCTCATCGTCGGAAACGGCCTGACATCCGCAGACGTCGTCGCCTCGCTGACCGCCGCCGGCCATCGCGGCCGCATCCTCTCCGTCTCGCGCCGCGGCCTGCGCTCGCGCGGCCATGCGCCCTTCCCGCAGGAGCCCTTCGGCGACTTTCTCGCCCCGCCGCCCACCTCTGCCCGCGAGCTCGTCAACCGCGTCCGCAACGCCATCCACACGGCGGAAGCCGCCGGCCTCACCTGGCATGCCGTCATCGATCAGGTCCGAACCCAGGCCGCAAGCTTCTGGCCCCGTCTGTCGATTGCCGAACGCCGCCGGATCGTTCGACACCTCCGGGTCTTCTGGGACGTCCATCGCTTCCGCATCGCCCCGCAGGTCGAACAGGCCCTCGATACGGCGATCGAAACGGGCCGTCTCGACATCGTCGCAGGCTCCGTCCGGCAGGCCCTGATCGAGGGAGACCGCATCCGCGTCACGCTGAAACCGAAAGCGTCGGCCGGCACCCTCGAGCGCCTCTTCGACGCCGTGGTCGTGACCACCGGCCCGGCCCATGGCGGCATTCTCGACAGCCAGGCCTGGCTGCGCGATCTCCGGGACACCGGCCATCTCCGCCTTGACCCGACCGGCCTCGGCATCGATTGCGACGCGCAATCCCGTGCGCGCGACGTGGAGGGGAAGCCGGATGACAGCCTGCTGATCTCCGGCCCGCTCGCCCGCGGGCGCTTCGGCGAATTGATGGGCCTGCCGCAGGTGAGCGAGCACGCCTGCCTCGTCGCCGCCCGCATCGCCGACGCATTCGACGGGCAAAGGCACGCCACAGGGATCGCCGCACCGTAAGAGCCGGCGAAAAGGGAAATCCATTCCCGGTGCGACGCCGGGCATGGCATTCTCTTCTTTGTCTAGCGCTCCAGTAGACATTATCGTGCCGGCCTATCGGTGGTGGGCAGGACAAGCGTCTCGGTCCCATCGCCCGCGCCGAACACCTGCCGTCGGCTTTCAGCCCGGCCATTCCGGAAGGAACATGCGATGAGCCTTGCCAAGACCTCTTCTGCCGCAAACGGCGCCCATGCTGCAGCGACGGCACCTCTGTCCATCGTCCAGTTCGATGGAACCGAGCAGCTGAAGCGGGCCATGCGCCACGTCGCCGCCACGGTCTCCGTCATCACCGCCGGCACGGACGACCGGACCGGCGCCACGGTCACCTCCGCAACGGCGCTGAGCGTCGATCCCCCGACGATGATCGTCAACATCAACCGCACGTCCTCCAGCTGGCCGGTGATCGCCCGCCACGGCCATTTCTGCGTCAACATCCTGTCGGACGACCAGCAGGACATCGCCGATCGCTTCGCCGGAAAAGGCGGCCTCAAGGGCCCCGCCCGCTATGACGGCGCCGAGTGGACCACCCTCGCCAGCGGCGCCCCCGTCCTCACCGACGCCCTCTCCGCCATCGATTGCGAAGTCGAACACATCATCGAACACCACACCCACGCCATCATCATCGGCCGCGTCCTCGCCATCACGCAAAAAGACGGCGCACCCCTGCTCTACCACAATGGCGGATACGGCACGTTCCGGGGGTGATGGCAGCGGACCCAGGGATGGGTGCGAACCGGCTCGCTGGAGAGTCGATTGCAAGGTCCGGGCTTTCCGGGATCTGATGACCTTCGGAGATGTATCTCCCTCACGACGGGCGCTTGGCGTGACTCCGCAGGCGCGATTGCCCCCTCACAGCGAAACTTGTGAGGCGGGCACTCCAAATAAAATAACTTATTCAATGACTTAGAATTAAATGGTAGGCCCGGAGGGACTCGAACCCCCAACCAAGCGGTTATGAGCCGCCGGCTCTAACCATTGAGCTACAGGCCCTGACGGCGGTGCCGTTTGCGGGAGGTCAATGGTGGCCTCCGCGAGATGGCTTTAGCGGAATTTCGGGACTGTCACAAGGCACCGCCGTATTCCCTTCACATTCGGTCCGCAACAAGGTTGCAGGGACGAAATAGATGAAGAGAAAGAACCCGATATGATGTCAACGCTCCGCCTGCGCCGTGCCTTTCCGGCTGGTCTCGCACCCGCTTTCGCGCTCGCTCTTGCGACCGCGGCGGCCCTTCCCGCTTTCGCCCAGACGCCGCCGCCCCCGCATCGCGAGGCCGTGATCGAGGTCAGCGGCGAAGGGCGTGCGGCCGTTGCACCGGATATGGCGATTCTCTCCTTCAGCGTGGTGACGGACGGAAAGACGGCGCGCGAGGCGCTCGACGGCAATTCGAAGGCGATGACCGACGTGCTCGCGGCTCTGCGCACCGGCGGCATTGCCGATCGCGATCTCCAGACCTCCGGCTTTGCCGTCAATCCGCAATATCGCTATCCGGAAAACAACAACGGCACAGAGCCGCCGACGCTCATCGGCTATCAGGTCGCCAACACGCTGACCGTGCGCCTGCGCGACGTCGCCAAGCTCGGTGCGATCATCGATCAGGCCGTGACGCTCGGCGTCAACCAGGGCGGCAGCATCCAGTTCACGAACGACAAGCCGGATGCGACGCTCAACGAGGCCCGCAAGGCCGCCGTCGGCGACGCGATCGCCAAGGCGCGCACGCTTGCCGAAGCCGCCGGCGTCAAACTCGGACGGGTGATCGAGATCAACGAGAACGCCGGTCGTCCCGAACCCATGCCCATGGCCCGCGCCATGGCCAAGGACATGGCCGAAAGTGCCGTGCCGATCGCAAACGGCGAAAACAACTACAACGTCACCGTCAACGTGACCTTCGCGATCGATCCCTGACCGCAACGATCCGGCGGCGAGCCCGTCCCGGCTCGCCGCGCACTCGTCGGGTGGAGGTGGATGGGAACGTCCACCGCCGCTCGAAGACGCAAGAGGCTGTCAGGTTCATCCCGAACCAGCCAGACTCTCGATTCCTGTGTCATCGTTTGTCTTTTCCAGATAACCGAATTCCACGCCTGAACTGTAGCGGCGAAAGCGGCAGCAGACGAGCTCAAGCCGCACGCGCGCGAGGCCTTCGGCGAGGCACTCCCTCTCGTCCCCGCAAAGTCTCGTCAAGAGCGTGCGGACATGGAAAAAGCCTGCCTGCTCCCTTCGGAGCAGACAGGCTTTTTCATTCCGGCGGTTGCCTCTGGCTCCGCGTACCGCAAGGGGCGGAGCGTAGAGCCTGTAGCGCGATTATCGGCCGAGAACGGGGCATCCCCGCATGTTGGCAAAGGTCACGGTGCGGAAGCCGCCCCGGAACCGGCCTTCGACGACGACCCGGCGGGGTGTCACGTCGACGACTCGGGCACGGCGCAGGCCGTAGGCGCTGGCCTTGTCGGCCGCGAGCCAGGGCGCGCAACGGCCACGGCGGTCACGACCCCAGTCGCGGCGGTCGCGATCGTGCCGGCCGCGCGACCAGTCGCGCTCGTCGCGATACTGCACATCGACCACGGAGCCGGACGTAAGGCCGAGACGGATCTGGTCGGCGGATGCGGTGCCGGCGAAGGCGGAAAGGCCGGATACGCCGATCAGCGCAGCCAGGCCAAGTCGGGTGATCATGGTTTTCATGGAGCGTTTCCTCGATCTTCTGGAGCCCACCGGCGTTGCCGCGGGGTGCTCGTCTGTTGCTCGCCATCTCCCGGCGAAGGCTTCCTTTCTAGCGCGGGGAAGCTGAATGTAGGTGAAATCGCACATTCACCTGCCGTTCATTTTGAACGAAGGCTGATGACGATCTCCGCAGGAGGAAATAGGCTTTAACGCAGCAATTGCTGCTCGAAGATGCGGATGTTGCGATAATGCGTGAGGCGCGTCACGCTCGGTCCGTCGAACTCGAAGACGAAGACGCTCGGGATCGAATAGGATTGCCCGCTTGCCGGGGGAAAACCGGCCATGCTCTCGCGATACTGTCCGCGCGCGGTGACATCCACGGCGACGCGCTGGCCGAGCTGGTCGCGCATCGGCACCATATCGAAAAACGCTTCGTCGAAATGGCGGAAATAGCTCGCGATCGCCAGGCGCAGCGGATGCGCGCCGATGGTGCGCTGCCCCGTCAGGGTGTCCAGTGCCGCGTCCTCGTCGAGAAACCCGGCGATCGTTTCGTAATCGCGTTGGTTCAGCGCCTCCATGAAACGCTCGGCAATCGTCTGCACGTCCGTCATCGGTCCTCCCCGCGCATCGCCCTCGCGCATCTATGAAAGCAAGGGCTCATGCGAGAAGATGATGCGGGCGCGGCCGATGTCAAGCAACGCCCCTTCGGGATCGCCCGGCATCGGCGGAGTCGACCGCTGGCCTATGGCCCGAGATGCAGCACGACCTCGCGGCGATGCGGGCGCTGGCGATGTTCGAACAGATAGACGCCTTGCCATGTGCCGAGCACGAGGCGCCCCGCCGAGACGGGAATGCCGATCGACACGGCGGTGAGCGCCGCCTTGATATGTGCCGGCATGTCGTCCGGTCCCTCGTCGGTGTGGATCACCCACCGCATGGAGGGATCGTCGGATGGCGGCACGAGGCGCGAGAAGAAGCTATCGAGGTCCCGCCGCACGTCGGGATCGGCATTTTCCTGGATCAGAAGCGAGCAGGAGGTGTGGCGGACGAACACGGTCAGCAATCCCGCCTCGACCCCCGATTGCCGCACGAAGGCCTGCACCTCTCCGGTGAATTCGTAGAGCCCCGCGCCGCGGGTGGACACGGTCAGCATGGTCTGTGGCATGACATCTCCGGCTGCTGTGGATGGTTCGCAAAGCCTGTTCTACACCTGAACCAGCGTGTGGAAGCCACCATAGATCATTCTCTGCCCGTCGAAGGGCATGGCGTCCGGATCGATCTTCAGCCGCGGATCCGCCATGACCTTCGGCACGATCAGGTCGCGCTCGGCCTTGGAGGCGTAGACGATCCAGGCGAAGACCACCACCTCGTCTTCGCTCGCCTGCACGGCGCGCGGAAACGAGGTCACTTGCCCGTAGGGCAGGTCGTCTCCGACGCATTCCACATAATCGAGCGCCCCGTGCGCCTTCCAGACGGCACCGGCCGTCCGGGCAAGATCCGCATAGGCGTCCAGTCGATCCCGGCGGACCGCAACGATGAAGCCATCGACATAGGTCATCAATCCTCCTTCCCCGCGCAGGAACATGCGGTCTTCATCGCGAAGGAAGGCGGAAGCCGGCCAGATGTTCCCGTGCGAGGCTGGAAGAGGACCCGAATCGTCAATCCGCCGGGAGACGGCGGCTGGCCCAGGCGCTGCGCGGTATCGTCTCGCCAAGCGCAAAGCGGAAGGCCGTGATCGTATCGAAGGTGGCGTTGGCGGTGCAGTCGAAGGTGATCTCCCGCCACACGCCGCGGGAGCGGATGGCGCCACCCCGGGCGCTGAGATGCTGCCCCGTGATCACGCCGCCGTTTTTCCCGAACATCTTCATTATCTCCGGCACGAACGCCGTGCTGGCGTTTCGTGCCTGCTCGAGGGCCTCGATGCTGCAGATCTGCACGAGGCGGGCTTCCGGCGGCAGCTTGTCCAAGGCGCCGCGCACACGCGGATCTGCGAGAATGTTCCTGGAATAGAACGTCTTTGCCGGTTTGGGCGCCGGCGCCGGCTTTGCTTGGGGGATGGCGGGCGTGGCGGGCACATAGGCCGCCTGCTCGCCCGGCGTCATCGGACGATCGTCGGCACTCTCCGGGCTCGGCGCCGCCGGCGTTTGCCCGGCGTCTCTGCGATCCGGCTTCAGAAGCGCCGTGTCGCGCGGAGGCTGCGGCTCTTCATCGGCGGGCGGTGGCTCGGAAGCGGGCGTCGGTGAGACGGAGGGAACGGCCTTGCCCGCGCCCTCGCCCGATGTCGCGGCGCCGGCGAGGATCTCCGGTGCGGCCGCCGGCGTCTCTGTCTGTTTGGCGACAGGCGCCGGTGTCGATAACGCGGCTCCGCCCGGCGCCGGTTCCGTGACGGGTGCGTCTGCCGGGCCGGAGGCGGCCGTCGCAGGCGGCGCCGCGACAGGTTCGGTCGGTGCGGAATCGGCTTGTTTCGCCTCACCCTCCGGTGCCGGCAGATCGACGGGATCCGGTGGCGCGTCCGGCTCCTGCGCGGCTGACGCCTCGAAGGGCCGCGAGGGCGCGGCTGGCGGTGTCGGCTCGACAGGCGCCGGCGCCGGTGTTGGGGTGGGCGGTGGCGGGGTGGACGCGGGCTCCGCCTTGGCTGCGGCAGGTGGCGAGCGCGCAGCCTTCTCCGCTTTGGCGGCCTCGGGCGCTGGTTCCGGCGGCTTTGGTGTCGTCTCCGGCTCTGGCACGATCTCGACCGTCACACTCGGCTCGGCGGGCGCCTCCGGCGTCGTCTCGGGCAGCCGCAGGAGAAACGGCGCAACGATGGCGGCATGCAGCGCGAGCGAGACGAGGATCGCCAGGAGAGGTCTATCGAACCGGCGCTGGGGAGAATCGGAGGTCACGGTTACGGACATAAGCATTTTTCACCGCAAGACCAAGCGGACGCCGGTCTCGCCGGCATGACCTCACCGCGCACCACGTTCAATTCTCGGCCCGCACCGCTTCGCCGCCGAAATCCGGCGATATCAGCGCCATGGCGAGGACGTCGGCATAAACCCCGTCGCGAAACGCATAGGCGCGCAACAGGCCCTCGCGCCGAAAGCCCGCGCGCTGGTAAAGTTCGATCGCGCCCGCATTGTCGGAGAACACCGTGAGTTCCACGCGCCGGATCTGCAGCCAGTTGAAGGCCGCATCCAGCAGCGCCTCGAGCAGTGCGACGCCGATGCCCTGTCGCTGATAGTCATCGTGAACGCCGAGGCCGAGAATGGCGACATGCTGGCGCCGGCCGCTCTGGCGGTGGAGGCCACCCAGCCCGACGATCCGCCCGTCGAGCTCCGCCACGACGCTCAGCGATGCCGCCTCCCCGTTGGACCCGAGCCAGCGCGCCGTGGTCTCCTCGTTTTGAAACGGCAGTCTCTGCGTCCCCGCCCGATAGAGCGGGCCATTGGACAGCTCCGTGATTCCGGCGACGTCGCGCTGCTCGGCCGCGCGAAGTTTCAACCCTTCGGGACGACGACGGTCGCCATGCGGACGGGAGAGGAAGGATGGATCTGGCATAAGTCGCTCCTTGAAGGATCAAGGGCGTGCCTTAACCGGGCCACCCTCTGGACGGGGGGCACGGACGGCGGAACGGACGATCAGTCCCGACAACGCTCCGCGCACCCCATGCGGGATGTCACGATACCGGTTGTCATGGTGCAGATGCGGTTCATGAAGCAAAGCGTAGGCAGCTTGCCGCCGACAGTCAAGGCGGCAGGTTCCGCGCAGGATCGCGTTAGATCCAGCACATCCGGACCCACCAAGTCATAGACCTCCGCCAGAGGCGGAGGTTTGGGACGCTGCGCTTGGACCACTTGAAGTGGTTTTGTTACAAGTTAGTAGGAACCCTTGAAAAGGTCTGCATGGTCAGAAGCCTTATCGGCCTTTT
>NZ_JAJOZR010000022.1:0-32017 GCF_021168455.1 Rhizobium quercicola
CACCCTCCCACACTCTCCTCCTCATAAAGACGCGTGTGGCAGTCATACCGCAAGGCATCAAGACTCTCCTTGATACCTTTCAAATGCTCTGGTTTGTCATCGACAACAACAAAGCGGGAGGACAAGAACATGGCTATTCCCTGATATCTGCAAATCGCAAGGCGACGATCGCCCCATCAAACGTTGACGGAATGCTGGTTTCGGACTGGTCGGGGAACACAAGTGCACCGTCATTCAGCTCCATCACCATGTTGGCGTAATAGAGTCCCATTCCCATCCCTTCCGGACGGCGGGTATAAAATGGTCTTACAAGTTCCGACGCCGTGTCCTGAAATCCCGGTCCATTGTCTGCAATAACGATTGCAGGACCACCTTCGAAATCAGTTTCAATATTGATGTATATGGCGCGTTTTGGAGATCCGCTCTCGTCTGGCCACCTCACACGAAGCCAGAAAATAGCGTTATCAATCAGGTTGGTGAGTGCTCCGAGAGTAAGGCCGAACGAACACGACACCATCACCGGAGGGAAGGTGTCCTGCAGCGGGGGACACACAAGCCGTACGTTGTGGTGACGGAACCGGATCAGGCTGAGGTCCCGGGCGCGAACGACCAGGTTCCTGAGGTCGGTAGCTTTTCTGTCCTTCTTCCGGAGCAGGTCAGAAAAGCCATCAAGGAGCCCCATCATCTCCCGGACCTGACCTGCAACTGCGGAAAGGTTGGGCTGATTTTCAAGATTGCCGTAAAGAGATTTGATTCCCTGCTCAATCTCATGAAATACGACAGCCAAGCTGGTGCCTGATATTCCTGTAGTAAGCAGACGCTCCTTCATGGAAGAATACTCTAACTCGATCCGGTCAAGCAGCGGGTCTATTTCGGCTGAAAGCCCCTTGCGGCTTGCGATGCTTCTGATCTTTGCAACGGGTTCCATGATGCTTCTGCTCTCAGGATCCTTTGCCTCTCCCAAGAGCTCGCGAATGGCCTTTCGATCAACCTCGCGCTCGCGCTGAAGAGGTTCGATAGCTCCCAGCACAATCCGCTGAAAAACCTCATACGCTGCGTTCTCTATGAAACCTTCACGGTTCGATTTTTCTACAAGAGCATCGCTGCCTTCCTGAGAAATCGAGACGTGCCCTACAACAATGTTCCGGCTTAACCCCTTCGTGGGGTTGTTGACACGTCGAAGATCCAGCCCCAGCCAGTCATTGTTCCGTTCACCGTAGTCGTAAACGCGGATATCATCTCGATAGACACGAATCCCTCCGTTCTCGTCGAGAAAGTCCCGGATGAGTTTGGTTTCGCCCATGCGTTTTGCGATAAGTGGCGACAGGTCGAAGACGTAAAATTCTCCAGAGACAGGTCCTATTCCGCGAAGCATCTCAGTATCTGCAACAACCTTCTTCATGCGGGTTGTCGGAACATTCCCACTGAATAATGGATCGTCGTCTTCAGCTGGTGGCGGGGGAATAAGAAGGTGGCCGACCTCCTGCTTCACCTCTCTTGCTTCTCGGGCAATTCCCGGGATAGGCCGAAAATTGTACTGGTAGCTGAAATTGTTTCCATCGAATTTGAACACAAACCTCCATGGAGCCCGCTTGAGAAGCTCGATCGGATCCGGAAGCCTCTGGATCCACTGAGGGTAATCCGGCACATGCAGCATCGCCTTGAAGTCAGCACGCCCCCTGCTGCTGAACGGAGACGAAATGGAAGTGACCTGACGGTAAAGACGTCTGACTTCCCCGCGCGTCCATCTCTGCTCGCGCAGCTCATCAATCGTGATTTTGGTGCCGGTCCTCTTGTTCGTGAAAACCTCAGGGTCGCGGATCTCGATATCAATTTCTGCATCATCCAGAAACTCATGAGACATCATCTCATTCCAGTCTATGCGGACGACGACTTCTTTCTTTCCTGCTGCGCGAGTTACAAGCTCGATCCTGTTTCCAAGTTTATGTACGGAGAGGCGCCCCAATCCTTTAGAACCAAGAGGAAGCCTTCCCTTTACCGTACGAGATCTCTGCTGTAGCGTTTTTTCTTTGTGATCATGCGCGATGACCAACCATATATCTTGGATGGTCTTCAGTGACATTCCCGTGCCGTCGTCAACAACTTCAATGGACGGCCGCTTTGTACCTATTCCTTTGATATAGACATCAACGCGAGATGCATCCGCATCATAGGCGTTCTTCACAAGTTCGAAAACTGCAAGACGCGGCGTGCCTATCAGCTGGTCACCAAGATGCTGAAGCAGCCGAGCACGAGATTTGAAAGTGTTTTTCTGGACTGGGGTATTCATGTTCCCAGAGCATCTTTCTTTTCTGCTGTGCAGTCTACCGAAAAAGCGGGATGTCTATCGCAAAACAACATGTTGCTCGGACGCTGCGATCTTAGGGGCCAGCCCCTCCCCGCGCCGCAAGGACAATCAGACCGGCCGAGGCTCCGCCGCTTGCGCACCGTGCGCCCGCACCACCCGGCCGGATTCTCCTGTGACGGCTTGGATACAGAGGCCTGACCATGAAAGAGCACCGCTACGACACCCACCACATCGACTGGCGCGGCATCCGCATCCGGATCACCTATGAGTGCAACTGGCTGGCGATCGGGGGCTACAACCCCTGCCACCTGACCCTCACCTCGGAGGTGCCGGCGCGGTGCCCCCTCCCCCTGGCCGAGACCGGCTTCCTGTCGCATTTCACGGATCCGGAGCTGGTGAACGAGGCCGGCGGGTCGGTGGCGTTTGTCACCGCCGCACTGGACGCGGCGGCACAGTCCGGCAGCTGGCAGCTGCAGGAGGAAGAGAGCCGGCAGCTGGCATTGTTTTGATCCGATGCCTTCGAAATCTCTCTTACGGGATGCAACAATTCCCCAACCTTGACATTTAATGACCAAAGGGTCATTTACGTGGAGGCGCGTAAAAAATGAACAAGGAGATTGGTATGGACGACGTCCTCATCGTCGGCGCAGGGCCGACCGGCATGGTTCTGGCCCTCTGGCTGACCAAACAGGGCGTCCGCGTCCGGATGATCGACCGGAATACCGGCCCGGGCACGACCTCCCGCGCCATGGCAGTGCAGGCCCGGACGCTGGAACTCTATCGCCAGCTCGACATGGCCGACGCCGTGATCGCCGCCGGCATGGAAACCGCCAGCATGAACATGTGGGCCCGCGGCCAGCGCAGGGCGCATGTCTCGCTCGGCGAGGCCGGCGAAGACGTGACCCAGTATCCGTTCGTGCTGACCTATCCGCAGGACCGCCATGAGCGCCTGCTGGTCCAACGGCTGGCAGCCCTCGGCGTGGAGATCGAGCGCGAGACCGAGCTGCGGGACTTCACCGACCACGGCGATCATGTCGAAGCCCGCGTGACGAAGGACGGCACGGAGCACGTTTACAAGGCCACCTATCTGGCCGGCTGTGACGGCGCGCGTTCGCCGGTCCGCCACGCACTGGGCAACCAGTTCGAGGGCGGCACCTACAAGCAGGTATTTTACGTGGCCGACGCCGAGGTCAGCGGTCTCGATACCGCCAATGAAATGAACGTCTGCCTCGACGTGTCCGACTTCGTGATGGTGATGCCCTACGACAACGGCCAGTGCCGTCTGATCGGCGTGATCCAGGACGAGCGCGCCGAGCGCGCGGAATCCCTGACCTTTGAGGATGTCGGCCACAAGGCGATCGACAGCATGGGCCTGAAGGTTGACAAGGTGAACTGGTTCTCGACCTACCGCGTGCACCACCGCGTCACAGACAGGTTCCGCCATGGCCGCGTGTTCCTGCTCGGCGACGCCGCCCACGTCCATAGCCCGGCGGGCGGACAGGGCATGAACACTGGCATTCAGGACGCCATCAACCTCGCATGGAAGATCGCCGCCGTGGTCAAGGGACAGGCCAGTGACAGTCTGCTGGATAGCTATGACCTGGAACGCCGCCCCTTCGCCCGCAAGCTGGTTGACACCACCGACCGCCTGTTCACGTTCGCAACCGTGCAGGGCGGGTTCGCGGACTTCGTGCGGACGCGTATCGCCCCGACCCTGATCGGGACCGCCTATCGCATCGACAGTGTGCGCGAAATGATGTTCCGGCTGATCTCGCAGACGACCCTCAGCTACGACGACAGTCCCTTGAGCCAGGGCAAGGCCGGTTCGATTGAGGGCGGCGACCGGCTGCCGTGGGTGCGGATCGACGGCGTCGACAACCACGCGCCGCTAAGCGATATCGGCTGGCAGGTTCATGTTTACGGCGCGGCTGCACCGGCACTCACCGGGTGGTGCCAGGAGCATGGCGTCCCGCTGCACGTGTTCGACTGGACACCCGACCACAAGAAAGCCGGTCTCGCAAAGGACGGCCTTTATCTGGTACGCCCGGATACATGGGTCGGGCTGGCTCTCAGCGACCAGTCGACCGCTGCTCTGGACGCCTACCTCGGTAACCGGAGCCTCAGTCTGGAGAACCGTGCTTGAACGAGACCAAGCCCAAATGGAGCCGCCGGAAGGATGCCCGTCCGGCGGAGATTGTCGACGCCGCGATGGACGTGTTCGTTGAGCACGGCTTTGCCGGCACCAAGCTGACCGAGGTCGCCAAGCGGGCGGGCGTGGCCAAGGGCACGCTCTACCTCTACTTCGAGACCAAGGAAGACCTGTTCCGCGCTACGGCGCGACAGGCGCTGTCGGCCAACCTGCAGGCGGTGGAGCAGGCCTCGGCGGCATTCGACGGATCGGTGGCCGAACTGGTACCCGTGCTGTTGAAACGCGCCGCCGGCAGGCTTGGCGATGGCCGGATCCCCGGAATCGTGCGCATGGTGCTGGCGGAGAGCCGGGCGTTCCCTGACCTGGCCCGCATCTGGCATGACGAGGTTGTGGCCCGCATGCTGGGGCTGCTGACCGGACTGATTGCCGCCGCGCAAGCCAAGGGCGAGATCCGGGCAGGAGATCCGAAGCTGTACGCCATGTCGATCGTCGCGCCGATGATCATGGGCCTGCTGTTCCATGAGGTGTTCGGTTCGGAGAGTGATCAGGCTCCGGACCTGGACGCACTGGCCGCCCAGCATTCCCAAGCCATCCTTAACGGGATTTTTATGGACTAGGTGCCCCAGGAGTATTACCTCTTAAGCAAGAAATTTCAGTTATTTTCTTATGAAATGAGGAATAGCTAATGTCTGACGGTTTTGAAGCACCGAGACAGCTTTCTCCGAAGACTCCGGGGCGGAAAATCTATGGTGTCTTATTTACGGTAGCCGCGTTCCTTGTTGTCGGATCCACTATCTTGGACAAGGCAAAAGATCTGCCGGCAAATGTTATAAACGTCTGTCGCGGATTTCATGTCTGTGAGCCTCCTCCATTAGGAAACATACCTGATTTACAAACAGATTATGTCGACGGAAAAGGAGCGGAAGCAGCAGCACAACCCACTTTAGAGCGCTATCAAGCAGCCAATCCAGATTATACAATATCGTTCCATGTCGACAAAGCTCGGGAGAAAGGGAGTTGCGACAATGCTGTCATAAAAATTGATTGTAAATATAGTTATGGAGGTACATTTAGTGCTGAACCAAGATGGACAGGAAAGCTCGAATGGGTCGCTTTGCTGTCAGCATTAATCGCGGTAAGCAGCCTTATAGCTTTGGCCTTCCGTTCCAGGCATAGAAGAACCTAAAGTTTCGCTTGGTAATTGATCTCCGCAAACCAGATTTTCGATGTTTAGAAATTAAGTCTAATCAAGCCTGCGTTGCAGCTCTCTTTAATAGGAGAGCGGCTTGACGAACCGCTCCCAGAGATAGGTCGCCGCGTCGTCGGGAGATAATTGTTTGAGATTCATTCCCTCGCCGCTTTGCTGGAAGCTCGTTCCCATGCTGGCGGAAAAGACCAGTTCTCCGTCGAGCGACGGGGCAAGCATCTCGTTATAGCCGTTGCCGCTGGTGCGTCCCTCCTGAACCGCGATCTTGTCATGGCCCATCGCGTTATCGATCCAGATACGGCTTTTGCATTTGCTGTTACCGTCCAGAAAAAGTTCGGCCGAGAAATCAGTTGCGGATGAAGGCGTGAAGTCGAACTCCAGTCGCGATTCCTCACGGGTTACCTGCTGCAGGTTGGCTTCGAAGGTCTGGCGGATCGTCTCAAACCCCTGCTTGAGAAACTGCCTGCGATCGCGGTCGGTCCACTGCATCTTCATTTTCGGAAGCAGGCTGCTCCGCTGCGGCTGAGATTGAGGCTGCGACATCTGACCTTCCGAACCGGGAAACGTCTTTGCGTCGACCTGGGAGGGACCGCCTGGGAAGCCGGGCCGGTGGGAAGGCTTGGCCCGCTCGTCCTTAACGCCTGCCACCAGTGTTTGGCGTGCGGTCGCTTCATCCATACCCATCAGCCGAGCTTGAACGATTGTGGGAAGCAGCCCTTCGGTCTTACACTCACGTACCATGATGGGTATGAGTTTCCTCTCAAGCCCCTGAGGATCCTGCGCGAACGCACTTGCCCATTCCGGCGCTGCCATCTTCGACGTGAGGTAAGCCGGTGAGAGGACCATTACGGTGCGCTTGGCGGTTGCTGCTGCCTGCTGCATCTCGAGGACGAAATTGCTACCAGGCCGAAAATCCCAAGCCTGGATGATGGTCGTGTACCCCTCCTCCTCCAGAACAAAGGCGATCCATTCAGCCCACTGCCTGTCCGGATGAGTGTAGCTCACAAAGAAATCGGTCATTATCCGTGCCCATATACGTTTTATGCCTGAAGCTATAACCTACATTACGCGCAGAGGATGCAATTGGTCCCATAGGCATGCGATTTCAATCCGTCACCCTGCTCGGTGTCATATTACGCGCTCAGACATGACTGGATTCAGGTTTTGCGGAATTCCGTAATTCCGATTTTCCGTAAATCTGCAAATACGGCCCGTCGATCCAGATGTGCGTGTGCAGCCCCACGTTCAGGCAGTCGGGCTTGCTTCCAGTCAGTGACAGAGACTCCCGGTGTCATCTGCACCTGCGGCCGGAAACGGTCGGGTATGCGTAGCCATCCTTCTCCGGCAAGCGGCTGCCCGCTCCTTCGCTGCGCTCCCGTGTGGCCGATGCCTGAGACCGACAGGTCTGGATGGCGTCCGCCTGAGATCCCCGACCGGCCGCGATAGGCGCAGCCGGATAACCAAGGGGAGAACCCACCATGACACAGACCCAGAAAAGCAAGCCCGACTACGCCGTATACGTCGTCGAGGGTGAAGGGGACAAAGCCCACTGGACCAAGATCGGCGCCGCCTGGTCGCACACCGACGGAGAAGGCTTCAACCTCAGCCTTGCCGCCCTGCCCCTGAACGGCCGCCTGACCGTCCGGAAACCCAAGGCTACCGAACAGACTGGAGCGGGGCAATGAGCCCCCTCCCCTCCGGGGGCGACCGGACCTCGCGGATCCGCCAGCTCAACGATATGCTGCGCGGACTGCCGATCCCGCCCTTCGGCCAGCTGGTCATCACCCGCAGCGTGAACGAGTTGCCCGAGGACGAGCGCGTCGCGGTACTCGACAAGGTCTGCTGGTTCGATGCGTTCACGCCAGATAATGATCCGCACGGCGAGCATGACTTCGGTGCCTTCGAGCACAACGGCACGCGATACTTCTGGAAGATCGACTACTATGACCTGGCAATGGAAATGCTGTCGCCGGATCCGGCCGATCCGACGGTGACCAGCCGCGTCCTGACGGTGATGCGCGCCGATGAATACTAACGGTTCAGGGGCTTAGGCCCCTTCCGTAAAATTACATTTGCAGAAAATCGTATTTACGCCTTGGGTTTGATCGGGTCCGTCGCCGACGGCACGCACTTGGCCGACACGTAGCGGCTGCCCCGGCTCTCGGGTCGGCTGTTGATCCCTTCCATCAGGGTCGGGACCGCTGACGCGAGGGCGCCCTCACAATCCTGCATCGTCATGTCAGGCACGCGCGGATTATCGAACGCCATCTGCGCAGGCCTGCCGGCAGGGTCGATCAGGTCTACGACGATCCAGACCTTCTCCGGCTTGTCCGAACAGGCTGCGAGGCCTGCGACAAGCACGAGCCAGCTCCAGTGTGTTTTCATGAAAATTCCCCTCGAGGGAGTGTGGCGCAGACGCGGGCGGCGAGCAAGCATGTTCCGGTTTTACGATTTTCCGTAAAATCGCAAATGTGGTACGGTTCCCACACCGCTGTTAGCAAAGCCTTAACCACGTCTGGCGGAGAGTGCCAAATCGTGGAATCGTAAAACCGGAAATACGATTATCAGCAAATACAGAAAGGCGACGACATGATCATTGGCGTACTCAGCCAGAAGGGCGGGGTCGGGAAGACGACCATTGCCGTCAATCTCGCCGCAACCTTTGCCAAGTCCGGCCTGCGCGTCCTGCTGGTCGACGCGGACCCCCAGGGCAGCGCCCTGCAATGGTCCGCCGCCCGCGACGCGGAGCCGCTGTTCAGCGTCGTCGGTATGGCCAAGGCCACCCTGCACAAGGAACTGCCGGACATCGCCAAGGACTACCAGGTCGTGGTCATCGACGGCGCGCCCCGCGTCAACGAGCTGGGCCGCGCCGCGATCCTCGCGAGCGACCTGGTGCTCATTCCGGTCCAGCCGTCGCCCTACGACATCTGGGCCGCCGCCGAGACCGTGCGCCTGATCCAGGAAGCCCAGCAGTTCAAGGAAAACCTGAAAGGCGCATTTGTAATAAATCGTAAAATCGCAAATACGGCGATCGGGCGCGACGTGACCGAAGCGCTTGGCCAGTTCGAGGGCATTCCAGTGCTGCCGATGGCGCTGCACCAGCGCGTCATCTACGCCGAGAGCGCCGGGCAGGGCCTGTCGGTCCTCGAGGTCGATCCCAAGGGTGAGGCCGCGCGCGAGATCGCGTCGCTTGGCCAGCACCTCATCAGCAAACCAGAAAAGAGGAAAGCCGCATGAAAAAGACGGTCTCCATGAAAATGCCGATTGCCAAACCGATCGCCGCAGCGGACGCGTGGGTCGGCGAAACCACGCCGGACGTGTCCGAAGCCCCCAGGTCTTCCAAGGTCGTGCCGATCCGTGCCGAGATGGAAGCCAGCAAGCGCCTCACGATCGACATCACCGAGGAGCTGCACAAGCGGATCAAGGGCCAGTGCGCCATGCGCGGCATCAAGATGTCCGACGTCATCCGCGAGCTTCTGGAAAAGGAATTTGCGGCCTAACGCACAAATACGATTTTACGATTTTCTGTAAATCCGGATTTCTGCCTGTGAGCTGGCCAGCGGCGTTGACGCCATGCTTGGCCCGCGTGCGGAGTCGGGATAGGATACTGGCATGAAATCTTCCGCGCTCGACCTGATGCCCCGCGACCAGTTCGGTGCGCTGACGCTCCATGAAAAGAACAGCTACCTGCAGGGCCTCGCCGACCGCTTCGCCGAGGCCAACGAGCGCGATCCCGTGGTTCTCGACCGCGACGCGCTGAGCCGGCTGCGCCGTTATTATAGCCGCCGCGTCTGGGCTGACCTCAAGCTCGACGAGCTGGGGGGAGGGGGCATCAACCGCGCCCTGCGGAGCCTCGGGGAGGCGATCCGCTCAGGGCACATCAAGGACGACGTCACCGCCGTCCTGATGCAGGAGACCAATCCCAAGCGGGTCCTGCGCACGCCACCGAACGACGACGCGCAGCTGATGTTCTTCGTCCCGACCATCTACGACGCGCCGATCAAGGACGACGTCAACCTGATGGACGTCGCACCCTTCTCCCTCGGCAAGCGCGCTAACAAGGGCATTATCAAGTACGAGCTGAAAGACAGCCTCATTACCATCGAGGGCGGCGCGGAGTCCGGGCTCGCGACCGTGTTCGACTACGACATCTTCCTCAACATGGTCTCGTACCTCGCCGAGGAGGTGCAGCAGTACCGCAAGGCAGAGAAGCGCGGCCTGCGGCCGACGCTCCCGCCCAAGGTCTACCGGCCCAATGCATCGCACATCCTCAAATTCAGCCGGCGCTCCGACGGCGGCAAATCCTACGAAGACCTCGAGGCGGCCCTCGACCGTCTCGCCAACACCACGATCAAGGTGGTCAATCTCTCCGGCGGCAAGCGCCGTGCGGTCGACAGCCGGCCGCTGATCAGCGGCTACAGCGTGGTCAGCCGTACCGGTGCGAACAAAATCGACATGGTCGAGATCGTCATACCCGACTGGGTCTACACGAGTGTAGTGCGCAACGAGTCCACCCTGCCGCTGCTAACGCTGCACCAGGACTACTTCCTGATCAGCTCGGGCCTAGGCCGCTTCATCTACCGGCTGGCGCGCAAGGCGGCCGGCAAGTCCCCCGCCAAATATTACGTCAAGGAAGTCCACGAGCGCAGCGGTTCCACGCAGGAGCTTCGCAAGTTCGCCTACGACCTGCGCGAGTTCGTGACGCGGACACAGGCGTTCCCGATGCCCGAGTTCGACCTGTCGTTCGAAGAGGGCAGGGAAGGCATGCTGTTGCACATGCGCCGCCGTGACGGCTACGGCAAGCCAGCCGACCCCGAGCTGCTGACCGCGTCCTGATTTTTGTCGGGCTCCGTACTTGGCCGACGACAAAAATACCGGAAAGCCCGTTCTGGGCCGACGACAAAATCTGTCGCAGCGTCCCGTACTTGGCCGACGACAAAAAACGGCTGTCACATTTCACTTCCAGCTGTGGATCGTTTTTGTCGCAACCGTACACCGCCGACATTCTTCCGTACTTGGCCGACGACAAACCGTTTTTCGCCGACGACAAACCGTACTTGACCGACGACAAACCGTACTTGGCCGACATGGCCTCCTCGTAACCCTATGTTTCCTAGGGGTAATTCGACATTTTTTTGCCCTAAAACTCTATTAAAACTTATATAAAACATAGAAAACTAGAAAAACGAGGCGATGCCTCTGAATTTTTTCAATTTGTCTAATTTGAAGAATTTTGACGGCGTCGGTCAAAGACGGACGTTTTTTTGAACCGAACGTATGCTGGTGCACCATCTTCGGGAAAATAAGCTACCCGCTGGGGCTCTGCCCCAGACCCCGGGATATTTGCAAGAGGAATGGCGCTGAGGGGCAGGCAGAAGCCTGCCAGTGCGTTTTTATAGGAAAACATGAAGTCGGAGTGTCGTGCGAGACAAAACGTCTCTACGGGGCGCTATGGCCGCTGGAGGTTGCCATCACCCGAAGGTGATGGCGCCCATTCCTCTACGGTCATCGGCATCCCTGCCTGTACCGTGCTACCAGTGAATCACAGGCTGCTGATGTTGCCAAGATCCATGACCGCAGGACGGGCAAGATTGCGGCTGTCAGAAATATGCTGCACGACACTGTCGTGTCATGGTATAAGGGGTCAAAGGACGAAACCACATGCGCACCAGCAAATCCATCACCCTGACCCTCGGCAAGCAACAGCAGGTCCTCGATTCTATGGTCGCCTCCGGCGCCTTTGAGTCCCACAGCGAGGCCGTAAGGGCTGCCGTGCAGGCGCTGGCGCGTGAGCGCGAAGCGGTCAACACGATCTGGCGGGCCAAGATCCAGGAAGCGCTGGACGATCCGCGTCCGGATCTTGCCGCTGACGACGTGTTCGCGGATCTGCGGGCGCACCACGAGAGCATGGTGAAGGCCGAGAAGCGTGGCGCATAAGCTCGTATTCCGACCGCAGGCCAAAGCCGATCTCAAGGCACTCCACGATTACATTGCCGAACATGCCGGCCTCGACATTGCCGCCTCCTACCTTGGCCGCATCGAGCTGGCGTGTCGCCAGCTGACCACGTTCCCTGAACGCGGGACGGTTCGCACCGAACTGGGTGAGGGGATCCGGATCATCGGGTTTGAGCGCCGTACCTCGATCGCGTTCCGCGTCGAAGGCGACACAGTGCGCATCCTGCGCCTGCTTCACGGCGGCCGCGACTTTCCCGACGCGTGGGACGACAACTAGCCTTCCCAACCGCCGCAGATGCCGCCCCAAGTGCACCAGGACGCCTCTCCGGACATCTTCTTCAGTCCCATTCCTCTTGCAAATATCCTCGGGGGTCCGGGGGCAGACAGCCCCCGGGGGTACGTCATGTTCCAGACCTAGCTTGAGGCACGGGGGGTCTCCCCCAGGGGTACGCGCGAAGCGCGGCGGCCGAAAATTTGAGATGTATAAATGCCGGTAGTCGATGAGGCCGGATCGGACGTGCAGTTCAGGCGGAGTGTCCCGGACCGTTCAGGGTGCACGGCCGGAAAGGTCGGGGTTCTGCACCACCGGCTGCCGCCGTCAATCAGGCTGCCCGCTCCATTCGCTGCGCTCCCGTGTGGCCTGATGACTGCGGCCGGCGCCAAAGGCGCCTCAGCTCCAGCGTTGCCAAACTTACCCGACCGGCCGCACACGCCCGACCGGATAACCAGGGAAAGACCTCCACATGACCAGCCACAACCAACCCCAAAGCCTCTTCTGGGTAACCTGCAAGATCACCACCGACTGCGGCACGCTCGAGTTCATGGCGACCGACGAACACGACGCCTGCGAACAGGCCCGCGCCCTCTACAATCGCAACCCGAAGCTGTTCCATCACGAAATTTCTGCCAAGACCTCGTTCGAGGCTGAGTACGCACCTCTTGAGGAGGAAGGCGCTTAGGCGCCTTCCTTAATTACCAAGGTACGGCAGGTATCAGGGCAGGGAACGCTGTAGCGTCGGAGCGGCAGGCGCCGCGCAATCCACCCCGAGGTAGTGCGGCAGAACGGAGGGGACGGCGTAGATCAAGACGCCGCCGATGATCATCTGCAGCGCCTGCTGGCTCTTAAAGAACGACACCGCCCAAGCCACAAACCCATACGCTGTGCAGAGTACCCCCAGCATCCCTCCCAGCTGAACGATGGCCCCCGTGTAACCGCAGATCGCGATGTGGTTCCAGCCCAGCCACCATCCGGTGACCCAGTCGAACAGCCAGGCGACACCAAAGGCACAGATCAGCGCTGCGGCAATTCTGCCAATCCATAGCGAAACCATGACGGAGAACCTGGCGAGAGGGAAGGGGTGGCGGGGTGAGGCTAGCAGAACATTAGAAGAAAGTGCAGAGGGGGGAGTGACAGAGTAATAGCGCACTTATACATTGCTTCGCAACATAGGTGTCCCAGCAGCCACAAGGTGGCTATCCGCTGGGAAGGAATGACCGCAAGCGGTCATAAAATTCGAAGTGGTAATCAGGCCACTTCCGCCGGTGCAGACGGGGAGGTCGAACGTTGGCGATCTACCATTTTTCCGGTCAGGTGCTGGGCCGGAGCGTGCAGGTGAACCCGGACGGGACCCGTCGGCCGGGTTCCAACGCCGTGGCGGCTGCCGCTTACCGCGCGGGAGAAAAGCTCACAGACCGGTCATCAAACCGGGGCCACGATTACAGTCGCCGTAAAGGCGTGGTGCATGCGGAAATCATGGCGCCTTTGGGAAGCGCGCCATGGCTTGAGGACCGTGAAACGCTCTGGAACACCGTGGAGGCCATGGAGACGCGCAAGGATGCGCAGCTCGCCCGCGAATTCAACATGGCCCTGCCGCACGAACTGGATCCTGCTCAGCGGCTCGAACTGGTGCGGGATTTTGTCAGCGCTCAGTTCGTGAGGCGCGGGATGGTTGCAGACCTGGCACTCCATGCGCCGGTAACTGAGGACGGCCAGAACGCGCGCAACCATCATGCCCATGTCATGCTGACCATGCGCCGCGCCACACCCGACGGCCTTGATCCGGTCAAGACACGCGAGTGGAACAGCCGGGAAATGCTGAACGTCTGGCGCTCCGAATGGGCGCTCGCCTGCAACATGGCGCTCGAGCGTGCCGGCAAGCGCCAGCGGGTCGATCACCGGACCCTGCAGGCCCAGCGTGATGAAGCCGTGGCGCGCAAGGATCATGCGGCGGCCCTGGAACTCAAGCGCCAGCCGGAGATCCACGTCGGTCCGAAACCACGCCAGATGAAGCTTCACGATCGCGCGCCGCAGAGCCGTCAACGTCTGGTAGGACCCGTGCGAAAGCGGGACGGGAAGGCAGCACCTGCCACCAGGCGCAAACGTGATTATCTGACCCGTGACCGGGGCAGTCGCATCGACCGCCTTCGCGAAATCCTTGTTGGCAACAACGAGGAGCTGAAGCGCGATCTCAAGGCCATCGATCGGCGCTTTAACCGGCTGGCACGCAAGATGGACTACTGGGACCGGCGCATCACCTTCAAGCTCGAGGGTGTCATCAAGGGCAAGGAGTTCCGTTTTAACCGCTGGAAAGCCGCCGAGGCGGAAAAGGCGGCACTGGCCGAGCGTCAACGCCAGGCGGCGCATGCCCGCAAGCGCCTCGAGCAGTTGAAGTCGCTCGTGAGCCTGTTTCAAGGGGTCGGGGCACGGGGCGCGCAGCGCCGTGAAACGATCCTTGGCAGGGCCCGTGAAGTCGAGTCATGGATGGTGGGTATCCGTCGCCTTGCCGGTCGCAGCCTTGGAAAATCCAGTGCAAGGGGACGTGGACGGTCCCGCGAGAGGATCTTTTAGGCGCCAAGCCACGCGGTCAGGGAAGGCGTGAGCCGATTTGGGATCGTGCCCTGGAGTGATGGACTATAAAGGACGGCTGCGGCAGATCGTCAGTGTCATCCACCGGTGGCAGCGGCACAGAATTGAGCCCCTGAACGGCGGACGCCTGCCACTGGTCCCACAGTCCCAGCCAGCGCCATGTATACCGGTAGTCCAGGCGTCGCCCGAGGATCGAGAACGGCTGGTCGCGAAGTTTGACGATCACCTTTGTCGGCGGCAGCCGCTGCACCTCTGCGGGATCGAGCAACCAGTAGCCGCTTTCGGAAAAACCCTGCTGGTGGCTTGCAGGTCCGCCGGCGGATATGCTTGTGCCCTGCGAGCTGGATAAGTTGGTGGTGTTCCCCACCATGCGTGCGACATACTCCGCCGTGTCGTTATCGTTGGTGCCGAAGAAGACCCGCGCCGACGCGTTGGCAAGGAACGCCGCCGAGTCTTCGCCGTAAACCTTGCGGACCTGCGGCAGGTTCTGCCAGATCAGAACGGGTGTGCAGTAGGCCCTGAGCAACCCGGATTGCTTCTCCAGCGTCTCGAGGCGGCCGAGAACAGCGACCTCATCGAGCATCAGGACGACCTTGCGTTCGGGCCGTCTGGCCTTGGCACGGGTCATGGTCTTGAGGATGCAACCGACCATCACGCGCAGCCACCGGTCATAAATGTCGAGAAATTCCTCGTCCACACACAGGTAGAGCGTTGAGATCCCGTCTGTGAGTTCCGAAAGCTGGAAGGTGGACTGGGCCGAGAGCCTGCCGGCAGGTTTGCCCCGGGACCAGGGCTCGGTCGCCTTCTGCAGGTTGGAGAGAATGGACTGGAACTCGGGAGAGAAATTGCCTTCGCTGTCGATCGCGCTGGCCATGGCGCCCGAGGCCACTTCCTGGGCGACCACCGATTGTGAGCTGGTAGCGATTTCCTTCATCGTCTCGATGAAGGTTTCCCGCCCGCCGACTGACAGTTTACGGACCGTTGCCAGTGTACGGTCGGCAGGCGCTTCGGCCATGACATGCAGGATCAGAGCGGTCAGGAACGACGCGGCCTTATCGTCCCAATGGGACTCGCGGGCATCCGGCTTGACCATCAGGGCTGCAAGGGCGGCGGCATCGTCGGCAGCGTGTTCGGCCCGGATGATGTCCATCGGGTTCCAGCGGTCCGAACGGGCGATGTCGGAAGGGTTGAGCATCCTGACCTTGCCGAACGACGATCTGTGTCGTCGGGTGATGGCGTAGTTTTCGCCCTTGGGATCGGTCACGACCATGGAGCCCCGGTAGGTCAGCAGGGAGGGTATGACGACACCAAGCCCCTTGCCGGCTCCCGTGGAGGCAAACACCATGACTAGGCCATCGGTCGAGAAGCGGATCATTTTGCGGAATGCGCCCCGGCCGAGAAGGACGCCCTCACCGGAAATCGCGCCGTGCCACCACTGCTCCCAGCGGCGCGCCCAGCGCGCGGAGCCGTGGCTGCCTTTGCGCAGTGGCCCGCCAAACAGCTTCGCCACAACCCACCACAGACCCCGGAAGAGCCAGCGCAGCGTCGTGAAAAACCCCTTAAGGAAAAACATGCGGTATCTTCCCACTCCTGCAGCATTTGCTCCAGTGCCAGTGCCTTGGAAAGCATCATGGGAGATGGATAGGGTCAATCCAAAAAGTGGAGGCCCATCGGGCCTCCGTCGTTACTAGTCGATGCAGACAGCAGTCAGGAAGATACCGCGGGGATTCTCTTTCCGGCGACGCGCCTGCTCTGTATTGTATTCTTCGCACCGCTGACGCGATGCGAGACGGTCGGCGATAAGTTCTGGCGAATTGGGATTCTCCGGCGGACCGATCTGTCTGAAACGGAAGGGGCGGTTACGGAGGGCTTCTTCCCAAATCTTGGGATCGCTGTAGTCAGGATGATTGGCGCACATGGTCGGCTCCTGTGGTGAAACGTGTTGGAATGCCGACTTATGGAAGTCACCCTGAACAGCTTGGCTGACACCTCGACAAGTGCACGGAAAGCGGTACAAATCGTCGTGAGGTTGCAGTAGGGATGAGCGTTGTGGAACGGGGACAGAAAGAGCGTGGCCCGCATAAGCCGCAGCGATCGCCGATCGTTCTTACACCTCATCGCCTTGAGGAGGACATTCAGACAGAGCCCGAGACCTCGCGGCCGCCAGTCAACGTGCTGCCACCCCGGGTGGTCGGGTGGGCCGTGCTGGCCGGTCTGGCGACAGCCGCCATTGTCGGCGTTTTCATGCAATCCCGGCAAGACCGTCAGCCCGCCGACCAGGTTCTGACCGATGCGGCCAGGGCTGCACGACTTGCCACGTTCCAGTCTCATGGGCCGTTGCGATTGAGCGCGGTTCCGGATGCCGCCCGCCTCGAGGTTCTGGCACAGATGGGCATGGAGCCCCAGGCAAGGCAGGCTCTTGAACAGGACCTTGTCGAAGGTCGCGCGCATCTGGGCTGGCTCACGCTTTGGGACGACCAGGTGCAGGACGGCGACGTCATTGCCTTAACCGGAGCCGGGTTTTCCAGGACGATCGCCCTGACCAAGCAGCCACAACAGATCGCGGTTCCGATCAGCGGGCAAGGCGATGCGTTTGTGGTGAAGGGGATCCGGGACGGAGGAGCTGGGATCACTGTTGCCGCAACCACTGATGCGGGGACGGTCCCCATGCCAATCATGGCTCCGGGCGAGACGTTCAACCTGATTCTGAGTGGCGCATGATCAACGTAAAGCCCTCGATCTGGGTACGGCCTGTCCTGATCTGTGCCGGCGTCGCCATTCTGGGCGTATGGCTCTTCAGCAACGCCATCATGCTGTACCTCGTCTGTAGCGTGTTCTGGATCGCCCTGATCGCGATCACTCTGCGCAACGTGGCGTATGAGGTAAAGCTCCTGACCTTGATCGTCGTGACCTTGCGCAGGGTCTGGAACGGCGACTGGACGTTGCCCCCAATCCAGACGCGCCCCGCCACGGCAAATGTCACATCGCCCTTAACGCAAAGCCCGCCTGCTCAGGCGTCTGTTCAACGCCAACCTGATCGCAGACGCACCCTCAGCGCTGGGATCAAAGGTATTGAAGGACTACAAGGCCTCGATAGTGTCCGTGGCAGTCTTGAAGATCTGCTGGATGCAACCGAGCATACCGGTATCTTGCGCAGCCGTATGCATGGCCTGTCGCAAGGGACGCTATTTGTGCTGTCAGGTTCGCGTGGTACAGGCCGCATGACCGTGACCGCGAACCTCGCCAAGGTCTTGTACGGCCTTGGCCTGACTCAGGATGACCGGGCTGCCAAATTCGCCCCCGATAGCGGACGTGGCAGGCCTGCCGGCGAACTCTACAGCTCGATCCATGAAGCCGCCACAGACTGGCTCGACAAGCTCGTGGTGTTTGAGGATGCAGACTGGTTGCTGGACGCCGAAGCTGCCGCAGTGGGCAGGGCCTTGTCCGATGTTGCCCAGCTGGCCCCTGGACGCCTCTGGATTGCCATGATCGGAGGACCGGGCTTCGGGCGGCGGCTAAAGACCACCGCAGGGGTCCGAACGGCTTGGGAAAAGGCGTTTGTGATGCGGGACATCCCGTTCCCGGAGCTGGAAGACATCCACGTCGGCATTATACTCGATACCCTCATTGAAAAAAGTGAAACCAGCTGGGACAATCTTGCCAGAAAACGCTTTGTCCGTTCTATTTCCGAGGTGCGAAGTTCCGCCGCTTTTGCCAATGCCATCACCGTGCGGCAGCTGTTTGAAGGCTCATTGGGCGTGGGGATGAGCCGGTTACGCGACAGCAACACCATGACCATCACCGAGGCAGACGTTGAACGGGCTGCCGAACACCTCGCACTATAGAAGGCCGTCATGACCCAAGGACCAATACGCTTCGGCAATGCCTCAGCCTCAGTTGCTACCCGCCGCGACGAGATCCTGCTCCAGGTTCACCAGGAAATGTCCGACATGGTCGGGCTCGAAGAGGTCAAGCGTCAGATTGACCGGATTGCGGATTTTGCCCGCTTTATGAAGGTGCGCCGCGATCGGGATCTGCCCCGCCCGCCAATCAGCTTCCACATGGTGTTTATGGGACCACCGGGAACAGGTAAAACCGAGATCGCCCGCAAGATCAGCCGGATCCTGTATTCGATCGGCATGATCGCCAAACCCAATGTGGTCGAGGTCGATCGCTCGACGTTTACCAGCCAGTATGCCAACGAGACCCCGCAGATCGTCAAGCGGAAGGTCGAGGAAGCCATGGGCGGAGTCCTCTTCATCGATGAGGCTTACACGCTTGCGGGCTCTACGTTTACGGACAGCGGGCAGGTGGACAAGGCCGGTCGCGAGGCCATCGATACCCTGATGAAGGCCATGGAAGATCACCGCGAGCGGCTGATTGTTATCTGCGCCGGCTATACGACCCAGATGAACATGTTCCTCGATAAAGCCAATCCCGGTCTGCGGTCGCGGTTCGGTTTTTTCATAAATTTCCCCTCTTACGAATTCCATGAACTGCGGGACATTTTTGACGGGTTGGTCCGGAGCTACCGCTACACCCTGACCCCCGAAGCCTCTCGCGAGGTCGAGAGCATGATCCGCGACCTAGACCAAATGTCCGGCCACGAATCCTTCGGCAATGCGCGCGACGTGCGCAGCCGGTTCGAGAAGATCGTCATGGCGCAGGCGTCGCGGATCGCGGCCACGACCGACCTTGCAGCGGTTTCCGACAAGGAGCTGCTAACCCTCGAGCGCAGCGACATCGAGGGCGCACAGTGAATTTGATCAAATCCGCGCTCCATCGAACCCGGGTCGAAAACCCGTTGGTGTTCTGGGGCACGGCAGCCATGACCATCTTCACGGCCGTAAGGATGGTTGTCGGGGGAGAAGGGGTGACCGCAGCGCCTTCCAGCCCTGCGGCGACAGGCCCGGCAACTTATGTTTCCCCCTACAAGGCCACCCCACCCGCCGATGCATCGGCCCCCGGGCTCAGAGCCACCGTCCGGACGCCAGTCGCTAACGAACCTGTTGCCAAGCGCCCTACGCGTATGTCTCCCGTGAATCGACCGGAACTCGATCAGGTTGAGATCCAGCCCACTGGACCGGGTTTGAAGCCAAGGGCAGAGCTGCAAGGAATGCAGATCGAGATCGAGACGAATCCCGGCACGATGCGACCGCGTGATCGGCCCGAGCTGAAGCCGGTTGAGGACACCACGCACTGATGTAGTTGAGGAAGGTACTGATGATGGTAAGATTCGTGAATGTGATGGCCGGGCTACTAATACTGCCCTCGTTTGCTGCCGCGCAGCAGGCGCCGTCGGGTGATCAGCAACAGCAGATCCTCCAGCTGTTGCAGGGCATGAACGACAAGTTCGAACGGATGGAGAAACGTTTGGACGCGCTGGAGAACCCGCCGGCTGAATCTGCTGACGCGATCCCTGCAAAGCCAGCGGCAGGCCGAACAAAGGTGACACCGGGATGGCAGATCGAGTTGTTTCCCTACGGAAAAGACGGTCCGCAGGAACTGTCGATAGCCCGAGCCCATGTGCCGATCGGAGAACTGCCGTTCAAACTGAGCCTGAAAGACGGGCCGGTATCCAATTTTGTGCAATATCGAGCCAAAGCCTTATTCAGAGCCGCGTCGTCCGGTAAATATGGCTTTCGGATCACCATGGATTCCACAAGTCATAATACCCGCTTCCTTAACCCCAGTTTGGAGTGTGTGTCGCAGATCAATCTGGACGACCGGGAGGTTCTAGCGCCGGAATGGCGAAAGACAGACTTCGCCGCCTCAGGCGGGGTCGAGCTTGACGCTGGCACCTACGAACTGAGCTACACGGTCAGCTGCACCGGCTTCTTGGAAAAACTGTCTTACACGCCCAACAAAAACACGATCGAGATCGCCCGCAACACAACCATCAACGTGCAGGTGATCGGACCGGACGACGATGATTTTCGCGTTTTTGAGCCTTCGGAGCTTTATACCACAGGCAAATAATTTCGCTGCACCCGGAGAACTGGCACGTTCTTTAGGGCAGCTTATTCAGGTGATTTCGGCCAAGCAGCTCGACTAACGCTGCGTATCCGGCTTGATGACCAACCGCTGGCAAACGGCGTAGGTCTTGTCAGAGAGCCATATGACGACTCTTATTTGAAGGTAACGTGTTTGCGGCCGTGCTTGTCGTTCGACGACACGCATGTCGTGATGCAGCTAACCATTGCCTCGCCATCGGTAAGCCGCCACGAAGTTGGTTTCAGGTTTGGGGATTCAAGGACTGTTTTGCTTTGGACCGTCATGGTCAGGGATCTTGCCTGGTCATCGCAGAGCTCCACCAGGACTTCGTTGTCCGTGATCGGGAAGTGGCTGTGGAGGAGCGTGATCCCGAACCGGTCAAGGCGGCCATGACGCGCCAGCACTTCCCGGATCTCGGCAAGGCAGGCGTGATCATCCGTGCCGAGAGGCGTTACAGCATCAATGTCGGGAAGATCTTGATAGGCCAAGGCAAGCATCATGCGTCCTTTCCGCCACAAGGTGGCGCGTGAAAATCATGGAGAGGTTAGCCGCCAGTCGCATCCGCTCCTATACTGCCGTCAACGAAAGACGCAGTCTATGACAAACCTCGGCCAACAGTGGCGGCAACATGTGCCCGCCAACGATCATAATCACCACCTTCTCCGGCAAGGCATCCAGCAGCGCGAGGAACGTGCCCGGACATGGGTCGCTCAGACCCAGCTCAAGGACCTTCAGTCCGGCATCGACTCCTGCATCAGTCGTGGCAGCGACAGCCTAGCGCTTCCCATCCCCTCGGACATCGCGACGTCGCAGGCTGTACGCGGTTTTATGAACATGTTGAACGATAAGGGGATGCTTGCAGATATCGCGCTGGACGGCGACGAGCCAGGTATCTCGCTGATGCTGATTATGCCTGCGGCCTAGAAACTTCGGCCAGAACTTGGCAGGCGAGCACATGCTCGCCTGCCATATCGATCAGGTGTTCTCGATATCAATGCCGTCGACAGATGTGCCAGTCGCTCTTGCGATGTCCGCCTTCAGGGAATCCAGCGAAGGGTAATGCTTTCCAGAGTCAATATGCAGTGCCTTGATGACGTCGTTGCCGTCATCATCTTCGATGCTGATAACCTGGAATGTGCCGCTTGCGCCGATGCGTTCGGCAGTTTCATAGTCAAGGTAGGTCCGGTAAGTCATTTATTAATCTCCTAATATAATAGTTATTGCAGGTTAGCCTGCATTACTATTTATGTTCCGGAGAGGCTGAGAATGCCCGATTTGGTCATTTATTTGCGTTTTAGGCGAATTATTTTCGCCTTACTTTAGCTTGCGGATGATGCTCTGGCCCAGTAGCTCGACCAGCCCTGCGAACTCCAAAACGGCGTCCGACTTGATGACTAAGCGCTGGCCGATGGCGTAGTTGGTGTCACCGCTGCGCTGGATATAGTCGGCATCAACGATACCCTGCTGATGGGCAAGCAGGTGGCGCTGCTGGAAATAAAGTGCCAGTTTCTCGAGCTGACCCGGTTCTACTAGCTGAGCATAATCAAAGCCCTTGGCCTTCATCCAGAGTTCCGAACCCGCTTCCAGGTTCTGGAACGCGTTGCGCCGGGCCTTCGGGCCGCCGGCGGTTTCATAGAGCTGTTCACAGAGGCGCTGGAAGCACATGACGGTGTCTTGAACCCCCTTTTCTAGGAGGGCATGCGTCATCGTGTTCGCTTCATCGGGACCGAGGGTAGCCCGCAGCGTTTCGCCAAGGGTGGCGGCGGTCCGGACAGTGGTCAGGGTCTGCCGGAAGGTATGGCTTGCTGAATTCTTGCCGCAACTCGGGCAAAAGAACGCTGCACCTATATATGAGTACCGACACTCACAGGTTTCACAGGTGGTGCGAAGTCGCATGGGTTCGGCAGCTTTGACCGGAAGGAGCGCAGCATGGGGGAAGCCTCTGACGTCGAGGGTCAAGCTCAGAAACGAGTTCCTTGACTGGCGGCGCTTCGATGCAGCTGCATCCGCGCGCATGGCCTTGTTGAGGCCTGCCTTGATCTGATCCAACGCATACGCTTTTGCTTCCTCGATCTGCTTGCGGGTAAACCAGTCAGTCGCGGGTGCTGTATGACGGCATGAGGGACAAAAAACCTCCTCGTCGCGGACAATCTCTTTCCAGTCGTCTCCGTGGATCTTGAACTGGAAATAACACTTTTCGTCAGGGCATTCGCGGTCGTAGTAACCTTCTGCATCTGCCTCGACAGGTACAGAGACCTGTGTCGTTTGGGAAAGTTCATCCAACTGGCTAATGAGATTCTTGAACATCACGATCCTCCTTGCCGGTACATATCATGAACGAGTGCCGATCGCGAGTCGCAGGAAGCGTTCGCATCAACTGGCTCGACGTCGGGTTTGTATATGTGATAATGTCCTTTATCATATATAGGAAGATGCTATGAACGAGAAGTCATCCCACACAACTGTTGCTATGCCTCTTAGCGTTACGGACATTCTTACGGCAGTAGAGAAGGTCATGGGTATTTTGGAAAAAACTGTCGGCTACGTAGGCGCGACCAACAATGCCATTCAACGCTACAAAGGACGGAAAGTCGCCGATGCCGTTGATACTCTTGCATTCAAAAGTGACGGCTCCCGGAAACATCTAGAGGCGATAGCCGCTGGCAAAGGTGATTTAAGCGACTTTGAAGGCATCGCCACACGCATGGACCAAACTGGTGAGGACGTTGAAGAGGCTCTAGAACTGATTGAAAAGAGCCGTCGCTTTATCCGCCAACGTTTTGGCCTTGCAGAAGCTAACCGCCTTAACGGACTTATTTATTCAGGCGGAGGAAAGGCTTCTATTCGGCTAGATCTATATATGCTCGCAAGGATGGAAGATCCCCATTTTAGTGCAGATGAAGTCGCTGCCGATGCGCAACGTATCCTTGATAATATACAGTCACTTAATGCTGGACTTGAGCAAGCTCATGACATGCTGATCGAGCTCAAGAAGCGTGATAATGGATAAGCTGGTATCGCGGCCAGAACTGACTGGCATTATTCAGCAGACTTCGCAGACTGGGCGTATACGTTTCCTTGAATTTTTCACCGCCCAGATACGCAATCCAAACACCCGCCGATCCTACGCCAAGGCGACGTCGGAGTTCCTGCACTGGTGCGAAGCGCGTGGTGTAACGATCCTGACTGCTATCACGCCGATGCACGTTGCCGGCTGGATCGAGGAGATGACTCGGACTCATTCGGCGCCGACTGTCAAACAGCGGCTGGCAGCCGTGCGGCACCTGTTCGACTGGCTGGTGACCGGTCAGATCATGCCCACCAACCCCGCTCATTCAGTGCGAGGGCCGGCGCATTCGCGCAGACGGGGAAAAACGCCGGTGCTTTCGCCTGGTGAAGCCCGCCAGCTGCTCGACAGCATTCCGACCGATACCCTGATCGGCAGGCGCGATCGCGCGCTGATCGGGCTCATGACCTACACTTTCGCCCGGATAGGGGCGGCAACAGGTATGGAGGTCCGCGACGTCTATGCCCAGAACCGCCGGCTGTGGGTCCGCCTGAATGAAAAGGGCGGCAAGCAGGTCGAGCTGCCGTGCCATCATTCGCTTGAGGCCTACCTCGACGACTACATTGATATGGCAGGCTTGAAAGATAAGCCGCGTGCGCCCCTGTTCCAGACCATCCGGCGTGGAACCGGTGACTTGTCGGGCAATCCGCTCCCGCAGGCTAATGCCTACGCCATGATCCAGCGACGGGCGCTGGCGGCAGGGATCAGTACGGCGGTGTGCAACCACACCTTCCGGGCTACAGGTATCACCGCCTACCTTAAAAACGGGGGTACCCTCGAGAAGGCCGCCAATATGGCGAACCATTCATCGACGCGGACAACCCAGCTTTACGATCGCCGCAGCGACGACGTAAGCCTGGACGAAGTTGAGAGGATCCTGATCTAGCCGAATTTACAGAAATGCTGAAATCCGTATTTCTGTAAGCCATTCAGACGGGGCGTTGCCCCGGTTCCTGCGCAGCCTGACGGCCGCCTCGGGCTACGCTTCACTACGGCGCAATGAGGAAGCGCGTTCAGCTTCGCCCTCCGGTCCGCCTGTAGCGGACAGGCCTGCGGGTTGACCACCGAGCGGGAGCAGTTAAGCGGCCACCACTCAATACGCACTCAGAAATCGTAATCCGGGCGTAGAGCTTTCCAGGCATCTATCACCTCACCATACTTTTGATTCAGGAGAGTCTCTTCGTTACCCAACAAAGGCGTATCAATCGTTGAGAAAGACTTTCCCCTGATCACATCGAGCATCCGCATGTCCTGAAGGTCATAACGTTTAATGCTCTGAGACATCACCCATAGGCCCAGCCGGGCAGCTTCACCGCTCAATGCCGGCTCTTCGCAAAAATACGGATAGAAGATCCGGTGGCCGTCCTCCCCGATCGTAATTGCGAGTGTGTTCTCTACCTTGAGCGTACCTCTACCCGGAACTTCAAAACGAGCTTTGAGGTTCTCCTGAATAATCGAAAAAGGCTCATTGCGAAGTCGTCGCTTCTGCTCCCACCACATCAGGAAATTTTGCTTTAGGAGATTATAAAGCCGGGTACGCCTCGGATTAGCGGCAATGCGTTCGGCTGTGGCAGCGTTCAGATCTAGATTTCCCATGACGTGTTGCTTGGCATCAGCCCAGAACGGCATATAAAAATCAGGGCCGGACCCACCTTTATGGCCAGCTGCTTTCTTGCGCTCGGAATTTAAATCGATACGCAGGATGCGTTTCTGCAGAGCTTTGTCCGCGTAAGCAGTCTGCAATAGCTTACCTAATCCAACTACTTCCAACGACATATGAGTCCTCCCGCAGGATCTCCACCAGAAGTTATCTGGAAGCAACTGGCAATTGAAAGCGGTAGAAGTCTCTGAAAAACAGCGTGAATCCACAACTAAATCATACTTATAAGAAATTACTGTTACAGTAAGCCTTAAAGAATTTCGCGCAGTCAACCCTGAAAGGGTTCAGCTTTTAAGGTTAGACTGACGTTTGCCTGAAAAGCACACGTGAATGACGATCGCTCCGAAACGTCGGAGACTTACGAAGCGCTAGACGGAACCCGCCGCCTGTGTGATTGTTGTAACAACAATCAAGATGGGGAATGGGATCATGAAGCTGGCGCGACCACACGGGGGACGGCGGAGCAATGCGGGAAGGCCACGCGCGCCGGAAACCAAGGTGGTACGGCTTCCCGTGCCCTTGGCCGACCTGGCGCGCCGACTTGCCGATCGCGGCATCCGCGCCGGCGACATCAACGGCTTTATCGACGTTGAGGGCGTTCGGGCGCAGACCGTGCCGCTGATGTCGACCAGTGCCGCCTGCGGCTTCCCCTCCCCGGCCGACGACTACATGGACCGGCCGCTCGACTTCAACGAGCTGATCATCGAAAACCCTGCCGCCACCTTTGCGGTGCGCGCGTCCGGCGACAGCATGACCGGCGCCGGGATCTTCCCCGGCGACATCGCCGTGGTGAACCGCGCCCGCAACGCCGTGTCCGGCTGCATCGTGCTCGCACTGGTCGACGGCGAGTTCACGATCAAGCGTTACCTGGTGCGCGAGCGCTGCATCCTGCTGCATGCGGAAAACCCGTCCTACCCCGACATCGTCATCAGCGAGGGCCGCGAGTTCGAGGTGTGGGGCGTAATTACGCGCTCGATCCGCATGTTCTAGGCATGCCCGCGCCCATTGCCCTGGTCGACTGCAACAACTTCTACGCCTCGTGCGAGAGAGTGTTCCAGCCGAAACTGCGTGGCCGCCCGGTGGTGGTCCTGTCCAACAACGACGGCTGCGTGATCGCCCGCTCGAACGAGGCCAAGGCGCTCGGCATCGACATGGGTGCGCCTTGGCACCTCAACCGCGACAAGTTCGAGCGGGAGGGCGTGATCGTGCGTTCCAGCAACTACACCCTTTATGGCGACATGAGCGGGCGCGTCATGCGCACCCTTGGCGGGTTCGTGCCCGACATCGAAATCTACTCGATCGATGAGGCGTTCCTGAGCCTTGAAGGCCTGGAAGACCGCATGTACCGGCAGATGCGGGAAGCGCGGGCCGCCGTGCTGCAATGGACCGGGATCCCGGTCTCCGTGGGCATTGCACCTACCAAGACACTGGCCAAGGTTGCCAACCGCATTGCGAAGAAGACGCCGGAGAGCGGCGGGGTGTTGGCGCTGATGACAGAGGTTGAGCAGACCGCCGCCCTGGCCGGACTCAAGCTTACCGACCTGTGGGGACTGGCCTCGCGCATGGAGGCCCGTCTGCATGCGATCGGCATCACGAGCCCATTGCAGCTGCGCGACGCGGACCCGAAGTGGATCCGCACGCAGTTCAGCGTGGTGATGGAACGCATGGTGCTGGAGCTGCAGGGGATCTCTTGCCTGGCGCTGGGACTGGAGGCTGCCGATCGCCAGACCACCATGGCGTCGCGGTCGTTCGGCCGACCGGTGGTGACCCTCACCGACATGCAGGAGGCGGTGGCGACCTACATCAGCCGCGCGGCAGAGAAAATGCGCCGGGAGGGGCTGGTGACCCCTGCCCTGCAGGTGTTCGTCACCACCAACCGGTTCCGCGAACAGGACCGGCAATACACCGGACAGCATACCGTGCACCTGCCGGTGGCGACCTCGGACACCACGCGGCTGATCAAGGCGGCACTCCATGGCCTTCAGCGGATCTGGCAGCCGGGGTTCAGCTACAAGAAAGCTGGTGTGGTCTGCCTCGACCTGCACCGGGCGGAAACCGTGCAGGGCACGCTCTTTCATGCTCCCGACAGTCCGGAGCGGATGCAGCTGATGGCGGGACTGGACGCACTCAACAAGCGCTACGGGCGGGGGACCGTGGGATTTGCGGCGGGTGGGCTGAAGCAGACATGGGCGCTGCGGAGTGAGCAGAAGTCAGCTGCTTATACGACGCAGTGGGCCGAGCTGCTCGAAGCATGACCGGAGCTCGAATAGGCGGGGGATAAGCCTGCTCATGAATAGAACAAAACAGGAACATGTGCTTGCTGGCTGGGTACGAAAGTGCCAGGGTGGCGAAAATTGACACAGAGCAGGACCTGAAATGCACAAGACGGAATTCACGGAGCTGAGGGAACAGGCGGGTCTTACCCTTGAAGAAGCCGCTCTCGTGCTCGAGGTATCCGACCGGACTGCATACCGTTATGAAAGCGGTGCCAGCAACCCTCCCCGCCTGGCCATCTCCACCCTGCGCGCAGCTGCCGGGCAGCGGAGCCATCAGCCCGGACAGCGCAAATTCCGGTTCATCGACCTTTTCGCAGGAATCGGCGGGCTCCGTCTGGGTTTCGAGCCGATAGGCGGTGAATGCGTTTTCACGAGCGAATGGGACAAATACTCCCAGATGACCTACCGCAAGAATTTTCCGGAAGCTCCGGGGCATGTCTTTGCCGGGGATATCCGGGAGTTCACTACCAGCCCGGAAGCGCTGCAGAGAATTCCTTCCCACGACGTCCTGCTCGCAGGTTTTCCCTGTCAGCCATTTTCAATTGCCGGAGTGTCCAAGAAGAATTCCCTCGGACGGCAGCACGGTTTTCTGGATGAAACACAGGGGACGCTGTTCTTCGACGTCGCCAAGATCCTTGAACACCACCGGCCCGCAGCGTTCCTGCTCGAAAACGTCAAGAACCTGCACCGCCATGACAGCGGCAGGACCTTCGCAACCATCATGAACGTGCTTGAAAAAGATCTCGGCTATCATGTCCAGGCGCGGATCGTCAGCTCGGAACCATGGGTACCGCAGAAGCGTGAACGCATCTTCATTGTCGGTTTCCGCGATCCCACGGCATTTTCCTTCGAGACGTTCCAGGTCCCCGCGCTACCTGGTCCAAAGCTTGGAAGCATCCTGCTTCCGCCTGATGAAGTCGGTCCGAAATACACGCTGACCGCCCACCTCTGGCAGTACCTCCAGAACTACAAGGCCAAGCACGCAGCCGCAGGCAATGGCTTCGGCTTCGGGATGTTCGGTCCCGCTGATGTCGCGAGGACCCTGTCGGCACGTTATTACAAGGACGGATCAGAGATCCTGATCGACCAGGGGCCCGGAAGGGTACCGCGCCGGCTGACACCGACGGAGTGTGCACGCCTGATGGGGTTTGAGCGCGACGGCCGGCGGTGGGAAACGGTTGTCTCCGATACCCAGGCATACAAGCAGTTCGGCAACGCTGTTGTCGTACCGGCGGTCGAAGCGGTCGCGCATCATATGGAGCCTCATCTCCTTGAGGCTCTCGGACACGGGTCAAGAGTAGTCAGGCCTTTCCAGCAGCCTGATGTCGAGATTTACAAGAAAGTCGCAGTGAATGGCTGACATCGTCACGCCCGAGGTCAGGAGCCGGATGATGTCCGGTATACGGGGTCGCGACACCAAGCCGGAAATGATCCTCCGGCGCGGCCTTCACGCCATGGGGTTCAGGTTCAGGCTTCACGACCGCAGACTGCCTGGCAAACCTGATATGGTTCTGCCCCGGTACCGTTCCGTTATTTTTGCCCATGGCTGTTTCTGGCATGGGCACGACTGCCATCTGTTCAGGCTGCCCGCAACGCGCACGGAATTCTGGGAGGACAAGATCGGAAAAAACAAGGCTCGTGACAGGGATGCTGTGTTGCAGCTTCTCACTTCAGGATGGAGAGTGGCTACTGTGTGGGAGTGCGCCATGCGGGGGCGGGGACGTCTTGCATCGGATAGTATAGAAACCAGCTTGGCCAACTGGCTGCGTGGTGAAGGCAAGGAGCTGGAATTATCAGGTTATCGCTGTGATTGAGACACTTGATGCACTTTCCGGTCTGATGCGGCAGCATGGAGCTGTCCGCATATATGCCAAGAAGCTTTCACCCAACGACAATTCCAAAAATCAGGTCTATCTAGGCGGAGATTTCACTGCCCTCAACATTCTGCCATACGGAGAAGTCAGCACCGACAGTTCTGAAAAGGCCGGCAGTGTTCGCGACAGGGCCAAATCTCCGGTCAGATTTTACTGGATCGATGGTGGCGGAAAGTTTCTAGCGCCCAACGCCCAGCTGATACTCTATCCGGACTATCCGGAAATCCGCATGTCAGGCTTTCTTCTCGGCTGCCGGAATGCCCCGGCTGAAATCATGAGGGTACGCGACGAAGGACGCGTCCTTTTTTTCGGGGTTACAGCAGATGGCGAAGTTCTAGGGCATGCGGCCGCGGCCGGTAGTCCGCTGGCAAGGGTTCTATATGCCCTCTCCGGCCTCGGTCAGGTTGGCGTTTTTCTGGAAATACCCCTTGCAAAGGAAGACGTAGGTTCGAAGCAGAGACTTCTGGACGTCCTTACGGCGATCTACGCAAAGCATTGGATTTCTTCACAGAAACTCGGGCGTGACGGTATCGCCCGTGCCTATAGCGCCCGCAATGGTGGAGGATACACTCTCGAAGCGGAGCTTGGAATATCACCTAACGGCTATTCCGAACCTGATTATCTCGGCTGGGAGATCAAGCAGTACGCCGTTACCAATTTTGACCAATATCGCCCCACCAGTCCGGTGACTCTGATGACCCCTGAACCGACCGGCGGTTATTACAGGGAGCAGGGTGTGGAGGCATTCCTCAGGAAATACGGGTACGCGGACAAGCTCGGCAAGGCAGGACGTATCAATTTCGGAGGCATATATGCTTCAGATAGGACATACCACCACGAAACCGGCCTTCGGCTGGGTCTGGTTGGTTTCGACGAGAAAACCAGCTTGATTACTGACCTTGATGGTGGGATCGCTCTGATCGACAGGGAAGGAGAATTTGCAGCGCTCTGGAAATACACAGGCATCATCGAGCACTGGAAGCGCAAACATGCGCAGGCCGCCTATGTACCATCACTATTCCGGTCACCGCCGCCGGAGTACCGGTATGGTCCCCGAGTTCACCTGTGCGAGGAAACGGATCTCAACCTCTTCCTGAACGCCATCAGCAAAGGCGTTGTATATTACGACCCTGCCATAAAGCTGGAGGGAGATGGTAGTTCTTCCATGGCAATCAAACGGCGCAGCCAGTTCAGGATCCGTCACGACAAGCTGGAGCAGATGTATCACCGAAATGAGGTTGTTGAGCTTGATCTGTAGAACCTGGATTTTTAGGATCCAAGCAGTAAACTTATGCCTCTAAAGTTCCACTATACCCGGTCTGGAAATGTGACGCGCGTACCTGTGGGTCAGCTGGGATACGAGTTCTTCCCTGAGCCGGTAGGCTGCAATCCACGTATCTTCTTCAGGCCGTGCCCTACTCAGCGAGCAGCTGAGAAAGACAGACAGTTTTCCGGGATTTCCGCCTTCTACCGTGATAATCGGTGAAGACCAAGCCTGCTCCGTCTTTGCCGATTTTGCTTTATGCAGTTTTGCCTGGCCGTTTTTGCTCCCGTCAGGGTTTGTAAATGGCCATTCCAGACCCAGCAGATAAAGCAGTGGTGCATCCTTGGGCTGGGCATGATCACAGGGTGCACCGATCTGTACAAGACGGAACCGGCTACGGCCCCAGTCTTCTGCAGTCATGCCAAAAAACCTGTCGCTGAGGATAAGCTCCTTCGACAGCCCGAAGTGTTCCCTCAAAGACGCCTCAAGCTCGGGAAAAGGGTACTGCACAACGGCGCCGAGATCAGTTGCCTTAAGGGAGGCTGCCTGACCGGGTCTTCCTCTGGAGATATGGATCGCAGTATTGACCGATGCCTGAATAGCTACAGAAGGAGGCTGATGCTGCGGCGGGGGAGCCACAAGTGCCTGTCTCCAGGCATCGCCTGCGACCCCTTCCGGATCGTGTTCGGTTATCCGGTCTGCTAGTATTGGCACAAGAACCTGATTGATGGTCTCACGAGGATTTTCCATTGCACGCCCGATCCCAGAACCTGCTTCGGAAATACGGTGCAGCACTCTCCCAAGTTCTGGGCCGAATGTATCTGAACCACGGCTCGCGGGAGGTACCAGGCCCACTATGGACTTCAGCACCGCATCCATTGCAGCCACCACGTCAGCTTCCCATGAAAATAACGCGCTCATCTGCCGGCTTCCCGACATTTTTTCCAGTATGTCTAACTTAAATTTCTCTGGATCAATGATTTCACCAGTAATTGTGTTTATATATTCACCTTTTGTAAGCTGCTCGCAGAATACTGGCAGGATATCAGGTTTGTCGGAAAGCCGACTGTACAGAAATTCCTTAAATGCCTCATAGTCGGGCTGCTCGGCCCAAAGGATTAGCCCATACGGACCGCTTTCGGGAGAGATCAGCTTCTCAATTACGTCTACGATCGCTGCAAAAGCATTCTGGGCACCGCTGCTGCCCATTGTGACGCCCGCACGCAGGTTCTTGTCTATGAACAGCATGCGGATCCCGGGAAGTGCGCTCCACCCTCCCACACTCTCCTCCTCATAAAGACGCGTGTGGCAGTCATACCGCAAGGCATCAAGACTCTCCTTGATACCTTTCAAATGCTCTGGTTTGTCATCGACAACAACAAAGCGGGAGGACAAGA
>NZ_JAJOZR010000023.1:0-26120 GCF_021168455.1 Rhizobium quercicola
GACCGCCGAACGATCGAGGAGGCTTGGCGCGAGGTCGGAAGCCTCCTCACTCACTTCAGCCCAACAGAATGCGCCGCGTACCTGCGACACGCAGGGTATGGTGCAATAACAGCCTGACAGACTCTAGCAAAAAGCCAACATTACCAAATGTTCATGCCCCAGACATTCCCTCGTAAGGTGCGGGCGCCTATTTCTGTCGTCATCGGTTGTTTCCCTCCAGTCACAGCCAGAGCAGAGAAGAAAAGGCACATCAGGATGACAACGACACGTTCCTTCCGCCCCTCCCTCAAGACCGTCCTGAAGACGTCCAGCGTCGCGGGTCTGGCCGCCGTCATGCTCTCGACGGGCATTCCGGCCGCGATCACGAATTCCTTTGCAGAGCCCGTCCGCATCACGGCGCCGCAGCAGGTTCCGAGCTTCGCCAATGTGGTCGATGCCGTTTCCCCGGCCGTCGTGTCCGTCCGCGTGCAGAGCCGCGCCAACCCGGTTTCCGAGGATGCCTCCAACGGTTTCTCGTTCGATTTCGGCGGTCGCGGCTTCGACGATCTTCCCGAAGATCACCCGCTGAAGCGTCTGTTCCGCGAGTTCGGCGGCCCGAACGGTGGCCCGCAGCACGGGCCGAACGGTCCGCGCGCCGAACGCGGCCCGCACGGCAAGGGTGGCGAAGGTCGCCTGCGTCCGACCTCGCAGGGCTCCGGCTTCTTCATCACTGAAGACGGCTACCTCGTCACCAACAACCACGTCGTCAGCGACGGCTCGGCCTTCACGGTCGTGCTCAATGACGGCACCGAACTCGATGCCAAGCTGGTCGGCAAGGACAGCCGCACCGACCTCGCCGTGCTGAAGGTCGATGACAAGCGCAAGTTCACCTATGTGAGCTTCGCCGACGACAGCAAGGTGCGTGTCGGCGACTGGGTGGTCGCGGTCGGCAACCCCTTCGGCCTTGGCGGCACGGTGACCTCGGGGATCGTTTCGGCGCGTGGCCGCGACATCGGCTCCGGCCCCTATGACGACTATCTGCAGGTGGATGCGGCGGTGAACCGCGGCAACTCCGGTGGCCCGACCTTCAACCTCGAAGGCCAGGTGGTCGGCATCAACACCGCGATCTTCTCGCCCTCGGGCGGCAATGTCGGCATCGCCTTCGCCATTCCCGCCTCCGTCGCCAAGGACGTGGTCGAGGATCTGATGAAGGACGGCAGCGTCTCGCGCGGCTGGCTTGGTGTGCAGATCCAGCCCGTCAACAAGGACATCGCCGACAGCCTCGGCCTTGCGGAAGCGAGCGGTGCGCTGGTGGTCGAGCCGCAGCCGGGTTCGCCGGGCGAAAAGGCCGGGATCAAGAAGGGCGATGTCGTGACCGCGGTCGATGGCGATCCGATCAAGGGACCGCGTGAGCTGGCCCGCAAGATCGGCGCGATGAAGCCGGGCAGCTCGGTCGATGTCTCGCTGTGGCGGGACGGCAAGTCGCAGAGCGTCAAGCTGGTGATCGGCACCCTGCCGGACGACAAGCAGGAAGCCGCGGCGGAAACGACCCAGCCGGACGAACCCTCGCAGCCGGCCAGCGAAAAGGCTCTCGCGGATCTCGGGGTGACGGTGGCGCCGTCGGAAGACGGACAGGGCGTGACGATCTCGCAGGTCGATCCGGACAGCGATGCGAGCGATCGCGGCCTGAAGCAGGGCGAGAAGATCGTCTCGGTCAACAATCAGGAAGTGAAGTCGGCCGACGACATCCTGAAGGTGATCAGCCAGGCCAAGAAGGACGGCCGTTCCAAGGCGCTGTTCCAGATCCAGGCCGACAATGCCAGCCGCTTCATCGCGCTGCCGATCGACCAGGGCTGATCACGCCGCGCGATCGACTAATGTCGATCACGCCGAGATAGCGTGATGGCGCGCCGCGAAATCGACGAGGTTTCGCGGCGTCGCCGTTCCCAGACCTGTTTCGTTTTCAAGGAAACACTGTGAAAGTGACGGGACCGGCAGTATGGTCAGCCACATGAAGATATTGATTGTCGAGGACGACCTCGAGGCCGCAGCCTACCTTTCCAAGGCGTTCCGCGAGGCGGGCATCGTCAGCGACCACGCGAGCGACGGCGAGAGCGGCTTGTTCATGGCGAGCGAAAACAGCTACGACGTCGTGGTGATCGATCGCATGCTGCCGCGCCGCGACGGCCTGTCCGTCATCACCGAATTGCGCGCGCGCGGCATCCACACGCCGGTGCTCATTCTCTCCGCACTCGGCCAGGTGGACGACCGGGTGACGGGGCTGCGGGCGGGCGGCGACGACTACCTGCCGAAGCCCTACGCCTTCAACGAGCTTCTGGCCCGCATCGAGGTGCTGGGCCGGCGCAAGGGCGCGCCGGAGCAGGACATGATCTACCGGGTCGGCGATCTCGAACTCGACCGGTTGTCCCACACCGTCAAGCGGCAGGGGCGGGAACTGCTGCTGCAGCCGCGTGAATTCCGGCTGCTCGAATATCTGATGAAGAATGCAGGGCAGGTGGTGACGCGCACCATGCTGCTCGAAAACGTCTGGGACTATCATTTCGATCCGCAGACCAACGTCATCGACGTGCATGTGTCGCGGCTGCGCGCCAAGATCGAGAAGGATTTCGACCAGCCGCTGCTGCGCACGGTTCGCGGTGCCGGCTACATGATCAAGGACGAACCCAAGGTCGAGGGGCGCGCCGAGGCATGAGCCGCGTCGGCATTCTGATGCGCACGACGGCCGTGCGGCTGTCGGCGCTCTATCTCGTGCTGTTTTCGCTCTGCGCCGCCTTCCTCGTCTTCTACGTCACCGGCATGTCGCAGCGGCTGCTCGACCAGCAGACCAAGGATGCGGTGAGCGCCGAAGTGTCGCAGATCGAGGCGATCTACGGGCGCGCCGGCATCAACGGCCTGCTGCGGACGCTGGAGCGCCGCGCGCGCCAGCCGGGTGCGGCGCTCTACGTGATCGCCGGACCGACGGGGGAGATCCTGGCGGGCAACGTCGCCTCGCTGCAGCCGGGCCTGCTCGACAAGGAGGGCTGGACCGACGAGGCTTTCGCCTATCAGCGCTATACCGACGAGAACGGCAAGGACCGCCATGTGGCGCTCGCCCATGTTCTCTTTCTCGACAACGGCCTGCGCGTGCTCGTCGGCCGCGACCTGCAGGAGCCGGAGAAATTTCGCGTTCTCGTTCGTCAGGCACTGATGGTCGCACTCGGCGTCATGGGCATCGGCGCGCTGATCATCTGGTTTGCCATCGGCCGCAACGCGCTGAAGCGCATCGACCGCATGTCGGATGCGAGCACGCGCATCATGGCCGGGGACCTGTCGCAGCGCTTGCCGATGAGCGGTTCCGGCGACGAGTTCGACCGGCTGTCGGAATCGCTGAATGCGATGCTCGGCCGCATCGAGAAGCTGAACGAGGGGCTGCGGCAGGTCTCCGACAACATCGCCCACGACCTGAAGACGCCGCTGACGCGCCTGCGCAACAAGGCGGAAGCGGCTCTGTCCCACAACACTTCCATCGACGGCTATCGCGGCTCGATGGACGAGATCATCAACGAGTCCGACCAACTGATCCGCACGTTCAACGCGCTGCTGATGATCTCCCGCGTCGAGGCCGGCTCGTCGGCTGCCGAGATGAGCGAGGTCGACCTGTCGCAGAGCGTGGCCGATTGCGTCGAGCTCTACGAGCCGCTGGCGGACGAGCATGCGCTGGCGCTGGAAGCCGCGGTCGAACCGGGCATCTCCGTCACGGGAAACCGCGAGCTGATCGGCCAGGCCCTCGGCAATCTCATCGACAATGCCATCAAATATTCCGAAGGGGCCACCGACCCACGCATCCTCGTCCGGCTGTTCCGGCGCGATGGCGCCGCTGTCGTCTCCGTCGCGGACTTCGGCCCCGGCGTGCCCGACGACAAGCGGGAGGTGGTGGTGCAGCGCTTCGTGCGACTCGACCAGAGCCGGTCGAAGCCCGGGACGGGGCTCGGCCTGTCGCTGGTGGAGGCCGTCATGGAGCTGCATCACGGCAGCCTTGCGCTCGGCAGCACGCGTCCCGAGGCAGAGGGCGCAAAGGGTCTGACGACGGAGATGGTTTTCCCGCAGGGTCCGACCTGACGCTCTCCTGACGCATGGCGTTTACCCGAAACCGTTACACCCTTTCGGGCGAGATGCTGTATGGGACGTTGGCAAACGTCGTGATCGGGAGGTTTCATGACCGGGCAGGAGCAGCCGATGCGGCTCGCGGCATTGGCGACATGCACGCTGAAGCCGATGAGCCAGAGCGAGGCGCGCAGCGTCAATGCCGATCTGAAAGCGATGGCGAAGGCCGAGCCTCTGCTGCAGTCGCTTCTGGAGGAGGCGCCTGTGCTGCGCGATTTCCTCGTTGCGGCTTTTTCCCTGTCTCCCTATCTGCGCGATATCGCGATGGCCCATCCGGCACTGCTCCTGAGAGTGGTGACGGAGCCTCTCGGGCCGCTTCTCGACGACACCATCGGCCAGGCGCGGGACAGCTGGCGCGGGCCGGACGTGACCGACGGCCTGCTCATGGAGCGCCTGCGGCGGGGCAAGCGAACGGCGGCGTTCGCGCTTGCGCTGCACGATCTGGCGCGGCTGACGGAGGCGCGCGACAGTGCGCGGCTGCTCAGCCGGTTCGCGGCCGCCGCCACCTCCGCCACGATCGACCACCTGCTTCTTGGCGCGCATCGTCAGGGCAAGATCCGGCTTGGCGACGAAGCGCGGCCGAGTAGCGGCTCGGGCGTCATCGTTCTCGGCATGGGCAAACTCGGTGCCGACGAGTTGAACTATTCCTCCGATATCGATCTCGTGGTCTTCTACGAGCCGGAGGCGCTCGGTTTCGCCGATCGTCTCGACGCGTCCGACATCTTCGCGCGGCTTTTGCGCCGGCTGGTCCGGATTCTGCAGGAGCGCACGGGCGACGGCTATGTGTTCCGCACGGACCTGCGCCTGCGACCCGATCCGGGCGCGACGCCGCTGGCCATTCCGGTCGAGGCAGCGCTGATCTACTACGAGGGACGCGGGCAGAACTGGGAGCGGGCGGCCTATATCAAGGCGCGCCCTGTCGCGGGCGATCTCGAGGCCGGCGAGCGGTTCCTGAAGGCGCTTCGCCCCTTCGTCTTCCGCAAATATCTCGATTACGCGGCGATTGCCGACATCCACTCCATCAAGCGGCAGATCCATGCGCATAAGGGCCATGGCGAGATCGCGGTGAAGGGGCACAACGTCAAGCTCGGCCGCGGCGGCATCCGCGAGATCGAGTTCTTCGTGCAGACCCAGCAGCTGATCGCCGGCGGCCGTGCCGCGGCCCTGCGCGGGCGCGAGACGGAGGCCATGCTGGCCGCGCTGGCGGAGGCCGGCTGGATCGACGCGGGGACGCGGGACGAGCTGACGCAGGCCTACTGGTTCCTGCGCGATGTCGAGCACCGGATCCAGATGGTGCGCGACGAGCAGAGCCACACGCTTCCGACCCTCGAGGCCGAGCTGAAGCGGATCGCGCTAATGGCGGGATTTGCCGACACGAAGAGCTTTGCCGACGCGCTTTCGCACGTCATGCGCACGGTGGAGCGGCGCTATGTGCAGCTGTTCGAGCGCGAGGCCGAACTGTCCTCGGAGCTGGGCAATCTCGTCTTCACCGGCCAGAAGGACGACCCCGAGACGCTGGAGACGATCCACGGCCTCGGCTTCGAGCGGCCGCAGGACATCGCCCGCGTGATGCGCACCTGGCACAATGGCCGCTATCGCGCGACCCAGTCCGTCGAGGCGCGCGAGCGGCTGACGGAACTGACGCCACGGCTCCTGAAGGTGTTCGGCGAGAGCCGGCGGGCCGACGAGGCGCTCTTGCGGTTCGATGCCTTCCTCGCCAAGCTGCCGGCCGGCATCCAGCTTTTCTCGCTGCTCGGCAAAAACCCGGCCCTTCTTTCCCTGATCGTCACCATCATGTCGGCCGCACCCCGGCTCGCCGATATCATCGCGGGCAAGCCCCATGTCTTCGACGGCATGCTCGACCGGCGCGTGCTCGACGAGATGCCCGAGCGGGCGGATCTGGCGCGCAGGCTCGACGACTTTCTCTCGACCGCCCGCCACTACGAGGACCGCCTCGACCGCCTGCGGATCTTCGCCTCCGAGCAGCGCTTCCTCATCGGCATCCGGCTGCTGACCGGCGTGATCGACGGTCCGGCCACCGGCCATGCCCTGACGGACCTCGCCGAGATTCTGGTTGCCGCAACCTTCATGGCGGTCCGCCGCGAGATTGCCGAGGCGCATGGCGAGATCGCAGGCAGCCGCGCGTCGCTGATTGCGATGGGCAAGGCCGGCAGCCGCGAGCTGACGGCGGGTTCCGATATCGACCTGATCCTCATCTACGATCATGATGGCGACGCGGCGGATTCCGACGGGCCCCGCCCGCTCGACGCCGCCCGCTACCATGCCCGCCTGACGCAGAGGCTGATCGCGGCTTTGTCCGCGCCGACGGCCGAGGGTGTGCTGTACGAGGTCGACATGCGGCTGCGCCCTTCGGGCAACAAGGGCCCCGTGGCCACCCGTCTGCCGGCTTTCGTGAAGTATCAGCGCGACGAAGCCTGGACCTGGGAGCACATGGCCCTGACCCGTGCCCGCCCCATCGCGGGGGACGCGGACATGATGCAGGCGACGGCGGATGCGATCCAGGCGATCATCGCGAAACCGGGCGACCCCAAGGTGCTGCGCAAGGACGTGCGCGAGATGCGCGTGCTGGTGGAAGCGGAAAAGCCGCCGGAGAACGCCTGGGACTTCAAGCTGATCCCCGGCGGTCTCGTGGACATCGAGTTCTCGGCGCAACTGATATTTCTGCTGGCGGCCGCGCAGGGCGGAGCCTTGCCGGCCTGCGGGTTGCCGACGGCCGGCGTGCTGGAGCAGCTGGGCCCGCGCTTTCTGCCGGATGCGGACCTGACGCTCATGCGTCGGGCGCTGGCCCTGATGACCGATCTCTCGCAGATCATCCGTCTCTGCATCGACGGCCCGTTCGATCCGAAGCAAGCTCCGGCCGGCCTGATCGAGCGGCTCTGCCGGGCAGGCGACGCGCCGGACATCAAGGTGCTGGAGGCCGAACTGCGGCGGCTGACGAAGGCCGTGCGCCGCATCTTCCTCGCGCTCGCTGCCGATTGACGGATCAGACCGAGTCGGGAATGCGCACGGAGATGATCGTGCCGACGTTTTCGGCCGAATGGATCTTCATCCGCCCGCCATGCAGCGTGGTCAGGGACCGGGAGATGGCAAGCCCGAGGCCCGAGCCGCCCTTGCTCTTGGCGTACTGGCTCTGAACCTGCTCGAAGGGAAGGCCGATCTTGCGCATGGCGGAACGGGGAATGCCGATGCCGGTATCGGCGATCGTCAGCATGACCGCGCCGGAGACCTTGCGCGCCCTCAGCGAGATGCGGCCGCCCTCGTTGGTGAACTTGACGGCGTTCGACAGCAGATTGAGCAGCACCTGCTTCATCGCCCGGCGGTCGGCGACCATCGTCAGGCCCGAGGAGACCTGGTGGATAACGCTGATGTTCTTCTGCGTGGCGGGGATGGTGGTGAGCCGCAGGGTTTCCTCGATCAGGGGCGCAAGGTCGATCCGCTCGCGGTCGATCCGCATCTGCCCGGCCTCGATCTTCGACATATCGAGAATGTCGTTGATGACGTTCAGAAGGTGCTTGCCGCTGTCGTGGATATCGAGGGCGTATTCGCCGTATTTGTCGGAGCCGAGCGGACCGAACATGCGGTGCTTCAGGATTTCCGAGAAGCCGAGGATCGCGTTGAGCGGCGTGCGCAGCTCGTGGCTCATATTGGCGAGGAATTCGGACTTCGCCCGGTTGGCGGCTTCGGCGCGCTGCTTTTCCGCCAGATAGTTGGCATTGGCGATCGACAGTTCCGACTTCTGGTGTTCCAGCGTCATGCGCGATGTCGAGAGATCGCCGATGGTCGCCATCAGCCGGCGTTCGGATTCGCGCAAACGGACCTGATGGCGCTTGAGGAGGGTGATGTCGGTGCCGACGGAGACGAGGCCGCCGTCGCGCGTGCGGCGATCGTTGATCTGCAGCCAGCGCTGGTCGGCCAGCTGGACCTCCGAGGTCGAGGAATGATTGGCGCGATCCGGATCGGCGATCCGTCGCTCGATGATCGGGCGGGCGGAGGCGGCATTGACGGCCGAGCGCTCGGTGCCGGGCACGAGCACGCTGTCGGGAAGCTGGTAGGCCTGCTGGTAGTGCGTGTTGCACATCACCAGCCGGTCGTGCTTGTCCCAGAGCACGAAGGCTTCCGACGTACATTCGATCGCATCCGCCAGCCGCTGGTCGGCCTCGGCGTAGCGCTGGGCGAGGCGATGCTGTTCCGTCACGTCCATGGCGATGCCGATGAGGTGCACGCGATCGCCGCTGGTGCGGATGACCTGCGCACGGGCGCGCAGCCAGACGTAATGCCCGTCGGCATGGCGCATGCGGAACACATGATCGATGTGGCGGGTATCGCCGCGGGCGATGGAACGGGCGACCTTGTAGAGGCCGGTATCGTCGGGATGCATCAGCCGGGCGGCATCGCCGAAGGAGAGAACGCTGCCCTGCGGCGTCATGCCCAGCATTTCATACATGGAACGCGACCAGAACAGCCGGCGGTTCGGCATGTCGAAATCCCAGAGCCCGCACCGCCCGCGCGACAGCGCGGTCTCGACGCGCAGGTTCGACTCGGCAAAGATCTGGTCGGCATCCCGCGCGCGCTTGGCCTGGATGTAATAGGCGTAGAGCACGACGAGCAGGATCGCGGAAATGCCGGCAAACAGCGTGACGTTCAGCGAAACCTCGTCGCGCCAGAGCCGATCCATATGGGCGAGCGGCGTGGCAACCATCAGCGTGCCCGCCTTCTCGCCCACCTGCATCAAGGCGACGAGGTACTCGTCTCCACCGATGAAGGCGTTCATGACGGTTGAACGCTCGCCGAAATACTGGAAGGCGGCGATCTCCGGCGAGATGGCCGACAGCGCCCGACCGGTAAACAGCTTGCCCTCCGAGGAGGACGCGAAGATGCGCCCGTCATTGCGCACCGCGAGCGCGAAGGCGCCGGGTTCCAGCATGTCGGGGGAGAGGAGGTCGTTCAGCGTCTGCTCGACCGGCGCGCGTTCGGCCTGGTCGAAAAGGAGATGCGCCTGCGGGGCAAGGGTGGCTTCGGCGGCCGTTGCCGCCATGACGGTCGTCTGGCGGGCGCTGTTTTCCATCCGCGCGTATTCGTTGACGATGCCGCTGATGCGCGAGATGGCGACCACGATGAGGAACGCCGTGATGAGAACGGGGATGGAGCGCTTGAGGAGCGGCTCCGCCTTGTTCAGCCGGAGGGAGGCCGGTGCGGCAAGGGTGCGCACATGCCGCAGGAAACCCTGCTCGAGCCCCGCAAGGCCCGGGAATCGTGGACGCAGCCGATCCCCGGCCGCGCGCATCTGCTGCGCTTCCGCCATCTTCGTCAAATCTTTGAACCTCGCTTGATTCGACGCGCCGCTCGCCCGAATCTGGCTCAATGAATCAATTCGGATTCTTCTTGTCCAGCGAAAAGGGTAACGGGACGTTAACCAGTTCTCACTGGTGCGAATTCGCAGCTTGCCGTGCCGCGAACCCGATTTTCAACGTAAGTCGCTGAAAGGAATCAAGAATTTAACGGGGCTGATCGCGCGGATCAGCCCTTGAGCGTGCGTTCCACGATGTCGCTGACATCGGGCGAAAGTTTCGCGCCAGCTGCGATCTCGCCGAGCGCCGCACGGGCATGCTCGGCACGCCCGGCTTCCAGCGAACGCCAGGACCGCATCGAGGTCAGGAGGCGCGCCGCAAGCTGCGGGTTGCGCGGGTCGATGTCGAGGATCTGGCGTGCAAGGAACCGGTAGCCCTTGCCGTCCGCCCGGTTGAAGCCGGTGGCGTTGGAGAAGGCGAAGGTGCCAACGAGCGCGCGGACACGGTTGGGGTTGAGGCCGTTGAAGAGGGGATGCCCCATCAGGGCCTCGACGCGCTCCAGCGTCGCTGCACCCGGAATGGTCGCCTGGACGGTGAACCATTTGTCGAGAACGAGCGCATTGTCGGCAAACCGCGTCTGGAAGCTTTCGAGCGCCGCCGCGGCCTCCGGCGTGTCCGGGAAGCGATGGACGAGAATGGTCAGCGCCTGGCTGAGATCGGTCATGTTGTCGGCGGCCGAGAAGGCTTCGACGGCGCGTGCCGGCGTGTTTTCGGCCAGAACGAGATAGGCGAGCGCGCTGTTGCGCAGCGCACGGCGGCCGGCGCTTGCGGCATCCGGGGAAAACGCTTCGGTCGAGCGCGTGGTCTCGAACAGACCGGCAAACGTCTCCCGGCCGGCCGTGGCGATCGCCGTCATGATCGCGCGACGGGCGGCGAAGATGGCGTCCGGATCGTTGTCCCGGCCGATTTCCCGCGCGATATCCGACTCGCTCGGCAAGGCCAGCGCCTGGGCGCGGAAGGCCGGCTCCAGCGTGTCGTCCGAGACGGTCGCCATGAGCGCGTCGATGAGGGCCTGGTCGCAGATGACCGGCGTGCCGGCCCTGACACTTGCCGTGGCCGCGACCAGCGCGTCGAGCGCCATGTCGTTCAGCGCCTGCCAGCGCGCGAAGAGATCCGTCTCGAAACGGGCGATCCGGGCACGGTCGGTCGAGGATTTTTCGAAATGCAGGTTGATGGGAGCGGAGAAGCCGCGATTGAGCGACACGACGGGACGGGAGGCGATGCCTTCGAACGTCACGCTCTGGCTGCGCTCGACGAGATGCAGCACGTCGCCGGTCACTTCGGCGCCCGAGACGCCGGATGCGGTGAGGATCGTGCCGTCTTCGGAGATGAGCGCGAAGCGAAGCGGGATATGCATCGGCTGCTTGGTGCTCTGGCCGGGTGTCGGCGGCACGGTCTGCTCGAGCGCCAGCGTGAAGGTCTGACGGCTCGCGTCGTAGGTCCCGGATGCACTGACGAGCGGTGTGCCGGCCTGGTGGTACCAGAGGGCGAACTGCGTCAGGTCCCGGCCACTCGCCGCCTCGAAGCAGCGGACGAAATCCTCGATCGTGACGGCCTGTCCGTCATGGCGCTCGAAATACAGATCCATTCCGGCCTTGAAGAGATCGGGCCCGAGCAGGGTGGCGATCATGCCGGTGACTTCCGAGCCCTTCTCGTAGACGGTCGTCGTGTAGAAATTGTTGATCTCGCGGTAGCGCGTCGGGCGGACGGGATGGGCAAGCGGCCCGCCGTCTTCGGGGAACTGCTCGGCCTTGAGATGGCGAACCTCGGCGATGCGCTTGACGGCGCGCGAGCGCTGGTCGGCGGAAAACTGATGGTCGCGATAGACCGTCAGGCCTTCCTTGAGGCAGAGCTGGAACCAGTCGCGGCAGGTGATGCGGTTGCCGGTCCAGTTGTGGAAATATTCGTGCGCGATGATCGCTTCGATATTGGCGTAATCCTGGTCCGTCGCGGTTTCCGGGTCCGCCAGAACGTACTTGTCGTTGAAGACGTTCAGCCCCTTGTTCTCCATGGCGCCCATGTTGAAGTCGGAGACGGCGACGATCATGAAGATATCCAGATCGTATTCACGCCCGAAGACCTCTTCGTCCCAGCGCATCGAGCGCTTCAGGGCGTCCATCGCATAGGCCGCGCGCGGCTCCTTGCCGTGCTCCACATAGATCTTCAGCACGACCTCGCGGCCGGACATGGTGGTGAAGCTGTCCTCGATCACGCCGAGATCGCCGGCGACCAGCGCGAAGAGATAGCTGGGCTTGGGATGCGGATCGAACCAGGCGGCGAAGTGGCGTCCGTCGCCCATGCCGGCGCCGCCGAGGAAATTGCCGTTGGAGAGCAGCAGCGGCACGGTCGCCTTGTCCGCGATGATGTTGACCGTGTAGACGGCGAGCACGTCCGGCCTGTCGGGGAAGAAGGTGATGCGGCGAAAACCCTCGGCTTCGCACTGGGTGCAGTAGACGTCGTTCGTCCGGTAGAGGCCCATCAGCTTGGTGTTGGTCTGCGGCGACAACTCGGTCGTGACGGTGATCTCGAAGGGCGTGCTGTCCGGCAGGCCGCGAATGGTCAGCGTCTCCGCGGTCTCGGTATAGTCATCGGCCGCGATCGGCTCCTGGTCGAGCAGCAGGCCGGTCATCTTCAGCTCGTCGCCATCCAGCACCAGCGGGCGGTCGGCCGCCACGCCTTCGCGGCGATGGAAGATCAGACGGGCTTCGACCTTGGTTTCCAGCGGATCCAGTTCGAAGGTCAGATCGACGCGTTCAAGCACGAAGTCCGTCGCCTGATAGTCTTCGAGGTGGATGATCTCGCCCGTGTCCGTCCGCATGTGTCGTTTTGCTCCCCGGGGCACTCTGTAAAAGCCGACCGCGCCGATGCGATGGCCAGTGCCGATAAAAGACCTGAACAATTACGCGGTTCGGCCTAACAAGATTTTAAGCAATAAGCCATTTTGGGACGGACTTCATCCTTTTCGAATCACTATTACCAAAACGTGCGCGGCGAGCTGCTGTCCGCCGCGCAGAATGCGTAAGCCTTCGCTAGCAACGCTGCGGCGCGAACCGTCCGCTGCGCGGATATCTGCAAATTTCCGCCTCAGCCGATTCCGGTTCGGGGATTTATGCAGTAGGCTTGCGATTCTCCGCGCCGCCTCCGGCTGCCTTCCCTCCTCATGCATGCAGGACCGATCTTATGGATCGCGACGAGCCCAACCCGCTTCTGGGCATTGCTCTCAAAGTGTCTTCCGTTCTCGTTTTCGTGGCGATGTCGACCTTCATCAAGTCGGCCGGCAACGGGATCGCGACCGGTCAGATCACCTTCTACCGCTCGGCGTTCGCGATGGTGCCGATCCTCGGATACCTCGCGATCAGGGGCGATCTCGCCACCGCCTTCCGCACGCGTGATCCGTTCGGCCACCTCGTTCGCGGCTTCATCGGCATTCTCGCCATGAGCTGCGGCTTCTATGGCCTGACGCATCTGCCGCTGCCCGAGGCCATCGCCATCGGCTATGCCATGCCGCTTCTGGCCGTCGTCTTCGCCGCTGTGTTCCTGAAGGAGGTCGTGCGCATCTATCGCTGGTCGGCCGTCATCGTCGGCCTCGTCGGCGTGATGATCATCACCTATCCGCGTCTGACGCTGTTTGCCGGCGGCGGTGGCGATGCCGGCGCCGCCTATGGCGCCCTGTCGGTGCTGCTCTCGGCGGCGCTCGGCGCGACGGCCATGGTGCTCGTGCGCAAGCTGGTGATGAACGAGCGGACGCACACGATCGTCCTGTATTTCTCCCTGTCCGCCTCCCTGTTCTCGCTGCTGACGCTGCCCTTCGGATGGGAGCCGCTGAGCTGGCGCGCCTTCCTCTTCCTCATGGCGGCGGGTTTTTGCGGAGGTGTCGCGCAATTGCTGCTGACGCAGAGCTATCGCTATGCCGATATGTCGACCATCGCGCCGTTCGAATATACCTCGATCGTTCTCGGACTGGTGATCGGCTACTGGCTCTTCGACGACGTGCCCACCGTCACCATGCTCATCGGGACCGCCATCGTCATCGGCGCCGGCATCTTCATCATCCTGCGCGAACACCGGCTGGGCCTGGAGCGAAAGGCCGCACGCAAGCACGTCACACCGCAAGGGTGACGTCGAAGCGGCGCGGGGAGGACAGTCGGGGGAGTGTGTTCGAGGTCAGCCTCGAAGGCGCGCAGACAAGCGCTCTCGCGATCGGGGCGGCGCGGCCTGCTGAAAAAAGAGGCGAGACAGGCCCGACCAGATCGGAAAATGCCTGTCCCGATGCCGGAGGCGAGCGCGTCGGCTCTCAGAATTCCTTGCCGACCGTGCGGCGAGGACGGCGGGACGCCGAAGACCTTAGCGCGGCAGCAGGCCGAAGGAACCGCGGTTGGTGTCCGACGCGGCGCGGGCATCGCGGCTCAGGTCCGAAAAGGTCTGGGAAGCACGCACGGCGATCCGGATGTCGGAAACAAGAGCGTTCAAAGCGCGGATGGCCATGGGATGATCCTTTCGATCTCGTCCGGGAGGATGGCCCGAACAGATGGTGCGTCGAATGATGTTCGCCTGCGATGAGGCGAGCCGGGTGCTGGAGGCGCGAAAATGCGCCGTCGATCAGCGCTGGATGAAGTCGGCGTAGAGGCTGGCGGGACGTACGGCGCGGGCGTAGCCGGCAGCCGTCATTTGTTCGTTTGCGGCCGAGCCGAAGCCGTTGAACGACGTGCGGAGGGCAGAGCCACTGCGACGGAGCGTTTCGAAGCCGCAATGCAGAGGGCGCGGACGGGTGTTCATTGTCAGTTCCTTAAATTCCGTTCCCCCCGTAAGCCTATATTGCGCTGCACCATGATTTTCACAAGCCGCGATGCCGGGTTGCTGCCATGCGCAACTTGCATGGCTTTTTCCCTTTGCCATTCATCGTTTCTTCGCAATTGAAAAAAGCGTCGTGACGGCCGGGCGTCAGGAGTGGCCGTCCGCGGTAAACATCTGCAGGTCCTGCCAGGCGAGACGCTTGCAGATCGGCGCGGACATCAGGTCCTGCGGATGCAGGGTGGCCAGCGCCCGGAATGTCTCGCCGCCGGTCATGATGGTGCGCCAGTCGCCACGCATTTCGTGGATCGTGTCGGTGCCGCCGAAGAAGAATCGCGCCGCGAAATTGCCGAGAACGAGCACGCGCCGGGGCTTGGCGAGCGCGAACTGCCGGTCGAGGAACGGCCGGCAGATCTCCAGCTCCCGCGCCGACGGCATGCGATTGCCGGGCGGACGCCAGGGAATGACGTTGGTGATCAGCACGCCCGACCGGTCGAGCCCGACAGCCGCCAGCATCTTGTCGAGAAGGTCGCCCTGCCGGCCGGCGAAGGGGCGGCCCTCGCGGTCGTCGTCGCCGTTCGGTCCCGGCCCGACGATCATCAGCCCAGGGGCCGGATCGCCCTCGGCAAAGACGAGGTTGCGGGCGCTGTTGCGCAGGTTGCAGCCGGTAAAGCTGTCGAGCGCGCGTTTCAGGTCGGCAAGCGTCTGCGCCGAACCGGCAGCGATCCGCGCCTCGGCCACGGCCTGCTCGTCGGGGATCGCGACGCGGGTGGAGACGGGGCGTGGTGCGGGCTCGGCCTTGCCCCGCGTCTGCGGCTTGTCCGCAGCGGGCGGTTGGGCACGGCCGGTCGCTTCATTTTTGGGCGCTGATGCGCCGTAGCTTTGCGCGTTCTGCAGGGCTCCCGCCGTGCTCCCGTCGCGGGCGCCGGATCCAGCCGCGCCGCGCGCCGTCTGGCTCTCGGCAAAGGCGGCGATCCTGTCGATCGGATCGTCCTCCAGCAGCCACTCCACCCCCGAATCCGCATGGAAATGCAGAAGCGCCGCGAGCTCGTGCGGCGTCATCGCATCCAGGGTCGGTCCGTCGGAAAACCGTGTCTCGTCAGGGGAGGTCATGGCAGAAGGTTTACAGAAGCGCCGCCGCGCATGAAAGCGGCAAATGCCGTGAAGGCGCCTGCGTCCCGCACCGGGCGTCAGTTCGCCTCCGCTGTCCACAGGTCGATGTCGTCCCGCGCGCCGATGAGCGCGAGACCATGGGCGATGGAGAGGAGTTCGCCGCCGCTCTCGATGCGTCCGCGTTCGAACCGGCGCTCGAACATGCGCCGCACGGCTGGCACGAAGGAGGTGCCGCCGGTGAGAAATACCTTGTCCACCGCGCCGGCCGCCGTGTTCGTCTTCTCCAGCACCTCGTCCAGCGCACTCTCGATCCGTCCGAGTTCCGGCGCGATCCACTGCTCGAAATCGGCGCGGCGCACGATCTTGCGGCTGCGCTCGCCGAGCGGCGCGAAGAAGAACTCCGTCTCCTCCTCCGACGAAAGCCGCATCTTGGCAGCGGAAACGGCCTGATACAGGGGATAGCCCTCGTCATGTTCGATGAGGTCGATGAAGGCCTCCAGCTTTTCCGGCTCCAGCGAGGAGCGCACGAGCTGCTTCAGATCCGCGAAGTCCTTGAGCGTCTTGAAGATCGACAACTGGTTCCAGCGTCCGAAATTCGCGTAGTAACCGGAGGGGACGTCGAGCACCTTGTCGAACGAGCGGAACTGGGTGCCCTTGCCGATCAGCGGCGAGACGAGGTTGTCGATGATGCGGAAGTCGAAATGATCGCCCGCCACGCCGACGCCGGAATGGCCGATCGGCGTTGCCGACAGCACGCCGGCATGGGTCTCGAAGCGGATCAGCGAATAGTCGGTCGTGCCGCCGCCGAAATCCGCGACCAGCACCGTCGCATCCTGTTTCAGCGTCTGGGCGAAGTAGAAGGCCGCGGCCACCGGCTCGTAGACATAGCGGATATCCGAGAAGCCGAAGGTGCCGAGCGCCATCTGGTAGCGCTCCAGCGCCAGGGCGTCGTCCGGGTTCGCGCCGGCATAGCGCACCGGCCGGCCGACCACGATGCGGGTGCCCTCGACGGGCCAGGCGTCGCCGGCATAGCCCTTCAGACGTGCGACGAATGCGCGCATCAGATCCTCGAATCCATTCCGCCGTGCGAAGATCAGCGTTCCCTGGAAAAGCGGGCTGGCGGCGAAGGTCTTGATCGACTGCAGGAAGCGTGCGTCGCCCGGATTGTCGATGAAGGTGCGGATGGCGGCCTGTCCCGCCTCGATCTGCAGAGCCTGCGCGCCGAGGTCCGGATGCTTCATGAACGACAGGGCGGTGCGCATCGTGTCGTATCGTCCGGCGGGGCTGTCGAAGTCGATTGCCCGTGTTTTTCCGTGCTCGACGGCGGCGAGGACGGAGTTGGTGGTGCCGAAGTCAAAGCCGAGCGACTGGGTCATGGTTGTCTCTCCTCATGGGGATCGCCCAGCGACGACAGGTCGAGCGCCGGGGGTCCGGGCGCGGCAAGGTCTGTCGATCGCGAGCATGGGCCGGCCCGTCGCGGCGGGCCTGCGGGAATGGAAACGGTCGCCGTTATCGGCTGTGGGGATGCCGCTCCCTCGCATGGCCCGCCCTCAAAAACAAGAGCGCCCGCCGCCGAAAACACGCGCGAGAGGCGGCAACGCGCCGCTTCGTGACGCACATCGGCTCGACAAGCTTGCTCTTATTTGACATGACGACCCATGGAGACGGGCGCGGCAAAGGCCGTCGAAGCGGAGGCTGATCATGAGCGAAAGACAGGAAATGCCGGAGCGGGAGAGCATGGATTTCGACGTGGTCGTGGTGGGGGCCGGCCCGGCGGGCCTGTCCGCCGCGATCCGGCTGAAGCAAGTAAACCCGGAACTTACGGTTGTGGTGCTGGAAAAGGGTGGCGAGGTCGGCGCGCATATCCTCTCGGGCGCCGTGGTCGATCCCTGCGGCGTGGATGCCCTTCTGCCCGGTTGGCGCGACGAGGCGGACCATCCCTTCAAGACCGAGGTGACGGAGGACCAGTTCCTGCTGCTCGGGCCCGCAGGCTCGCTGCGCCTGCCGAACTTCGCCATGCCGCCCCTCATGAACAATCATGGCAACTACATCGTCTCGCTCGGCAATGTCTGTCGGTGGCTGGCCGGCAAGGCGGAAGAGCTCGGTGTCGAGATCTATCCCGGCTTTGCCGCGACCGAGGTGCTCTATAACGAGGAGGGCGCCGTCGTCGGCGTCGCCACGGGCGACATGGGCATCGAGAAGAACGGCGAGCCCGGCCCGAACTTCGCCCGCGGCATGGAGCTTCGCGGCAAATATGTGCTGATCGGCGAAGGCGTGCGCGGCTCGCTCGCCAAGCAGCTGATCGCCCGCTACGACCTGCAGAAGGACCGCGAACCGCAGAAATACGGCATCGGCATCAAGGAACTCTGGCAGGTGAAGCCGGAGAACCACAAACAGGGCCTGGTGCAGCACTCCTTCGGATGGCCGCTGGGTCTGAGCACCGGCGGCGGCTCGTTCCTTTATCATCTCGAGGACAACACGGTTGCCGTCGGCTTCGTGGTGCACCTCAACTACAAGAACCCCTATCTCTATCCGTTCGAGGAGTTCCAGCGCTTCAAGACGCATCCGGCCATCCGCGGCACCTTCGAGGGGGGCAAGCGCCTGTCCTACGGCGCGCGCGCGATCACCGAAGGCGGCTATCAGTCGGTGCCGAAGCTGACCTTCCCCGGCGGCGCGCTGATCGGCTGTTCCGCCGGTTTCGTCAACGTTCCCCGCATCAAGGGCAGCCACAACGCCGTCCTCTCGGGCAAGGCGGCGGCCGAAAAGATCGCCGCGGCGATCGCGGCCGGTCGGGCGAACGACGAGGTGGTGGAGATTGAAAACGAGTGGCGTGCCGGCCCGATCGGGCAGGACCTGAAACGCGTGCGCAACGTCAAGCCGCTCTGGTCGAAGCTCGGCACGGTGGCCGGCGTCGCGCTCGGCGGTCTCGACATGTGGACCAACCAGCTCTTCGGCTTCTCGTTCTTCGGCACGCTGAAGCATGGCAAGACGGATGCCCAAAGCCTGGAGCCGGCGGCCAAGCACAAGAAGATTGCCTATCCGAAGCCGGATGGTGTGCTGACCTTCGACCGGTTGTCCTCGGTGTTTCTCTCCAACACCAACCATGAGGAGGATCAGCCGGTCCACCTGAAGGTGAAGGACATGGAGCTGCAGAAGCGCTCCGAGCACGACATCTATGCCGGACCCTCCACACGCTATTGCCCGGCGGGTGTCTATGAATGGGTGGAAAAGGACGGCGAGGAAGTCTTCGTGATCAACGCGCAGAACTGCGTTCACTGCAAGACCTGCGACATCAAGGACCCGAACGGCAACATCACCTGGGTTCCGCCGCAGGGCGGCGAGGGCCCGGTCTATCCCAACATGTAGGGTCGATCCGAATATGTAAGGCTCATGCGAGGCGCGAAGACGCCTTTGCGGATTCCTTAAAAACGAAAAACCCTCCACTCCCCGGCCTGACGGAACGTCGGACCTGCGGGAAGGGAGGGTTTTTCTTTGCGAGGATCGATCAATGCACGGTCATCCATTCGCGGGCCGAGCGCAGCGCGATGGCGAGATCGGCCTTCGACATGGTGGCGGCAAGATCGGCGCGCAGTTCCGCGGCCCGCTCGGAGCCCTTGATGGCGGCGATGTTCAGCCACTTGTGGGCGGCGACGACGTCGATGTCGCAGCCGCGGCCCGTGGCGTACATCAGGCCCATGTTGCAGAAGGCTTCCGCGCGGTTTTCGCCGGCGATCGTTGCGTAGGTGAAATTCTGAAGGTCGAAGCGTGCCATTGTCGGTGTCCCTGTTTCGGTCGATCGTTTCTGCGTGCAGTCCCTGTCTTGCCTCCGAAAGCCCGGCCCTCTGCGGGGCGCTTGATATTCCGGCGGTTGTCGGCGGAGTGTTCGTCCCCGCTCGTCTTATGGGTTGAAGTATGCGGCACGGCCTTCAATTCCCGCTTAAAATGCATGCTTAACTCGCGGCAAACGAAGTTCAAACGATTGGTAAACTTGGGTTTTCATTAAACATCCCGCACCTTGCGATGCCGGGCTTTCGTCTCGAATTTTACGGATCTTTTACATCTCGATTTCAACGCTTTGTTCACCACGAAACGCACAGGGACTGCCGCGGCCAGAAAAGATCGGCCTGCGCGATCTTTTCGAATCTCCCTTTTGACATTCCTTTTACGTTCACGTAATTTAGGCGGAGACGCTCGGGAGGCGTCTTTTGGAGGGAGATTTCATGAAGATCACACGGATCCTGTCGGCCGCTATCCTGGGCTCGGCACTTCTCGCGCTGCCCGTTCTCGCGGCAGAGCCGATCGTCGGCAACTGGAAGACGGCAAGCGGCGAAACCGCCGTCATCGCCACCTGCGGCGGCAACTTCTGCATCACGGTGAAAACCGGCAAGCATGCGGGAAAGAAGATCGGCACGCTATCGGGCGCGGGCGAGAGCTATACCGGGGAGGTGACGGACCCCGACAACGACAAGACCTATAGCGGCTCCGCAGCGGTCGCCGGCAACCAGCTGAAGCTGAAGGGTTGCGTGCTGAAGGTTCTCTGCAAGAGCCAGACCTGGAGCCGGCTCTAGACAGATCCGGGCGACACCGGCTGGCGTCGCCCCGCGTCATGCGGTGGCGATAAGGGAACGGAGCTTTCCCGGTTCGCCGGGAAAGCCGGGAGCGCAGAGGTTCGGGACGAAAGGGTGGAGTCCCTTTTGACCCAATCTACTGCGCGCGCTGGCCGAACAGGATCTTCTGCGCATCCTTGTCTTCCGACAGGTGCTTCTGCCGCTCGCGCTCCTCGCGCCCGACCTCGAAGCCGGCGATGACGGCGGGGCGGGCTGAGAGGGTCTCGAACCAGCGCTTGAGGTGCGGGAAGTCGTTCAGATCCTGCCCGCCGCTTTCATACTGGCGCACCCAGCCCAGGCAGGCCATGTCGGCGATCGAATAGTCGATCGCGAGAAACTCGCGATCCGCGAGGCGCCGGTTCATGACGCCGTAGAGGCGATTGACCTCGTTGGTGTAGCGATCGATGCCGTAGGCGATCTTTTCCGGGGCGTAGTGGCGGAAATGATTGGCCTGTCCGGCCATCGGGCCGAGTCCGCCCATCTGCCAGAACAGCCACTGATCGACATCCACACGCGCCCGTTCGTCGCTCGGGTAGAAGCGGCCGGTCTTGCGGCCGAGATATTGCAGGATGGCGCCCGACTCGAACACCGAGATCGGTTCGCCGCCGGGACCATCCGGATCGACGATGGCCGGCATGCGATTGTTGGGCGCGATCTTCAGGAAGTCCGGCGCGAACTGCTCGCCCTTGGAGATGTTGATATATTTGACCGCGTAGGGAAGGCCGAGCTCTTCCAGCATGATGGTGATCTTCCAGCCGTTGGGGGTCGGCCAGTAGTAGAGGTCTATCGGTGCGGACATGGTGGTCTCCGGTCTCTCGCATGCGTCGGTTTCGGCGCCAATCTAGCGCAGAAACCCGCGAACCGAAACCGTTCGCGCGCGCGATGAGCGGTCCCGATCGCACCGGAGAGACGCTGCGGAAGGAAGCGCGCCGGAGGGGGCGGGAAGGAGAATCGTTGCAATGCAGCATTCAACCTGAACGGCACATGAACCGACCTCTCAGCTGAAATTCAGTTTGGCTGTGCGAAAAGACGTTCATCGAACCAACACCAACCCACATTGCTTCGAACGGATCGACTGTCATGGATATTCTTGCACGCCGCTTCACCATCATCAGCGCTCTCATGGTCGTCTTCGCCATGAGCCTGGCTGCCGCCGTCAGCGCCGATACCGAACGCCGCCGCCAGCACGATTACACCACGACGCTTGCCGACTGCACCGCCCACACCGCCCAATTCTGCCAGGCCAAGCTCTGACATTCTCGCGCGTGACAGCGCCCGATCCGGCGCGACAATGAAACCGGACCCGCCACCGCCTGGCGGGTTTCACGGCTGACGCACCGCCCGGGCGGGTGCCTGCCTGCCTGCGTGAGCGGGGCTTGTATCCGCTCCGACATTCCGGTCATCTGTCGGCATGTTCGCTCTGCCTCTCTCCACCATCCTCCTCTATGCGCTTGCGGCTCTGTTCGAGATCGCCGGCTGTTTCAGCCTCTGGGCGTGGCTGCGTCTCGGCCGGTCCGCATTCTGGCTCATCCCCGGCATCGCCAGTCTGGTCGCTTTCGCCTGGCTTCTGACGATGAGCCCGCAGCCGGCGGCAGGGCGCAGTTTCGCGGCCTATGGCGGGATCTACATCGCGGCCGCCGTGCTCTGGATGTGGCTGGCGGAAGGCGTTCGCCCGGATCGCTTCGATCTCGCGGGCGTGCTCTTGGCCCTTGCCGGAACGCTCGTGATCCTCATGCCTTCACGCGGATAGCCGCGAACGGGTTCGGCAATTGCGCGGGTTCGTCGTCCTTTGTCGTTTGCTTGTCAATTGCGGCGTCCTATAATGCCGCATGAGCGCACGAATCTCTTCCATCCAAGCCCTTCCCACCGCCATGCCGGAGGCCTTCGAGCCGCAGACATTCGATGATCCGGTCAAGGCCGTTGATGCGCTGACGGCGCTCTACGAGCGCAACACCACGTTCCTCGTGGATGGCTTCACGGCGCTCGGCAAGGGCGTGGCCGCCAGCCGCTTCCGCGCCTGCTATCCGCAGGTCAGCATGGAAACCTCCAGCTTCGGTCATGTCGATTCGCGCCTGTCCTATGGCCACGTCACGGCGCCCGGCGTCTACACGACGACGGTCACGCGGCCAAAGCTCTTCCGCCACTATCTGAAGGAACAGCTCGGCCTGCTGATCCGCAATCACGGCACCGGCATCACCGTGTCGGAATCCTCCACGCCCATTCCGCTGCACTTCGCCTTCGGGGAGGGCGCGCATGTCGAGGCATCGCTTGCCGAAAACATCGACGTGCCCCTGCGCGACCTGTTCGACACGCCCGATCTTTCGACCACCGACGACGAGATCGCCAACGGCGCCTACGAGCCCGGCCCCGGCGAGCCGTTTCCGCTCGCCCCGTTCACGGCGCAGCGCATCGATTATTCGCTCGCGCGCCTTAGCCACTACACGGCGACCAGCGCGGCGCATTTCCAGAATTTCGTGCTCTTCACCAATTACCAGTTCTATATCGACGAGTTCTGCGTCTGGGCGCGCAAGCAGATGGCGGAAGGCGGCAATGGCTATACAGCCTTCGTCGAGCCGGGAAACATCGTGACGCAAGCCGGCTCCGACGAGCCGGACAGCGACCTGACGCTCGCCCGCCTGCCGCAGATGCCGGCCTATCACCTCAAGAAGAAGGGCCATGGCGGTATCACCGTCGTCAATATCGGCGTCGGCCCCTCCAACGCGAAGACGATCACCGACCACATCGCCGTGCTGCGCCCGCATGCCTGGCTGATGCTCGGCCACTGCGCCGGCCTGCGCAACAGTCAGGCGCTGGGCGATTACGTTCTGGCCCATGCCTATGTCCGCGAGGACCATGTGCTGGACGACGACCTGCCGGTCTGGGTGCCGATTCCCGCGCTTGCCGAAGTGCAGATGGCCTTGCAGGAGGCCGTTGCGGAAACCACGGGCTACGAGGGCTACGACCTGAAGCGCATCATGCGCACCGGCACGGTCGCCACCATCGACAACCGCAACTGGGAGCTCCGCGACCAGCGCGGCCCGGTCAAGCGGCTCTCGCAGTCCCGCGCCATCGCGCTCGACATGGAATCCGCCACCATCGCCGCCAACGGCTTCCGCTTCCGCGTGCCCTACGGAACCTTGCTCTGCGTTTCCGACAAGCCGCTGCATGGCGAACTGAAACTGCCGGGCATGGCCACGGCGTTCTACAAGAATCAGGTCAGCCAGCACCTGCAGATCGGCATTCGCGCGCTGGAGAAGCTTGCCGCCATGCCGCCGGAAAAGCTGCATTCCCGCAAACTGCGCAGCTTCTTCGAGACCGCCTTCCAGTAGCGCCGGAAGGCGTTGCCTAGCGGTTTTGAGCGTAGACCGCGTTCAGGCCGTCAGGCCGGGCGCCGGCTCGACGGCGGCGGCCTGGGGTGCCACCGGTCTGCCGACCAGCAGCTTCAGCTCGCCGGCATGGATCTTGATCTCCACATCGCCGCGAAGCCGCAGCAGCTCGCCGTCGATGACGCAGTTGATCTTGTGCTTGCGGGCGTCCGGAAAATAGAGCTCGACCTGCTTGACGCTCATCTCGGTGATCAGCGTGCTCTCGCGAAACTTGCCGCGCAGAATGTCGAAGACGAGGCGGCCGACGCCGGGCGGGGTGAGGGGCGGGGCGGTGTAGAAGCCGAGATGACCGCCGGTCAGATCGTCCGCATACATCAGCGAATTGGCGCCGAAGTGATTGTTGGACACCGAGAGGGCCGAAACCTTGCGCCGCTCCGTCACGCCATCCGCGCGAAACTCTATTCTGAACTGCGGCGGGTTGAAGACCACGCCGATCGCCGCCCGGGTGCTGGCGGAAATCTTGCCGAGGCGTGAGGCGAAGCTGTAGGATTCGCGGTAGCGCACCATGCGCGCATGCAGGCCCATCGAGAACTGGTGCACGAAGGCGCGGCCATTGGCACTGCCGATGTCGCCGTCGATGACCTCGCCATTGGCCAGCACGTCGAGAACCTTCCAGATATCGAGCGGCAGCTTCAGCGAGCGCGCAAAAAGGTTCATGGTGCCGGCGGGAACGACGCCGAGCGGCAGGCCGCTCTTCCACGCGACGCCGGCCGCAGCCGAAATTGTGCCGTCGCCGCCGCCGGCGATCATTGCATCCAGATCGTCCCGGCTCGCCGCCTTCTTCAGCTCGGCTTCCATGTCGCTGCCCGACACGACGGCGATTTCGATCTCGTGGCCTGCCGAGCGGAATGCCTCGTCCATCGCCTTCGTGTAAAGGCCCATATCGGTGGTGCGAAAGGTCCCGCCGTCGCTGTTCAGTATGGCTTTGAGCTTCATGCGGATCCCGGCTGTGTCTGAGCACAAGGCTGGGCGAAGCCGGGCAAACCCCGGCCTGTCCCTCTTGCCGGATCGTATATGCGGCGTCCGTCACAGGGTTCAAGATGACGATGGGCGGGCGGGCCCTGCTTATTTCGCATCCGCGAATGAAGTCAGGATCCGCGCACACGAGAGTGCCGAGGGTATCGACCCTCAGGCCGAGGCCTGCAGCACCACCACCTGATCGCCGGCCTTCACGCGGCCGTAGAGATTGACCACATCGTGATTGAGCATGCGCACGCAGCCGCTGGACATGGCATGGCCGATCGACCGCGGCTGGTTCGTGCCGTGAATGCGGAACATCGTGTCGTTGCCGTTGCGATAGAGATAGATCGCGCGGGCGCCCAGCGGATTGTTGGGGCCACCCGGCAGGCCGCCGGCATATTTCAGGTTCCGGCCGGGATCGCGCCGGATCATGTTGGGCGTCGGCGTCCAGCTCGGCCATTCCGCCTTGCGGCCGATATAGGCGTTGCCGGCCAGCGCATAGCCTTCGCGGCCGACGCCGATGCCGTAGCGCATGGCACGGCCGTTTCCGAGGATATAGTAGAGCCGCCGCGCCGGCGTATCCACCACGATGGTGCCCGCCCCGTAAGCCGAGACATAGGCGACCTCCTGCCGGCGCAGGTCCGGCTCGATCTGGTCCAGCGGTACGGCGGGCAGGGGAAACCGCTCGTCCGGAAGCGCCGCGTAGTTCAGCCGGGCGACGGACCCGGTATCGGCACAGCCGGCGAGAAGAGCGGAAAAGCCGAGCAGCAGGCCGCGGCGGGAGATGGACATGGTCTGGCCTCGAATGTGGTGATTCTGTGGAGACCAAAATGCGGAATTTATGGTTAACAGCGGGTAAACACGCGCCACCGAGCGTTGTCATCGCCGCACGCTCCGTGAAACGTGACGGCCTGTCATTCTTTGTGACATCCCGGTCACAGGCGGCAGCGGATCGTTTCGGCCTCTCGCGCGTTATGAACGGCCAAACGCATTTCCGCCCTAACTCGGGTCGATGTCCGTATCTCGTTCTGACAGGAGACAATCATGAACAAACCCCTCGCCAGCATCGTCTGCGCTGCAGCCATTGCATCCGGCACCCTGCCGGTCGTGGCCGCCGACCTCGCCCCCGCACAGTCCTATTCCGATTCGGGCGCCCGCAATGGCGTCAAGATCGGCTATCTCGATTGCACCATCGCCGGTGGCGCCGGTTACATCCTCGGCTCGTCCAAGGAGGTCAACTGCGCCTTCAAGTCCACCATCGACGGCGAGCCTGTCGACGACTATTCGGGCGCCATGCGCAAGCTGGGCGTCGATCTCGGCTTCACCACGGAAGGCCGCCTGATCTGGGCCGTTCTCGCCCCGACGGCGGGCTACCACCATGGCTCGCTGGCCGGCCTCTACCAGGGTGCTTCCGCGGAAGCGACCGTCGGCCTCGGCGTCGGCGCAAACGTCCTGGCCGGCGGCACGTCCGGTTCGATCCACCTGCAGCTCCTGAGCCTGCAGGGCCAGGTCGGCCTGAACATTGCGGCCGCCGGCACGTCGATGACGCTGACCTCGGTCAACTGATCGACGCACGACGGAATGAGAGAAGAGCGCGCAGCCACACGCTGCGCGCTCTTTTCGTTTTAACAAAAGAAAACCTCCGCCTATGGCGGAGGATTGGAAGAGTTCTACGCGGTATGAAAGAAACCACCGGGCTTGGATCACGAAGTGATCGAAGACCGGAGGTTATAATGGACGATAACCATCTA
>NZ_JAJOZR010000024.1:0-25406 GCF_021168455.1 Rhizobium quercicola
TGGAAACTATCGGGCAAATGAGCGATGAACCACTCATTAGCTTGCCAGCAGTGGCGCGATGATACTCTTCCGGCCCTTCGGAATGAGCCGTGGTCGTATAAGCTACACCACGTCCTGGGACACGATCGTTCACGCCGCCGCATGTCCGCGAGCGCAAGAACCTGCGGCTCGTGCGGCGCGGCAGGGGTGCCTACGATCTCAGTCAGGCGGTACATGAGGGAATCGTGGCGGATGGCACCGTGCGCAATGCTGAGACCGGCAGCCTGTTGCACTACCGACCGCTGCCGATGGACGAGCAGATTCTGAAGGAAAACCATTACTCCACGCTGAAGGCCGATCAGGCCTACAATACCGGCCGCCGTCCGAAAGCGCTCAGCCTGGTCTTCTCGCCCCCGATCTATTTTCTCCGGCTTTACCTGAAGAGCGGCCTCTGGCGCTGCGGCACATCCGGCTTCATCGAGGCCATGACCGGTGCCGTCTATTCCTTCCTCACACAGGCAAAGCTCCACCAGCGGCACGCTCTGCGCTACCGCGCCAATGTCGACGATTCGCAGAACAGGTGATCCCAGCAGCATGAAAGTCTTTCACTTCCACTTCGGAAAAGATGGTGGAGCCGAGATGTTTTTCGTTCACCTCGTCGGAGCGCTCGGGCGCCGCGGCGTCGAGCAGACGACGGTCATCCGGCGCGATCGCAAATGGCGTATGGATATCGCGCCCCATGCCCGGATCATCGAAAGCAATTTCCGCAATCTGTCGCTCGACAGGCTGACACTGCCTTTGCGGGTTCAGTGGCTGGCAGAGCGGGAACGACCCGATGCCATCATGTCCTGGGCGACGCGGGGCAGCCGTCTGATGCCGCGTTACCGCCACGGACTGACGCTGTCCCGGCTTGGCGACTACCCGACCCATCTCGGCTATTTCAAGAACACCGACGTGCTCGTCTGCAACACGCCGGGCATCGCGGATCATGTCCGTCGGATCGGCTGGACGCGCGGCGTCGAGGTCATTTCGAACTTCACCAAGACCGAGCCGGTGCAACCGGTGCTGCGCAGCACGGTCGATACGCCGGAGGGCGTGCCCGTGGTGATGACGATGGGACGTTTCGTGAAGCGCAAGGGCTTCCACACCCTGATCGATGCCGTTGCGAAACTGCCGGATGTCTTCCTCTGGATTGCCGGCGATGGCGAGGAGCGTGCCGCACTCGAGGCGCTTGCGCTGGAGCGTGGTATGCAGGGGCGGATCCGGTTTCTCGGCTGGCAGAAGGATACGCGCGCCTATGTTGCTGCTGCCGATGTCTTCGTCATGCCGTCATCGCACGAGCCGCTGGGCAATGTCATCCTGGAGGCCTGGGCGCAGAAGCGGCCCGTGGTGTCCTCGCGCTCGGAGGGTCCGTCCTGGTTCATGCAGGACGGCGAGAACGGGCTGTTTGCCGAGATCGGCAATGCGGACCAGTTTGCCGATGGCATCGCGCGGATCCTGGCCGATCCGGGTCTCGCGCGGGATCTGGGCGAGGGGGGGCGTGCGACCTTGATGCGGCAGTTCTCGGAAGAAGCGACAGCAGGGGCGTATATCGATCTTTTCCGTCGGGGTAAGTGACGCATGGCCATCAGACCGAGCATCGACTGCCGATGAATCTTCTTGCCCCGGGCGGGACGATGATGCAGAACCCGAGGCGTCTGCCGCGCGACCGTGCCCGGGCCGAACAGGCCGTCGTGTCTCTCGCGTGGCAGCGCCATATCCTGCAGCGTTCCAAGCGCGCCAGAAACGGCGCCGCGCCGTGCAGGCGAAGAAGAGGTGGTCACCCCCGTGCTGCGCGCCGATCTCGATCAGATCGACATCAAAATCCTCCGCGAACTTCAAGCCGATGGACGGATGACGAATGTGGAGCTTGCCGCCCGGGTCGGCATTTCCGCGCCGCCCTGTCTGCGCCGCGTCCGGCGGCTGGAGGAAACGGGGATCATCGAGGGCTATCGCACGGTGCTGAACGGCCCGATGCTGGGCCTCGATCTCGTGGCCTTCTGCATGGTGGGGCTCAAGCACCAATCGGACGCCAATCTGAAGGCCTTCTCGGCGGCGACCACGGCCTGGCCTCTCGTGCGGCAGGCCTGGCTTGTGAATGGCGACAGCGATTTTCTTCTTCATTGCGTCGCCGAGAATCTTACGACCTTCCAGAATTTCGTGATCGAGGACCTGACGGCGAACGAGCAGGTGGACACCGTGCGGACCATGCTGACGATCCGCCAGGTGAAGAAGGTCGGGCTGGTGGATATCTGATGGCGTCCGATCGACCGCTTCGCCGACGGATCTGGAAACTGGCCGCCACGCTCGCCTACGGCCGCCGTCGCGCCCATGCCTATGACTGGGCGCCATCGCTGCGGATCGAACCGGCACCCTACGGCCCGGAACGAACGATCCTTTTCCGCGATCGCCCGTCCGGCACGCTGCTGCCGCCGTCGGCGTTGTCGGACCTTGCCGGCAGCGATATCACCATCGTCGGCTCCGGACCCTCCGTTCGCGACGCCGATCTCGGCGCGCTCGCCAACTGCAGCACGCTTCTCCTTAACGGCGCCATCGCGCTCGTTCCGGAGCGCGTCCCTCGCCCGCTGGCCTTTGCCGTCGAGGACGAACGCTTCGTCTATCGCCATTTCCAGACATTCATCGCCGGTCTCGACCGGAGCATTCTCTGTCTGTTGTCCGTTGCGGTCATCCGGGCGATTCTGGAGCATGACCCGGACTGGCTGCTCGAGAGGTCTGTCATCCTCATCGACAACCTGCTCAAGCCGTACGGGGAGAACCGGCGCGATCTGTCTGGCGTGTCGCGCATGCCGGCGATGACCGTGGATATGCCAAGCCGGTCCGGCGTTTCGCTCGACCCCGCCTTGGGCGTTTTCCAAGGCGGTAGCGTCGCCGTGTCGGCGCTTCAGTTCACGCTGTTCTGCCGCCCCCGGATCGTCGGCTTTATCGGTATCGACATCGCCAATGCGGCACAGCCGCGGTTCTACGAGGCGCCCGGCGAGCGGGTCTTTTCCGGGGTATCGGAGGCGGAGGGACGCATTCTTGCCCATATCCGCCTTGCAAAAACCGTCGGCGAGGCGCGGGGATCGACCTTCGTCAACTATGCGCGGACGTCGGCGCTGCAGAAAATCGGCATTGCCTTCAGCGATCGGCTGACGGCTTCTCGCTAAGGCGACCCGTCACGCGGACAGAGCCTCCCGGTCCAGTAATCCATCATACACCTGCGACAGCGCTTTCGCCTCGCGCTCGATGCCGAATTCGGCGCGGACGTGGGCGAGGCCGGCCTGTCCGTGGGCGGTGGCGCGGGCGGGGGCCTGGAGGTAGAGGCGGAGTGCCGTCGTGAGCGCGTCTCCGTCGCCGGCGGGCACGACCGCACCGGTTTCTCCGGGGCGAATCATTTCGGCATAGGCGCCGGCATCCGAGGCGACGACGGCGGCGCCGGAGGCCATGGCTTCGAGCGGGGTCAGGCCGAAGCCTTCGTTGCGGGACGGGGCGACCAGCAGCGAGACGCGGCGATACCAGGGCTTGATGTCGTCGACCTCGCCGAGAAACCGGATGCGATCCGACAATCCCGCCTCGGCGATCGATGATTTGAGGCCAGCCGCGAAGGCCTCGTGTTCGGGGGTGACGCGGCCGCAGATGACGGCGGTCCATTCGGGATGATGTGGCAGGAGAGCGATCATCGCCTCCACGAAGAGATCGGTGCCCTTCTGCGGGCGCACGCGACCGAAACAGCCGACCAGCCTGCGGCCGGCGAGATCGTCCGGTGGCGCTTCGCGCCCGCCGGTCGCAGGCGGGTGAAAACGCGCCAGATCGACGCCATGGCGGATGACGGTGTGGGGGACGTCCAGAAAGCTGCCGGAGCGGGCCGATGTGGCCACCACGGCATCCATGCGCCGGATCAGCCCCTTGGTCCAGCGGGAGTGCCTGCGCTGGGCGGCGGAGGTGAAGAGCAGCTTCAGCGGCATGCGCAGCACATCGCGCAGAAGAATGCCGGGGAGCATTTCGAGGTTTCGGCGAGCGTGCCAGATGCGGACCGCGCGACCTTCCGGCGGACGGCGCAGGCGCAGGAGATCGCGAAAGCGGATGGCGGGGAGGTCGTCCGGAAGGCCGGGTCCGAGTGTTGCGATACGCTCGCCCATGCGGACCTGCACCGGCACGAGCTGCACGATGGTCGAGGTGACGCCGGAAAGCCGCTTCTTGAAATTCGGAGCGATGATGTCGACGGTGCGGATGTCCAGAAGCCTGCTCATGATCGTGTGAGGATAGAGGAAGTGCAGCGATCCGTCACGCGCGGGTGCAGGTCATCCACCACGCATTCATGCCGGCTTCGGTTTCCGGCGTCGGGAATTTCCCGCACGCGAGACTGGGCGAGGAACGGGCGCAAAAGCCGGAATCACAACGGCTCCGGACTTGGGGGTCCGGAGCCGTTGCTGCATTCGTTCCGAATCAACCCCAGTTGATCGCGAGGATCTCGTAGGCCTTCGACCCGCCGGGGGCGACGACCTCGATCGAATCGCCAACCTCTTTGCCGATCAGCGCGCGGGCGATGGGCGAGGAGATGGAGATGCGGCCCTGCTTCACGTCGGCTTCCTGGTCGCCGACGATCTGGTAGGTCTTGTTCTCTTCGGTGTCCTCATCAATGAGCTTGACGGTGGCGCCGAACTTGATCTTGGAACCCGACATCTTCGAGAGGTCGATCACCTCGGCCCGGGCCACGTAGTCCTCGACCTCGCCGATGCGGCCTTCATTGTGGCTCTGCGCTTCCTTGGCGGCGTGGTATTCGGCATTTTCCGAAAGGTCGCCATGGGCGCGCGCTTCGGCAATCGCCTCGATGATCCGCGGCCGCTCTTCCTGCTGGCGCCAGCGCAGCTCTTCCTGCAGCTTGGCAAAACCGCTCTGCGTCATCGGTACTTTTTCGACCATTTCAACGTCCTTCGTGGTGCGCGCCGGGCCTGCGCAGGCAGGCCCGAAGCAAAATAAAACGGCATCCGGAGCGTCAACTCCGGAACCGTTCAAAACATCAAGGCAATAACTATAGCAGAAACGTCCGGTGGGAAGCCAGATCTTTCGAAGAATGTCGGAGCTCGACCACCCCGGTTCCGCCTTCGCAGGAACCAAGCGGGGCATGAGACCGTTCCATTCGACACGATGGAGATGTCGATGAACCCGGAATTCCCCCAGCAATCCACGGACCAGATCGACGGGCGGCTCAACGCCTACCGGCGCCTCCTGATCGGCCTCATGACGCATGTCGCACGCGACGCGGAGGGTCGCCAGATGCTCGAAGCCATGGCGCGCGACACCGAAATTGTCGCGGACCACGAGGAGGACCCAGGCGTCATCCCGGACGAAGGCTTTGCTGGCCAGCACCTCGCCGATGAGGAAATCCGCGCCAGCATCACGACGGCTTTGACACGGGCGGAGGCGCTGGCTGCAGCCCGATCGGCTGCACCGTGAACCTGAAAAAGGAGAGCCAACCGCGACGCTGGATCATTCAACTCAGATCGATATCGGCTTTTTTCGTTTCAGCGATTTTTGACCAAGTCGGCCCTTAAGGTGCCTTCAGTCTTGGAATTAGGCAGGAGACTGGAGGGATATGTATCATCCCGCTCTGCCGCATCGTCAGGCCACATCGAGAAGCGATGAGGATAGATGCAGCCGTGCATTTAGAACCTCCATACCGACAATGCGGCCCTCATCGTCATAGTCGAGGACAATTCCATCGGAAACCTCCGCACTGTCCACGACGGTTTCGCCTGAGAGCCTTATATAGGCCGCGTCGGACGACCGATCGTATTCTACAACGGGTTTCATGTAGGCTTCCTCGCATCCCGATCGATGAATGCTGATACTACACGAAATTCGCCTTCGTCTTCAACGCATGCCACGCGCAGATATCGCCCAGCTCGCACGGGGATCGCGCGAAAGCATCTGCGAACGGCCAGATCGCCGGGATCCGTCTCGGTCCATTCCGGCGTTCGCACTGTCTCTTCAATCCACTCTTTCGATAATTCTCGCTGCAGGATCACCGTATCCGCATGCATGGTGTAGCGGATCGGCTTAGCCATCGTCAGAAATAGCTCTGAAGCGGGCGGACTTCGAGGTTGCCGGCTTTCAGGGCCTTGATCGCGGCGGCGGCGGCTTCGGCGCCGGCCATGGTGGTGAAGTAGGGGACTTTCTGCATCAGCGTTGCACGGCGGAGCGATTTGGAGTCCGAGATCGCCTTGTTGCTGTCCGTCGTATTGATCACGAGCTGGACCTGGCGGTTGCGGATCGCGTCCTCGATGTGCGGGCGGCCTTCCTGAACCTTGTTGATCTTCGTCGTCGTGATGCCGTTGGCTTCCAGGAAGCGGGCGGTGCCGCCGGTTGCCAGCACCTTGAAGCCGATATCGGTCAGGATGCGGATGGCCGGGAGAACGCCGTCCTTGTCGCCGTCGCGAACGGAGACGAAGACCGTGCCCTCGCGCGGCAGATCGACGCCGGCACCGAGCTGCGCCTTGGCGAAAGCAAGCGCGAAATCGGTGTCGAGGCCGATGACTTCACCGGTCGATCGCATTTCCGGGCCGAGCAGGATATCGACGCCGGGGAAGCGGGCGAAGGGGAACACGGCTTCCTTGACGGCGATGTGCTTGAGCGCCCGCGGGTCGGGCTTGCCGCCGTAGGCCGCAAAGCACTGGTCGAGCGTTTCGCCGGCCATGACGCGGGCGGCGATCTTGGCGATCGGCGCGCCGATGGTCTTGGCGACGAAGGGCACCGTGCGCGAGGCGCGGGGGTTGACCTCGAGCACGTAGACGACGCCGTCCTTGATCGCGAACTGGACGTTCATCAGGCCGCCGACGTTCAGCGCCTTCGCCATGGCCTTCGCCTGGCGCTCCAGCTCGTCCAGCATGTCGTTGGACAGCGTACGGGGCGGCAGGGAGCAGGCGCTGTCGCCGGAGTGAATGCCGGCTTCCTCGATATGCTCCATGATGCCGGCGACGTAGACGTCCTTGCCGTCGGAGATGCAATCGACGTCCACTTCGATGGCGTTTGCGAGGTAGCTGTCGAAGAGGAGCGGGTTCTTGCCGAGCAGCGTGTTGATCTGCCCGGTCTTGTCGTTGGGGTAGCGCTGCTTGATGTCTTCCGGCACGAGTTCCGGCACCGTGTCGAGCAGGTAGGTCTGCAGCATGCTTTCCGAATGGATGATCTGCATGGCGCGGCCACCCAGAACATAGGACGGGCGCACGACCAGCGGGAAGCCGATCTCGGAGGCGACCAGGCGGGCCTGCTCGACGGAGTAGGCGATGCCGTTGTTCGGCTGGTTGAGGTCGAGCTTCATCAGAAGCTTCTGGAAGCGGTCGCGATCTTCGGCAAGGTCGATCATGTCGGGTGCGGTGCCGAGGATCGGGATGCCGTTCTTCTCCAGCGCTTCGGCGAGCTTCAGCGGGGTCTGGCCGCCGAACTGCACGATGACGCCGACGAGTTCGCCGCGCGTCTGCTCCATCTTCAGGATCTCGATCACGTCCTCGGCCGTCAGCGGCTCGAAGTAGAGCCGGTCGGAGGTGTCGTAGTCGGTGGACACCGTTTCCGGGTTGCAATTGATCATGATCGCTTCGAAGCCTGCATCCTTCAATGCGAAGGCGGCATGGCAGCAGCAATAGTCGAACTCGATGCCCTGGCCGATGCGGTTCGGGCCGCCGCCGAGGATGACGACCTTCTTGCGGTCGGAGATGCCGGCTTCGCTGCGGGCCTGGCCGACGAAGGGGGTCTCGTAGGTCGAATACATATAGGCGGTGGGCGAAGCGAACTCGGCCGCGCAGGTGTCGATGCGCTTGTAGACCGGGCGCACGTCGAGCGCGTTGCGCTTCTCGGCCACTTCCTTCGGGCGCATGCCCGAGAGCGTGGCGAGGCGCGCATCCGAGAAGCCCATGGCCTTCAGCATGCGCAGGTTGCCGGCATCGTCCGGCAGGCCGTGCTCGCGGATGCGGGCTTCCGTGTCCACGATGGCCTTGAGCTGGGCGATGAACCACGGGTCGATCTTCGAGCCGTCATGCACGTCGGCTTCCGACATGCCGAGGCGCAGCGCCTGGGCGACCATGCGCAGGCGGTCGGGCGTTGGCGTGCCGATCGCGGCGCGGATCGCATTGCGGCCATCGCTGCCGTCGTCGAGGCCGGGGATCTCGATCTCGTCGAGGCCGGTCAGGCCGGTTTCCATGCCGCGCAGGGCCTTCTGCAGCGATTCGGCGAAGGTGCGGCCGATCGCCATGACCTCGCCGACGGACTTCATGGCGGTGGTCAGCACGGGGGATGCGCCCGGGAACTTCTCGAAGGCGAAGCGCGGGATCTTGGTGACGACATAGTCGATCGAGGGTTCGAACGAGGCCGGCGTCGCGCCGCCCGTGATGTCGTTTTCCAGCTCGTCCAGCGTGTAGCCGACGGCAAGCTTGGCGGCGATCTTGGCGATCGGAAAGCCGGTGGCCTTGGAGGCCAGCGCCGAGGAGCGCGACACGCGCGGGTTCATCTCGATGACGACGAGGCGGCCGTCCTTGGGGTTCACCGCGAACTGGACGTTCGAGCCGCCGGTTTCCACGCCGATCTCGCGCAGAACCGCGATCGAGGCGTTGCGCATGATCTGGTATTCCTTGTCCGTCAGGGTCAAGGCAGGGGCAACGGTGATGCTGTCGCCCGTGTGGACGCCCATCGGGTCGATGTTCTCGATCGAGCAGATGATGATGCAGTTGTCGGCCGTGTCGCGCACGACCTCCATCTCGTACTCCTTCCAGCCGAGCACCGATTCCTCGATCAGCACTTCGGTGGTGGGCGAGGCATCGAGACCGGAGGAGACGATCTCGAAGAATTCCGAGCGGTTATACGCGATGCCGCCGCCGGTGCCGCCGAGGGTGAAGGACGGGCGGATGATGGTGGGCAGGCCGACATGGTCGATCGCCTGCGCGGCGATCGCCATCGCATGGCTCATGTAGCGCTGCTTGCGGTCGGTCTCGCCCAGATTCCACTGATTCTCGAGTGCGTCCAGCGCGGTGTCCAGCTCGGCGCCCGACAGGCTTTCCTTCAGCTTGTTGCGCTCGGCCTCATGCGTCTTGCGGTCGGCATCCTTGATATCGGTGGCGTTCGCCAGCATGGACTTCGGCGTTTCCAGGCCGATGCGGGCCATGGCCTCGCGGAAGAGCGCGCGGTCTTCGGCCATGTCGATGGCGGCGGGCTTCGCGCCGATCATTTCGACATTGTAACGGTCAAGCACGCCCATTCTCTTCAGGGAAAGGGCCGTGTTCAGCGCGGTCTGCCCGCCCATGGTGGGCAGCAGTGCGTCCGGGCGCTCCTTGGCGATGATCTTGGCGACCACTTCCGGGGTGATCGGCTCGACATAGGTCGCATCGGCAAGGCCCGGATCGGTCATGATGGTCGCCGGATTGGAGTTGACCAGAATGACCCGGAACCCTTCTTCCTTCAGCGCCTTGCAGGCCTGGGTTCCGGAATAGTCGAACTCGCATGCCTGGCCAATGACGATCGGTCCAGCGCCGATGATGAGGATGGACTTGATATCTTGGCGCTTGGGCATGGTCTAGGTTCCGCTTTTCAGGCTGCGCGAAAAGCCGGCTCCGATGGCGGGTGTCCATCGGCCGGTCGTGCAGTCTCACGTCTTTAAGGCTAGAAGGGGCTTATAGGGAAATGGGCGCCGGAGCGAAACCCCGAAATCGCGATCACAACAGGAAAACGGTCCGAAAAGTGCTGGCAAACGCATTCGGCGCCGGGGATACCTTTTCCATGAGCCTGCGTTATATCGATCGCATCTGTGATGCCGAACCAAGGGAGTGAACCGCCATGGAATGGAAGGGCCGACGCCAGTCGAGCAATGTCGAGGATCAGAGCGGCTCCGGGCCCGTGCGGGGTGGTTTCGGTCGCGGTGGGGGTTTCCGTATTCCCATGGGGAGCGGACGCGGGGGCGGCCTGAGCATCGGCACCATCATCTTCCTCGTGGTGATCTACCTGATCTTCAAGGCGATGGGCATCGACCTTCTGCAGGTTCTCGACGGTGGCCAGACGGGACAGTCCGGCTACGAGCAGAGCCAGGGCAGCACGCAGGGCACCGCGGAGCAGGAGGAAACCAAGGCTTTCATCCGTACGGTTCTCGCCGAGACCGAGGATACGTGGAACGGCATCTTCCAGGCTAACGGGAAGACCTACCGCGAGCCGACGCTCGTGTTCTACACGGGCGGCGTCGAGTCGGCCTGCGGCCAGGCTTCGTCGGCGTCCGGCCCGTTCTACTGCCCGGGCGACCAGAAGGTCTATCTCGACACGTCCTTCTTCGACGAGCTTTCCCAGCGCTTCCAGGCCTCGGGCGATTTCGCGCAGGCCTATGTCGTCGCACATGAGGTCGGGCATCACGTCCAGAACCTGCTCGGCACGCTGCCGCAGGTCAACGAGCAGCGGCAGGGCATGGACGAGGCCTCGTCCAACGAGCTTTCCGTGCGCACCGAGCTGCAGGCCGATTGCTATGCCGGTATCTGGGGCAAGTACACCCAGCAGAAGGGCCTGTTGGAGCAGGGCGACCTCGAAGAGGCGCTCAACGCCGCGACCCAGATCGGCGACGACACGCTGCAGAAGCGGACGCAGGGCTATGTCGTGCCGGAAAGCTTCAACCATGGCACGTCGCAGCAGCGGGCGACCTGGTTCAAGCGCGGCTTCGACAGCGGACAGCTGCAGGCCTGCGATACGTTCAACAATCCGGTCTGATCAACGAGCCATGCGGACGGTTTCCTCCGTCCGCATGGCGCCTGTCTCTTCCATGTCATAAGCGGGCGATACTTCAGGCGCAGACCAACGCACCCGGAGCGCCTCTCATGGCAGACTGTCCCAGCACATCCTCGCCCGTCATCCGTGACGTCATCGCGGCGCGGGCCTCGCGCCGCAGCTTTCTCAAGGGTTTTTCGGCGGTGGGAACCATCGCTGTGACCGGGTCCGGCTTCGTCGGGTCGCTGTTTGCCGAGGAAAGCTTCGCCGCTTCGGCGGCGTCCACCCTGCAGTTCACCGAATTGAAGCGCGTCTACGACAAGGACATGGCGGTCGCGCCCGGTTACACGGCGGATGTCGTTGCGCGTTGGGGCGATCCGATGACTGGCTCCGCCTCGGTTTTCGACGGCACGGTGCCGTCTGCCGCCGAGCAGCTGGTCCGCTTCGGCTACAACTGCGACTATATCGCCTTCATGCCGCTGCCCAAGGGCTCGGCCAGTGCCGACCACGGCCTGCTCTGCGTCAACAACGAATATATCTCGCCCAACGTGATCTTTCCCGGCATGACCGAGGATGGCGCCGGGGCGACGATGACGCGGGAGCAGGTCGACTTCGGCATGGCCGCCATGGGCCACTCCATCGTCGAGGTGAGACTGGAGAATGGCGCCTGGACCATGGTTCAGGAGAGCACCTACAACCGTCGCCTGACGGTGGAGACGCCGATGGCGCTGTCCGGCCCGGTCGCCGGCCATGATCTTGTTAAAACCAGGGACGATCCGGACGGCCGGCTCGTGCGTGGCACCAACTACAATTGCGGCGGCGGCGTCACCCCCTGGGGTACAGTGCTGACCTGCGAGGAGGGGGCCTCCGACACGTTCGGCGGCAAGCCGGAGGGGTCGGTGATCGCACCGGTGCTGGAGCGCTACGGCTTCGATGGGTCCGACGTCTACGGCCGCGCCCGGTTCCACGACCGTTTCGACATGACCAAGGAGCCCAACGAGCCGAACCGTTTCGACTGGGTGGTCGAGATCGACCCTTACGATCCGTCTTCCACGCCCATCAAGCGCACGGCGCTCGGCCGCATGAGCCACGAGGCCTCCACGGTGGTGCACAACAAGGACGGCCGGATCGTCGTCTACATGGGCGACGACGATTACTTCGAATACACCTACCGCTTCGTCACCAGGGCGGCCTTCGATCCCGCAAAGCCGGAAACGGCGACGAACATTCTGGACGACGGAATCCTGTCCGTCGCGCGTTTCGATGACGACGGCGCTCTGCACTGGCTGCCGCTGGTGCACGGGCAGGGGCCGCTGACGACCGAAAACGGCTTTGCCTCCCAAGCAGATGTGCTGCTGAAAACGCGCCTTGCCGCAGACGCGGTCGGCGCGACGCCGATGGACCGACCGGAAGACATGGAGACGAACCCGGTTACCGGCCGTGTCTACGCCGTGATGACCAAGAACAAGAAGCGGGAACAGGACAAGCTGAACCCTGCCAACACCCGGCCGGAAAACCTGTGGGGGCACATCGTCGAGCTGATTCCGCCCGGCGGACGCGGTCGCGATGCCGACCATGCGGCCGACATCTATGAATGGGACCTGTTCGTTCTCGCCGGCAATCCCGCCGATGCGGCGACCAAGGCGAGTTTCCACCCCGAGACCTCCGAAAACGGCTGGTTTGTCTGTCCCGACAACATCACCTTCGATCCCGCCGGCCGGCTCTGGGTCGCGACGGATGGCGCGAACGATTTCGGTCTGCCGGACGGGATCTACGGCATCGACACGGAAGGCTCGGCCCGTGGTCTGCCGAAGCTGCTCTTTACCTGCCCGGCCGGCGCGGAGGCGACCGGGCCTTGCTTCACGCCGGATGGCAAGACCCTGTTCGTCTCCGTCCAGCATCCGGCCGAGGATGCCGAGACACTGGACAAGGCCGAAACCCTTTGGCCGGACTTCAAGGGCACGCTGCCCCGTCCGTCCGTGGTCGCGATCCGCAAGATCGATGACGGCGCCGTGGGCGCCTGAGGCGCGCATCGCTGCTCCCGAGCCCGGTCGTCTGATGCGACCGGGTCGCTTTGGCGCCCGCCGACGGCCTGTGCGGGACGGATCGTCCCAACAATCGCCGTTGCCTCGCCTCCTGCTTGCCTCTACAGCAGCAGGACGCGACCAAGTCCGCCTGGCGGATCTGCGGGTCGCAGAGCCCGCGAGGGGCGGACGGTTTGCGATAGGGCACGCGCGCCGAAGAGGCGCGGTGCGGGGGTGGGGAGGTTTGGCATGATCGATCCGGCTGCTGCGAGGCGGGGGCTTTTCCTCGTTTTCATGATCCTCTTCCTCGACATCATCGGCATCGCGATCATCATGCCGGTCCTGCCGGCCTTTCTTGCGGAACTGACGGGCGATACGATCAGCGATGCCGCCATCGACGGCGGATGGTTGCTGCTCGTCTATTCCGGCATGCAGTTTCTGTTCGCCCCGCTGATCGGCAATCTTTCCGACCGATTCGGACGCCGCCCGGTCCTTCTCGCCTCTGTCCTCACCTTCGCGATCGACAACCTGATCTGCGCGCTGGCCACCAGTTTCGGCATGCTCTTCGTCGGGCGCATTCTCGCCGGCATTTCCGGGGCGAGTTTCTCCACGGCCTCGGCCTTCATCGCCGACGTGTCCGACGACAGCAACCGCGCCAAGAATTTCGGGCTGATCGGCATCGCCTTCGGCACCGGCTTTGCGCTGGGGCCGGTGATCGGCGGCGCGCTCGGCGAGTTCGGCCCGCGCGTGCCGTTCTATGGTGCGGCGCTGCTCTCTTTCGTCAATTTCGTCATCGCCTTCTTCCTGCTGCCGGAAACGCTGGAGCGCAAGCATCGCCGGCGCTTCGAGTGGCGGCGCGCCAATCCGCTGGGCGCGCTTCGCCAGATGCGCAACTATCCCGGCATCGGCTGGGTGCTGCTGGTGTTCTTCCTCTACTGGCAGGCACATGCGGTGTATCCCGCCGTCTGGTCCTTCGTCGCCACCTATCGCTATGGCTGGAGCGAGGGGCAGATCGGCCTGTCGCTCGGCGTCTTCGGCATCTGCGGCGCGGTCGTCATGGCCTTCATCCTGCCGCGCGCCATCCCCGTGCTCGGCGAATGGCGCGCCGGCGCCGTCGGCCTCCTCTTCTGCTGTTTCGGGCTTTTCGGCTATGCCTTCGCCTTTCAGGGCTGGATGGTCTATGCCGTGATCGCCGCCACGTGCCTCGAGGCGCTCGCCGATCCGCCGCTGCGCTCGATCGCCGCGGCGAAAGTGCCGCCGTCTGCGCAGGGGGAGCTTCAAGGCGCGCTCTCCAGCATCTCGTCCTTCACCACCATCCTCGGGCCGCTGGTCTTTGCGCATATCTTCAGCCGGTTCACGGCGCCGGATGCGCCGGTGACCTTTGCCGGTGCGCCCTATATCCTGTCCGCCGTCCTCATTGCCGCTGCCGTCTTCCTGTATGTGACGCGCCTGAAACCGAAGACCGAAACCGGCGCCGCGCCGGAGGCCTGACCCGAGATCTGCCTCGAAAACGATCAATCTCTGTGATGTTCGGATGAAATTTGCAGCATGGCCTGCCTCTGGCTGGAGGTTTGCCGCCATTCGCGCTAAGAGCGAGCCGTCGCGCGTGCCCATTCCGGCCGCGACGGACCAGAGGCTTCTCGATCATGCTGACGTCAACGCATCCCGCTGCGGCGGATTTCCGTGGGGACAATTCCTGGGCTGCACACTTTCGTGGAAGCGTCATTCTCGGGGTGCCCTTCGTTGCCGCGCAGATCGCGCAGCTCGCCATCAACACCACCGACGTGGTGATGGTGGGCAAGCTGGGCGCCACGGAACTCGCCTCCATCATTCTCGCGACGCAGATGTTCTTCACGATCTTCGTGTTCGGATCCGGCTTTTCCAACGCGGTCGTGCCGATGGTGGCGCAGGCCGTGGGGCGCGGTGACGTCGTCTCGACGCGGCGTTCCGTGCGCATGGGCATGTGGGCGGTGCTGATCTACGGCGTCCTCACCGCGCCGATCCTGTGGCTGGCCGAGCCGATCCTGCTCTTTGCCGGCCAGCAGCCCGAGGTGGCGGCGAAGGCGGCCGGCTATCTGCACATCGCGCAGTGGGCGGTCTTTCCGAGCCTCGTCTTCATGGTTCTGCGCGCCTTTCTCAGCGGTCTGGAGCGGGCAGGGATCATCCTTTACATCACCCTGATCACGCTCGTCCTCAATGCCGGCTTGTGCTATCTGCTGATCTACGGGCATTTCGGCTTTCCGGCGCTCGGCATGGTCGGGGCGGCCTGGGCGGCACTCGCGGTCGCCATCCTCGGCCTCGTGCTCGCCATCGTCTATATCCAGCGACATGCGGAACTGCGGACCTTCGAACTCTTCGTCCGGTTCTGGAACCCGGACTGGCATGCGCTGAAGGAAGTCGTGCTGCTGGGGCTGCCGATCGCCCTGACGATCCTTGCGGAAGTCAGCCTCTTCACCGTCGCGTCGCTGCTCATGGGCACGATCGGCACGGTGGAACTGGCGGCCCACGGCATCGCCCTGCAATTTGCCTCCATCGCCTTCATGATCCCGCTCGGCCTCGCCCAGGCGGCCACCGTGCGTGTCGGCCTGGCCTTCGGCCGCGGCGATATGGAGGGCGTGCGGAAAGCCGGCATTTCGGCGCTGGCGCTCGGCATGATCTGCGCCGGTCTCGGCTCGACGCTCTTTGCCGTCATCCCCTATGCGCTCGCCGCGCTCTATCTCGACACCACACGCACGGATGCGGCGCTCGTGCTCGCCTATGCCGGCCCCCTGATCGTCATTGCCGGCGCCTTCCAGCTGGTCGATGGCCTGCAGGCTATTGCCGCCGGCATGCTGCGCGGGTTGAAGGACACGACGGTGCCGATGGTGCTGGCGCTGATTTCCTACTGGCCGATCGGCTTCTTCTCCGCCTGGCTCTTCGCTTTTCCGCTCGGCTTCGGCGGTCAGGGCGTCTGGTATGGCTTTTCGCTCGGCCTGCTCGCCGCAGCCGTGCTCCTGAACGCGCGGTTCTTCCGCATCGTTCGCAAGATCAGCTGAGCCGGTCGGGAGATCGCGCGGTCGCCCGGCGGAGGTCTGGCGGCCGACCATGATCGGTCGTCTTCGGGAGCTCTGGGGGCGGACGAACGCGCACGCCATGCGACGATCTTGCGCGCACCCGTTAACGATGTCCGATGTCAGAGCCCGTGGACACTGACATTCCGCAGCGGGTTCCTGCTGCTGCGCGCGCGGGTGCGGTCTATTTTCGAGCGGTGCTGCAGAGACTGCAGCCGGACACGCGCTCACCGCAATCGACGTCACCAATCCCGTAAGACGTGGAATGGATCCGCGCGACTCGGCATATGGCAACGCCGGCCGACGTGCGCGGGCCGGCGTCGGTCCGCCGGTCGATCTCGCGGCGTCGGCGGTGGTGCGGCAGGCGCAGGCGTCAGGCGATCAGGCGCGTTCTGCCAGAGCGACCTCGCCCTTCTTCTCGCGCAGAAGATTGACGAAGCGGCGGAAGAGGTAGTGGCTGTCCTGCGGGCCGGGGGAGGCTTCCGGGTGGTGCTGGACGGAAAAGACGGGCTTGCCCGACAGGCGCAGGCCACAATTGGTGCCGTCGAACAGGGAGACGTGGGTTTCCTCGACGCCGGCCGGCAGCGATGCGGAATCGACCGCGAAGCCGTGGTTCATCGAGACGATCTCGACCTTGCCGGTCGTATGATCCTTTACCGGATGGTTGGCGCCGTGATGGCCCTGATGCATCTTCTCGGTCTTGCCGCCCAGCGCAAGGCCCAGCATCTGGTGGCCGAGGCAGATGCCGAAGACCGGGATGTCGGTTTCGATCAGCTCGCGGATCACGGGCACCGCATATGCGCCCGTCGCCGCCGGATCCCCCGGGCCGTTCGAGAGGAAGACGCCATCCGGGTCAAGCGCGAGGACGTCGTCCTTGCTGGCCGTCGCCGGCACGACCGTGACCTTGCAGTCGAGACCGGTGAAGAGGCGCAGGATGTTGCGCTTCACGCCGTAGTCGATGCAGACGACATGGTACTTTGCCGCATCGGACGCCAGCATGGCGGTGCCTTCGTTCCAGACCCAGGGCTTTTCGCTCCAGACGGAGGACTGACCCGAGGTCGCGACCTTGGCGAGGTCGAGGCCTTCGAGGCCGCTCCAGTCCTTCGCCATCGCCTTCAGCGCGTCGATGTCGAACTGCCCGTTGGCATCATGGGCGATAACGGCGTTCGGAGCGCCGTTCTCGCGGATCCAGGCCGTGAGCGCGCGGGTGTCGATGCCGCACATGCCGATGATCCCGCGGGCCTTCAGCCAGGCGTCGAGATGGCGTACGGCACGGTAGTTGGACGGGTCGGTGATATCGGCCTTGAAGATGACGCCGACCGCGCCGTGGCGGGCCGCCGGCGTCAGGTCCTCGATGTCTTCGTCATTGGCGCCGACATTGCCGATATGGGGGAAGGTGAAGGTGACGATCTGGCCGAGATAGGAGGGGTCGGTGAGAATTTCCTGATAGCCCGTGAGGGCCGTGTTGAAGCAGACTTCGGCGGGAACGGCACCCGTCGCCCCGATGCCCTTGCCTTCGATCACGGTGCCGTCCGCCAGGACGAGCATGGCGGTTGCGGGTTCGGTGGTCCATGGAGCGGTCATCGGCGTCATCCCGTTGCGGCGAGGCGGCGGACGAACGGACCACCGGGTCGCCAAGCTTCTCAGCACCCGGTGCCGCCCGGCGCATGCGGGCGCGGGTCGCAATTCGGGTCTCTCTTGGTGCAGGTCCTCGACATAAGCGCGCGGTCGCGCGGGGTCAACCGCTGCCAACGGAAATCCGCCGAATAATGCGGGCGCGGCCTGCGCCGGTCGCAAGAGCGTGCCGGCCACCCCATCTGGTGACGAAGCTGTTTGTTGCGGCCGGGCCGATGGTCTATGAGGGCCGCCAGAACGACACACCCACGAGAGACAAGGGAGATACCCATGCTGCGCGACACGATCAACGATGCCCTGAAGACGGCGATGAAGGCCAAGGACGCCCGCCGGGTGTCCACGCTGCGGCTGGTTCAGGCCGCGCTGAAGGATCGCGATATCGCCAATCGCGGCGTCGGCAAGCCGGAGACGACCGATGACGAATTGCTGCAGATCCTTGCCAAGATGGTCAAGCAGCGCGAGGAATCGGCGAAGGTCTACGAGGATGCCGGCCGGCCCGAACTGGCGACTCATGAGCGCGAGGAAATCGCCATCATCGCCGATTTCCAGCCCGAGCAGTTCTCCGAAGCGCGGGTGAAGGAGGTCGTGGCGGCCGCGATCGCGGATGCGCAGGCCGCGGGACCGAAGGACATGGGCAAGGTCATGGCGATCCTGAAGGAGCGGCATGCCGGCCAGATGGATTTCGCCAAGGCCTCCGGCGTGCTGAAGGCACTTCTCTCTGGCGCCTGACGCCGTGTATCCGGGCACTGTCCGGCGGTCGATGATGCGGCCGCCGGCTCTGCCGTCTCCGCCTGCCGGCGTGCTGCCTGTGGAAAGCGGTGAGGGATGTCGCGCGCTGTAGCGGTACGGCGCGCAAGCGACTATATCGGGCGCATGCGTTTTTCCCCGACCTTTCTCGAAGAGATCAAGGATCGCGTTCCGATTTCGGACGTGATCGGCAAACGTGTGACCTGGGACCGGAAGAAGACCAACGCGTCCAAGGGCGACTACTGGGCCTGCTGCCCGTTTCATGGCGAGAAATCGCCGAGCTTCCACTGCGAGGACCGCAAGGGCCGCTATCATTGCTTCGGCTGCGGCGTTTCGGGCGATCACTTCCGGTTTCTCAACGAACTCGACGGCATGAGCTTTCCCGAGGCCGTGCAGCAGATCGCCGATCTCGCCGGCGTCGCCATGCCGCAGCCGGATGTGGAAGCCGAGAAGCGCGACAGGCAGCGCTCGACCCTGCAGGACGTCATGGAAATGGCGACGCAGTTCTTCCAGGATCAGCTTCAGACGGCCAACGGCGCCCGCGCCCGTGCCTATCTGCGCGACCGGGGCCTGACGGGGCGGACGATCGACACCTTCCGGCTCGGCTATGCGCCGGAAAGCCGCAATGCGCTGAAGGAGCACCTTGCCAACAAGGGCATTCCGCGCGAGCAGATCGAGGACTGCGGGCTCGTGGTACACGGGCCCGACATTGCCGTCTCCTACGACCGCTTTCGCGACCGGATCATGTTTCCGATCCTGTCGTCGCGCGAGAAGGTGATCGCGTTCGGAGGGCGGGCCATGTCGCCGGACGCCCCGGCGAAGTACCTCAATTCCAACGAGACCGAGCTCTTTCACAAGGGCAACGTGCTCTATAATTTCGCCCGCGCCCGCCGGACGCTGGGCGGTGCCGACGGCAACGACACGATCATCGCCGTCGAAGGCTATATGGACGTCATCGCGCTCCATCAGGCGGGAATCGAGAATGCGGTGGCGCCGCTCGGCACGGCGCTGACCGAGAACCAGCTGGAGCTTCTGTGGAAACTGACGCAGGAGCCGATCCTGTGCTTCGATGGGGACGGCGCCGGCATCCGGGCCGCCAATCGCGCTGTCGATCTGGCAATGCCGCATCTGAAGCCCGGTCGCTCGGTGCGGTTCGCGCTGCTGCCGGACGGCAAGGATCCCGACGATCTCGTGCGCGAGGAGGGGCGTGCGCCGTTCGACCGCGTGCTGACGGCGGCACGGTCCCTCTCCGAAATGGTCTGGACGCGGGAGGTGCAGTCGGGCAGCTTCGACACGCCGGAAAAGCGGGCGGAGCTCGAGGCGAAGCTGAAGCAGGTCGTCGGCGTGATCGGCGACGAAAGCGTTCGCCGGCACTATGGACAGGCGATGCGCGAGCGGCTGAATACCTATCTGCGCGGGCCGCAACGCTCCGGCTTCCAAGGCGGCGGCTTTCAGGGCGGAAACTATCCGCGCGGGGGCGGAGCGGGTGACTTCCCCTCCGGCGGCGGGCAGAGGAGCGGCGGGCAGGGCAGCGGCCGGTCCGGCGGCCGGGGCGGTTTCGGCAAGGAGGCGCCGATGCGCAGTCTCGCCGGCGTCTCCGACCGGCTGGCGCGGTCCTCGATCGTGTCCGGCGTCCAATCGCTGCCGCCGCTGAAGGAAAGCGTGCTGGCGCTGACGATCGTCAATCATCCCGACGTGCTCTTTGCCGAATATGACGAAATCTCCGTCATCGACTATGAGAGCAAGGAGCTTCAGCGCCTCTGGTCGCAGGTCCTGAACGCGGCCGCCGCCAAGGGGCCGCGTCTGACGCGCGAGATGCTGGTCGAAAACCTCGAGGCCGCCGGCTTTGCAGGCCTTCTCGCCATGCTGGACCAGCAGGTCCGCTTCGCGCGCCTCTGGATCGCCACGCAGGCGGCCGATCCTGCCGACGCGCTGGAAGGCTATCGACAGGCGCTGGCGCTGCACAAGCGGACGAAGGCGCTGCTCTGGCAGCGTCGCGAGCTGGAGCGCGATCTCGCACGCGCGACGGAAGACGGCGACGACGAACTGGCAAGCCTCGTCCTGCGCAATCTGGAAGAGGTGCAGCACGAAGTGGAACGCCTGGAGAACCAGGAGGCGATCATCGAGGGGTTCGGCGTGCTCTCCGGACGCGTCAAAGGGCCGGGCGCGAAATGATGGCTGGGCGATAGAGGTCATTTCACCGCACCTTCCCGTGCTCCGGTTCGCATAAGTGCACGCGTCAGCGGCGCGCGCCTATGTCGATCGGTATGTTCCGCTCATGAGGAAAGGCTAGATCGCTAATTTGAACAAATCAAGAACAAATCGCTTTTCTTTCGCCTCTCGTTCTGTCATCTCCGAGTCACGCCGGAAGGGCAGGCAGGTGCACTCTGCTGTGGTCTTCGCGGCGTTCGGCCGCCAGTGCCCTCGCGCCGGCGGGTGGAATCGTGCAGAATGGCTTTCATGACCTCTTCCTCCCTGCCGTCTTTCTCGACCCGTAACGACCCGCCCTTCGATGCCCCTCCGGGACACGGGCGGGAGCCCGCCTCGTCCGCATTCCGCGCAACCGGCAAGGCGCCGCTGGATGTGCTGAAAACCGTCTACGGCTACGGCGTTTTCCGCGGGCAGCAGGGCGATGTGGTCGAACATGTGGTCTCGGGCGGAGATGCGGTGGTGCTGTTTCCGACGGGGGCCGGCAAGTCGCTCTGCTTCCAGGTGCCGGCGCTCTGCCGCTCCGGGCTCGGAATCGTCGTTTCCCCCCTGATCGCGCTGATGCGCGACCAGGTGGAGGCGCTGAAGGCGCTTGGCGTTCGGGCGGCGGCGCTGAACTCGTCGCTGTCGCGGGAGGATTTCATCGATGTGCGGCGGTCGGTGCGCGACGGAACGCTCGACCTGCTTTACGTCACGCCGGAGCGGATCGTGACCGACGGCTTCCGCGAGATGGTGGCGGGGGTGGAGATCGCGCTGTTTGCGATCGACGAGGCCCACTGCGTGTCGCAGTGGGGACACGACTTCCGGCCGGAATATCGAACGCTCGGGCAACTGGCGACGCTCTATCCCGGCGTGCCGCGCATGGCCCTGACGGCGACGGCCGATCCGCAGACGCGGGGCGATATCATCGAACGGCTGGCGCTCTCCGATGCGCGGGTTTTCAGCTCCAGTTTCGACCGGCCGAACATCGCCTACGAGATCGTCGAACGCGACCAGCCGCGCCAGCAATTGCTGCGCTTCCTGTCGCGGCACAAGGGCGCGAGCGGTATCGTCTATTGCCTGTCGCGGGCGAAGGTCGAGGATACGGCGGAATGGCTGAACGGGCAGGGCATCCGGGCGCTTGCCTACCATGCCGGCATGGACCGCGCCGTGCGCGATGCGAATCAGGATGCCTTCCTGAAAGAGGAAAACCTCTGCCTCGTGGCGACGGTCGCCTTTGGCATGGGGATCGACAAGCCGGATGTGCGCTATGTCGCGCATCTCGACCTGCCGGGCTCGGTCGAGGCCTATTATCAGGAGACGGGCCGCGCCGGGCGCGACGGCATGCCGTCCCAGGCCTGGATGGCCTATGGCATGGCCGACGTGATCCAGCGGCGCAAGATGATCGACGAAGGCGGGGCGGCCGAGGATATCAAGCGCATCGAGCGCGGCAAGCTCGGGTCGCTGCTCGGCATCTGCGAGACGGCCTCCTGCCGGCGGCAGGCGATCCTCGCGCATTTCGGCGAGCGCCATGCCGGCGGCTGCGGCAATTGCGATACCTGCCTCAATCCGGTGGAAACATGGGATGGCACGGAGGCTGCGATCAAGGCGCTGGCGGCCGTTTATCGCACGGGCGAACGCTTCGGCGCGGGGCACGTCATCGATGTGCTGACGGGCACGGTGAACGAGAAGACGACGCGGTTCGGCCACGCCGACATGCCGGTGTTCGGTGCGGGCAAGGAGATTGCGGCGAAGACCTGGCAGTCGATCCTGCGGCAGTTGCTGGCGGCCGGCTTTCTTAGCGTCGATCATGCCGCGTTCGGCGCCTTGAAGCTGGAGCCGGCCGCGCGTGCGGTTTTCAAGAAGGAGACCGAGGTTCGGTTTCGCAAGGACCGCCCCACCTCCGCCAAGGCTGCCAAAAATGCGCGCTCGCCGGCAGCAAGGGAGAAGGCGGCGCTGGACGGATCGGATCTGGAGCTTTTCGAAGCACTGCGCGCGACGCGCGCGGAGATCGCCCGCGGCATGAACGTGCCGCCCTATGTCGTCTTTCCGGATACGACGCTGATCGCGCTTGCCAAGATGCGGCCGGATGATGCCGACGATCTGCTCGATATTCCCGGCATCGGGCAGAGCAAGAAGGAGCGGTTCGGCGAGCAATTCCTCGAGGCCATCCGCACGTTCCGGGGGTAGGGGCCACGCGCTGGAGGCTTGTCTTTCGACCGCACGCCTCCCGTGGACAGAGCATCCCGTGTGGTTTCGGCCGGCGCCACGTCTCCGGGTTCCGGTCGCGCCAAGTGTCGGAAAGTCTTGTGCGATATGCCTTACGCTTGCAGGCGTCTCGGGCAGGAAAAGACGGGTGGCGTTGCTTGCTCTTGCAACCTTTCGTCTTGCTCTTGTCTTGTGTAGGAAACGTCCTACATCTGCCTAGCAGATCGAGACAGCGGCAATGCCGAGCCTTAATTCCGGCGTTTTTCGCCTAATTGCGCTGTTTTATGCCGGAAGAGCTTGACGTAGCCGAAGAATCTGGGAATCAACCGTCTTTGGCTTGGAAGGTTTATTGGATACGGCGGAAACGATCATCATGCAAGTGATGTTTGGAGCGTGCTGCTGCCGCAGCCGACCGGGATGATCGCGGCAGGTGCCGTGGTTAATCGGGAATTAATATCAGCCCGTTAGGTCAGGGGTAATGTTCGCGGTGTTGCGCCGGAAGGCGCCCGGGCCACACGGCTCGTCACCGCTCCAACGTGGAATGCTGGTCCAAAGAAAGCGACGAAGAATGGCAACCAAAGTCAAAGAGAACGAAGAAGCCGAATCTGAACGCGACGGCGCAACGGACGGCCCGCTTCTCGATCTCTCGGACGACGCGGTCAAGAAAATGATCAAGGCCGCCAAGAAGCGCGGCTACGTCACGATGGACGAGCTGAATTCCGTGCTTCCGTCCGAAGAGGTGACCTCCGAGCAGATCGAGGACACGATGGCCATGTTGTCCGACATGGGCATCAATGTCGTCGAGGACGAAGAGGTCGACGAGAACGCATCCGGCGGCGAGGAAGAGGCGAGCGACGACGAGCCCGACAGCGAGGGCGGCGAGATCGCCACCTCCAGCGGCACCGCGCTTGCCACCGCCAAGAAGAAGGAACCGACGGACCGGACGGACGATCCGGTGCGGATGTATCTGCGCGAGATGGGCTCGGTCGAGCTTCTGTCGCGTGAAGGCGAAATCGCGATCGCCAAGCGCATCGAGGCCGGTCGCGAGACGATGATCGCGGGTCTCTGCGAGAGCCCCCTGACGTTCCAGGCCATCATCATCTGGCGCGACGAACTGAACGAAGGCCAGACGCTGCTGCGCGAGATCATCGATCTCGAGACGACCTATTCGGGTCCGGAAGCCAAGGCTGCGCCGCAGTTCCAGTCGCCCGAAAAGATCGAGGCGGACCGCAAGGCTGCCGAGGAGAAGGAAAAGACCCGCCGCTCGCGCACCAGCGAAGACGACATCACCAATGTCGGCGGCGAGGGCCTGCCGCCCGAGGAGGAGGAAGAGGACGACGACGAGTCGAACCTCTCGCTCGCCGCGATGGAAGCGGAACTGCGCCCGCAGGTCATGGAAACGCTCGACATCATTGCCGAGACCTACAAGAAGCTGCGCAAGCTGCAGGACCAGCAGGTCGAGCTGCGGATGAATGCCGCGACGGGATCGCTGACCTCGGCGCAGGAGAAGAAGTACAAGGAGCTCAAGGACGAGCTCATCACGGCCGTGAAGTCGCTGTCGCTTAACCAGAATCGCGTCGATAATCTGGTCGAGCAGCTCTACGACATCAACAAGCGGCTGGTGCAGAACGAAGGCAAGCTGCTGCGGCTGGCCGAAAGCTATGGCGTGAAGCGCGACTCGTTCCTGGAGCAGTATTCCGGCAGCGAACTCGTGACGAACTGGATGGAAACCGTCAGCAACCTGACGGCGCGGGGCTGGGCGCCCTTCGTCAAGAACGAAGAGCGCATGATCAGCACGATCCGCGGCGAGATCCACAATCTGGCAACGGAAACCGGCATCTCGATCTCGGAATTCCGCCGGATCGTTCACATGGTCCAGAAGGGCGAGCGCGAAGCGCGGATCGCGAAGAAGGAGATGGTGGAAGCCAACCTCCGCCTCGTGATCTCGATCGCCAAGAAGTATACGAACCGCGGCCTTCAGTTCCTGGACCTCATCCAGGAAGGCAATATCGGCCTGATGAAGGCGGTCGACAAGTTCGAGTATCGTCGTGGCTACAAATTCTCGACCTATGCCACATGGTGGATCCGGCAGGCGATCACGCGTTCGATCGCCGACCAGGCGCGCACGATCCGCATTCCGGTGCACATGATCGAGACGATCAACAAGATCGTCCGCACGTCGCGCCAGATGCTGCACGAGATCGGCCGCGAGCCGACGCCGGAAGAGCTGGCCGAGAAGCTGGCCATGCCGCTCGAAAAGGTTCGCAAGGTCCTGAAGATCGCCAAGGAGCCGATTTCGCTCGAAACCCCCGTGGGCGACGAGGAAGACAGCCATCTGGGCGACTTCATCGAGGACAAGAACGCCCTGCTGCCGATCGACGCCGCCATCCAGGCGAACCTGCGCGAGACGACGACACGCGTTCTGGCCTCGCTGACGCCGCGCGAGGAGCGCGTTCTGCGCATGCGCTTCGGCATCGGCATGAACACGGACCATACGCTGGAAGAAGTCGGCCAGCAGTTTTCGGTCACGCGTGAACGTATTCGCCAGATCGAGGCGAAGGCGCTGCGCAAGCTCAAGCATCCGAGCCGCTCGCGCAAGCTGCGGTCGTTCCTCGACAGCTGAGGCCCGGTCCGGGATTTGTGTGAGATACGGCGTCCGCGACAAGCGGGCGCCGTTTTCATTTTAACAAAAGAAAACCTCCGCCTATGGCGGAGGATTGGAAGAGTTCTACGCGGTATGAAAGAAACCACCGGGCTTGGATCACGAAGTGATCGAAGACCGGAGGTTATAATGGACGATAACCATCTA
>NZ_JAJOZR010000025.1:0-21429 GCF_021168455.1 Rhizobium quercicola
TAGATGGTTATCGTCCATTATAACCTCCGGTCTTCGATCACTTCGTGATCCAAGCCCGGTGGTTTCTTTCATACCGCGTAGAACTCTTCCAATCCTCCGCCATAGGCGGAGGTTTTCTTTTGTTAAAACGAAAAGAGCCGCGCTGCTGATGCAACGCGGCTCTTCGTGTTCGGTATCGATCGATCAGCGGGCGAGAAGGGCCTTGAGAGGACCTTCGACCGAGCCGCGAATGTCGTCGCGCGACAGCGCGAAGGCGACGTTGGCGAGGATGAAGCCGTCCTTGGCGCCGCAGTCGTAGGTTTCGCCGCGGAAGACGTAGCCGGCGAAATCCTGGCTCTTGAGGAGCTTCAGCATGCCGTCGGTCAGCTGGATCTCGTTGCCGGCGCCGCGCTCCTGCGTTTCCAGGATCTCGAAGATCTCCGGCTGCAGAATGTAGCGGCCGTTGATGAAGTAGTTGGACGGAGCGGTGCCGGCGGCCGGCTTCTCGACCATGGCATTGATGGCAAAGCCTTCGCCGATCGTCTCGCCGACGCCGACGATGCCGTATTTGTGGGCCACTTCCGGCGCGCATTCCTCGACGGCGAGCACGTTGCCGCCGCTCTGCTCGTACAGCTCGACCATGCCCTTGAGGCAGCCCTTTTCGCCACGCATGATCATATCGGGCAGCAGAACCGCGAAGGGCTCGTTGCCGACGATATCGCGGGCGCACCAGACCGCATGGCCAAGGCCGAGCGGCGCCTGCTGGCGGGTGAAGCTGGCCATGCCGGCCTTGGGCAGGATATCGGCCAGAAGCGTCAGTTCGGCGGTCTTGCTGCGCTCGCGCAGCGTCTGCTCGAGCTCGGTCTGGATGTCGAAATAGTCCTCGATGACGCCCTTGCCGCGGCCCGTCACGAAGATCAGATGCTCGATACCGGCTTCCAGAGCCTCATCGACGACGTACTGGATGACCGGCTTGTCGACCACCGTCAGCATTTCCTTCGGGACAGCCTTGGTGGCGGGCAGAAAACGCGTGCCGAGGCCGGCAACAGGAAAGACGGCCTTTCGGACCTTACGCTTCTCACTCATCAAAATCTCCAGTTCTCAGTCATTCTTAAAATGAACGGTTCGGATCCGCGATCGCCGATCCACCGTGGCGTGATGTTGTCTTACCGGAAACCGGCTTAAAATGAACGTCGATCCCGATGTTCCCGTTCTTGGCGGTTCCCGTTTCCACGGGATGGCCGCGCATCTCTTCCGTAAGCCCGATGACAAGTGGACACGGATCTATCGGACTTCCTCGCCATGTCCAGAGCGCGAACCTCCATCCCCGGATGCGGGGCCGGACGGGCACTCTGCCTGCATCGCCTAGATGCACGATCCCCGGTGAATGCCCGGTGAACATGCAGCACGCCCGTCACAAGAACGTGAACGTATCTAGGGGTGAAAGGCTATTTTTTCCCTAAGCAAGACGCAAGTCCTTCGGCATGGTAAAGAACTTGTTGACCTCATTCCGATACGCTTCATCAAACCGGCCCTTGCACCAGAGCCGGCACTCGTCGGATCCGTCACCGGCAGCGCAAGATGGGACGGTTCTGGAATGGTACAGTGATGTCGCGCCCGTCGCCCCGACGCGCGCGACCGAGATTACGGAAACGACAGACCGATGAACAGCAACAGTCTGCCCCTTCGCCGCCGCCTCCGCGCCGCCCTTGTTGCCGCCGCCGCGTTCCTCGCCACCACGCCCGCTTTCGCCGATGCCGGTTTCCAGACGTGGATCAACGGTTTCTATCCGACGGCCGCCAAGGCCGGCATCTCCGAGAGCACCTATCGCAAGGCCTTTGCCGGCGTGAAGACGCCCGATGAGACCGTGATCGAGAAGGCCAATTACCAGCCGGAATTCAAGCACAAGATCTGGGAATATATCGACAGCCGCGTGAACCCCTACACGCAGAAGGTCGGCCAGGAAATGTCGGTGAAGCACCGCCGCACGCTGGATGCGATCGAAAAGCATTTCGGCGTCGATCGCAACGTGCTGCTCGCCATCTGGTCGATGGAATCCAATTACGGCGCGGTCCTGGAGAAGGACGACCGGCTGCATTACGTGCCGCGGGCGCTGGCGACCCTTGCCTATGCCGATCCGAAGCGGGCGAAGTTCGCCAAGACGCAGCTGATCGCCGCGCTGAAGATCCTGCAGTCGGGCGATGTGAGCCCACGCGAACTCAACGGATCCTGGGCCGGGGCCATGGGCCACACGCAGTTCATTCCCACGAGCTACCTGCTCTATGCGGTCGATGCCGACGGCAACGGGCACCGCGATATCTGGAACTCGATCCCCGATGCGCTGGCGACGGCGGCCAATCTCCTGAAGAAGAACGGCTGGCAGCCGGGCATGACCTGGGGCTACGAGACGGCCGTGCCCGCCGGCGGCTCCGACCTGCAGGGCCAGACGAAGACGCTCAAGCAATGGGCAGCCCTCGGCTTCACCCGCCCGAACGGCAAGGGCTTCCGCGACGGCAGCATCCGCGCCACGCTGAAGATGCCGGGCGGCAGCGGCAGCCCGGGTTTCCTGATGACCAAGAACTTTTCCGTCATCAAGCGGTATAACGCCTCGGATTCCTACGCCCTCGGCGTCGGTCTTCTTGCCGACGAAATTGCCGGCTATGGCGGCATGCAGCAGGCCTGGAGCCGGCCGGACGGCACGCTGGACGTCAAGCAGAAGTTCGAACTGCAGTCGCGCCTCAAGGAACTCGGCTATTACGACGGCGAAGTGGACGGCAATTTCGGCTCCGGCTCCAAGGCCGCCATCCAGGCGTTCCAGAACCGCAACGGCATGACCCCCGATGGCCAGCCGACGCAGAACCTTCTCCGCGCCCTGCGGGATTGAACAGCGGCGGCGCGCGGGGCAGGTCCTCGCGGCGATCTGGCGGAAATGAAGAGGACCGGGCAGGATGCCCGGCCGGAATGCAGATGTCGAGACCACGAGCCGTGACACCACGCGCTGACCCGAGCAACGTCCTGCCGCACCGGACGCGGCACGCTCCTCTGCGCCGGCTTGCGGCTTTTCTGCTCGCCCTCGTCATCGCCCTGCCGACCGTTGTGCTTCTTCCCCCTGTCGGCCGCGCCGAAGCGCAGGAACGGCGCACGATCCTCGACATGTTCTTCGGCCGGCCGCGCCAGCAACAGCGCGTCTACGAGGACTATGGCGACGGCAGGAACATCGACCGCGAGGCCCCGCCGCCGGTGCGGCGCCAGCCGAAGCCGCAGCGGGCGAAAGTCCGTCCCGCACCCGTCGAGACACCGGCACCCGAGATCGTCGCAAAGCAGGCGGATGCCAAGACCGTGCTCGTCGTCGGCGACTTCATCGCCGGCAGCCTCAGCGACGGCCTGCAGACCGCCTTTGCCGACAGCCCGGGCATCGTGGTCGAAAACCGCAGCGAGGGGTCGTCCGGCATGGTGCGCGACGACTACTTCGACTGGCCCAATATGCTTCCCGTCTATGCCGACGATGTGAAGCCCGCCCTGATCATCGTCAGCTTCGGCGCCAACGACCGACAGCAGATGAAGATCGGCGCGGTGCGGGAAAAGTACCGCACGGATGCCTGGATGGCGGAATATACACGGCGCGTCGCGCGCTTCGCAGCCCTCGCCCGCAGCCGCAACGTGCCGCTTCTCTGGGTCGGCATGCCGTCGTTCCAGTCTCCCGCCATGACGGCGGACATGGTGACCTTCAACGGCATCTTCCGCACCGAGGCGGAGAAGATCGGCGGGCAATTCATCGATATCTGGGATGGCTTCGTCGACGAGCAGGGCAAGTTCGTAACGACCGGCTCCGACATCAACGGCCAGCAGGTTCGCCTGCGCGGCGCCGACGGCATCAACCTGACGCCGGCCGGCAAGCGAAAGCTCGCTTTCTACGTGGAAAAGGACGTTCGCCGCCTTCTGGGCGAGACCGCCGCGCCCGGCGGCGACATTCCCGATCCGAGCGGCATGAAGGACCTCGTGGTCACGGCCCCGACCAGCGACACCATCATCAAGACCCAGCCGATCAGCCTCGTCGATCCCGACCTCGACGGCGCATCGGATCTGCTGGATGACGCCAGCCTGCCGGCGAGCACGGGGCGCAGCGCGCGGGACCTGCTGATCGAGAAAGGCGAGGCCCCGCCCGCCCCGTTCGGGCGGATTGACGATTTCCGGCTGGTGAAAACCGCACTGGCACCGCCGCCAGCGGCGGCAGCGCAGGCCGCCGCACCGGCAGGGGAACCGTCACCCGCAGATGCCGCCCGTCCGGCACCGACGGCAGCACAGTCGGCAACGGTGCCGCCGCCGAAGACCGGAACCGGCCCCCGGCTCGGCGCCGCACCGCCGTGGCAGGCCGTCCCGCTCCGATAGGCGCCGCGCGGGCGCGGCGTTTGCTCGGAGTGTTTCCGCCTTTTTCCGAAACGCGAAAACACGCCATCTCCCCTTTTCAACGCCATTCCGGACGCAAAACCGCGGCGCACATTTGAGGAATTGCTCTAGGCGGCCTTCAGCGTGGCGACCGTCTCGAGTGCCGCCTTGGTCGCGGCTTCCCGTGGCTCGGCTCCGAGCGCCAGGCCTTCGGCCACGATGACCTCGGGATTGGCGACGCCGAGGAAGGCGAAGACCGAGCGGAGATAGGTCTCGGCATGCTCGAAGGATTGCGACGGCGTGCCCGGACCGTACAGACCGCCCCGCGCAATCGTCAGGATGACGCGCTTGTCGCCTGCCAGACCTTCTGGACCGGCTTCGGTGTAGCGAAACGTCTTGCCGGCCACGCAGATGCGGTCCACCCAGCTTTTCAGCTGGCTCGAGATCGTGAAATTGTAGAGGGCCACGCCGATCACAACGATATCGGCCGCGAGAAACGCGTCCAGCACCTTGCCGCCGAGCGCGAGATCGTCCTGAAGCGCCTGATTGTGTTGCACATCGTCGCTCTGGCCGGCGAGGTAGCGGCCGGTGAGGTGGGCGATCGGTTCGGCAACGAGGTCGTGATAGGTGACCTCGATGTCGGGATTGCCTGCCGTGATCCGTTCCACGGCAGCCTTGGACAGCGCGCGACTGACGGAGTGGTCGCCGAGAATGCTGGAGTCGAGGTGGAGGAGTTTCATATGTCTATCCTTTGGTGCACCATGTGCCGGTCGTTCGAAGACGGTCTGCAGGAAAAGCCGGAGCCCCACATCGTCACCGATTGCGTGACGTCTGGAAGTTACTTTTCCATACCGAGGCACTATGAATGACGTGGATGAGCATGCGCAAGGAGGCACATTCTTGACACCTGCAAATACGGACATGACGCTGGAGACGCTGCACGAGACGCATGACTGCCGTGTGGCGAGCGCCCTCCTCTCCCGGATCGGCGACAAATGGTCGGTGCTGGTGGTGATGTTGCTGACGCCGGGGCCGAAGCGGTTCAACGCGCTGAAGCGCGCTCTCGGCAGCATTTCGCAGCGCATGCTGACGCTGACGCTGCGCAACCTGGAGCGCGACGGACTGGTGACGCGGACGATCTATCCGACCATTCCGCCGAAGGTGGAATATGCGCTGACCGATCTCGGACAGTCGCTGCGCGAGCCCGTTCAGGCGCTCGGCAACTGGGCGTTCGAGCATCAGGAGACGATCGACAAGGCGCGCCTCGCCTATGACCAGCGGCATGCCTGAGCGATAAGCTCGCCGTCGAGGACGCCCGGCTTCGCCGGACGCCCGCCTGACGAGAGCGTGCGTTGACGATCAGCGCGGCAGGACGCTTGCGCCCATCAGGGCCTCGTCGATCGCCCGCGCCGCCTGACGGCCTTCGCGAATGGCCCAGACGACGAGCGACTGGCCGCGGCGCACATCGCCGGCCGCCCAGACCTTCTCGACCGATGTCCGGTAATCCTTGTCGTCGGCGATGACGTTGCTGGAGCCGCGACGGTCGGTGTTGATGGCGAGCGCATCGCCGAGCTCTTCCAGAACGCCGGTCTTCAACGGGCCGCTGAAGCCGATGGCGATGAAGGCGAGGTCGGCCTTGATGACGAACTCCGTGCCGGGAACCGGCTTGCGGCGATCGTCGACCTGACAGCACTTCACGCCGGTGAGCACGCCGTCTTCACCGACGAATTCGAGCGTCGCGACCTGGAACTCGCGCACCGCGCCTTCCGCCTGCGAAGAGGAGGTTCGCATCTTCGTCGCCCAGAAGGGCCAGACGGCAAGCTTGTCTTCCTTTTCCGGCGGCTGCGGGCGGATGTCGAGCTGCGTGACCTTGACGGCCCCCTGACGGAAGGCCGTGCCGACGCAGTCGGACGCCGTGTCGCCGCCGCCGACGACGACGATGTGCTTGCCGCCGGCAAGGATCGGATCCGACGGCCAGCCGACGCTGTCGATATTCTCGCGGCCGACGCGGCGGTTCTGCTGCACGAGATAGGGCATGGCGTCATGGACGCCGGCGAACTCGCCGCCGGGAAGGCCCGCATCGCGCGGTGTCTCGGAGCCGCCGCAATAGAGCACGGCGTCATGCTCCTCGCGCAGGCTTTCCACCGTGCGGTCCACGCCGATATTGACGCCGTAATGGAAGGTGACGCCTTCGCCGGTCATCTGCTCGACGCGCCGGTCGATGAAGTTCTTCTCCATCTTGAAGTCGGGAATGCCGTAGCGCAGCAGGCCGCCGGCCTTGGTCTCGCGCTCGTAGACATGCACGGCATGGCCGGCGCGAGCCAGCTGCTGGGCCGCCGCCATGCCGGCAGGACCCGAACCGATGATGCCGATCGACTTGCCGGTCTTCGTCACTGCCGGCTTCGGCACGATATAGCCCATCTCATAGGCCTTGTCGGCGATCGCCTGCTCGATGGTCTTGATGGTCACCGGCGCATCTTCGAGGTTCAGCGTGCAGGCTTCCTCGCAGGGCGCGGGGCAGATGCGGCCGGTGAACTCCGGGAAGTTGTTGGTCGAATGCAGGTTGCGGATCGCCTCTTCCCAGTTGCCGCTGTAGACGAGATCGTTCCAGTCGGGGATCTGGTTGTGCACCGGGCAGCCGGTCGGGCCATGGCAGAAGGGGATGCCGCAATCCATGCAGCGCGCCGCCTGCTTCTGCACCTCCGGCTCCGACATCGGGATCGTGAATTCCCGGAAATGGCGGATACGATCGGAGGCCGGCTGATACTTTGCCAGCTGCCGGTCGATTTCCATGAAACCTGTAACCTTGCCCATGACGTAACCCTCAATCGTCGCCGTGGAAGCGCTGATGCCACCCGCTCCGCGTCCACCCGTTTCTGTTCCTGAATGCCGGAAGTCCGGCAGTCTTTTCATCGCATTGTCGCCAGATCGGGCGAACACTCAATCGAATTTCAAGGCCATGAGACGTTTCATGACCGTTCCCTGAAGAACCGGTCCGCCAGCCCCTCGATGAAGGCCTGGCCCGGAAGCCGTTTTCGCTGCGTCGGCAGCGCGGCGATCAGCGGCGCATCGAAGGCGCTTCCGCGCGCGCCCTTGCCCATCATGGCGAGCGGCAGCGGGAAAGACTCGATCAGCGGCCTGTCGTCGAACGCCTTCGGCGCCCAGACACGGTCGATGGCGTCGATCACGGCCTGCCAGTTCGTCTTCACCTGCCGCGGCTGGTACCAGATGTCGAGGTCCGACAGACCGAGACCGCGATAGAGATCGACGAAGCGCAGGTCGATGACGCCGCTTTCGTCGGAGAGATCGATGCGTCCGAGCCCGGTGCTGCGCGACCGTGGCGAGAAATAGAGACAGGGAATGCCGTAGGATTCGGCAAAGACCATGCCGTGCAGGCTGGTCGAGACGATGCGCTTGCACGACAGGATCTCGTCCAGTCGTTCGCGCAGCGCGGCAATCGTCGTCGGCGTGACCGTGTTGATCAGCTTCACCGAGCCCATCTCCGACGGCGCCACGTGATGGCGGCCCTCGGTGTCCTTCGGCCGGGCGTCGAAGGTGCGCTCGGACAGTTCGGCCAGATGCAGGATGACGCCGAGTTCATGGGTCTTCTTGACGGGCGCATCGTGGAAATGCGGCAGCAGCCAGAGCGGATCGCCATAGACGGCAGGCCCGTCGCTGCCGAGCACGCGGCGGCTGAACGGCCCGCGCGTCGCATGGAAGGTGAAGCGCGTACCGGCCGGACGGGTGTAGGGGATCTTTTCCTCGCCATGCTGGCCGGGATTGAGATTGGGCGACGTGCCCGTTCCCCAGACATGCACATGCCCGCCCGCCATCATGTGGCCGATGGTGCCGACGGCAGCGAGACGGGTCTGGCGGCTCTTGCTCGGCGCGTGCGTCACCGGCAGTCCCGACATCATCGAAACGATCACCGGCGACAGGGCGTCGCCGAGATTGAGATAATCCTCGCCGACCGGCGGCGTCACCCAGGAGACCGGGATGGCAGCCTTCGACGCGACGATGTCGAGAAGGTCACTGGACACGTTACACCATGTTCATTCTTGCGCGGGTCGGAATGCGCATATTTCGGGTTTTCGCGAGAACGCCCGAGCCGGATCGGGCGCGCCCATATCGGCTCCTGGCAAGACCCGCAGGAGAGGCCGGATCGGCGCGCTGTCTGCCCGTTGAAGGATCGGGCAAGACGCTTCGCCGGAGGGTCGAACCGGGGCCGCGACCTGCGTCGCCCCGGACGAGACCGCCGATTACTCGGCAGCCTCCGCCATTTTCATCCGCTCCATGTCCTCGAGCGCACGACGGTACTCGACCGGCATGACCTTGCGGAACTTCGGCCGGAAGTCCGCCCAGTTGTCGAGGATCTCCTTGGCGCGGGGCGAACCCGTGTAGTGGAGATGGTTGGAGATGAGCTGTACCAGCCGCTCCTCGTCATGGCGTGTCATGTCGCCGGACACGTCCACCATGCCCTTGTGCATGAGGTCGCCGCCGTGATGATGCAGCTTCTCCAGCATGTCGTCTTCTTCCGGCACCGGCTGCAGCTCGACCATGGCCATGTTGCAACGCTGCGGGAAGTCGGCGCTCTCGTCCAGCACATAGGCGACACCGCCCGACATGCCGGCCGCGAAGTTGCGGCCCGTCTCGCCGAGCACGACCACCACGCCACCCGTCATATATTCGCAACCATGGTCGCCCACGCCCTCGACCACGGCGATGGCGCCGGAGTTGCGCACGGCGAAACGTTCGCCGGCCACGCCGTTGAAGTAGCATTCGCCCGAGATCGCGCCATAAAGCACCGTGTTGCCGACGATGATCGACTCCGCGGCCTTGATCTTCGACGCCTCGGAGGGGCGCACGACGATGCGGCCGCCGGAGAGGCCCTTGCCGACATAGTCGTTGCCGTCGCCGATCAGGTCGAACGTGATGCCGCGTGCGAGGAACGCGCCGAACGACTGGCCCGCCGTGCCGCGCAGCGTCACGAAGATCGTGTCATCCTTCAGCCCCTTGTGGCGCCAGCGCTTGGCCAGCTCGCCCGACAGCATCGCGCCGGCCGACCGGTCGACGTTCTTGATCGTCGCCTCGATCTTCACGGGGGTCTTGGATTCGAGCGCCGGCATCGCTTCCGCGATCAGCTTGCGATCGAGGATGTCGTGGATCGGGTGGTTCTGCTTCTCCGTCCAGTAGGTCGCTTCCTTCGGCGCATCGACCTTGTAGAAGATGTTGGAGAAATCGAGCCCGTTCGCCTTCCAGTGCGAGATCAGCGTGTCCTTCTCCAGCAGTTCCGATGCGCCGATGATGTCGTCGAACTTCGCGACACCCAGCGACGCCAGGATTTCGCGCACCTCTTCGGCGACGAAGAAGAAGTAGTTGACGACATGCTCGGGCGCACCCTTGAAGCGCTTGCGCAGGACAGGGTCCTGCGTCGCCACACCCACCGGACAGGTGTTCAGGTGGCATTTGCGCATCATGATGCAGCCGGCGGCAATCAGCGGCGCGGTGGAGAAGCCGAACTCGTCGGCCCCCAGAAGCGCACCGATGATGACGTCGCGGCCGGTCTTCAGGCCGCCATCCACCTGCAGGGCGATGCGCGAGCGCAGGCCGTTCAGCACCAGCGTCTGGTGCGTCTCGGCAAGGCCGATTTCCCAGGGGCTGCCGGCATGCTTGAGCGAGGTCAGCGGCGACGCACCGGTGCCGCCGTCATAGCCGGAGACCGTGATATGGTCGGCGCGCGCCTTGGCGACACCGGCGGCAACCGTGCCGACGCCGACTTCCGAGACGAGCTTGACGGAGACGTTCGCCTCCGGATTGACGTTCTTCAGGTCGTAGATCAGCTGCGCCAGATCTTCGATCGAGTAGATGTCGTGATGCGGCGGCGGCGAGATAAGGCCGACGCCCGGTGTCGAATGCCGGGTCTTGGCGACGGTCGCGTCCACCTTGTGGCCGGGCAGCTGCCCGCCCTCGCCGGGCTTGGCACCCTGCGCCACCTTGATCTGCAGCATGTCGGCATTGACGAGATATTCCGTCGTCACGCCGAAGCGGCCGGAGGCCACCTGCTTGATGGCGGAGCGTTCCGGGTTGGCCGAGCCGTCATGGAGCGGGAAGTAGCGATCGCTCTCCTCGCCGCCCTCACCGGTGTTCGACTTGCCGCCGATCCGGTTCATGGCGATGGCGAGCGTCGTGTGCGCCTCGCGCGAGATGGAGCCGAACGACATGGCACCGGTCGAGAAGCGCTTGACGATCTCGGACGCCGGCTCGACCTCGTCGATCGAGATCGGCGTGCGGCCAAGACCTTCGGCACCCTTGATGGTGAAGAGACCGCGAATGGTGTTCATGCGCAGCGCGTCGCCGTTCACCATGTCGGCGAACTCGCGGTAGCGGTCCTGCGCATTGCCGCGCACGGCATGCTGGAGCGAGGCGATCGAATCCGGCGACCAGGCATGGCCCTCGCCGCGCATGCGGTAGGCATATTCGCCGCCGACATCGAGCGTGTTGGTCAGCACCGGATCGGGACCGAAGGCCGCCTGGTGACGGTTGAAGGTCTCCTCGGCGATTTCCTTGAGGCCGATACCTTCGATCTGCGTGGCCGTGCCGAAGAAGTAGCGCTCGATCAGCTCGCTCGACAAACCCACGGCATCGAAGATCTGGCCGCCGCAATAGGACTGGTAGGTCGAGATGCCCATCTTGGACATGACCTTGAGGATGCCCTTCCCCACGGCCTTGATGTAGCGGTAGACGATTTCGCTGCTGTCGACTTCCTTGGGGAACTCGCCGCGCTTGTGCATATCGGTCAGCGTGTCGAAGGCGAGATAGGGGTTGATCGCCTCGGCACCATAGCCGGCCAGCAGCGCGAAATGGTGGATTTCGCGCGGCTCGCCCGATTCCACCACGAGGCCGACCGAGGTGCGAAGACCCTTGCGGATGAGGTGGTGGTGCACGGCGGCGGTGGCGAGCAGCGCGGGAATGGCGATGCGGTCCGGACCGACCTGGCGATCGGAAAGCACGATGATGTTGTAGCCGCCCTTGACGGCGGCTTCCGCCCGCTCGCAGAGCCGGTCGAGAATTTCCGGCATGCCTTCGGCGCCGCGCGCGACATCATAGGTGAAGTCGAGCGTCTTGGTATCGAACCGGTCTTCCGTGTGGCCGATGGAGCGGATCTTTTCGAGATCGCCATTGGTCAGGATCGGCTGGCGCACTTCCAGCCGCTTGGCATGCGATGCCCCGACATGGTCGAGAATGTTCGGCCGCGGCCCGATGAAGGAGACGAGGCTCATCACCAGCTCTTCGCGGATGGGGTCGATCGGCGGGTTGGTGACCTGCGCGAAGTTCTGCTTGAAATAGGTGTAGAGCAGCTTCGACTTCGACGACATGGCCGAAATCGGCGTATCCGTCCCCATCGAGCCGATCGCTTCCTGGCCGGTCGTGGCCATCGGCGACATCAGGATCTTGGTGTCTTCGAGCGTATAGCCGAAAGCCTGCTGGCGATCGAGCAGCGACACGTCGCGGCGCAGCGCCCGCGGCTCCACCGGCTTCAGCTCCTCGAGAATCAGCTGCGTGTTGTCGAGCCACTTGCGATAGGGGTGCTGGCCGGCGAGCGAGGACTTCACCTCCTCGTCGGAGATGATGCGCCCTTCTTCCATGTCGATGAGCAGCATCTTGCCCGGCTGCAGGCGCCACTTCTTGACGATGCTCTCTTCCGGCACCGGCAGCGTGCCGGCTTCGGAGGCGAGGATGACGCGGTCGTCGTCAGTTACGAGGTAGCGGGCCGGACGCAGACCGTTGCGGTCGAGCGTCGCGCCGATCTGGCGGCCGTCGGTGAAACAGACCGCTGCCGGTCCGTCCCACGGCTCCATCAGGGCGGCATGGTACTCGTAGAATGCCTTGCGCTCGGCCCCCATCAGCTGGTTGCCGGCCCAGGCTTCCGGGATCAGCATCATCACCGCATGCGAGAGCGAATAGCCGCCCTGCACGAGGAATTCGAGCGCGTTGTCGAAGCACGCCGTGTCCGACTGGCCTTCGTAGGAGATCGGCCACAGCTTGGAGATATCGTCGCCGAACAGCGGCGAGGACACGGAGGCCTGGCGCGCCGCCATCCAGTTGACGTTGGAGCGCAGCGTGTTGATTTCGCCGTTATGGGCGACCATGCGATAGGGGTGCGCGAGCTTCCAGGACGGGAAGGTGTTGGTGGAGAAGCGCTGGTGCACGAGCGCGACCGCGCTCTCGAACCGCGGGTCCTCCAGATCCTTGAAGTAGGCGGCGACCTGATAGGCGAGGAACATGCCCTTGTAGATGATCGTCTTCGACGACAGCGACACGGGATAGAAGCCGGTTTCCGCGCCCTTGTAGGCGTCGTAGATCCGGTTGGAGATGACCTTGCGGAGCGTGAAGAGACGACGCTCGAACTCGGCATTCGTCGCGGCATCGCGGCCGGCGCCGATGAACACCTGCACGTGGCGCGGCTCGGTGGCGGCGATGTGCGGCGCCTTCGACAGCGACGCATTGTCGACCGGGACATCGCGGAAACCGAGCAGGGACTGGCCCTCTTCCGCAACGACATCGGCGATGACCTGCTTGAAATGCGCGATCTGCGCCTCATCCTGCGGCATGAAAAGGTAGCCGACGGCATAATCGCCGGCCTTCGGCAGGGTGACGCCCTGGGCCGACATTTCCTCGCGGAAGAAACGGTCCGGGATCTGCACCAGAATCCCGGCGCCGTCGCCCATCAGCGGATCGGCGCCCACGGCGCCGCGATGCGTCAGGTTTTCCAGGATGAACAGGCCGTCGCGCACGATCTGGTGCGACTTGACGCCCTTCATATGCGCGACGAAGCCGACGCCGCAAGCGTCGTGTTCGTTGCGCGGATCATAGAGGCCCTGCTTTGCCGGAAGGCCGCTCTTATACGTATTGTCCGGGAAGGCCTTTGGGAACACGGCCGTCGTCGTCGCGGCGGCCGGGGCCTCTGCGCGATGGGATGCGGCGTCATGTGATGGCGTGATCTGCGTCATCGTCTTCCCTCCAGTTGCGGCCCTTCTCTCTCGGGCCTGCCGTCGTCGGGGCGCACTCGCGGCTTCAACCGCGTTGTGACGCCCGGTCTATCGTTGCATGATCCTGTGCCGCTCGCAAACGAAGCTTGGCGGTGTCGGGTCAGATGATCCGCGACCATGTGACAGGGAACACCGGCATCAAGCCGGACACGCGAAAGAGCCGCAAGGCTCGCCGCATGAAAAGGTGTTTCCCTGTTCAGGCCCCGCGCCGCTTGGATGTGCGCTTCGGGCCATTCGGTCTTCAGACCGAAATAGGACAGCAAGCCTGTCCTATTTCACAGGCTCTATGCCAGAAAGCTCCGGTGACTGCAAGGGAGAGCGCTTAAATAATCGGCGTCGCCGATCCGAAAATGTCGGGTTTTCCGAGGTGGACGAAAGAATATTGCGCGAATGAACCCGCAGCTTTCCTTTGGTTTCAAACTGGTCTGCAATTGTCCTGATCATCGCTCATCGGCATTGGATTGCCGACACCGGCTCAGTATGGTCGTGTTCTGGTTCGGCGCGCGGTCGCGACCCGGACCGCCCCCGTCTCTCGACCATCGGAAGCCCCCCATGATCTTCTCCTCCGACAACTGGGCCGGCGCCCATCCTCTCATTGCCGAAAGCCTGGTCAAGGCAGCCCCCGGCTTTGCCCCCGCCTACGGCACGAGCCCGCTCGACCGCCGGGTGGAAGCGATGCTGGCGGAGGTGTTCGAGCGGGAGGTCGCCGTATTCTTCGTCGGCACCGGGACGGCGGCGAATTCGCTGGCCTTTGCCAGCGTCACCCGCCCCGGCGGCCACGTGTTCTGCCACCGCGAGGCGCATGTGAACGCCGACGAATGCGGTGCGCCCGAATTCTTCTCGCTCGGCGCACGCATGGCGCCGGTCGATGGCGCCTTCGGCAAGATGGATCCGGAGCGGCTGGAGGCCGAGATCAAGCGCTTCCCGCCCGGCTTCGTCCATGCGGGCCAGCCGATGGCGGTGACGCTGACGCAGGCGACGGAGGCCGGCACGGTCTACACGCTCGACGAGATTTCCGCGATTTCCGACATCGCGAAACGCTATAACCTGCCGCTGCACATGGACGGCGCGCGCTTTGCCAATGCGCTGGTTGCGCTGGACGCGACGCCGGCGGAGATGACCTGGAAGCGCGGCGTCGACATCCTCTCCTTCGGCGGCACCAAGAACGGCTGCTGGTGCGCCGAAGCGCTGATCCTGTTCGACCCCGCAAAGACCGGCGACATGCCTTATCTGCGCAAGCGGTCGGCCCAGCTTTTTTCCAAGACCCGCTTCGTTTCGGCCCAGCTCGAGGCTTATCTCGACAAAGATCTCTGGCTCGACCTCGCGCGGCACGCCAATGCAATGGCCAAGCGTCTCGCCGACGGCATCTCCGACAGCAACAGCGCCCGCCTCGCCTGGCCCTCGAATGCCAACGAGCTCTTCGTGATCCTGAAGACCGCCAATGCCGAAGCGCTGAAGGAAAAGGGCGCACTCTTCTACGATTGGCCCGTACCGCATGCGCTGGCCGGCACGCTCGCCGCCGACGAGGGCCTCTACCGGCTCGTCACGAGCTTCGCCACCGAGCCGGCCGACGTCGATGCCTTCCTCGAAGGCTGCCGCAGCGCCTGAGGTAAACAATGAAAAACGGCGCCCCTTGCGGGACGCCGTCTCCTTCATCAGGCGATAGGCCGTCGATCAGTTGACGCTGGCGTCCACATGGTTCGCCTCGATCTGCTTCGGCGCGCTCTGCGCGGCCGAGATCTCGATGCGGCGCGGCTTGGCGGCTTCCGGGATCTCGCGCAGGAGATCGATGTGCAGCAGGCCGTTCTTCAGGGACGCGGAGCGGATTTCCACATATTCGGCCAGCTGGAAGCGGCGCTCGAAGGCGCGCTTGGCGATGCCGCGATACAGGAACTGGTTTTCGGCCGTCTGCTCCTCGCTCTTTTCACCCTTGACCGTCAGCGTGTGTTCCCGTGCCTCGATCGAAAGTTCGCTTTCGTCGAAACCGGCAACCGCCATGGTGATCCGGTAGGTGTTGTCGCCGGTCCGCTCGATATTATAGGGCGGATAGCTCTGCGACTGGTCGGGCTGGCCGAGGCTGTCGAGCATGGTGAACAGCCGGTCGAAGCCGACGGTGGAGCGGTAAAGGGGAGAAAAATCAACGTGACGCATGGTGTCCTCACTATTCGAGCAACGTGTTGCGGTTCTCTGGCCCGTCATCCCGTAAGCGGCGATGGCAGGGCCGGTGGCCGGGCCCTCTTCGGCGCCCGTGACCCTGAGATGGGAACGGCCATTTCGACCGTCAAGAGGCGTTCCAACGACAAAATCGCAGGCACCGGATTTTTTTCGACGTCCTCCGCCGCCACGCCAAGCCCTTGATTTCGCAGGACGGCCTACCCATGCGAACGCGCGGAAGCGGACATAAACCGCAGATGAACGGTCGGTTCCGTTTGGGTTCACCTGACCTCCGCTAGAACAGGGTCATCGAGACAGGAGCAAGACAGCAGCCGGATCGTCCCTGAAAGGCTGCACTCCCCGTTGCGCTCCTGTTTCGCCCTTCCGGGCCGGACGCGGTTCCCCGCCGCTCCGGCCCCTTTTTATGGATGGCCCGCTCGCCGCGGGCGCAGGGTGCCCGCACGGAATGCTTTGACGGACACCGGGCCCGGGATTATCCATGGACGCTCCCGCAGCCGCGTTGCCGTTCATCCGCTCGAAAGGCTGCCGGGCTAGAATGGCGCTGTGACGTCGGCCCCGCACGACGCCGAGACCGCCGATCGGAACCTCAGATGCAGACACAATCCGCTCCGCAAAGACAGGACAGCGACACCTCCGCAAGCACCCGTTCCGCCGCAGGGCCCGGCCCCCGCGACGTGCCGCGCGCCGGAGATGACACGCTCCTGAGGCCGCGCCTGTTTCCGACGCCGGACAACCCGATACCGCCTGCCGTCGCCGATCCCCGTCGGCACACCGTCGGCTTCTTCACCGGCGCGGGCGGCCGGCGCCTGCGATACGCCGTCTTCCGCAGCGGCGACGCGGCGGCGAAAGGCACCGTCGTTCTCCTTCACGGACGCAACGAATCGATCGAGAAATATTTCGAGATGGTCGGCGACCTCGTCGCCCGCGGCCTCTGGGTCGCGACGTTCGACTGGCGGGGACAGGCCGGCTCGGAACGCCTGCTGAAACAGCTGCGCCGCGGCCATGTCCGCCGCTTTTCCGACTACGAGGAGGATCTGTCGATCTTCCTCGAAAAGATCGTGCTGCCGGATACCCGCCTGCCCTTCTTCCTCGTCGCCCACTCCATGGGTGCGCTGGTGGCGCTGGCACAGGCGCCGCGGCTGGCGACGCGGATCGACCGCATGGTGCTGAATGCGCCGTTCGTGGCGCTCGGCAACCAGCGCATGAGCCATGGCAAGATCGGCCTGCTCTCGGCCGCCTTCAGCCTGTTCGGCCTCGGCGCGCTCGCCTTGTCGAAGGAGCAGCCCATGCTCTTTCCGCAGAACCTCGTTTCCTCGGACCCGGTGCGCTACGCCCGCAATGCCGAGATTGCACAGGCCCATCCCGAACTGGCGCTGGGGCCGCCGAGCGCGCGCTGGCTGCACGAAACCTTTCGCGCCATCCGTCGCGTCACGCGCCGCGAGCACCTGACGCGCATCACGGTGCCGACGTTGCTGCTCGCCCCCACGCGCGATCGTCTGGTGCCCTATGCCGCCATCGAGGCGCTGGCCCGCAACTTTCGCGCCGCCACGCTCATTCCCATCGACGGCGCCCGCCACGAGGTCTTCCAGGAGGACGACCGCTACCGGGCGCAGGCGATCGCGGCGATCGACGCCTTCATTCCCGGCAGCACGGGCCCCGATGTGACCGAGAGCCTGAGCGGCGACGACATGCTGGTGCTCTGAGCCTCAGCCCCGCAGGATCGCCAGGGCCTCGGCGTGGAGTGCGGCACTTCCCGCCGCGATCACCTCGCCGCCCATCTCCGCACGCCCGCCGTTCCAGTCCGTCACGATGCCGCCGGCCTGCTCGATCAGCGGAATGAGGCCGCCGACATCGTACGGCTTCAGCCCGGCTTCGATGACGAGATCGATATGCCCGGCCGCCAGCAACGCAAAAGCATAGCAATCGCAGCCATAGCGGGCGAGACGCACCTTGTCCTCGACCGCCTGGAACTTCGTCTTGATCTCGCCGTGGTAGAGCGCCGGCGAGGTCGTGAACATCGTGGCGTCAGCCAGCGACGCACAGTCGCGCGTGGCAAGCGTCCGCTCGCCTTCGGGCCCCCGGTAGTGCGTGACGCCGCCTGCGGCGAAGAAGCGCTCGCCGGTGAAAGGCTGATCCATCAGCCCCATCACGGCCCGGCCCTTGTGATAGAGGCCGATCAGCGTGCCCCAGACAGGCAGGCCGGAGATGAAGGCGCGCGTGCCGTCGATCGGATCGATGACCCAGACGTAATCGCGATCGGCACCCACGGTGCCATATTCCTCGCCGAGGATGCCGTGCTCCGGAAAGGCTTCCTCGATCAACGCCCGGATCGCCCGCTCCGCCGCCTGGTCGCCCTCCGTCACCGGATCGAACCCGCCGTCGAGCTTGTTGGAAACGCCGATGCCCGTGCGAAACCGCAGCAACGTCTCCGCTTTGGCTGCATCCGCGAGACGATCGAAGAACGGGCGGTCCGGCAGCATGGCACTCTCCTCAAAATGGCTTGGACGGATGCTTAGACGAATTTTTTCAAAAGAAAAATGCAGAACAAGTTTTCAGCAGTTTCCAGGCCATCAGCACAAGACATATGCACATTCGCGCGCCGTTCCCGATTTTTCGCTGAAATATTGCGCAAATCCGGAAATTCTTTCGTAAAAGCCGGGGGTTAGGCTGTCACCGATTCGTCACGCCATGCCAACGTGGCCTTGACAATGGTGCGCCGCAATATCACACTCCCCCTACAGTCACTCGTGGCTGTAAATACCCTCCTTGGGTGTTTCCTCCCTAGACTTAGCCGCGCGACAAGCGCGGTTTTTTTTGGCCGGTCGCCACTCTGACCGCACCCGCGCCGCCGGCCGGGGGAACATCTCTCGGCAGGCCCTACTCCGCGGCGAGCGGCAGGCTCTCGGTCGAGCTTTCCACATGGGCTGCGAATTCCGCAAAGAACGTGCCCAGAAGATGCGCCAGCCAGTCGAATTCCGGCTTCTTGACGAGCGTCGTCTCGTCTACATAGAGCCCGCGATTGACCTCGATCTGAAGCGCATGCAGGCCCCGCGCCGGACGCCCGTAATGCTCGGTGATGAACCCGCCGGCATAGGGCTTGTTGCGCGTCACGGTGAAGCCGAGATCCTCCAGCAGCGTCACGGCCATGCGGGAGAGATCGGCGGAGGCGCTGGTGCCGTAGCGATCGCCGATGATGATATCCGGCCGCATGGCGCTGCCCGCAACGCGCACATTGCCGGGCATGGAGTGGCAATCGATCAGGATCGCGCGCCCGAACAGCACATGCGTGCGGGCGATCAGCCGCCGAAGCGTCGCGTGATAGGGTTTGTAGATCGTCTCGATCCGCTCCAGCGCATCCGCAACGGGCATGCGGGTGCGGTAGATCTCCATGTTCTCGGCGACCAGCCGCGGCACGGTGCCAAGGCCGCCGGCGACCCGCATGGAGCTGATATTGGCATGCGGCGGCAGCGCGCCGTCGAACATGCGCGGATCGAGCTCGTAAGGTTCGCGATTGACGTCGAGGAAAGCCCTGGGGAAATGCGCCAGCAGCATCGGCGCACCGAGATCGACCGCGCGGCCGAAAAGCTCGTCCACATAATGATCCTCGGAGCGGCGGATGGCGCGCGCATCGAGCCGCGACTGCGCCAGGAACGCATCGCTGTAGAGCCTGCCGCTGTGCGGAGAGTTGAAAACAAAGGGAATTCGCTGATGGTCCGGCTCGCGAACGCAAAACAGGTCGTGCTCCCGAACCGTCTCCTCCATCGCGATCCTTTTTACCATGTCGTCATCTTGCCGCTTCGTTCATGTTGCCAGCTGGCCGCATCTGTGTCCATAGTCGCCCCTCACGAGGGTTGCGGGCTCGCGTGTCGCCCGGCCTTGACGTCCGGTCTTCACGGGATATTTACCCCATGGCGGTTTCATGAGGCGACCGCACCTTCCCGTCAGTATCATAAGACCTAGACAGCAACGGCTGGAAATCCATGAGTCCCAAAATTCTCCTCGCAGAAGACGACAACGACATGCGCCGTTTCCTGGTGAAGGCGCTGGAAAAAGCCGGTTACAAGGTCCTTTCCTTCGACAACGGCGCCAGTGCCTACGATCGGCTGCGCGAAGAGCCCTTCTCGCTTCTCCTCACCGACATCGTCATGCCGGAAATGGACGGGATCGAACTCGCGCGCCGCGCGACCGAACTCGACCCCGACCTGAAAGTCATGTTCATCACCGGCTTTGCCGCCGTGGCGCTGAACCCCGACAGCAAGGCCCCGAAGGACGCCAAGGTCCTCTCCAAGCCCTTCCACCTGCGCGACCTCGTCGACGAAGTGAACAAGATGCTGGCCGCCTGACACGGCGCCGGCACCAGCCCCGCACCGGCCCGCCTCTTTTGTCAAAAAAGCATCACGATGCCTGTTGACGCTCAAAAAGGTTTGTGGTCTATGCGCGGCACGGATGGGCGTGTAGCTCAGCGGGAGAGCACTACGTTGACATCGTAGGGGTCACAGGTTCAATCCCTGTCACGCCCACCATCCGAATTCCTGACATCGTTGAGAAATCCGCTTCGGCGGATTTTTCCGTTTCTGGGGCTGACAGGCACCCCCGGGGAGGCCGCGTTTCAGCACGGCCGAAAGCATCGACCCCGTCTTCTTGTGTTGCCCTTCTTGTGCACCCCTGCGTCTTTCGGGCACCCCAAGCACGGCTTTGACGTCGTGAACCCGATCTTCCGGCAGGGGTGGTAACCGGACACGGTCGTATCAAGGTCCGAGCCCCCGGCTTCGACGGGTGATCGACAGGCGACATCGGCGACAGTCCGTCCTCGCGTGGCGGGCTGCGGAGGCAGCCTGCGCGGCGCGAGGTTTTATCTGAAGGATTGTCTCATGATCTCCCTGTCCCGAACGGCGCTTTCCCTCTTCACGGCGGCCGGATGCGCGCTTCTCAGCACCGCGGCCTTTGCCGACAGCACGATCAAGGTCGTGGAAACCGGCGAAGGTGGCGGCACCATGGGGTTGAGCCTGGAGCCCGCGACCGTGAAGGCCGGCCCCGCCGTTTTCAGCGTGCACAATGCCGCCGCCGGCGAGGAGCACGAGATGATCGTCGTGCGTCTGAAATCCGCCGACCAGAAAATTCCGCTGAACACGACCAAGCATCGCGTCGAGGAAGGCAAACTGAAAAGCCTCGGTGAGATGGAGGACCTGAAGCCGGGTGCCGATGGGCAGCTGAAGACGCGCCTGAAGGCCGGGACCTATCTGGTGTTCTGCAACATCAAGGGCCATTACGAAGCCGGCATGCAGGCCAAGCTGACGGTCACGCCGTAAGACGCGGCGACCTCTACTCTTAGCCGCCCCTGATCGTCGGGCGGCCCGGCGCGGCGGATATAGACCTCTGCCGCGCACTGATCGTCCCGGGGCGTGGGGCTTTTCTGGAACGATCCGGACACGCGAACGTTGACCGGCATGACCACCAGACCCGAGAGGCTTGCCGCATGACGACCCTCCCCGATGATCTCGAGACAGCCCTTGCCGCCCACGCCCGGCAGCAGAATATCTCGCCGGACGAAGCCGTCCGGCGCATCCTTCGCGAATGGATGCGCACGCATGGCTTTCTGGCGGAGGATGAGCACGGCGAGACGCCACCCGCGCCGGTACCGGCAAAGCCGGACCCGGAATACGTCCAGTATCCCGGGTATTTCAAAGGCGAAGGCAGTCTTTGAGAGATGCCAAGTCATAGACCTCCGCCAGAGGCGGAGGTTTGGGACGCTGCGCTTGGACCACTTGAAGTGGTTTTGTTACAAGTTAGTAGGAACCCTTGAAAAGGTCTGCATGGTCAGAAGCCTTATCGGCCTTTT
>NZ_JAJOZR010000026.1:0-11128 GCF_021168455.1 Rhizobium quercicola
TGCTTCAACCGAATGAAACACTTCCGCCGCTTCGCCACCCGCTATGACCGCAGAACCATTCACTTCGAAGGCTTCATCTGCCTCGCCGCAGCAATGATCTGGCTGCGATGAATGTCGATCCGGCCTAGCGGCGCTGGTGCTGGCGACTGGTCTGTCCTCGGGTCCAGTGGCCGGGGCGGGTTTCGCTGCCCTCGGCTTGGCGTGGCTTATAACGACGGGTCTTGCAGTACGCGAGGTTCTTGCCGGCCGTATTGCATCGCACCGGCGCTGGATGATCCGGTCCTATGCGCTCACGCTCTCAGCAGTGACACTTCGTATCTACCTGCCGCTCTCGGACGTCTTCAACGTCGAATTTCTAACAGCCTACCGTATTATTGCATGGGCTTGCTGGCTACCGAACCTTCTGCTCGCAGAGCTCTATCTCTGGCGTCGTCCGACAAGTGTTCCGTCGCTCACCCCATGACAGCTACAAGGAGTAATTGAATGCGTATCTTCATGACGGGGGCGACCGGCTTTGTCGGCCCTGCGCTTATTAAGCATCTGTCGACAAAAGGCCACGAGATCGTTGGATTGGCCCGTTCAAAGACATCAGAGCGTCGCTTGCGGTCTCTGGGCGCGCGTCCGCTTGCAGGGAGCATCGTCGATCTCGATATTCTCCGTAGAGGAGCTGCCGAGGCCGATGCGGTCGTACATCTCGCCTACAGCTTTTCGCCGGGCGACCTACCGCGCCGGCGCTTGTTTGGCGCTCTCCTCGGGGGATGGCCCGGCAACACCGTCGCGAGAATGATGCAGGCGATAACGGCCACGAACGAGGCAGCCATTGATGCTTTGGCCGCGGCTTTGGCTGGATCCGGACGCCCGATGGTGACGGCGTTCGCTACTATGGGCGTGGCCGGCCCCCCAGGCGCGCGCGCCGAACGCCATGCTGTGGAAACCGACTTACCCGATCCCCGCTCACCCGGTCACGTTCGTGCTGTCAGCGAGGCCTTGGTGAGGCAGTGGGCGCAAAGTGGCGTGCGGGCATCCGTGGTTCGGCTCGCGCCGTCAGTGCACGGTCGGGGCGACAGTGGGTTAATTCCGCAACTCGCGACAGCTGCCCGTAAGAATGGTGAGGTGCTCTATGTCGGAGACGGCTCAAATCGATGGAGTGGGGTACATATCGGCGATGCCGTCTCTCTCTTTGAGCTGGCGCTTGAAAAGGGACGGGCGGGGGGTGTTTATCACGGCGCAGCAGAGGAAGGGGTCACATACAAGCAGATTGCTGAAATCATGGCCAAAGACCTCGGTCTTCCAGTCCGATCCGCAACATCGCTGCAAGCCAAGCGCCAGTTCGGCTTCCTGGCGCCCTTTGTGGGAGTCGATAACCCTGTCGACAGCCAGCGGACACAGCAAGAACTCGGCTGGCGGCCGGTTGGCCCCGCATTGATCGACGATCTCGAAGGATTGGATTATTTCGGCACGGCATAAACGGTTCACGAGCGCCGAGTGATAAAAAGAAAGAGCCGGGCGAAAACGCCGCCCGGCTTCATTGCTCCCACGAGGACGATCAGAAACTCAGGATGATCTTGCCACGCGCCCTGCCAGATGCCTGACGCTCGAAGGCCTCTGCGAACGAGGTAATGGGGAAAACACCATCGATCAGGACCGATTGGCCCTTTGCCCCCATCGCCTTGACCAGATCCGAGAGCCGCTTTGCGTTCGATGTGTGAAACACGAATGCACCTTCGACCTTGTGGGCGGTCGCCAGTGCCTGATCGGGCGGAGAAACGGTGGAAAGCAGCTTACCACCACTGCGCAACACCTCGAAAGAGCGCTGCTGTGTCTCCCCGCCGATCGTGTCCAGCACCACATCGATGTCAGAAACCTTGCGGGTAAAATCCTCGGATCGATAGTCGATGACCTGATCTGCACCCAGTTCGCGCGCGATCTCCCCACCGTCTCCCGACGCAGTGGCCATAACCCGGGCGCCAAGGCCCCTGGCGAACTGGATAGCGAAGCTTCCGACACCCCCGGTACCTGCATGCACAAGCACGGTCTGGCCGGCCTGAAGATCCGCCATCTCTACAAGTGCCTGCCAGGCTGTTCCTGCGGCGGTCGGCAATCCGGCCGCGCTGTTAAAGTCCAGATCTTGAGGAACAAGCGCCAGTTGATCTTCGGGAACGATGGCGTAGTCCGCGAAAGCGCCACCCTTCGTCGGGTCGAGCCGCGCCAAGATCCGATCCCCCGCCCTCCAGCGCGAGGTCAGTGAACCCGTTTTCTCGATCGTGCCCGCGAGATCCGTGCCCATGGCCGACGGGAAGGTGAGCGGGAAGTAGGCATGCACCTGACCGCGTTGCAGCTTGACGTCGAGCGGGTTGAGGGCCGCGGCTGCAATGCGAACGAGCACCTCACCGTCTTTCGGCTCAGGGATAGCGGCGTCCTGCAGAACAAATATTTGTTCATAGTCTGCGAGAATGATCTGTTGCATTGTCAGCTCCTAGTTCTTGACCGGCCAGGCACCCATCTGGGCAAACCAGCCCATCCAGTCTTCCATGTGCCAGGTGTGGGTAATCCGACCGTTCTCGAAGGCGTGGAACTCATGGATCGGAAGCGAGAATTCGCGGCCGGTCGGGGCAACCCCGAACCAATCTGCAACGTGGCGGCCGGTAATGACGGCGCGGACCGCTGCCTTGTCCGGCCCGCCGATCACATCGACGATCTCGATCTTGAGGTCAGCGAACGCTTGGGAGAATGCGGCGATCATGGGCTTGAAGCCATCGCGGCCGGCTGCCTGGCCAGGAGCAAGCGGGATGTCTTGCCAATCGAGAACGACGCTTTCGTCGAGAAGAGAAGGATTTCCTTCGAACGCCTTATAGAAGGTGCGAAGCGTCTGTAGATCTGCGGTACTTATCCCGCTGTATGGTGGTTGTTCGTTGCTCATATCAATCTTTCTATGTGGACGATGAGCAACGTACGTCACGCGATTTCATCGTTGAAATCGATATTAGGTATGCTGTAACATCCACCGCATGGATTTACATGGTATCGATCTGAACCTCCTTGTGGCCTTCGACGCTCTTATGGCCGAGCGGAGCGTGACGCGTGCAGGAGTAAGGATCGGGCGCACACAGCCGGCGATGAGTGCAGCACTTTCCCGTCTGCGTGCTCTCTTGCGGGATGATCTGTTTATTCGTGGCCCAGACGGGTTGCAGCCGACGCCGCGCGCGCTCGATCTCGCCGAACCTCTCGGCCATGCGCTGGCAGAAATCCAACGAACTCTGGAGTTCACGCAGGTCTTCGACCCCTCTAAGTCAACCGTCACATTCTCGATCGGCCTTTCCGAGCACGCGGCGTTTATTGTCCTGCCAAAACTACTTGCTCTCCTGCGAACTCAGGCGCCGGGTATCGTTTTACGGATCCGCAACTTCGACCATCGCGACGCGGTCCTCTCGCTTCTGGATTCTGGGGAGGCAGATCTAACCGTCGGCGTGCCGCACACGGCGGCAGGTCGTATCCTGAGCGAACGACTGTTCGAGGAGAGTTTCGTCTGCGTCCTCCGCAAAGACCATCCGCAAGCAGACGCAGAGCTAACGCTCGACTCGTTTCTCCAGATGTCGCATCTTCTGGTTTCTCCGGAAAACGAGCGTTTCGGGATGGTCGATGCCGCACTCGGCAAGCTGGGGTTGCGACGGCGCCTTTCGCTGACGCTCCCGCAAATGTACGCCGCGCCGCCGCTCGTTGCGTCGTCCGACCTGATGGCGACGCTGATGAAGGGCGTCGTTGAAGCATCCGGGTATCGCGAACAGCTTCACGTCCTGAAGCCGCCATTGGAACTTGGAACGGCAAAGTTCGACATGGCATGGCATAGGCGCAACGACGTTCACCCCGCACAGCGCTGGCTGCGTGAGGTAATCGGGTCACTCTTTGAAAAGGCCGCCTCCTAGACTGGCCTCTGCCAGAAAGGTTAGACGACATGCGCGGGGGTAGAGCTCGCCTCAATCGTGGTCGCGCAGCTGGCGCTCCCCGCGCGCCCAGTCTTCGACGTGAAATGTCCGGGCTACTCTGCCATCTTGAACTTCGTGGACATCGATGGTCATGATCCGGAAGGCGTGACCGGACTGGGCGACACCGAGAAACTCGCCGACAGGTGTGCCTTGAGCTTCGCTGCGAACAACAATCTGTTTCCCATCGTGACAACATCCCGGATCTCGAACCTGAAATCCGGTACCTTGGCGATTCGGGCGCTCCATCTCGCGATCGTCGCTTCGCGTGGAGATGGCGCTGCCAACGCGATGACTAAGCCGGCGGTTTGGAGGATGTTGCTCATGGGTGTTCCTTTGGCAAAGGTAGGATCTGCTTGCGGTTGCGTGTTTGGGAGCATTGCCGAGCTTTTGGCGTTGTTGAGACTATTGACGCTTGGGCTTCATCAGGTCGGCTATCCCAAGTCTATCGAAGAACGAACGCTGCCTGGCGCCGATCAAGGCTTCGATCTCGTCCATCCCTTTGGCCTGTGGATCGATCGTAATCCTGAACGGTTTCTCTCCGAACGGAAGATCGAGGACATCCTTCACCGCTTTGCCAACGGATTCGACAGTCAAACCGAGGCCTTTTTCGGCATCCAGTACCTCAAGCGCCGTGCCCAGGCCGCGAAGACGATCCGGAAGCTCACCGTATTGGCTGACGACGGCAAGGCTCTCCGGTCCATGTGCGTCCGCGAAATGTTCCGTGCCGGACGTAAATGCTCCGGGCACCACGATGACACTCTCGATACCAAAGGGTGCGGCTTCAAAGCGCATTGCTTCGGCCAGAGCCTCGCCCGCCGCCTTGCTGGCTATATAGGGACCGATGAAGGGCTCGTCGATGCGCGAGGTCGTGCTGCCGACATAGACAAGGACGCCTCCCTTCTGCCGGCGCATGATTGGTAGCGCTGCCCGGTTCACCCGAAGCCAGGAGATCGCGTTGGTGTCTAAAATCCTTACCATTTGCGCAGGCGTGAAGGCCTCGGAAATGCCGACCATCAGCATGCCCGCATTGTTGACGACCACGTCGAGCCGACCGGTCTCCAGCAGGACCTGATCGAATGCTGCTCTAATGCTCTCCTCCGAGAGGACGTCGAGCTCAAGCGCGCGCAGATCGATCTTCTTCTCCGCCGCGAACCGCGACATCTGCTCGACACGTTCCTGGTTTCGATCCTTAAGAGATCGCATCGAAGCGTAGACAATGTCGCCCGCGTTGGCGAGTGCCTCGGCGACGGCGCGACCGATACCGGATCCGGCGCCTGTGACGACAATGACTTTCTGAGACATAATATTTCTCCTCAAGCCAATCCGCCATTGGCGCGCACGACTTGGCCATTGACCCATCCTGCTGCGTCAGACAGAAGAAATGCGACGACTTCGGCAATGTCCTGTGGCTGTCCGAGACGTTTGAAGGGTGCCGCTTGGGCCATGCGGTCGATCTCGGCCGGGCTCTTGCCCGTAACGAACAAATCCGTTTCGACAGGACCGGGAGCCACGGCGTTGACGGTAATCCGCCGACTTCCAAGCTCCTTGGCAAGCACGCGCGTCAGAGCCTCGATGGCGGCTTTCGTCGCGTTGTAGATGCCGTAGCCTGGAGGGTTGAGGGCAAGCGTCGTGCTGGAGATGCTAACGATGCGGCCGCCGTCGACGATGCGTCGCGCGGCTTCGCGCATGCCGTTAATTGTTCCTCTAAGATTTGTGTCTAGTTGTTCCGACAACCCTGCGTCGTCGAGGTCTTTGATCGGCGACGGCCTGATGATGCCCGCACTGCTGACCAGCGCGTTCACCTTGCCGTAAGCGCCTTCCGCTTGATCGAAGAGCGCCTTCATTTCGGCCGCTGACGAAACATCGGCGCGAACCGCATTCGCACGCCCACCTTGTCCGACGATCTCTGCGACGACAGATGCGGCTTCGTCATGATTGTTGGCGTAATTGACGACAATGTCCCAACCGTGTGCGGCAAGGAGCAGGGCGGTGGCGCGACCGATCCCGCGCGATCCACCTGTGACAATAACTGTTCTTTGCATGTGGCGTGCCTCCTTCAGGCTTTCCTTGAGCCATTTTACGGAGGTGTCGTACCGAGATGAAATCGACTTATGGTATGGGTCATCATTTACGCGGTTGATAAAGGTTTCGCCGATCCATACGAGAACTGTCGCTGAGTTTTTGCGCTTTCCATAACTAGGACTGACCGCATTCCGCACGTCATAGGAAGTACTATAGTCGCGAACGCGACACGTGAGGACCGCAGGGAGCTTGCAATGCGGAGGGTGACTTTTTCTACGATGAAGAAGAGGGAACATCCGGCGATCATTTGAGCCGTGGGTAGAATTGGCAACTAGCTCTGCGGCTCCGGCATACGATTGCTTATGGTGTTCATTACATCGGCGTGCGTCTTCCGCTTCTATTTGAGCTAGTTAGCCCGCAAGAGGCGGTGGTCCGCGGTTCGACTCCTTTCAAGAACAACTAGAGGAACGGAGAACGGCGACGGTCTTAAAAGTGCTATGGCGTTTGTCATTCATTTGCATTATAATTTCACCGAAAATTGGAGATAGCTATGGCTGCTAATGCACTGGTACAAACTCGTATTGACGCCGAGGTTCGGGACCGTGCCTCCGCAGTGCTCGGAAATATGGGGCTTACGGTATCGGATGCGGTTCGAATCTTACTCACCCGGACCGCCAACGAGGGTGCGCTGCCGCTGGAGCTTCTTTCAGGGAGTGAGGCCCATGACGCTTGGTTTCGCACCAAGGTACTTGAAGCGCTGAACGATACTCGACCGGACGTCTCGGATGATGAAGTTGAGGCACATTTCGCTGGCCGTCGAGCGGCCGCCCGCCTTAACGTGGGTGCTCGCAAGTCGTGAAGCTAACCTGGTCCGCGTTCGCGTTATCGGATCGCGATGCAATCTTCACATACATAGAAGCAGGAAACCCGTCAGCCGCTATTCTGGTTGACGAACGGATAGTTTCTGCTGTCCGCCGGTTGATGGATTTCCCCGCGAGCGGTCGTGTCGGCAGAATTGCCGGCACCCGCGAACTGGTCATTAACGGCACGCCGTACGTTGCGGCGTATGCAATTACCGAAACAGCAGTTCGTATTCTTCGCGTCCTCCATGGCGCGCAGGAATGGCCTGACACCGTGCCAACGCGTTAGGGCTTTGTTCTCGGTACTTAGTATCAACGTGTCGGCGGTTCGAGTCCTTTTCAAGGCGTGAAAAGCTTCTTATCAGCTTTCTGAATTCGTCAGTCACAGGCACGGAAATCGCCGCAAGGTGCAATAGGTGGCGTCGCCTATCGATACTTGCGTAAGCGCTGTCCTGACCCCACCTTCCGGATCGGCGTTTGATTGACGATGTTCAGCCTCGAAAGAGGGCTTGGACATATGTCGATTTCAGAGCTTACGCTTAGATCCAAGGATGAGCCGGTACGCCGGTTCGAGGTGTTCACTGGCAATGGCCGTCGTCGGGAATGGACCGACGATCAGAAGGCGCAGATCATTGCGGAGAGCTGCGAACCGGGCGTGACGGTGTGCTCTGTGGCGCGGCGGCATGGGTTGATGCCTCAGCAATTGTTCACATGGCGACGGCTCGCCCGAAAGCCAGCTGGGGTTCTTTCTGTGCCGGCGGAGGAGCCGATGTTTGCACCAGCGGTCATCGTGACAACCCGAGACGTCGGAGCCGAAGAAGGCGCGGCAGGCACGTTTGCCAAGAAGAACTTTTCCGGAGTCGGCTATTGAATTAAAGATTGATGGAGCCACGCTGCGCATTGCCTCGGGCACCGATGCCACAACCATTGCTGCCGTCATCCAGGCGTTGAAGGCTCAATCGTGATTGGGCCGTCCGGTGCGGTGAAGGTAATGATCGCTACCAAGCCTGTAGACTTCCGCAAAGGCGCGGAAGGATTGGCGGCACTGGTGAAGGCTGAGATGGGTGCTGACCCGTTTTCCGGCATGATCTACGTATTCCGGGCCGTATCCATCCGGCGAAGGCCGCGGAGCTTATGATTTAGGCTGGTCCGCCATGATGCGTTCGATCCTTTCCGGATCACATTGCTCGTCGATAAGGAACTGCCGCACACCTCCGTCCCAGGTGCGGATATCGGCGAGGAATTCCTGCAAGCTTTCGATCCCCCGGTCCGTGAAGGTGGTGATGCCCTCTTCGCTGCCGTCATGGACATGGATCATCTCGCCGTAGTCGATGTTGTCGGAATTGTTGGCGATTTTCTGGAGAAGTTCAATGTTCTCGCCGATCAGCGAGGCAACATAGTCGATCGTGTAGACATGCGTCGGGCGCGCCATCAGGCTGCTTTCTGGTGGACGTGGCCTGCGGAAGACCAGTTCCACGGCAACAGTTCAGGCAGCCGCGACACGGGGATGCCAGGCATGCGAGCGAGCACGTCCGCCAGCCAGGCCTGCGGATCGATGTCGTTCATCTTGGCCGTGACGATCAGGGAATACATGAAGGCAGCACGCTCGCCGCCGCGCTGGGAGCCGGCGAAGAGCCACGCCTTTCTTCCGAGAGCTATCCTGCGCAGGGCGCGCTCGGCCGCATTGTTGGTCAGACATAGCCTGCCGTCATCGAGGAACCGGGTGAAGGCCTCCCAGCGTCCCTCCTTCTCGAACATGTAGTTGATCGCCTTAGCGACGGGATTGTGCTTCGACATCTGGGAACGCTGGGCCATGAGCCAGTCGCGCAGTTCCTCGGCGATCGGACGCGCATGCTGCCGCCTCGCTACCAGTCTCTCCTCGGCGGACTTCCCATTTATGCCTCGCTCGAAATCGAAGAGCGCGTCGATGCGGGCGACGGCCTCGAGCGCGACAGGCGATATCTCGTGGGCAGGTTTGCCCTTGCGCACGTTGCCGGCGATATCGGCCAGTTCAAAGAACTTGCGCCGTGCATGGCTCCAGCAGAGCGCGCTCTTGACCGGTTCGGGGCGGCGACCCGCACGATAGAGATCGTTGTAGCCACCATAGGCATCCGCCTGCAGTATGCCGTGCCATCCGGCAAGATGCGTGTTGGGATGGGTCTTCTCCCGGTCCGGAGAAAAGTGGAAGAACGCTGCAGGAGGCCCGCCGCCCGCAAAGGGACGATCATCGCGGACGTAGGTCCATAACCTTGCCTGCCTTGTTGCACCCCTGGCCAGAAGCGGCACGGTGGTGTCGTCACCATGCAGCCGAACGGCTGCCAGAACATGGGCACGGATCAGGTCATGGATCGGCTGCAGCGCCGTCGCGCAGGCCCCGACCTGATCGGCCAGAGTAGAGAGGCTGAGATCGACGCCTTCCCTGGCATAGCGCTCGGCCTGGCGGTTCAATGGCTGATGCTGACCGAACTTCTCGAACAGGATCGTGGCGAGCAAGTTGGGACCTGCCCATCCACGCGGAGTCGGATGGAAGGGAGCCGGTGGCTGGCTGATCTTCTCGCAGTCCCGGCAGGTGAACTTCTCCCGCACCGTCTGGATCACCTTCCACTGGCGCGGGATCGCCTCCAGCGTCTCGGTGACGTCTTCGCCGATCTTCACGATCTGGGCCGAGCCGCAGCAGGCGCATTGCGTGGGAGCTTCGATGACCAGGCGCTCGCGTAGCAGATGCTCGGGAAACGGCTTGCGGGCCGGCCGGCGGCGTTCGAAGGCGGAGACATTTGTGATCTTCGCTGCCACGCGTTCAGCCGCGATCTCGTCTTCGGTGGCGTCGGCTTCGAGTTCTTCGAGCTGCAGTTCCATCTGGTCGATTAGCCGGGCGCGCCGTTCCGAGCTCTGGCCATACTGCTCACGGCGCAGCTTTGCGATCTCGAGCTTGAGGTGCCGGATCATCGCCTCCGAAGTCGTCACGACGGCGCGCACCTGCGCGAGATCGGCCTCGGCGGAGGCGGCACGCGCTTCCGATACCGCAAGCGCGGCGCGCAATCTGGCTATCTCCGAAGCAGCATCATCCATGGCCGAAAGCTACCATGGAACCACAAAAAGCCCAACAAAAACAGTGGAGCGGTTGGCGACTATCCTGCCGTTGCAGGTCGCTGCGTCCAGCGTGGATTGCGCCAGTCGATCCCTTCCAGAAGATAGCCGAGTTGCGCCGCCGACACTGGCACGGCGGAGCCATTTTGACTGACCGGCCAGATGAACTTTCCGGCCTCAAGCCGCTTCAGGTAAAGCGACATGCCGATCCCGTCGTGCCACAAAACCTTGATCAGATCACCCTTGCGACCCCGGAAGCAGAAGACCTCACCGCCATGAGGATCGCGGCCAAGACCCTGTTGCACCTTCAGCGCCAGGCTGTTCATGCCGCAACGCATGTCCGTCACGCCGCCCGCGATCCACACCTTCACCCCGGCCGGAAAGGCGATCATGACGCATCCAGGACCGGCAAAAGGCCGGCAAGGATGTTCGGATCAAGCGAGGCCGGGATCGTCAGGCGACGACCGTTCGGCAGGCCGATCTCGATCGTCTTGTCGCCGTCCGACCGGAGCGGACCGGCCATCTCGGAAGATGCCGGCGGCGGCAAAATCGAAAGCGGCACGAAGCTTGTTGATGCGGCAACGCTCAGAAGCCCGCTCCGGTATTCCCGACGCCAACGGGTCAACAACGACCGAGACAATCCATATCGCCGCGCCGTCACTGAACCCTGCCGAAAGCCTTGCAAGCTCTCTTCGACGATCCGAACCTTCTCTTCGTCCGACCAATCCCGTCGACGGCCAAGATCGTCCGCGGAAAAGACCTCAATAGGGGAAATGATTGTAGCGCATGACATAAGGCATGGACTTAAAGCCAATCACGAAATCAGGGCAGACGGCCTTCGGCGGAGGCATACTCCGGGCCAAGCGCACGGACCGGATCAAACTGATCTTCTGGGATGGCAGCGGCGTGTGCCTGGTCGCCAAACGACTTGAGGATGGCGAGTTCCATTGGCCTCGAATGCAGGACGGCGCGATGCATCTGACATCCGCCCAGTTCTCGGCTCTGTTCGAAGGATTGGACTGGAAACGCGTGGCAGCGCCGAGCCAAACGCGCACGCCTGTTAAGGCCGGATGACGGCCGAGACCAATTGAATCAGCCGCATTCAACCTCTCGTTCCGAGCGGCAAAATATGCTGTTCTCAACCTATGACGATGACGGCAGACGAGCTTCCGGATG
>NZ_JAJOZR010000027.1:0-8207 GCF_021168455.1 Rhizobium quercicola
TAAACAAGCGGTTGTCCGACCCGGTGCGCCCCGGATCACCAATCTTGCCCGGCAACAAGGACGCAATCTTTGCCCACTGCCCATCGCTCAGTTCATACCGCTTCGCCGCCATCAAAGGCCTCCGTGATCCAACACGGAGTTCTATGAATCAGCGATCAACCGATTTGGAAAGCCTGAATGTCGATCCGGCCTAGGCCACCGCTCGCGCAACCAAGTGCGTAAATGCGACCGATACACTTGTGAAGAAACGGCCACCGTACTCTTAATCGCGGCCGAAATTGCCACGGTCCGAGAAGCAGTGCTGTAGCAGCTCCGGCCGCGTGCACCGCGATCCAGGGATCAAAATGCCGGTTGGCAATGATATTTGGGGGGACCGGCCCGTGGCCCACAAGATAGCGATAAGAAACCAGCGCCACCGCGGTTGAGATTGTTGCCGCGGCCACCCATGCGAGCCGGTGCACGCGGGATCTAAACGAAAGCACGCCCATCATTACCACAATCTCGATATGCCACCGCGGGGCGACAGCTGATGGGTCCAGGAGACAGACATAAGATATCCTTTAATCATTAAAGATCTTCAGACTAGCCCTGTGCCTCCGCACCATCTATGCCTACTTCACCCAAAAATCTTCGAGATCGTTCGTAAATGGATCCACTATCCGACATCTTGACTATCTTGAAGCCGCGGCGTTTGAAGACGGGGGCCACGGATGCCGCTGGCGACCTCTCTATCCGCTTCCCACCTCATGAAGGCCTGTACTGCTACGCGATACTGGAAGGAACCTGCTGGTTGACAGTGGAGGACGGACCCGCGCCTATGCGGCTCCAGGCCGGCACTTGCGTTCTGCTGCCGAGCGGTCGTGCGTTTCGCATCAGTAGCGATCCAGACCTCGCACCCGTGGATGCCGCCGTCTTCCTGGCTGGCAGAAGCAATGGCGAGGTTGTCACCTACGGAGAGGGCGGCAATTGCTTTGTTTGCGCCGCGCATTTTGGTTTCGACGGTCCTGACTCCAGTCTGCTGCTAAGCCTGCTTCCGCCAGTTGTCCATATCAACGACGAAACAGACCAGACGGCGATGCGCTGGGCGCTCGACCGGATGATGGCCGAGCTGCGTACTCCTAGAGCTGGAAGCGACCTTCTCGTCGAGCACCTTTCCCACCTGATACTGATACAGGCGCTGCGACAGCACCTGACGACGCGCGACGGCACGCGTGTCGGATGGCTTTCTGCACTGGCCGATCCTGCGTTAGCAACGGTCATCGCCGCCCTGCATGCGGCGCCGGCGCGACGATGGAGCGTCGCTGCGATGGCGAAGACCGCGGGCATGTCGCGCACGGTTTTTGCGCTACGATTTAAGGCGAGCGTCGGCGTCAGTCCGATGGAATATCTCACGCGCTGGCGCATGATGTTAGCCGCCGATGCTCTAAGGCAGCCGTACAAAACCATTGCCTCAGCCGCAGTGGCAGTCGGATATGACTCTGACAGCGCATTCAGCACCGCCTTCAAGCGTGTTATGGGCTGCTCGCCTCGGAAATATCACTCAAGGATGAGCGGCAGGCACTCTGTCTAGGGCAGCATCGTGAACAGAGTTAACGCCAGAAGAATTTGGGGACCTCCGGTAACCCAAACCTACCATCGCCTTGATGGGAGCATAACCGGTGACCCATACATCCTCAAACAAACAAGCCGTTGAAATCTTTGGGCGCAGCGAAGGACGCAACGGCCGTGGGGATTAGCCTTGCTCCGAACGTGTAGTGTACTCCGCTGGGACCCAGCTATGGCCCTTCCGATCTTTGCGGATGCGTCCGAAACCGGGGGACGGCGAATGCGAGCCAGCGTTCAGGACTCCGGTTTCTGCTGCCAGCTTCAGCGCGCGTTCACGGCTTGCGATCCGCTATACGCCAAGGGTCACAGCAACCTGCTGATAGAGCGCGACGACGGCTTCGTGCCAAAGCTCCACGGCTAAAGCAAATGTCTGTTCCTCGACAAGGTTTGCTGCCCATTTCCCTTCGCAACGGACGACCAGGTAGTACCGGTCGCCGTAAGTCGAAATATCGCGTTTCGCGACGAAGGAGCCGACCTGCAAAGTTCCGGCTTCCTGCATTGTTGCCAATGGCTCCATGTTGCACTTCCAAGAACCGCCCTCGAAGACGAATTCTCCGCCGTTTTGTTCCTTTTCGGCCCTTTCCCACTTTCGAAACCGGTCGAACACCTCTTCCGCGGTTTTGCCGCGAACCAGGTGATAGCCCATTTTGATGCCAGCATATTCCTTCCGGCTGTTTCTCACCGGCGGGTCAAAAGCGAGCGAGACCTTAATGTGTCTTCGCCCCCTAACAGTCTGAAAGTCGGTCGGGATCGGGATTTCGTACACGGCAAAGCGATCCACCGGCAGGCTATCTTCAATTGCCATCACGACCCTATGATCTTCTGATGCGCTGGCAAGGTTGATGTCGGCAACGCCATAGCCGGCATGGCGATAGCTTTCTCTTCCGGTTCCGACGGTCACCCTTTCGAGGAGGGCCGGCGGATGGTCAGTACTCAAGCCAATGAGGGCACGAATAAAATTCGCGCTACGGTCAGGAAACTCCGATAGAACCATCGCCGCCTTAAAGGCTGCGACCGGGGCGGCGAACGACGTACCGTGGCGATAGGTCATCAGGCTCTGAAGATAGTTCGCGTTGAGCGTCAGCACACCGCAGCTTGGCCGATCCGCAGACAATGTCGATGCGTAGCCCAACCAGACCGCGGTCCCACCATATTCGACCAGATCTGGCTTGATGCTGTCGGCAAATCCCGGACCTGATCGACTGAACGGAGAAGGATGATGCGTCGATGTCAATGCGATTATATCGACGTTTTCTTCATCGCCAGCCATCAACCCATTCGAGTGGGCCAGTGAACCGACAACCAGCGCATTGAGCGCGCTAGCTGGCTCAAACAGACGGTTGTCAGCGTCCCGCAAATAATCCGGATAGATCGCAAGGCCTTCATTCAGCAAGCGAGCGCTGACGTCAGTGACGTTCCCGGCGGACACGACAACAATAATACCCAGTTCGCGCACGAGGTTATCGAGGACCATTGCCCAGTTCGATGGCCTGCCGCCCACGATATGCTCGATATCCGCTAGCGAGATGTTGATCACTCGACAGCCATACTCGTCATGGAGCCGTCGGATTGCTTCCTCAATGATGTCGGCGACCGTGCGATCATCATCAAATCTGCCATTCCCATCTACGACCTTGGCGCTGGCGATGCGAAACCGTGGCGTGAGCTGCTGTTCGTCAAGATGCGTGGACAGTGATCCGTAGGTTGCCAAGGCCGCCACCGACGTTCCATGTCGCTTCTCGTCATCCACACCAAACCGGTCAGGAACCCCAAACGCGCCTGCGACCACGCCGACAAGCATGGGATGGGCTGCCATGATGCCAGAATCGATAATGCCGATGCACAAACTGCTTGCAGACGGCGGCTCCAGTGGTGGCAAGACCTCGATCGTCATATCGGCGGCTGGGTCCGGTGCGAAATCTGGCTGAGCGGGAAGGTCGATCCACGCGACCTCGTTCATCGCTAGTAGAGCCTTAAGGCCAGCGCCGGGCACTCTCACCCTGGCGATAAAAAGTCCGGCGCCGCGATAACGGCTGAGAAAGTCGCCCCCGTGCGTTTCCGCGGCTACCCTAACGCGCTCGATGTAGATTTCCCTGAGCATCTCGTCGTCGACGTCCCAAAGCTCGACGTCGATAAGGAAAGTACCTCCATCCGGGATTGCCGCAAGCGAATCGAACCCATTGCGGGTGAGAGCGCTGCCGATCCGGTCCGATGGATCCAACTCGGAAAACTCTTCGATCGCGTCGAAGAACCCGGCATGGGTTGCCGATTTTTGGCCGGCCGGGAGGTCCCCTGTATATTGAGCTGAGCGAGCGCGGACCTGAGAAAGCTGCCGATCCATCGAGAGCGCCACGGTCGCTGTATCGTCCCGCTGCGCCAGGATAGTCAAACCATTGGCGGCCAATCCGTCTTCACTGATGTAGCCGCGCGTCGTGATTTTTACGATGATCGCCGGATCTTCGGCCGGGTCATTACGCTGCGCCTTGCGCGACACCAGTTCGACCAGCGAGGCCTGCAACTTCGCGCCGTGCACACTGTGATCGCGATCTGGGGAGGACGGGAATCCGGGGCGCTTGCGCCGCTCCAATGATCCTTCTAGGCGGCGGAGAGGAAGGTGCGGACGGCGAGCCAAGCGTATTCCCTTATTTTACGGAGACGCTCAGCTTATCTTGAATCTCTTTACGACGTCGATCGGAATTTACTGCATATTCGACATCGGCGTCAGCGATTTTCTTGCGATTTTCCATGATTGCGTGACGCATGGCAGTAAAACAAATTCGTTCCACATCTGCATGACTTCTGCCGACCAATTTGCGCCCGATGTCCGCGATGTCGAATTCGACGCCGAAATTACGAACCTTGAACTTTATGAGCCGCCGGATCTCGGAGGCGTTGGGGCGATTGAACAGGACCACTTCGTCGAATCGGCGAATGATCGCGGGATCGATCGTCGTCTCAAGGTTCGTGGCTGCCAGAATGAAGCCCCTCCCCTTAAAGCGTTCAATCATCAAAAGCAGATTGTTGACGACCCGTCGCATCTCATTGTGTTCTGTCGGGTCAGAGCGCATGCGTGCCAGGGCATCAAACTCATCGAGGAAGAGAACCGATGGCTGCCGCTCCGCAGCGTCAAAGATGCGGCGCAGGTTTGACGCCGTTTCTCCAAGCATCGAGCCGATCAGCGCATCGAGCTTGGCGACCAGGAATGGAAGACCGAGTTCGCGTGCCAGCACTTCTGCGGTGATTGACTTTCCACAGCCGGGAGGGCCGCAGAACAAGAGCCGCGTTCTCAAGGGCAGACCGTAGCTGCGGATTGTTTCACCTAACCGATACTCGCCGGCGATGTCGTAAAGAACCCGCGAAACCTCGGTGGAGAGAACTAGCTCCTTGACGTTTCGATGCGGCTCGACGAGCTCGAGGAACTCTGCGGCTCTACCATTCACGGACGAGCCTCCGGCAAACGCTTGGCGGGGAAGCGCCTCGCCACCACCGGTATAGCGCGAGCGCGAGGCGGACAGTGGCTTGAGTGCTGAGGTCTTGGCAGTCTCAGCAGATGATTTGGTTTCTGACCGCGACATGATCACCTCTTGTTCCTTCAACCGTATATGAGGCCACGGCAAGGTTCAACTCGCACGGCCCCTCCTGTTGGGCCAGATAGCGCGGCCAAGGCCTGTGGAGCATCATTTCTTGTGAAAATTCTACGGCCCTTTGAACCGCTGCACCGGTTTTCCGGCGGCTCCAACTTCTGAGAGGGTTGAGCTGAAGTGAGCAAGACAATGAACAAGTTTTCACCTGAAGTGCGCGAACGTGCCATTCTCATAGTGCTCGATCACGAGGCAAGGGTACCCGTCGCGATAGGTTACCAAATTCTGGAGCAAGTTCAGGGTCTCAGGTCATTCGGGGTCAGCTACCGCTTTTTCGTAGTCGCCGTGGAATTCGTTGTGGCCCTTCGGCTTTCCGATCTTCGTCCACTGCCCTTCCCGGTCGGCAAGTGCTGGCAAAATGATGGTGGCATAGAAGCCGGCCCGCATATCTGCAGGCTCGTCCTCAGTCACTTTGTCAAAGTACAACCCCCGCATACTGTCCGGGTTAAAGATCCGGGAGGAAACGAGCGCGGCTTGCCGGCTTGCAGTATTGCAGCGATCAGGAATGGATTGGAAATGCTCCTAATGATGCAATACGCCTGACGACGAAGGGCTACATCGAAGTCTGATCTAATCGATGGAGTGTGGCTTCCAGCAAATCATGCTGGGAGCCATGTTTTTTCTCCCAGGGTTTCTTTCCCATAAGGTGTATTGCATTCCGGGAGTGCTGGTGATGTGCCTCACACAGCGGAATAACGCAGTCGTCAGGCGCCTTCTGGCCCATGCCCCGCCACTCGATACCGATGGGATGGTGGCATGTTATCCGCCCGCCACACTCATGGCCCCAATCCTTCGCGAGCGCACACGCCAGAGCGGCGAGGCGTTCGAAGTAGGCCTTGGCGGATTTCACCCCTTGATTTTGATGGGTTCCAGCTGGCCGTCAAGCACAAGCATGTTGCGCGGGAGCGGCGACATATAATCCCGCTTGCCCATCCGCCGCTTCACGGTGCGGGTTTCGTCCTCATCAAAGGCATAGACCGATCGCCGACCCTGCCCGATCACGGCGTCGTTGATGTCGCGCACCAGACGGCTGAGCGGTATGCGCTGAATGCCCCGTCCGATGCCGTGATTCATGAAGGCTACGAAAACGAGCTGCGGACTGATAGGCAGAGCGAAGTGCCCGTCCGGCCGTCCCAAGCCATTGCTCATAATCAGCGGATGGTCGGATGTGAGGATTTTCCTATGCGGTTTGGTGGACGTGTCGAGAAGCCACCAGTCCGCGCCGGTCATGAGCTTCAGAACGTTCTGTTTCTGGATAAGCTTGGTAATCATGATGACCGCCTGCCTCTCCGGCAGCGTCGGACTGCGTTGGAGCATGTATTCTTCCCGCGTCGGCGGCCAGTCGTTTTTCTTCAGCTCATCGTACTTGCTCTGAAACTCCGGGTCCGGGGCGAGCAAGTCCGACCGCACCTTGTACTTGAACGCCTTCACCGCCTCCGGCGTCCGCATAACGAGGGACAGGAGGAAGCGCGCCCAGGCATGGCGGATGCGCGGCTCCATGGGGATGTTTCCGGCAAGCATCATGTCCCGCGCGGTGGCGGCGTGCTTGTCCACGGCGCCCATGAAGATGCGTTCGACGTTCTGCTGGGTTGCCTTGCTGGCGCCGGGCACCCGATACAGATTTTCGACGTACCCGGTTTCCATCTTCCCGCGCCGCTTGATCTCCAGCCGGGGTAACGGTTCGAGCGGGAATTTCAGCCGCCTAAACTCGGTCAGCTTGTTGTCCGTTTCCCGATTAACCCATGGCTCAAGGTAAAACTGCGGAATGTAGTGGTGTTTCAAGGGCGCCCTCCGTTGGGGTCAACCTGAGCGGCAGCTTTTATCGCGGCCTGAATCGCCGTCGTCAGCCATGCGTTTACGTCCTCTATGCGACGGACGACCAGTTGGTGATTGTTTTTATCCCAGTTAGTAAGCTGGCCGACAATTCGGGCATCAGAGGGGTTCCATGTCCGGCCCTCCCTCATGGCGCGGGCATAACCCGTATCCCAGACGAGTGAGCCGCTAAATCCGTTTGCACGCTATTTCTTTATGGCCTGTTTGGCCTCTTCACTCATGTCCGCGGTAAACCGCGGCTCTTTCGGATTCCACAGCAGGTAGAAAAAGTGCGGTTCATCAGGGAACCCCTGATTTACCTCCGTGGTGTAGCCGATCGGGTTTGTTTCGTGGACCTCAAACGCGTAGTTTGCATTCTCCTCGGCAAAGCCGTGGAAGTAATAAAGCTCATTAGGGTACGGCTCGTATTTTTGCGCGAAAAAGGGATCGAACTGGACGGCGGCGGCAGAATGCTCATTGTCCGCCCAAAGCGGCGTGGGTATCGGTAGTAATGCGCAATCAAGCGCGGTCCCAGGCAGCCTGTACTGGTTTTTCAGTTTGAATGGCTGCTCAAGGCCGTGGAGCAGAAAGTCATCAGCGTTGCGGATCGCTACATGCCGGCACGTGAGAAGGTAAATCGCATTCTCAACGCAGGTATGTTCCGGTTCCCTCCAAGCGAACATGCGTCACACTGCTGCTGGCCAGAGGCGTTATGAGCGGTCGCGTCATCCGATTCATAACTTTGGTGACTACCTCCGACGCGGAATCCCAAATTTCTCTATTGGCTTCCGTCATGCAATCCTCCAGCATTTCGCGCTAAGAGCTAGTATCACAGCGCATGTCAGGTTGTCATACCAAGGTTCCGGCGCCGCGCCTCAACCAGTTTTTGCATCCTCTCATGATCGCGCTTGGCTCGCTCGGTACTTTTCCTTGCGGCCTCCCGGTCAGCATCCGAAAGGGTTGGCGCCTCACCCGCAATGGCGTCATTCCAACCTTCCCGGTTCAGCCACGTCGTCGGATGGGATCGTGTCCCAGGACGTGGTGTAGCTTATACGACCACGGCTCATTCCGAAGGGCCGGAAGAGTATCATCGCGCCACTGCTGGCAAGCTAATGAGTGGTTCATCGCTCATTTGCCCGATAGTTTCCA
>NZ_JAJOZR010000028.1:2500-7484 GCF_021168455.1 Rhizobium quercicola
GACGTGGTGCTCTGCACCTGTTTGGTGGGTGACGTGGGCGATGGACAATAAAATCTCCTAAGAGAGAAGAAACCGGTTTGCATCGGCTTTAAGAGCCTGATGCCTGTTCTGATACATTGTGAAGAGAAGATATGTCTGGAGGCTTCCAGGTGTTGTGATTGGTCATCGAAAGGTGGTTGATGACGGCGTCCGAGCCCAGGCCCGTTTGAAACCGTATGAAGGTCTAGCCGATCCGATGCGGTCGAGGGTTTGGGGAAGGTAGGGAGCCTGCAACTCAGGCAGATGCCTTGTTGGTGATTTGGAATATCGAGCTTCGTATCCGTAAGGGTGCGGGGATCTTGGTGTTTCCGGTCACTTCTGATGGTCTGCTGGTGAGCGTTGCCTGACCGCGCGCTCTCAGACATTATCTCGAGAAGCTGGTCTTAAAGATCTGGCCTCGCAGTGCACCGGCGTGCCTGCAAAGAGGATCAGATCGAACACGTCGATGGCATCTCATAGAGGTCTGGTTGTAAAAGGTAACCAGGCCGTTGTTCCCCCGCATATCGTTAGCGAGGGAATGTCGTTCGCAGCACCCGCAAAGGTGCCCGGATGGCCAGGTTTTGCACCCCCCATCTTTCTTTTGCTCCAACAGGGGCGCAAGCGAGGAGGAAAGGTTTGCAAGACCCAACTAAGGATGAGCATTGGCAATGAGAACGATCAAGTGAATTAAGGGCAATTGGTGGATGCCTTGGCATGCACAGGCGAAGAAGGACGTGATACGCTGCGATAAGCTAAGGGGAGCTGCGAATAAGCTTTGATCCTTAGATGTCCGAATGGGGAAACCCACCTTAAGATACTTGGGAAATCTGTCGCGCTGTCTGGCGTGAGCAGTAAGTGGTGAGCAGTGAGCAGAAGAAATTCTACTTACGGCTTACGGCTCACTGATCACGGCTTCGAGAGCACGTCAGGTTTCCAAGTATCGATAATAAGGTATCTACACCTGAATCCATAGGGTGTAAGAGGCGAACGCAGGGAACTGAAACATCTAAGTACCTGCAGGAAAGGACATCAACCGAGACTCCGCAAGTAGTGGCGAGCGAACGCGGACCAGGCCAGTGGCGATGATTGCTAAAGCAGAACGACTTGGAAAGGTCGGCCATAGTGGGTGATAGCCCCGTATGCGGTGATGCTTTTATCGTCCTAGAGTAAGGCGGGACACGTGAAATCCTGTCTGAACATGGGGAGACCACTCTCCAAGCCTAAGTACTCGTGCATGACCGATAGCGAACAAGTACCGTGAGGGAAAGGTGAAAAGCACCCCGACAAGGGGAGTGAAAGAGAACCTGAAACCGGTTGCCTACAAACAGTCGGAGCCATTATTGGTGACGGCGTACCTTTTGTATAATGGGTCAACGACTTAGTGTGACATGCAAGCTTAAGCCGATAGGTGTAGGCGCAGCGAAAGCGAGTCTGAATAGGGCGTTTGAGTATGTCGCATTAGACCCGAAACCGAGTGATCTAGCCATGAGCAGGTTGAAGGTTGGGTAACACCAACTGGAGGACCGAACCCGCATCTGTTGCAATAGATTGGGATGACTTGTGGCTAGGGGTGAAAGGCCAATCAAACTCGGAGATAGCTGGTTCTCCGCGAAAACTATTTAGGTAGTGCGTCGAGCGAATACCTCAGGGGGTAGAGCACTGAATGGGCTATGGGGACTCACCGTCTTACTGATCCTAATCAAACTCCGAATACCTGAGAGTACTACTCGGCAGACACACGGCGGGTGCTAACGTCCGTCGTGAAGAGGGCAACAACCCTGACCTCCATCTAAGGTCCCCAAGTCATGGCTAAGTGGGAAAGGATGTGAGACTCCCAAAACAACCAGGATGTTGGCTTAGAAGCAGCCATCATTTAAAGAAAGCGTAACAGCTCACTGGTCTAATTAAGGGGTTTTGCGCCGAAAATGTAACGGGGCTAAAGCCATGCACCGAAGCTGAGGATGCGTATCTTAGGATATGCGTGGTAGCGGAGCGTTCCGTAAGTCTGTGAAGGAGGACCCGTGAGGGCCTCTGGAGATATCGGAAGTGCGAATGTTGACATGAGTAACGATAAAGAGGGTGAGAGACCCTCTCGCCGAAAGACCAAGGGTTCCTGCTTAAAGTTAATCTGAGCAGGGTTAGCCGGCCCCTAAGGCGAGGCGGAAACGCGTAGTCGATGGGAACCACGTTAATATTCGTGGGCCTGGTGGGAAGTGACGGATTGCGTAACTTGTTCTGACTGATTGGATTGTCAGGGCGGGGAAGCGGTTCCAGGAAATAGCCCCACCGTATAGACCGTACCCGAAACCGACACAGGTGGTCAGGTAGAGCATACCAAGGCGCTTGAGAGAACTATGCTGAAGGAACTCGGCAAATTGCACGCGTAACTTCGGAAGAAGCGTGACCCTTTTGTACGCAAGTATGATGGGGTGGCACAGACCAGGGGGTAGCGACTGTTTATCAAAAACACAGGGCTCTGCGAAGTCTTTAAGACGACGTATAGGGCCTGACGCCTGCCCGGTGCTGGAAGGTTAAAGGGAGAGGTGCAAGCTTTGAACTGAAGCCCCAGTAAACGGCGGCCGTAACTATAACGGTCCTAAGGTAGCGAAATTCCTTGTCGGGTAAGTTCCGACCTGCACGAATGGCGTAACGACTTCCCCGCTGTCTCCAGCATAGACTCAGTGAAATTGAATTCCCCGTGAAGATGCGGGGTTCCTGCGGTCAGACGGAAAGACCCCGTGCACCTTTACTATAGCTTTACACTGGCATTCGTGTCGGCATGTGTAGGATAGGTGGTAGGCTTTGAAGCGGGGACGCCAGTTCTCGTGGAGCCATCCTTGAAATACCACCCTTATCGTCATGGATGTCTAACCGCGGTCCGTTATCCGGATCCGGGACAGTGTATGGTGGGTAGTTTGACTGGGGCGGTCGCCTCCGAAAGAGTAACGGAGGCGCGCGATGGTGGGCTCAGAACGGTCGGAAATCGTTCGTCGAGTGCAATGGCATAAGCCCGCCTGACTGCGAGACTGACAAGTCGAGCAGAGACGAAAGTCGGTCATAGTGATCCGGTGGTCCCGCGTGGAAGGGCCATCGCTCAACGGATAAAAGGTACGCCGGGGATAACAGGCTGATGACCCCCAAGAGTCCATATCGACGGGGTTGTTTGGCACCTCGATGTCGGCTCATCGCATCCTGGGGCTGGAGCAGGTCCCAAGGGTTTGGCTGTTCGCCAATTAAAGCGGTACGTGAGCTGGGTTCAGAACGTCGTGAGACAGTTCGGTCCCTATCTGCCGTGGGTGTTGGAATATTGACAGGATCTGTCCCTAGTACGAGAGGACCGGGATGGACATATCTCTGGTGGACCTGTTGTCCTGCCAAGGGCATAGCAGGGTAGCTATATATGGACGGGATAACCGCTGAAGGCATCTAAGCGGGAAACCCCCCTGAAAACGAGTATTCCCTTGAGAACCGTGGAAGACGACCACGTTGATAGGCCGGGTGTGGACGTGCAGCAATGCATGAAGCTTACCGGTACTAATCGTTCGATCGAACTTGATCGTTCCCATTGCCCATGCTCATCGCTAGGCGAAGGCAAAGCCTTCGTCAGCTCGATGATGCATGTTCTGTGCTGACGCTGTCGCGGCTCTGCCGCTTCGCTCCGCACGGGCCGCGCCATAAGGCGCGACGCGCTCTGCGCTTGCCAAGCCTTGCGGCTTGGATCACAGCCAGACGCAAACTCCAAAGACGTGTTCAAATCCAGCGAAAACAAAAGCCACAAGCAAAGCCATAACCGGCTCAACGCTTACAGCTCACCATTCGCCAAAAATCCAGCTTCTCGTTTCGTTTGCCCTTAGCCGACCTGGTGGTTCTGGCGGGGTGGCCGCACCCGTTCCCATTCCGAACACGGCCGTGAAACGCCCCAGCGCCTATGGTACTTCGTCTTAAGACGCGGGAGAGTCGGTCGCTGCCAGGTCTGCTAAGCGCAAACAAACACATCATCTTCTCAATCACACTCAGTCCTATTCCCTTCCGCGGGGTGGAGCAGCCCGGTAGCTCGTCAGGCTCATAACCTGAAGGCCGCAGGTTCAAATCCTGCCCCCGCAACCAGCGACACTTGTAAATTAGACCATTCCAGATATTTGCTTTTAAGCTCCTCGCCATAACGGTCGAGGAGCTTTTTGCGTTTATCCTCCGTGTCGATCTCACCAGAAGCGATCCTGGCAACGAAATCGTTCTGCGCGGCGGCAACGAACTGCTGTTCCATCAAGTCCATGACATCCGTCTGCGCGAAGATGGCGGCGATCAGTCCGTGGACCTGCAGGGATGCCCGCTGATGGCCGGGCGTCTTGGTGGCATCGTTGGGCCACGCGGTCCGTTTCTCCGTCGTCGGGTCCTTGCGGTAGTTTCGTTTGTTCCAGACCATGCGGCCGACATAGCTCTCATTGTTGAGGATGCCGGTGCCACGGCGGACATGTCCGCGGATGGCCGTGTCACGCCATTTTTGCCATGTGTACCGATAACGCTTTCGTTGTTCAGCAGTTGCGCGATGTCGCGCGGCGACATGCCGTCGGCGTAGAGCCTGAAAATCCGCCGGACGATCACTGCCTTGTCAGGATCGATATCGCGTTGGCCGCGGATGGGGTCGCCCATCTCATCGCGCTGCTGCGAGAGCTTGTAGCGATAGGCGAGGCAAGTCGACGCCTTGCCCTTGCGCACAGCAGTCTTCATGCCTTCACGCGTCCGGTAACGGATCTGTTCGACCATCTCGTGGCCTAGGACTTATCGACATTCAGGATTCCCAAATCGGTTGATCGCTGATTCATAGAACTCCGTGTTGGGTCACGGAGGCCTTTGATGGCGGCGAAGCGGTATGAACTGAGCGATGGGCAGTGGGCAAAGATTGCGTCCTTGTTGCCGGGCAAGATTGGTGATCCGGGGCGCACCGGGTCGGACAACCGCTTGTTTA
>NZ_JAJOZR010000029.1:0-5725 GCF_021168455.1 Rhizobium quercicola
GCGATCCATCAGGCCAATTGCCCTCAATCGCAAGAATGCGCTCTTCGCAGGCTCCGACGCCGGGGCCGAACACTGGGCGACCATCGCCTCGCTGATCGAGACTGCCAAGCTCAACAATGTCGAGCCGCTGGCCTATATCTCAGACGTCCTCACCCGGATCGTCAACGGGCATCCAAACAGCCAGATCGACGATCTGCTGCCTTGGGCCTACGCCGCAAATCCCGAACTCAAAGCCGTGGCCTGAGAACACCGCTTACCAAGCGGGGCGACATCGTCGTCATGGACAATCTCGGCAGCCACAAATCAGCGGCAATCCGTCAGGCAATCAATGCCGCAGGTGCACGGCTCTGGTTCCTGCCACCGTATTCGCCGGACCTCAATCCGATCGAGCAGGCCTTCTCAAAGATAAAGCACTGGATGCGTAACGCACAGAAGCGAACAATCGACGATACCTGGCGGCATATCGGCGGGCTGGTCGAAACAATCCAACCCGACGAATGTGCAAACTATCTCAAAAATGCAGGGTATGTTTCCGTCAAAAGGTGAAACGCTCTAGCGACTCAGGTCAGGATCCGAAACGATCTCGTACGGCTTTCCCGTTCAAGCTGTTGCCGTTCTACCACCGAGCGGACGTTCGATCCCAGCGAAATCGAGCTACGCAGCATGTCGTGAGCGCGATAATCGGATGAATCGATCGTAATCTTGCAGACGACGCCTTAGCAAGAGGCTTCAACGACGAGCACATGACGGTATGCGCGGGGGTCCGGCATCGCTCCTGCTCCGGCGACGACGGTAAGGGCAAACGTATAGACGGTGTTCGCTGGAGGACGATGAACCTTAACGGAAACCGCCGCTATTCCGCTGGTGAAAGGCCTTGCTTTAAGCTCCTCGCCGTTTTCGAAGATATGAATGAAGCCATTGACGTTTGCGGGATAGAGTAAGTCGATCTCGATGCCGATTTCCTCGAAGCCGCCGGCGGGTACAATCAGAACGCCATTCGCCGCGTTGTAGATATCTGCAAACCGATCAAGGTCACCGCCGGTCACCTTTGCCAAATAGCGGATTTCCTGCGTTCCGCTGACGAGCGCTGCCGATGGGATGCTGTAGGCCTCCAGAATCATCCGCTTCGAGAAGTGAACGATGCCGCCGACCGTGCCGGAGAGAGCGCCCCTGAAGCCGTTCCCGAACCCTCGGTCATCCACATAGACGTGGGCAAGATTTCCGTGGCACAGAATGTTCGGCTGCGCGCGTGCCGCACCGTTCTTCCAGACGTCGCTGTCCTTGAAGATGATGTCGCCGTGGAAACCGGCGTGGACATCGATCATCGGCGCGTTGTCCTGGCTGTGATAGCCATTGCATCCGATAACTTTGAGAAACGGCTTGTCATTCGCGGAATTCGAACCCGAGAGGTTCAACGGATTGCTGATCACCGCAAAGGGCCCGCCGCCTTCGATGACGACACCGCTCAACGTAACCCGACCCCAGCTGAGATCACGGCCCTGAAGGCATGGCCTCATCTCGACGAGGTAATCCGATGCGGAGCCCGAAGTGGGCTGGATGACTTCGCCACCGATAATCATCAGGTTGGACCCGATATTAGTGACCGCCCGAAAGGTCTGGGCGTTCCATGCACCATCGCCGCCGAAGCCATCGGCCGAAAGGCAGGGCGGCGCTACAACCGAAAGATATGTTTGAGCACCCTCGACTTGAAGGGGACGCGGGACACCATATGTCCGCGGCATATGGACGGTGATTTCGGAGGTGATCGAACCGGGACTTGCGACATCACCGACGCGCAAACCGCCCTTCGTTCCGACGATGACCAATTTACTGAGATCGGCGCTCTGAAGCTGTGTGCTGTTATGCATCCAGACAGCATGTTCGTAATTCGACTTGTACTGGCCAAAGACAGTCATGCTCCCGGAGATCGTGAAATTACCCCGGGAAATCTCCAAACCGCAGACCTGCGCGTCATCGGCAATAAGCGTAAGGTCACCTCTTCCGATAATTTCGAAATGCTCGTTGCCGACATTGAGGCGACCGACCGATATCCTCCACTTACCTTGAATATCGAATTTGCCGCCCGATGCCATCGCTGCATCTGCAGCACACTGCCACGCAGCCGTGTCGTCTCCACCCGTGCCTGCACTGGCATCGAAGTCCCTTGGGCTGATGCCGAGCTGAGCCCATTTTCGCTGCGGTGTACTTTCCCCGCCGGTTAGGGGCGAAAAGGGTGACGTCAGTTGTAACGCTGTATCGGCCTTATCGAGAATGTCCCGCAATCTCATCGCGTAGCCGCTGCTTGAGGTGAACGGACTGTCGAGAAGATCGCTCTTTCGGACGTGATCGTCCAGCGCTTCAGGTGTAGACGCTCGCTGCCTTGCCAATGTCATCGTCGCCACTCCCGCGCCGATCGCTCCACCTGCGGCAGCACCGCCAGTCAGCAAATTCCGTTTCGTTATAGCCATTGCAGTCTCCGATGACATAGAAGGGAGAGGGTAAGGCGATGGCAGTTATGTGTGAAGCCCTTCCCACAGCGTGATACACACAACTTTGTTCAGAACTCATTTGCCATTCTGTGCGACCAATGGTTATGACACGCTGGAACTCTTGGAAATCCATGCCGGAGATCAACATCGTTCACATTCAGCGCCGGACGATATCGCCCGCAGCGAATCTTGACTAAAACTGGCGATGGCAAACCAGGCCGCGTGAGCCCAGATTGAAAACTCATGACCCTCCTTGAAACGGGTGCTGGGTCTTTGCAATTCTTTCTCGAAAATCTGCTCCTCGTAAGCCAAGTTTGCTGTGGTCGACTTTCCACAGCCAGCTTTCGCAAAGATGGTCGACCAGCGAGCTGACATAGTCTACGCTCAACGCCTCATATTCGATGAAAGACACACGAATGCCTGTTTCAAGAAAGATGTTGTTCCTTACCCATTGGATGACTGATATTACCGGTTCTTCTGTCGTAATCTTGGAAGCAGCAAAGGCGTTCCAACAGCTCGGGTACGATGCCTACGTCGGTTGCATGAAGTTAACATCGCCGATGGCCACGATTCTTCAACAGAACGGCATCGATGCATTTCAGCTGAGAGACAAAGTAGATCCGGGAGAATATGACGTAATATGGTGCCAACATATCACCTTCGGAATAGTTGACATCGAGAGCTACGTCGGCCGTCCGCTCCCCGCGAAAGTGATTTTCACCCATTTGAGCCCAGCGGTCCCGCTGGAATTACCGACCTACGCGCTAGAGAAAGATCTTGCGAGTGCCATCCTCTGCAATTCGGACGAAACGCTCGAAGCAATTGTCAGCATTCAAGGCAAGACCGGGAGGGAAATCGTTTTCGGCAACGCCGGGCCATCTGCATTTAAGTTTGCGCAACGGGATCGATCTGAACTCGTGAGGGTCCTACTGGTATCGAACCATGTCGTCCCGGAGTTGGAAGACGCCGCGACATACATGCGGAAAGAGTACAACCTGCATGTTGAGAAGCTCGGAGTGAATACTGGTGTCTATCGCCTTGTTACGCCCGATGACATCGCATGGGCGGACGCCGTTATCACCATTGGGAAAAGCGTCATTTACGGGTTGCTTGGTGGCCTCCCCGTCTATGTCTACGGACCTCATGGAGGCGATGGTTACCTTACGGATAATAACTACCAGAAGAATCGGACCCACAATTTTTCCGGCCGTCCGTCATGCGCAAAGAAAACAGGAATGCAAATTGCAGAAGAAATTGTAAACGATCGACAAGCTTCGTTAGACATGATGTTTAATATGCAGAGAACATTCGACATCGATTTCTGCCTGGATAAATTCATTGAGGTTCTATCGGAAAGTTTAACGAAAAGTCCCCCAATTTACGTGCAACGCGAGTGGCTGTTCCAACATCGGCTATATCGTCACGCTGTAGAATCTCTTTTAATAGCATAGGTTAGAAAATGATATATGGTGGCTCCTATAACGTATTCAACGCTGAAGAACATCTGCTTCCATCGTTAAAAGCTATTCGTCCTTGCTTGGATTACATCAATGTTGTCGTGCAATATGTTTCAAACCACGGAATACCGGCGAGCCCCGATCTTGAAGCTGTCATCGAGGAGGCAAAAGCAGGCGGCCTGGTAGATGAGGTCATTCACTACAAACCCGACCTGTCTCTTTCGCCTGCATTTAATGAATTGGCAAAAAGAAATATTGGATTGCAGAAAGCCAAGCGTGCAGCTGTTGATTACTTCATTACGCTAGACTGCGACGAATACTACGTTCAATCCGAATTTGATGCCGCAAAGCAGTTAATCGAGGATGACGGGCTAAAGTCGACTGCTGTTTCAACTTATCTTCACATCAAGCGCCCGATATATCGGTCCGCTCTCCCTGATAATACATGCTGCGCTTTCCTGACGAAACTGGATGTCGATAGCGAGCTTTCCTATGGTGCAGCTTATCCCGCTCTGGTCGATCCGACGCGTAGCCTTCATGGTGATCGAGAGAGCTTTCGCATGCTTCCGACGGAGTTGGTTGCGATGAGACACATGAATCTTGTCCGTCATAACATCGACGGCAAGCTACGAAATTCAACAAATGCAGGTATGGTAGATTTTATGGAACTTGTACGCTCGGCGTACTCTAAATGGAGCCCAGGTAAAGTTCTCAAGTTTCCGAATAAGACGCCGATGGAGATAATAGAGGTCGATGATATTTTCCATATCGACCATATTTTTTCGGAGGTTGTTTAGACATTAGTACGGATGTGTGTGAAAAGTGGGCGGACCAAGGGCGACGACCTCGCATTGGCGGACTACAGCTTTGACCTCTAATTCGGTGGAGCCGCGAACCTGAGGCAGATGGTTGCGGTTTGATTCTTTCATAGCGCTGATGGAACTGGACGGTTTGTCGGCGAAAGAGTGCCTCGGAGTAGGCTAATCAGCACGATCATCGATGAGGCGTGAGTTCGAAGGGCAGCCTCTTTGCGACTGGACAAGGCGCCAAGCACGCTACTCGACGGCCTTCAGTCCCTGGACAAGTTTTCAGGTCCATCGGCAGGCTCCGCCGAGACCGAGCTTCTCGCGAAGCGTCCTGCTTTCGTAATCCGTGCGAAACATCCCGCGCTTGTGCAATTCCGGAACGACCAGTGCGATGAAATCATCTAGAGCGCGTCCTGTGATCGATGAATCGATTGTGAGGTGACTGCTGCAGACCATTCTGATTCAACATCGACCTGCACGGAGGTGGAGAATGGGCAAGGCATTGAGCGGCGATCTTCGGTCGCGGGTCGTGAGGGCATCGGATGAAGGCATGTCGGCGCGGCAGGCGGCAGCACGGTTCGGGGTCGGTGTGTCGAGCGCGATCCGCTGGATTGCGCGGGCCAAGATGGGTGAACTGGCACCGCGACCGCAGGGTCGCCGCCGGAGTTCCAGCCTTGATGGGCATGAAGTCTTCATCGTCGGGCTGATTGAGGAGCGTAAGCGGTGTTCTCAGGCCACGGCTTTGAGTTCGGGATTTGCGGCGTAGGCCCAAGGCAGCAGATCGTCGATCTGGCTGTTTGGATGCCCGTTGACGATCCGGGTGAGGACGTCTGAGATATAGGCCAGCGGCTCGACATTGTTGAGCTTGGCAGTCTCGATCAGCGAGGCGATGGTCGCCCAGTGTTCGGCCCCGGCGTCGGAGCCTGCGAAGAGCGCATTCTTGCGATTGAGGGCAATTGGCCTGATGGATCGC
>NZ_JAJOZR010000003.1:0-356647 GCF_021168455.1 Rhizobium quercicola
GACCGCCGAACGATCGAGGAGGCTTGGCGCGAGGTCGGAAGCCTCCTCACTCACTTCAGCCCAACAGAATGCGCCGCGTACCTGCGACACGCAGGGTATGGTGCAATAACAGCCTGACAGACTCTAGTGTCTGGGATGCAATCGAGGATAACCCGGCGGAAGCTGAGAACCTGAAGCTCCGGTCAAAACTGATGGGGGCCCTTGAGCAGCATATCCGCACGGAAGGCTGGACAGAGGCCGAGGCTGCGGACCGATTGGCCATTCCCCGCCCAAGCATCTCCGATCTTATGCATGGGAGAATTACCTTGTTCTCGATCGACATGATGGTAACCCTGCTGTCAAGAGCCGGTCTACACGTCGATATTCTGGTTCGAGAGGCTGCTTAAAAGCGACATCTCGACGGAGAACTCGTTCCGTTCATGCCAAAGAGCGCGCCGACATCATCGGCGCGCTCTTTTGTCTCTTATGCCAGGAACTCGAGGAGATCCTTGTTCAGCCGGTCCGGCACCGTGGCGAACAGGCCGTGGGGCTCGCCGTCATATTCGATCAACCGTGCACCGGCGATGCCGTTCGCGGCCGCACGGCCGGAGGGATCGATGGGGACGGTCTTGTCGGCGGTGCCGTGGATGACGAGTGTGGGGATGGTGAAGGACGCGAGATCCGGGCGGAAGTCGGTCGTTCCGAAGGCGGTCACGCAGTCGATCGTCGCCTTGGGGCTGGCCATGACGCCGAGCACGAAGGACCAGTCGAGCACCCCCTGGCTCACCGGACGGCTGACCAGCCCGACACCGTAGAAGGTCTTTGCAAAGCTCTGGAGAAATGCGAAACGATCCTCGCGGATCTGCGTCTTCATATCCTCGAACACGCTCGCATCCACGCCGTCCGGGTTGCTCTCATCCTTGAGGAGATACGGCGCGACGGACGCCACGAGGACGGCCTTGGCGATGCGCGATGCGCCGTGCCGGGAGAGATAGCGCGCGATCTCGCCGCCGCCCATGGAGAAACCGACCAGCGAGACATCCTGCAGGTCGAGCCCTTCAATGACGCTTGCGAGGTCGTCGGCGAAGGTGTCGTACGTGTAGCCGGTCGCGGGATGGCCCGACTGGCCGAAGCCGCGGCGGTCATAGGTGATGACGCGGTAGCCTGCCTCAAGCAGGGCGACGGTCTGATATTCGAACATGTCGCCGGTCAGAGGCCAGCCGTGGATGAGGACGACGGGACGGCCTTGCCCCATATCCTTGACGTGAAGTTTCGTGCCGTCCTTAGCGTCGATATATGCCATGCGAAGCTCCTTTGCTTTCTCGCCCCACCCAATTCGCAGAGAGCAGGTTTGGTTCCGGGAGAAGCTTGGGAGATCCGGTGTCGCCGGTGATCAGCGCCGATACGTCTTCCCCTCCCCGTCAAACAGGTGGAGCTTCGCCCGGTCTGCGGTGAAGCGGACGCGCTCTCCGCGCTTGATCGGCTGGATGCCGGCAAGTTTGGCGATGATGGGTTCGTCGGGAACGAGACCTTCGATGTAGAGGAGAGTGACTTCGCCCAGGGCCTCGACGATGGAGACGGTACCTTCGAAGAGGAAGCTGTCGCCGGTGGTGATCTGCAGGTCCTCGGGGCGGACGCCGAAGCTCGCCTGACGGCCGCTTTCGGTATCGGGCGTCGGGATGTCGAGGATGTCGCGCTTGCCGCCGACGAGTTCGACCGTCGTCTGGGCGCCGGTGGCGACGATCCGCGCGGGAATGATGTTCATGGCCGGCGAGCCGATGAACTGGGCGACGAAGAGATTGGCGGGGCGCTCGTAGAGTTCGAGCGGCGGGCCGACCTGCTCGATATGCCCGCCTGAGAGGACGACGATGCGGTCCGCAAGCGTCATCGCCTCCACCTGATCGTGGGTGACGTAGATCATGGTCGTGTCGGCCATCTGCTCGTTCAACCGGGCGATCTCGATGCGGGTGGCGACGCGCAGTGCCGCATCGAGGTTGGACAGCGGCTCGTCGAACAGGAAGACCTTGGGATCGCGGCAGATGGCGCGGCCGATGGCGACGCGCTGGCGCTGGCCGCCGGAGAGCGCCTTCGGCAGGCGATCGAGATATTGCGTCAGCTGCAGGATATCGGCGGCGGCGCGGACGCGGCGGTCGATCTCCTCCTTGCTTTCCTTGGCGATGCGCATGCCGAAGGCCATGTTGTCGTAGACCGTCATATGCGGGTAGAGCGCATAGGACTGGAACACCATGGCGATGCCACGCTTGGAGGGCGGGGTGTCGTTGACCTTCTCGCCCTCGATGAACATCTCGCCGCCGGTGATCTCCTCGAGCCCGGCGATCATGCGCAGCAGCGTCGATTTTCCGCAGCCGGACGGGCCGACGAAGACGATGAACTCGCCCTTTTCGATCGTGAGATCGATGCCGTGGATGACGTCCACGGCACCATAGGATTTGCGGATCTTGCGTAGTTCCAGTCCGGACATGGGTCCCTCCCCGTTCACTTCAATCGTGATCGTCAGACGATCCGCGCGAAAAATCCGCTCCAGGCGGGCAGTGTAATGCTGTTGTCGCCGAGTTCCGAGGCAAAGCCGTGGACGGTCAGAACCTCGAGCCGCTCGGCCGGCCGCTCCACCGATGCCGTTTCGCCGCTCATATTGAAGAGGCACAGCAGCGTCTCGTTGCCATGGCTCCGCTCGAAGCCGAGGATCGGCGCGGCATAGGGCTTGAAGGCGATCTCGCCCTTGGCCAGCGCCGCGTGTTGACGGCGGAAGGCGAGGAAGCGGCGGTAGTGGTGGAGAACGGAGCGCATGTCCTGCTCCTGCACCGAAACGGCGCGGGGCAGATGCTCGGGCGGCACCGGCAGCCAGGGCCTGCCATCGCCGAAGCCGCCATTCTGCGCATCCGCCTCCCAGACCATCGGCGTGCGGCAGCCGTCACGACCCTTGAAGTCGGGCCAGAACTGGATGCCGTACGGATCCTGCAGATCCTCATAGGCGAGATCGGCCTCGGTCAGCGCCAGTTCCTCGCCCTGATAGATGCAGACGGAGCCGCGCAGCGACATCAGCATGCTGGCGAGAAACTTCGCATGCGCGTCATGATCCGCGATGCCCTGTCCCCAGCGGGAGACATGACGCACGACGTCGTGGTTGGAAAACGCCCAGCAAGCCCAGCCTTCGGGTGCCGCCCGCTCGAAGGCATGCTGGACCTCGGCCACGCGCGCCGGCGTCAGCGGATCGGGCGCCAGGAACTCGAAGGCGTAGCACATATGCATCTTGTCGCCGCCCGAGGTGTACTGCCCGGCGATTTCGAGGCCGATCTGGCTGTCGCCCACCTCGCCGACCGCGGCAATCGCCGGAAACTCGTCCATGACGGCGCGGAAGCGCTGGAGGAAGGCGATGTTCTCGGGCCGGTTCTTGTCGTAGAGGTGCTCCTGGTAATTGTAGGGGTTCACGGCCGGTGCCGTATTGGCATTGCGGCGCTCGGGCGCCAGCGCCGGGTTGTCGCGCAGTTGCAGGTCGTGGAAGTAGAAGTTGATCGTGTCGAGCCGGAAGCCGTCGACGCCGCGCTCCAGCCAGAAGCGCTCGACGGCGATCAGCGCGTCCTGCACCTCGGTGTTGTGCAGGTTCAGGTCCGGCTGCGACGTCAGGAAGTTGTGCATGTAATATTGCAGGCGCGTCGGGTCCCAAGCCCAAGCCGAGCCGCCGAAGATCGACATCCAGTTGTTGGGCGGCGTGCCGTCGGGTTTGGAGTCCGACCAGACGTACCAGTCCGCCTTGGGGTTGAAGCGGCTGGAGCGGCTTTCGGCAAACCAGGGGTGCTGGTCCGATGTGTGGGAGAGGACGAGGTCGATCATGACCCGGATTCCGAGGCGATGCGCCTCCGCGATCAGGTCGTCGAAATCCGACAACAGCCCGAAGATCGGATCGACGCCGTTATAGTTCGAGACGTCGTAGCCGAAATCCTTCATCGGCGATGTGAAGAACGGCGAGATCCAGATGGCGTCGACATTCAGCGAGGCGATGTAGGGCAGTCGTCGCGTGATCCCCTTGAGATCCCCGATGCCGTCGTCGTTGCTGTCCTGATAGGATCGCGGATAGATCTGGTAGATCACGGCGCCACGCCACCAGTCGCGATCGGCGGGAAGCATCGTGGAGGTCTGTTCGGTCTGGCTCTTGGAAAGGGGCAGGCTCATGGAAGGGGGCAGGTCCTTGGACGGATGAGTTCGGGGACGGATGGGTTCGGAAAAGAGGTTCGGTTTGCGCGATGCGGATCAACCGCCCTTGACGGATCCCGCCAGCAGGCCGCGCACGAGATAGCGTTGCAGGCTGAAGAAGACGATCAGCGGAATGATGATGGTGATGAAGGCGGAGGCCGTCAGGATTTCCCAGTTGCCGCCGCGCGAGCCGAGCAGGTTGACGAGGCGGCCGGTGAGCACCAGCTCGTTGTTGCCGGTGCCGAGGAAGACCATGGCGACGAGCAGATCGTTCCAGGTCCAGAGGAACTGGAAGATGGCGAAGGAGGCAAGTGCGGGGAAGGACAGCGGCAGGATGATCTTGACGAAGATGTCGAAATCGCTGGCGCCATCGACCCGGGCGGATTCCATGATCTCGCGCGGCAGGCCGGCCATGTAGTTGCGCAACAGATAGATGGCGAGCGGCAGGCCGAAGCCCATATGCGCCAGCCAGATGCCGACATAGGTCTTGGCGGGCACGCCCAGAAACGCGCCGACGCCGTTATAGAGCTTGAGCAGCGGGATCAGCGACATTTGCAGTGGCACGACCAAGAGGCCGACGACGATGGCGATGAGGAGCGTGCGGCCGGGAAAGGGCATCCAGGCAAGCGCATAGGCGGCAAAGGCCGCGACGAGAATGGGGATGATGGTGGAGGGAATGGAGACGGTGAGCGAGTTGATGAAGGACGCGCCGATGCCTTCCGCATTCAAGACTTCGCGGTAATTGTCGAAGGTGAAGCGCGAGGGCACGGCGGCCTGAACGAAGATGCGCTGGCCACGCGAGCCTTCCATGGCGACATCGGAGACGATCTCGTAGCTGCCATCCTCCTGCACGGTCAGGCGCTCGCCGTCGTTGAGCGTCGCGGTCTGGCCGGGCGCGAAGGCGGCCGGCTCCTGCGTGCGGAAGCCGAAGGCGGAGACGCTGGCGCCGGGATTGTCGAGCGCATTGCCGGTGATGACGAACTTGCCGTCGCGCTGCTGCTGCGCCTCGGGGCCGGGTGCGCGCACCGTCAGGTTCTGGCTGGAGGTGGACAGCGCCGTCCACCAGCCGGAGACGGCCAGCTGGTCCTTGTCGCGCAGCGACGAGATGAGCAGGCCGGCCGTCGGGATCGTCCAGAGGATGACCAGCAGCAGCACCGAGAGGTGGACGAAGAGACCGAGCGGGGAGCGTTTCGATGCGATCATCTCAGTGTCCCTTCATCTCTTTGGCGGCATTGCGAATGTTCCAGATCATGATCGGCACGACGAGGAGCATGATGACCACGGCGATCGCCGCGCCGCGTCCGAAATCGCCGCCGCCGCGGAACATCCAGTCGAACATGAGATTGGCCAGAACCTGCGTCTGCCATTGCCCGTTGGTCATCGCCAGCACGATGTCGAACACCTTGAGGACGAGGATGGTGATCGTGGTCCAGACGACGGCAATGGTGCCCCAGATCTGCGGGATCATGATCTTGAAGAAGATCTGGAAGCCATTCGCGCCATCGATGACGGCGGCCTCGACCGTTTCCTCGGGAATGCCGCGCAGCGCTGCCGACAGGATGACCATGGCAAAGCCGGTCTGGATCCAGACGAGGATCGCCATCAGGAAGAAGTTGTTCCAGAGCGGAATGGTGACCCAGGCCTGAGGCTCGAAGCCGAGCGCCGTGACGATGGCGTTCAGCAGGCCGATCTGCTCGGTGCCGGCAGCGCGATAGTCGTAGATGAACTTCCAGATGACCGAGGCGCCGACGAAGGAGATCGCCATGGGCATGAAGATCAGCGTCTTGGCGATATTGCCCCACCAGATGCGGTCGGTCAGGGCCGCGATGATCAGGCCGAAGAAGGTGGCAAGCGCCGGGACGACGAGCAGCCAGAGGAAATTGTTGAAGATCGACTGGCGGAATTCGCCGTCATTGATCATCCAGACATAATTGGCGCCGCCGACGAAAGTCTGCCCGGCGCGATCGTGGAAGGAGAGCCAGACGGATTCGATGACCGGATAGACCAGGTAGATCGTCATGGCGAAAAGCGCGGGAAACAGGAAAAGCCAGGGGCGGATGGCATTGCTGATGCGCAGATTGCGCGATGCCTTGGCGCCCGATCGACCCTTCGACGGGAAGATCAGGTCGAGGATCAGGTTCGTCCCGTAGAAATAGGCAGCGCAGGCGAGAACGCCGGCCACCATCGTTACCACAGCCATCAACAATTGCTGCATGTTCCCCCCTCAGGCCGCGGCGCGGCCGACCGTCGTCCACCCACAAGATCGAACCCGCGCGCGCCACTTGCCATGGTGACAAGTGGCGCGCGATGTTTCGAAACGGTCGTTACTTGATGCTGTCCCAGGACTTCTGGATGTCGGTCGCCACATCGGCGGCCGGCTTGCCGCCGACATAGTCGATCATGCCGGTCCAGAAGGCGCCGGCGCCGATCTTGCCGGGCATCAGGTCGGAGCCGTCGAAGCGGAAGGTGGTCGCGTTGAGGAGAATGTCCCCCTGCTTCTTCATCGGCGCATTGGCATACGTGTCGAGGTTCACGCCTTTGTAGGGGGTGAGGAAGCTCGACTGGGCCATCCAGACCTCATGCGCGATCGGCGTCTTCAGGAAGTCGAGGAAGGCGCGCGAGGCCGGCGTGTCCTTCGTGATCATGGCGAGCGTACCGGCACCGAGGACCGGATTGCCGAGTTCCGGCTTGCTGGCATAAGGCGGCATGTAGAAGAAATCCGCGTCTTCACCGACCTTCGTGCCTTCCGGGAAGAAGGACGGAATGAAGGAGGCCTGGTGATGCAGGTAGCACTTCGGCGGCGAGGCGAAGAGGCCCTTCGGGCTGTCGCGGAAGTCGGTGGAGGAAACCGCCTGCGTGCCGCCATCGACATATTTCGGGTTCTTGGCAAAGAAGCCGAATTCGCCGATCGCGCCGACGACGGCGGGGTCGTTGAACGGAATGGCGTTGGAGACCCATTTGTCATAGGTATCGGCCGGCTGCGTGCGCAGCATCATGTCCTCGACCCAGTCGGTCGCCGGCCAGCCCGTCGCGCCGCCCGAACCGAGACCGATGCACCACGGCGTGCCGCCATCGGCGACGATCTTGTCGGTCAGCGCCTTCAGCTCTTCCATGGTCTTGGGCACTTCGTAGCCCGCATCCTCGAAGTTCTCGGGCACGTACCAGACGAGCGACTTGACGTCGATCTTGTAGGGGAACGCGTAGAGCGCCTTCTGGCCGTCCTTGCCGGCATAGGTCGACAGATCGACCCAGGACTGGCCGGCCGCGTAATTGTCGAGCAGCCACTTGTCCGTGCCTTCGCCAAGCGGCGTCAGGTAGCCCTTGGAGGCGAGGTCGGCGATGAGGCCCGGCTGGGGCAGGATCGCGACATCCGGCGGCGAACCTGCCTGCGTGTCGATGACGATCTGCTGCTCGTAGTTCTCGGACGACGAATATTTCACATCGGCGCCGGTGACGTCGCGGAAGTAGTCGAGCACGCTCTCGAACAGGACCTGGTCCTCGCCGCGCCAGGGGCCGAAAATGGTCAGCGACTGACCCTTGAGGTCGTGCCCGGACTTGAAGTCCTCGTAGCTCTTCCAGTTGAACTTGGCGTCGTCGCCCGGCTTGAACTTCAGCTCCGCCGCTGAGGCGGTTCCTGCGATGAGAGCAAGCGCAGCTGCGCCCAGGATCAGTTTGGTCTTCACGTGTTTCCTCCCGAAAAACCGCTGCACCTTGCCGTGCATCTTTCAGCGATGCCCGCTTTCAAAGCGCTTTGAGAAGCGTAAGAAATCATTGGTCGAGGCGGCAAGTCAAGAGGTTTTGCATCTCCGTCCATCGCACGTTGTTAAATTGCGGTGCAGCAAAGGTTTGCGCTGCGGCAAGGCGAGAACCATTTTGCGCAGCCATGGCTTTGGTGATAATGAGCCATCATACCGCTTTGAAGAGGCATCGAAGCGCTTTGGCGGGGGTTTTGGAGGATGGTCGTCAATCTCAGACAGTTGGCCGAGATGCTCGGCCTGTCACAGACGACCGTCAGCCGGGCGCTGAACGGCTATCCGGAGGTGAATGCGGAAACGCGCGAGCGCGTGCTGCAGGCGGTGCGTGACACAGGGTATCGTCCGAACCGCGCGGCGCAGCGCCTGGCGACCGGCCGCGCCGCCTCCATCGGCCTCGTGATGACGGTCGCGCCCGACATCGATGCGGACGTGCATTTCAGCGCCTTCCTGACCGGACTTGGGGAAGCCGCCGTTCGTCACGACTTTCACTTCGTGATCAATCCGAGCGCGCCGGAAGAGGAAGAGACGACCTTCCGCCGGCTCGCGGCCAGCGGCAATGTCGATGCGCTGTTCATCGCCTCCGTGCGGCGCGACGATCCGCGGATCGAGATGCTGCGCTCTTTGCCGATCCCCTATCTGGTGCATGGCCGGGCGATCGGCCAGGGCGAGGACTATCCCTTCCTCGACATCGACAACGAGGGTGCCTTTCACGCGGCGACGCAGCTGCTGATCGCGCTCGGGCATCGCCGGATCGCGCTCATCAACGGGCAGGAGCACCTGACCTTCGCCATGCGCCGCAAGGCCGGCATGCTGGCGGCCTTGAAGGAGGCCGGGCTGGAAACGCAAGATGTTTTGATCGCGCATGATTTCATGACCGACGAATACGGATTTCGGGCGACGACGGCATTTCTGGCGGATGCCCGGCCCCCGACGGCCATTCTCTGCTCCAGCACGGTCATGGCGCTGGGGGTTGTCCGGGCGCTGAACCGCGCCGGGCTGAAGGTCGGCGACGACGTGTCGCTGATCGCGCATGACGACGTGCTGCCGCTGTTGAAGCCGGAGCATTTCAACGTGCCGCTGACGACGACGCAATCCTCGCTGCGGGCAGCCGGTGCCCGCGTCGCCGAACGGCTGATCACCCATGTGCTGAGCCCGGAAGACGCGCTGGAGCAGGAGGTGTGGCAGGCGGAGCTGATCATCCGGGACTCGACCAAGCCGGCACCGCGGAGTTGACGCTCAAACGCCAAAGCCTGTCCGGCCGAAGCGGAAGCGCTTCGGCGTCGGCGAATGCGGCAGAACAATCGATGAGAGCTGTGCCGGCGAACCCGTGTTCACCGGAACGACTCTAGAAGCTCGGCGCTTCCACGCCGGCCGCGCGGTGGGCGGCGATGACGGTGTTGGCCATCAGCATGGCGATGGTCATCGGCCCGACGCCTCCGGGGACCGGCGTGATGGTCGCGGCGACCTCCTTGCATTCGGCAAAGGCGACATCGCCGACGAGGCGGGTCTTGCCCTCCCCGCGCTCGGGGGCTGCGATGCGGTTGATGCCGACATCGATGACCGTCGCGCCCGGTTTCACCCAGACCGCCTTCACCATTTCCGGCCGGCCGACGGCGGCGACGAGGATATCCGCGTTGCGGCAGACGCCGGGCAGGTCGCGGGTCCGCGAGTGTGCGACCGTCACGGTCGCGTTGGCCGCGAGCAGTAGCGCTGCCATCGGCTTGCCGAACAGGTTGGAGCGGCCGATGACGACGGCGTTCAGGCCCGAGAGATCGGCGCCGTGGGTCTGGCGAACGAAGACCATGGCCCCGGCCGGCGTGCAGGAAACGAGACCGCCCTTGAGGTCGCCGGTCGCGAGCTTTCCGGCATTGACGACATTCAGTCCGTCCACGTCCTTGTCCGGACGGATCGACTGGATGATCGGGTCGGCCTCGAAATGCGGCGGCAGGGGAAGCTGCACGAGGATGCCGTGGATGGCGGGGTCGGCATTGAGGCGATCGACGATGGCGGCGAGGTCTTCCTGCGTCGTTTCCTCCGGCAGCGTGTGCTGCACGGATACGAAACCGCACTCCTTGGCCATCCGGCTCTTGGAAGAGACATAGGTGTGGCTGGCCGGATCATTGCCGACGATAACGACGGCAAGCCCGGTCTTGACGCCGTGGCTCTCTTCCAGCGTGCGGGCCGCGGTCTTGACGCGGTCGAGAACGGCGGCGGCTACGGTCTTTCCATCGATAACGGTGCTCATCAGGCCCTCGCGGATGTGGTTCGTCCAGAGGGACATACGGGACGCGAACGCCGGAAGATCGCCTCAATGCGTCCTAAGCTATTCTTCGCGGGGATTTCAAGGCCGACAGGGTCCCGCACCGGAAGATCGCTCTCCGGTGCACCGTTTTCGCTGGAACAGACTGTCCAGCGCGCCTTACAGCGACGAGAGACGCCGGACCGGATGGGTGCGGGCGGTGCGCGGTCCGGTCAGCTTGCGCCAGAGGACGAAGCGCAGGAAAACCGGAATGCCGATGACGTATCGCTTCCAGAGACGGTGCGGCTCGATGGTCATGCGATAGAGCCATTCCAGGCGCATGCGACGGATGGATTCGGGAGCGCGTGGCACTTCGCCGGCGATGAAATCGAACAGGGCGCCGACGCCGAGCACGAGCCGGGCATGTCCGGGGCCGACATAGCGGTCGATCCATTTTTCCTGGCGCGGCGTGCCCATGGCGATCAGCAGGATATCGGCGTTGGCCCTGCGGACCTTCGCCATGACGGCATCGGATTCGGAGGGATCGAAATAGCCGTCCGAGACCGGAATGAACGTGTGCCAGGGCGTATGCTTGGCGAAATTCTCGGCCGCCCGCTGCAGGACGTCGGCGCGCGCGCCGACCATGGCGACGCGGCGGGGCGTGCGCATATAGGTCAGCATGGCCGGCACGAAATCGGTGCCGTTCAGATTGGCGGGAAACGGCTTGCCGTGAAAGATCTTGGAGGCGATATCGACGCCATGGCCATCCGGCAGCACCACATGCCGCTCGAGGATCGACCGGTAGTCCGGGTCTTCCATCATGTAGTTGGCATTGTTGGCATTCAGGAAGGAAACGATCGTCTGCCCGATCGGCAGCGAGGCGACCTCGTCCACGAAGGTGAAGGCTTCCTCCCATTCGAAATCGCAGACCGCGAGGTCGAGGATATCGCGGTGGGACGGCTGGATCGACACGGGCGGAAAATATTTCATGCGGGCACTCCTCCATCAAGGAGCATCACGCCGCACGAACATCGTCCTCATTCGCCTGTCCCTGCTCTCGCGCGCCTTTGCCGCTGCGCGGCACGGGAGCGGGCTGGAACGAGAACGGATATTCCCGAATGCCTGTGCGGTCACGATCCTCGGATCAATTGACGGCACACTAGCAAAGCGATCTGAAATCGCATTTAAACCATTCAATCAAAAGCCTTTTCGGGAATTCAGGATCCGTTTACGACGATCCGGCGAAAAGGCGAGCAAGAGCAGGCATCGGGGCGCGGGAAACGACGTATCCTGCGCGGCGGTGGTCGCGCGATCGTTTCAAGGCGATACAGGCACGCGACGATCGCGCCTGCCCGGAAGCCGACTCATGCCACGTGTCAGTGGCCGGCGGCGGCCTTCTCGGCTGCACCGGGGATGACGTCGTGTGCGGTATTACCGTTGCGATCGACGATGGCGACCGGCTCCGGCTGCTTGCGGCTTTCGCGGTTTGCGACGCGCGCGACATCGGCCTTGGAGAGATATTCGAGCTGTTCGACCAGCACCTCGAAGATCACCTCTTCCTTCATCTGCTCGTTCAGGCCCGCCTTCACGACGGACTTGAAGTTGGCGAGATCGAAGGATGTGCTGTCCTCGATGTTGATCAGCTGCTTGCCGACGAGGATGTCGAACAGCGCGTTGGTGACGGTCTCCTTCAAGGGAACCGGCAGCGTCTTCAGCTTCGTCTTGTCCACGGCGAAGGAGAGCTTCGTCAGGAAATATCCCTGTACGCCGCCATCGCGCAGAACGGGGACCGTGATCAGCTCGCCGGGAACGTATTCCTGCACGGCGAGCCGGGCCTGCTCCTCACTGGATTCCACCGGTGCGGAGGCGTGACGCATCGAGACGTAGACCGATCCGAGCGTGATGCCTGCGACCCAGACTCCGGTCAGAAGAAGCTTGATCATACCATCGCGCCGTAACGGAACTGTTCTTCGGAGTAGATGCCATCGGCATCGGCATCCTGCGCGGCGGTCTTCAGCAGCTCGACCACCGAGCGGCAGGCCTCAAGATGCGCCTCGACCTTTTCGGAATTGGTCGCCAGCTTGTTGCGAATATGCTTGGCCTGCGACAGGTAGGACGGGGACACGTCCGTCGGCGGCGCCTGCCGGCGGTTGAGCATGGTCAGTTCGTAGAGGCACCGGCTCTTGCGCAGGTTGGACGCCTTGAGGTCGAAGGTGGGATCGACGCCGATGCGGGCGTTCTCATTGTCGAGGATCATCTCGAGCCGACCCAGAATGTTGCGGACCCGCACATCGCCCGAAGCCTGAATTTCCATAGAACGTCTCCCGTCTTGGCACAGTGCCCGGGTGGATTTCGCCGCTCACCCTGCGCCTGCATTCCTGATTTCCCGCACGTCTCGCCGTCAGGGCCCGCCCGATGACGCCGCGTGCGAAACATGAACCTCTGCCGGCGGCCGGAGCATCGCGACGATGCCGGCAGCCGGTTCGTGTCGCTGCGCCGGCCCGCTCAGGGCCGGGCATCCTCTCATTCCGTGCTGTCGGTCGAGGACAGCGCGTCGCTCGCCCGGAAGCCGTCCAACGCCTTGCGCTGATATTCCTGCACCATGCTCTGGGCGATGTTGGCGCTGTTGCCATCGAGCTGCGCGCTGACGCGATTCGTCATGTTCGCGCCGCCGGCACCATCGGCCACCATGCTTGCGGCAATGCCGACGCCGTTGCCCTTGGCCATGACGTTGCCGATCTGCTCGGCCATCATGCTCTTCCAGATATCGCCGGCCGTGCCCTTGCCGTAGACGTCTTCGCTGTTGCTCGGCATCATCGACTTGACGAAGTTCTGGAGAACCATGGCCTCGAACTTGCGATAGGTTTCCGGCACCTTCTTGGGCTCGGCGCGATTTTCGATACTCCCGAGGCCGGACCCGGCCTGGTTCTGATTGAGGATCGCGACCGTGTTGGCAAAGCCGTTGCCGGTCTCCGCCAGGCTCGACGCGCGGAAGGCCGCCCGGTTGGACTGCAGACGCGCCTGGGCTTCCTTGACCTGCGTCGGATCGGCCGCCCGCAGGACATCCATCACCAGATCGGTCGGAGGAGAAATGGCCATCCGGGTGCTTCCTTCGTCATGCGGCCTGCAGCCCGCTGAGGAGAGGCTGTAAATCCGCAATGAAAATCAGATATTTGACGAAACGAGACGAGATCGCCGCATTCTGTCGACCGGGGCCACTATGAGTGGTGAAGCTTACCGGAAGCTGGCGCGCCATTCATGACGTGCTGGTCGATGAGATCGTAGATGGCATCGTCGGCCTCGGCACGCTCTTCGAGCGCGCGGGCGTCCTTCATATGCTCGGCCAGCCGGTCGCCCTTGGCACGCTCCTTGAGCACGCGCGCTTCGTGCACCTGCTGGATGCCTTCGAGCATCTGGTCCTTCTGGGCGAGACGGCCGAGCTGGGATGCATAGTGGCCGGAGAACATGGCGTGAAGGGGCTTGGCCGAGCCCATGGCGTCCGCGACGACATCGATCGTGGTCGCAAGCTCCCGGCGCTGGCGGGCGGTTTCGGAAAGCTCGTTCTCCGCCATCTGTTCGAGATGGCGCTGGACGGCGACGAGGCGCTTCAGCTTGTCGGAGCGGTTTCCGGCCATGTCTATATTCCCTGCATAACGACCGCGAAGCCATCGGCAAAGAGCCGCAGCATGGCGGCGATGCCCAGATAGAGAAGGAACAGCCCGCCCATGATGAGGTAGGGCGCGGAGATGAAGTAGAGCGGCATCTGCGGCGCCAGCTTGTTGACCATGCCGAGCGCGACGTTGAAGAGCAGGCCGTAGATGATGAACGGGCTCGACAGGCGCAGCATGATCATGAAGGTCATTTCCAGCGCATTGGTCATCGTGATCAGGATGCCCTGCGGATCGAATCCGACGCCGAGCGGCATGGCCTTGTAGCTGTCGAAGATCGACTCGAAGATCACGTGATGGAAATCGAGCATGAAGAGGACCATGAGCCCGGCAAAGGAGATCATGTTCGTCACCTGGTTTTCCGAGGAGTCTTCGAGCACGTCGCTGGCGGGCGGCGCGGTGAAGCCGATCATCATGGTGAGCACGGTGCCGACGAACTGGAGACCGAGCGTGTAGAAGCGGGCGATGAGGCCGATCACGCTGCCGATGACGATTTCGGTGGTGATGATGTAGATATAGGTGTGACCCTTGCCGGAGATCTGCGGATAGATGTCGTTCCACATCAGCGGCAGGATCGCCATCGAGATCGCGACCGCCGCGAAAAGGCGGATCTGGACCGAAACGCGCGCCGACGAGAACCCCGGCATGACCATGATGCAGGCGCCGATACGGCAGAACGCCGCAAACAGCGCCAGCACCGTGCCTTCCGGGTCCGTTATCATGAAATGGAGCCGATGATCTTGATCTCGAGCCCCTTTGCGAGCTCGACATGGCTGAGGACCGGCAGCGTGGCAAACAGGCGTTCGATGATCATGCGCACATAAGAGCGGGATTCGGGCGAAGATACCAGCACGAACGGCATGCCGCGATCCAGATGCTCGCGGATGACGCGCGTCGCCTCCTCGCTGAACTCCTCGAGGTGGCGCGGGTCGATGTCGAACTCGACGATATCGCCCTTGGCGTCGCGCTTCAGCGCCTGGTGGAACACCATGTCCCATTTGTTGCCGAGCCGCAGGACGCGCAGCGTGCCGTTGTCGGAGAGATCGCCGCAGAGCTGCTGCGACATGCGGACGCGGACGTGCTCGACGATATGCTCGGTCTTGCGGACATGCGGGGCGAGTTCGGCGACGGCTTCGAGAATGAGGTGCAGGTTGCGGATGGAGACGCGCTCGGCGAGCAGCAGCTTCAGCACGGCCTGCAGGCCCGAATAGGACATATGCGAGGTGCAGATCTCGTCCGCGAGTTTGCGGTATTCCGGATCGAGACGCTCGATGAGGATCTTGACGTCCTTGTAGGACAGCAGCTGCGGCAGGTTGTTGCGGATGACTTCCGACAGGTGCGTCAGCACGACGGAGACGTTGTCGATCGGATGGAAGCCTTCGCGCTTCAGGTCCTCGGTGAAGGTTTCGAGGATCGAGACGGCGGGCATGCCGAAGGCGGGCTCGCGGATGTCGTCGCCCGGAACCGTCGGCCGCCGGCCGCCGCCCGTGACGACGATGACTTCGCCGACGCGCACCGTGTTCGACGCGATCGTCGTGCCGTGGACGCGGATATGGTAGGCCTTGTCCGGCACGGCGATGTCGTCGGAGACCTTGATCTCGGGGACGATGAGCCCGTACTGGCTCGCGAATTTGCGGCGCATCTTGCCGACGCGGAAGGCGAGCTCCTGATGGGCGCCGAGCAGTCGGGTCGAGACCTGCTTGCCGAGCAGCAGCTCGATTTCCGCGGTCTTGAGGACGGACTTGACGCTGTCCTTCTCGCTGTCCTTGACCTGGGCCGCCGTCTGCAGATCCTGCTCGCGCTTCAGCTGGCTTGCGGCAGCGGCACGACGCGGGATGATGTAGGCCATGGCGGCCATGCCGACACCGAGCGTGGCGAAGGGTATGAAGGGCAGACCGGGGATGATGGAGAGCATGGCCAGAAGGCCGGCCGCGACCATCAGCGCGCGGGGATAGTTGCTGAGCTGGCCGACGACCGCCTGGTCGGTGGAGCCGGAGGTGCCGCCGCGCGACACGAGAAGGCCGGCGGCCAGAGAGACGATCAGTGCCGGGATCTGCGACACCAGACCGTCGCCGACAGAGAGCTTGACGAACACGTCCGCGGCTTCGCCGATCGACATTCCATGGCGGAAATAGCCGATGATGATGCCGCCGAACACATTGATGCCAGTGATGAGAAGGCCGGCGACCGCATCGCCGCGCACGAACTTCGAGGCACCGTCCATGGAGCCGAAGAAGGAGCTTTCCTCTTCCAGCTCGCGCCGGCGATGCTGCGCCTCCTTCTCGTTGATCAGGCCGGCCGACAAATCGGCGTCGATCGACATCTGCTTGCCGGGAATGGCATCGAGGGTGAAGCGGGCGCCGACTTCCGCGATACGCGTGGCACCCTTGGTGATGACGATGAAGTTCACTGTGATCAGGATGAGGAAGACGATCAGACCGATGACGAAGTCGCCGGACATGACAAGGCTGGCAAAACCCGCAATGACGCTGCCGGCTGCGTCGTGTCCCTGGTGTCCGTGCGAGAGAATGACGCGCGTCGTCGCGATGTTCAGCGCGAGGCGGATCATGGTCGAGATCAGCAGGATGACCGGGAAGGACGAGAAATCGAGCGGTCGCTGGATCCAGAGCGACACCATCAGAATGAGGATGGAGAAGGCGATGGAGAAGGCCAGCCCCATGTCGATCAGGAAAGGGGGGATCGGCAGGAAGAGGATCGACAGGATCGCGACGATGCCGAGCGCGAAGCCGACATCGCGCCCGTTCGGGGCGATCTTGGGGATTACAATTGCAGGAGGTTGTGCCATCGGAATGTCCGTCTCGTCATGAGAGGCGGGCGACATTCATACCTGTCGCCCCATATGCCGACAGTTCTAGAGGTCCAAGCTTGCGCGGGGATGGCTGGCGCGGCGAGACGGACGGCGCCCCGCGAGACCTGCGGGATCGGGAAGAATGATCAGAAGCCGGTCTGGATGCGGGAAAAGACGATGTCTGTGAAGATCGACACCTGCGAACCGATGAACGGCGCCGCGATGGCAACGGTCACGAGGACCGCCAGGATCTTCGGAACGAAGGTCAGCGTCATTTCCTGAACCTGCGTCAGCGCCTGGATCAGGGCGACGACGAGGCCGACGATCATGGCGGCGAGAACGGGCGGGCCGGAGGCCACGACCACCGTCCACATTGCCGTCTGAACCATGTCGAGTGCGTCGGCCTCGTTCATTGCAGTATCACTTCACCACGGAGGATCGGACCCATTCCCGGACCGAGACCGCTACTTTACCGAAACCCCAGGACCGATGGGGAGCTTGGTGCCGTTTTCGAGAAGCGCAACGATTCCGTCGGAGTATAGCGTGACCTCCTTGACCACGCCAGTCGTCTTGCCGTCCGCGCTCGTCACCGTCTTGCCGATCACGGCATTGGCTTCCGAAAGCGAGGTGCGCTGCAGCAGGCTTTCCAGATTGGTGTTCGTCTGGATGGTCTGCTCGACTTGGGAGAAGGTCGCGAGCTGGGCGATCTGCTGGGTCGAGTCCATCGGCTGCGTCGGATCCTGATTCTTCATCTGGGCGACGAGCAGCTTGAGGAAGCTGTCATAGTTGAGATTGGCCTTGGTGGACGCGGTTGCAGCATCCTTGGCCGTGGTGTTCGTCGTGGTGTTGGTCGCCGCCGCGGCGCCAACCGGCATAGCTACCGCCATGGTGCGATCTCCTTGCGGATGTGTTCGATCATGGCCGGGGCCATTTCCTGGGCGTTGAGGATCTTGTCCTCGATCGGGTAGAGGCCGCGGATCGCCTTCAGGGCGTCGAAGGCACGACCCTGCATGACGAGGCCGTCGACGCGCTTCAGTTCCGACAGGATCTCGTCGTTCTTGAAGCAATTCAGCAGCATGACGATCGACTTTCGGAACATGATGGTCGACTGCTCGGCCCCTTCCGGATTGATCAGGATCATCTGGGCGATGAAATAGAGCTGACGCAGCGGAGTGGTCGCGTCCTCCGGCTGGAGAACGTGGTTTTCGAGCAGGAAGGTGACATCGTTCAGGAATTCGACCGCCACCTTGCGATCGACCCGCAGAACGGCGCCATTCACAAAGATCCGTTCGCCCGACTTCAGCGAGATGCGCAGTGTGCTTTTCATTTCAGTCCATCCCTGATGATGGTTGTGATGTCGATGATGCCCTGGAAGTTCGAGGATTCGCGTTTGCGGATCTTCTCGGTTTCGCTCAGAATCCAGATGGCGATGGAGATCAGATTGGCGCGCAGCTCTTCATTCAGCTGATTGTCCGGGGCGCGCAGATCCTCGATGAAACGGATCCAGAGACGCCGCGTATAGTAGACTGCTTCGATGGCCTCGCGGGAATAGCCCTTCTGCCGGCTGGCAGATGCGAGAAGCGCGATCGAACGGTCGAGGACTTGCCGCTCACGATCCTTGGAGTCGGCAACGCCGTCCTCCATGATCTCGGCATACGAAAACTGATACATTCAGACATCCCTCATGTTTGTCTAAGGCCTCTTCGCATCAGAGGAAATTGATCAAGCTCAGCTGCTGCATCCGCGATGTGAGCGTGTAGGACGTCTCGATCTGCGTCATCAGCGACTTCATGCGCGTGCTCGCCTCGTAGGGATCGACACCTTCGAGATCGCCGACGTGGGTGGTGAGCAGTTTCGTCTGGGAGTCCAGAAGCGTGTTGGCCTTGTTGACGCGTCCTTCGGACGTGCCGAGATCGCTTCCCATGCTGATCATGCCGGAAATCGCCTGCTGGGTGTAATTCTGGGCCGTTTCGTTGACGACCGTCCGTGCCTGGCTGGAAAGATCCTCGGTCAGCAACTGGCTGGCGATCACGGAGGCGAGCACCATCTTGCGGACGCCCGCCTCGTTGGCGTTCGTCGTCGTCGAGACGACCTCGGATCCGGAAATCCGGCTCTGGACGTTCTTGTCCGACGCCTTCGACCAGTCCGTCATCCACTGCGTGGGAACCGCATTCTCGCCGGCGCTCGTATCGCCCACATAGAGCGGCACGATCTTGCGGTCGATGAAGTCCTTCATCTGCTCGGCCGACAGGTCCCGATAGGTCGCGATGGTCGCGTTGGCAGGATTGCTGTTGTTCTCCTGCTTGAAGCTCGTGAACGCATCGGCGAAGGTCTGCTTGGCGGCCGCATTCTCGGCGTAAGGCGTCAGCGGCCTGGCGTCGGAATTGAGACCGGAGAGAAGGTATTCTCCGTTGGACTGGGAGTTCGCCGCCACGAAGAACGCGTTGAACGTCGAATCGAGCGCCGTCTTCGTGTTGGCAAGCCGCGAGGCGTCGTCGACGCCCATGGACCCGACCAGCGTCGTGTTCATTTCCTCGCCCGCCTTGCGCATCGATTCGATGGCGAGCTGCGACGTCGAGAGACGCTGGGTCACGAGCGCGTTCGTGTCCTTGATGTTGGTCAGGCGCTGCAGCTCGTCCTTGAGGCTGACGAGCCGCGCGGCACTGGAACCGAGCGCCGCACCCGGATCGGCATGAACGCCGGTCGTGACTTCCTGCTGGAGCTTCACGACTTCGGACTGGCCGCGCTGGACGCTGAGCCGCATGGCGTTCTGAACCGCCAGATTGGAAATGAATGACGTCTTCATCTTATCTCACCATGTCCAGCAAGGATTTGAGCATTTCGTCCACGGTGGTCATCAGTTTTGCCGATGCCTTGTAGGACTGCTCGAGATCGAGCATCAGCGACAATTCCTCATCGAGGCTGACGCCGGTTTCGTTGCTCAGCGTCTGCTGCATCTGGGCCAGCATGGCCCCCTTGGTCTCGTCGGCCGAGGTTGCCGCCTTGCGCAGCTGCTCGATCCAGCCGATCGAGCTGGAGGCGTAGCCTATGACGTTCGCGCTTTCGCCGATATCCGCCTTGGCGTCGAATGTCTGCTGCGTGCCCATCTCCTCGATGAGGCCATCGAGGCGACCGGTATAGGCCGCGACACCATCCGTGTTGTAGGTGTAGTTCGTCGCGGTGGACGTGTTGTTGAAACCACCATCCCGCAGCAGCATGGGATTGTCATCGACGGCGGCATTGATCCGGATGCGTCCGGCAAGGCCCGAGGAGATCTTGCCCGACGCCGGCATGTCCGTGCTGTTCGCCTCGACGAACAGACCCGGCAATCCCGGCTCGCGGCTGTCCTTGGGAAGGGACTGGTCGGTCTCGCGGAAGGCGACGATCAGACCGCGGGCGATTTCGTCCAGCTGGTTCTGCATCATCGGTGCGATATCGTCGCGCAGCTGGAAGAGCGCCGCCAGCGATCCCTGTGCCGAGGTGTTGCCACCGGAACCGGGCTTCAGCTCCTCATTGTCGATTTCCACATGAAACGGCGGAGACGAGGAGCCGTCCTTGCCGGCCAGCTCGACCTTGCGCGCCGACGTTTCGAAGAGCACGCTGCCATCGCTCGTATAGATGACGGTATCCATGCTCTGGCGGATGGTGGTCGAAATTCCGACGATGCCGGCGATCGACTTCAGGAGCGAGTCCCGCTTGTCGAGCGCATCGCTTGCATCCTTGCCGTTGGCCAGCATGCCGATGACGGTGTAGTTCACCTTCTCAAAGGCCGAGAGATACTCGTTGAGCTGCACGACCTGCTCGCCGATTTCCTTGTCCGTCGTCGCCTTGACCTCGTCGAGGACGGTGGAGGCGGAGTTCAAGGCATTCGCCACATCTCGCGCTTCCGCCACGGCGGAGCGGGCGATCGTGATGCTGCTGGGCGACGCGGCAAACGTCTGGAGGCTGCTGCGGAACGAGGCCATATAGGTCGACGGCGCCGTCGGATAATCCGCGCCGCCGAAGGCCGACTGTATCTGCTGGAGACCGAACAGCAGTCTCGACTGTCCGGCATTGTCCGAGATGCTGGAAACGGTCTGCTTGAACAGCGCGTCGTTCTGGGCGCGCTGCACCTTGAGATAGGGCTGTCCGTCGTTGTCTACGCCCATCATGGCGAGACGACGCGAGTAGTCGGCATTGCCGACATTCGCGATGTTCTGCGATACGACGGCCGTCTGCTTGCCGGTATTGCTGAAGATCGTCTGAGCCGTGGTAATGGCAGAAGCGAGAGACATGACGGAGCCCGTCCTTTTCTAGATCAGCGCTTGAGGTTGACCAGGACGTCCAGAAGGTCGGCGCCTGTCTGGAAGACCTTGGAGTTGGCCGTGTAGCTGCGCTGGGATTCGATCATCGCCGTCAGTTCGTCAGCGATATCGACGTTGGAGCCTTCCAGAGCGTTGTCCTGGACCCCGCCGAACTGGCCGGTGCCGGCGTAACCGACGGAGACTTCGCCGGAGGAAGACCCTGCCAGATAGACGTTGCCGGCCTGCGGCTCGAGATTGTTGACGCTCTGGACCGTTGCAAGCGCCAGGCGGTAACGGGGATCCAGATCGTTGTTGGCGTATCGGACGTAGACAACGCCTTCCTTGTCGATCTCGAAGCCCGCGACGGCGCTCGGTGCGTTGCCGTCCTTGTCTCCGGGAACCGGCGTGAAGGCGGAACCCAGCTGGGTCGTCTTGGACAGGTCGATCGTGATCTCGTTCAGCTTGGCGCCGGCATAGGTCTTCTCGGCCGTCGTCACCGTGACCGGAGACGTCGTCAGGCTGCCGTCCTCGCCGAACGCCATCGTGGTCCTGCCGAGCTCTTCGCCGCTGGCACGATCCTTCACGGAAACGCTCCAGGCGTTGGTTTCGGTCTTGGCGTAGGAGATATCGAGAACGCGCGCATTGCCCTGCGTGTCGTAGACGCTCATCGAGGTCGTGGAGGCCGGATCACCGGCAGTCGTCCGCGAGTCGAGGTTCGCACCGAAGGCCGCGACCTTCGTGCCGGTTGCCGTGAGGCCTCCCGATGACAGATTGATGTTCGTCAGGCCATCGAAGCTGTTGGCGACCGCCGTCGGGGCCTTGCCATCGACATAGGCATAGCCCTGAAGGGCGTAGCCGCCCGAGTTGATCAGGTTGCCGGCTTCATTCTTGGTGAAGGCGCCGGCGCGGGTCATGTAGGACGCGCCCGTCGCATCGGATACCACGAAGAAGCCTTCGCCGTTGATCCGCAGGTCGGAACCGGAGGTCGTCGTGACCGTCGCGCCTTCATCGTCGACGCTGCGGCGAACCTTGGTATCGACGCCGCCCGAATTGTAGCTTCCGCCCGTCGCGGGCAGGATCAACGAAGAGAATTCCGTCGATGAGCGCTTGTAGCCGGTGGTGCTGGCATTCGCGATGTTCTCCGCGACGGTGCTCAGGCGGTTGGCCTGTGCGTTCATGCCGGATCCGCCGGTCCGCATCATTCCGTAGAGACTCATGTCCAATCCTCGTTTCGTTCGTCCTGGTGACACTAGGAAGCAAGCCTTGCGTGAACCTGTTCAGCCTGCCCGTCCCGAGGGAGGAGACGAAAGGACGATCGCAATTTCTTGAAGAAATTCAGCTGCATGAAACGGAAGAGAGCCATGGCGTCTCCCGATTGCGAACCCTCGTCGTTCGCTTTCGAAAGACCCCATGGCTCCCATAGAAACCGGGGTGGCAGAAGGAGGCTCAGCTCCAGTCGATGCAGTAGCCCAGGAAGCGCTTGCTATCGATCGGGTCGAAGCCCAACTTCTTGCGCAGCTTCTTGCGCAGCTTGCTGATGTGGCTTTCGACGACGTTCTCTTCGACGTCTTCATCGAAGATGCCGTAGATCGCGTTGAAGATCTGCGACTTGGAGACGCGACGGCCGCGGTTGGCGACCAGATATTCCAGGATGCGGCGTTCGCGCCGCGGCAGGGCGAAGGTCTGGCCTTCGATCTCGGGATCGCGGCCGTCCGAGAAGACGCGGATCGCACCGATGTCGGTGTAGTTGGACAGGGACTTGAGGCGGCGGCGGATGGCCGCTGCACGGGCGAGGATCTCGCGGGGATGAACCGGCTTGCGCACGACGTCATCGACTCCGCAGTCGAAGAAGGCGAGCGTGGCTTCCAGCGACGGCGTGTCGCTGATGGCGATGACCGGTGCCGCGGAACGATCCCGGATGGCGCGGGGAAGGGTCATGGCCCGTTCGCCCTGGCCGATCAGGAACACCTCGACAGCATCGATATCGCTGTCTGCAGCGGTCGAGACCCAGTCGCCGAATTCCTTGGGATCAAACCCGGTGGAGGGTACGCCTTCCCTTCCGAAGAGAGAGGTGTATCCATCTTTTACAAGTTCACGTTCATCAACCACTACGATCATTCGTCCGCTCCGAATCAGTATGGTGTTTTCCAATACGTCATTGGTACGAATCGTAGCGCCTCGTCACAATTAGAGGCTTTTGGTGGGTAGAAATGGTACTAGCTCAGGGTCCCCGGACCGATTTGATCAAGATGTAGTGGCTCATTTCGGCACACCGACTATTAATTCTGTGGAAAGGTTAACACGTGTTAATGATCGCCATTGCACGCGCCTCATTTCCGCAACGATGGACATATGCGTGCATTGCAACAAATCATCGATTTAAAATCGTAAAGGTTGTGATGAACGAACCGTTAACGGCAGAAGGACGCGGCGTTCGGCGTCCACTTACCGTAACCTGTCGCTACCAGATTTGCGATCACGCGGCAGACATATTGCTTCTGGGCGGGATCGTTGTTCGGACCGGCGTGATACCGGGCGACCGCCATGGTCCAGGTCTCGTGGCGGGCATGGAGATTTGCGAGAAATTGTGCGGCGTATTCGACATTCGTGCGCGGATCGAGCATTGCTTCCGGTGATGCGAAATTCTCTCCGTGGTAGCGATAATTGATCTGCATGCAACCGAGGTCGATGAGCCTGGCGCCCCCTGCCCGGGCCGCCTCGAATAGCTGCAGCACCTCCGCCGCGCTCGAAGCAAACACGGCCTTGCCATCGATGTTCATGGCATAGGGCTGCAGCGAGCCCTTGCGGCCCGTCTCCGTGAGGCCGACCGAATAGAGGATGCCTTCGGGGATATCGTATTTGGCGGCCGCAGCGACGATCTGGCGCTCGCACAGACCGGCATCCGAACCGGACGCAGCCTCTGCGATCAGGGGAGCACTAGAAATAAAGCTCGTCAGACACAGCAGGCTGAGGTGCCGCAGGCGTTTCGCGAAGGGTGTCGTGTCTGGTCCGCCCGTCATCTGCACTCCGCTGTCCCGCACCGCCGTTCCGGCCTTCTCCGCCATTGCCCGCCGCAAGGCCGCCCTGGCTGTCCCGTCCGTTCTGCGACGACGGCTGCTGCTGGTTGCTCTGGGGTTGCCCCGAGCCGTCATTTCCACCGGCGCTGTCCGATGGCGTGAAGATCACGTTGACCTGATCGACCTGGAAACCCTGCGCGCGAAGCGCCTTGATCATCGCATCCTGGTCGTTGGTCAGCTGCCGGTAGGCATCGCCCGTCTGGACGCGAAGATCGATCTGCAGCTCGTCGTCGCGCAGACGCAGCGTGGCCGTGACGAGACCGAGGTCGATCGGATGCATCTGGATCTTGAGCGTGTTGACCACCTTGCCGGTGGCGCCCTGCGGACCCGCGATGCCGGTGTTCGCCTGAAGCGCCTGCGTCGGGTCGCCATTGCCGGTGATGGCCGCGGCAACCGCCTGGGCGTTGGCCGTCATCGGCAGCTGGTTGCCGAGCGTCGGTGCGATGCCGAGGTAGCGCCGCGCATCCAGCACGGTAACCGTCTCGGCCTTGGCGCTGGCCGGATCGTTCGGCGCCTTGGACGCGGGCCGTTCGGCCTCCGCGCGCAGCGAGATCGGGCTGACCTTGCCATCCGCCCGCGCGAAGCGGAAGACCGGGTCGGCGCCATCGGTCGATGTCGGCAAGGCCGGGCCATCGGCCGCTGCCATTTCGGCCACCGGCAGGCGCGCCCTGTCGCCCGCGACCTTCGGAGTCGGGGTCTCCATCTCGGCCGCGATGCTTCCATCTCTCGCAGACACAGCCACCGCCGGCTGCGGCGGGACCGGCCCGAGAATGGCCATGAGGCTGCGAATATCCGCGGCCGCCGCTGGCGCCGGCTCTGCCGCGGACGCCTCCGCAGGTTCCGGCGTCATCTCGATTGTTTCCTGCTTTGCCTGGCGCAGAAGAGGCCGTGCCGCGACCTGCGGAGAGGGGGTGTCAGCCTCAGGCTCGACCACGTCCGATGCCGGTGCGGCGGCGATCTTTCCAGGCGCAACCGCTTGAAGCTGCGGTGGCATCTTCGGCAAAGAAGGAGACGCCGTGTCGGGCGTTGCCGAACGCGCGTCCTCGGCCATGCCACGTGTATCCGCCGATTTCGGACCGGAGGGCGTCCTTGCCACGCGCACAGCGGCAGACGCGTGCACATCCGGCTCCTGCGGCGGTTCGGATGCGATCGCTGGCATTGTGGCCTCAAGCGTCGGCGCGACTGGAGCCGCCGCCATCCGTGGCGGCGTCGCAGGGCGAGGCGGGGCGGCCACATCGCGGCTCTTGGTCGCTGGGATCTCTGTCGTATCATCCGCCGCCACTGTCGCAGGGTCGGCCTTGATGGCTTTCAATGCGAGGGTGGCGGAAAGCGTTGACGTCGCGGCTGTCTGTGTCGTCTTGGGAAGCGCCGGCCGGCTCTCGCTTGCGGCATCGTCCGACGGTGACGCAGGCACGGCGGCTTCGCCATCCGTATCTTCTGGCTGCGCTGCGGTCACGAGGGACAGGAGCGCCAGCGCGTCGGTTTTTTCGTCAGGAGCCTCGGGAGATGCAGGGAAATCGGTCTTTGTCGATGGGCTTTCGCCACGGGTGACGGAAGCCTGCGACGTCAGGTCCGGCTCTCCCTCACGCGACACGGAGCCGGCCGCCTCGCGCAAGCGCAGCGGTGCCGCCCCCACCTTGTCGATCTGTCGGGTGTGGACAGACGGACCGGTTGTCGTGATATCCGCAGGCTCGTCCGGCTGGGCGTTGGCACCGCCGGCCGGCGTCTTCGCCGTCGTGTCACGAGCCTGCCCGAGATCGGCGAAGGTCTTGCGAAAGGCTGCGCCGCCTTCGGCGTCGCCGTGCCGATTCTTGACGGCAGAAACGCTTGCGCGGGCCGTCTTGGCTGCCGGCAGCGCGTCATCGAGGGATCTCATATCTACATATCCTCCCGCAGCAGGGCATCGATCTCGCCCAGCTTGCTCTTCCCACTCGTGAGAAACGTCGCCAGCGCCGGATCGATATCCGCCGAGGCCGATGTCTCGGGCTTGGCGGGCGCAGCTTCGGACGTCGTCGGCGTCGCAGGGGCTGCAAAAGGGCTGTCGCTGCTGCCGGCGCCCGACATGGCGTCAGGGGACGGCGTTTGTGAAGCCAGTATGTCGGCGCTGGCTTGTGCTGAACTGTCGGCATCGGCCGGCACATCCGCAACCGGCGCCCGCAGCACCTCCCGTGCGACGGCCTGGGCTGCCGCCCTCAAGCTGCGGTCACGCGCAGACAGTTCGGCGTCCGGAATGGCCTCGATATCCTTGACGGCTTCGAGGATGCCGGTCGACGGCACATCCACGAGACCGGAATAGAATGTCGCCAGCGCGTTCGGCTCGGTATCCGCCGTCGCGGACAGGGCCGCCGCGCGTTCGGAGGCAAGCTTCGTCAGCGGCTTCAGCCCCGCAATGGCGGCATTCCGCGCGATCCGCAGAAAGACCTCGCGCTGGCGCGGCTTGTCCATGAAGGACAGGATCTCCTCGATTTTCTGGCGCTTGGCATCGCCATAGTTGGCGACCGCAAGCTCCACGAAGATATCCGCGAACTGGCCCGCATAGGGCGAGGTCATGAAGCGGCGGGTATAGGCGAGCGCATAAGCCAGCGCCCGGTCGACCTTGCCGGCTCGCGTGGTCAGCGTGAGGGAGCGGCGCAGGGCTGCCTCCTCGATATTGGTGCCGGGCGCGACAAGCCTTGCCCAGTCATAGGCCTTCACAGCCTTGCCGGGATCCTGCTGGGCGACCGCATTGCCGTAAACCAGATAGAGATAGGGGCCGATCGGCGCATTCTTGTACTCGTCGATCGTCTTCGACATGGTCTCCACGATCAGCCCACCCTTGCCGTTCAGGTAGTGGCCAAGGGCATCGGTGACGCGATTGTCGAAATTGCCGTCGATGTCGCGGCTTGCAAGATAGGCGAGCGTCTTGGGGTTTCCGCCGCTCATGGCGTAGATCAGGGCCGCATCCACATTGCGCGGATCGGCAAAGACGCTGCGATCGGCCGTCATCAGGCGCTTCTCGATGGCGCCGAGCATGAACTGCTGCATATCGGCCGAGGAGAGATCGCCATGCACGATGCTGTCCTGAACGTGCTGCAGCGAGCGGATCATCTTGTAAGGCGGCAGGTTGTCGTCTTCGCTGCCTGCGGCCTGAACGGCCGACAGCGAGGCGAGCGATACGCAGGCGCCGAGCAGAACGGAGCGGAAAGCCTTCTTCATGGCCTAGCCCTGGTTCGTCTGGACGAGGATCTCGATGCGCCGGTTGGCAGCCGCGTTCGGATCCGTCGGAACCTGCAGGCGCCGGTCGGCAAAACCGCTGATCTGGCTGACGCGGCTCTCGGCAAGCCCACCGTGGACGAGCATGTAATAGGCGCTCTGGGCACGGTCGGCCGACAAACGCCAGTTGTCATAGCCGCCCGACTTGAACGGCCGTCCGTCGGTATGGCCGCGAATGGCGATGGCGCCGCTGCGGGTGGAGAGCAGCTTGCCGATCTTTTCCATGGCGAGAACCGTGGCGCGTTCCGGAACGGCCGAACCCAGGCCGAACATCGGGGTATCGCTCTGCTCGCTGATCGAGACCAGCAGCCCGCCTTCGGTCGGGGTGACGATGAGGCCTTCGGCAAGCTTGCCGGCGGCGCCGCCGATCTCCTTCTCGATGGCCTGCTTCAGCTCCGTTGCAGCCTTGGTCTCGGCGACCGATGGCGCGGCCTTCGGCGTTGCGGGATCGTTCGCAGCTGCCATGGCATCGGCCTTGCCGTCGCCGATGTTCTCCGCAGCACCATTGCCCGCCTTGTCGGCTGTACCCGAACCGGCGTCGGCGATCTTCTTCAGTTCGACCTGCTTCGTCCAGAAATCCGGATCGAAGGGATCGCGATAGGCTTCGCCGCCTTCGGCACCGGTCGCAGGGCCGGAGGTCGAGGCCCCGCCCTCCCCTTTCGAACTGATATTGGCCTCGCGGCCCACCTCGTTGGCGATCTCGGAGAGGACCGAATAGGGGTTCTCGAAGAAATCGGCGTCGGAATACTTCGTTTCCTCGCCCGAGGTCGCGGCTTCATCCTCACCGGTCTTGGCGGAGCCACCGCTTTTCGGCTGGTCGCCATCGACCTTGGAGCGCGACTGCGTCTCCTCGCCCTTGGCGTCCTTTGCCGGCGCCTTGACGCCCTTCTCCGCCGGTTCCTGCTGCGTCAGCTGGACCGGGTTGAAGTAGGAGGCGATGGCGGCCTTGGTCTTCGGGTTGGAGGCGTTGATCAGCCACATGACCAGAAAGAAGGCCATCATGGCGGTCATGAAGTCGGCATAGGCGATCTTCCAGGCGCCGCCATGGCTGCCGCCATGGGCAGGGGCGTGCCGCTTGATGATGATGATCTCATTCTTGCCGTGATGGCTGTTGCTCTCGCTCATGCTATCACTTTCCGCACAGTATCAGCCCAGGCCGATAGCCGGGTCATCAAAATGGAATCGCCGAACTCGGCAGAGAGGTCGATCTCGTCCGTCTCGACGTGACGGAAGGTCACCTCCGTGTCGGCGAGCCGCGCCTCGAGCGCCCGGAACATCCGGGACGGGCCACGTACGGTGATCTTCACGGCATCGCCATCGACGGAATGCCGGATCGCGACGGCCAGCGACTCGACGGCCTTTTCGGTGAGCTGTTCCTGCAGGATCGGCGCGAGAACCTGGGCCGTCTGCTCGGAGATCATGTCGGCGAGCAGCGAGCCGATCTCGCTGAAGCGCTGATGGATCATCGCGGCGGCCTCGTTTTCCAGTCGCTCGCGAATCGCCTCGCACTCGGCTTCGTGTTCGGCACGCAGTGCGGCGATCTCGGCCTGATGGCGGGCGCGCATTTCCATTTCGGCATGCTCGCGCCCGCGCCCGTAGGCGCTCTGGCGTTCGGCCTCGATATCGATGACCGGCTCGGGCGGCAGCTTTGCGACCGGGCGCGTGTCGCGAGAGACGGGCTCTTCGATGTCGGGAAAATAGGTCTTGGGCACGCGCGTCAGGTCTACCTTGGGCGCGCTGAAATCCTTGAGATATCGGGAGAGCGGCGCCGTCATCGTTGCATCTCCGGCATCGGACGCCGCGCAGGAGCGCGCGCGGACGTGGTGCAGGCTGTGGACAACAGGCTTTCGGGGCCGAAACAACGGGTCATGGGCACGTCCGACCGTCTCCTTCTGGGCCCGTGCCGTGTCGGCAGAGCCCGGACATCTCGTTGAGCAGACAGGCGGAACGGGATCCGGAAGGCTGCAAGCGGCAGTGCAAGGACAGGATGCACCGGCGACCCCTTCCCGCGACCTGCGGGATCTTCGGTCTGGACCGCACTCCCGGAAAAGGAGCGCCTGCCAGAGACGGGGCTGCGAGAGGAGACTAGCGGGTCAAACTTGTGCGAGGGTTGAAGGGTGTTGGACCGCGCTCGGGCAATAGCGCGGTCCAACCGATCCACCGGAGCCGATGACCGCGGCTCCGGCGAATGACGACCGCGCCGAAGGGCGCGGCCTTGTCCCGGCTTACTGCTGGAAGAGACGCAGGATGTTTTCGGAATTGGTGTTGGCGATCGAGAGCGACTGGATGCCGAGCTGCTGCTGCGTCTGCAGAGCCTTCAGGCGAGTTGATTCCTCATTCATATCGGCATCCACCAGGCGACCGACACCCTTGTCGATCACGTCGATCAGGTTGGCGACGAAGCCCTCCTGCAGATCGATGCGCTTGGTGATGGCACCGAGCGTGGAGGCTGCATCCGTGAGGCCGGACAGAATCTCGTTCACGGCCGACAGCATGCCGGCAATTTCCTGGGGTGTCGTCGAGGTCTTCAGTTCGATCGCCGCTCCAGACGCGGGAGTGCCGCCCTGCGCGTTGATCAGGTGGTAGGCCGTCGGTACCGTGCCGCCGAGACCAGTGGGCTGGTCGACCGTGATGTCCTTGGTCAGCTGGCCACGGGAAGGATCCTGCAGATCGATCATGATCGACGACGCCGTATCGTAGTCGAGCGTCGTGACGGAAACGGACCCGTCCGACGAGCGGTTGAAGGAGCCGACGATCGACTTGACGCCGACAGCGGTCGTGCCTGCGTTGTAGAGCCAGTTTTCGCCGGAGAAGGAAGCGGACTGGGCGGCGGCAGCGAGCTGGTTCTTCAGCTCGGTCAGTTCCTTGTTGATCTTGGACTTGTCGACGCCCGGCTCGCTGGCTGCGACGAGCTTCGACTGGATCTCGCTGATGACGTCGATCGAGGAGCTCATGGCCGAATAGGAGGTATCGACCTTGGCGGCGCCGAGGCCCAGCGCGTCCTGCACGGTCGAAAGCGCCATGTTGTCCGAGCGCATGGTCGTTGCGATGGACCAGTAGGCGGCATTGTCGGCTGCGGTTTCGACGCGATAGCCCGAGGAGACACGCGCCTGCGTTTCTTCCATCGAGGTATTGATCGTCCGCAGTGTCTGCAGGGCCGCCATTGCGGCGCCGTTGGTCATGATGCTGGTCATTGGGGTTTGCCCTTTTGTCAAACGTCGGGAACATGCGGCTGAGAAGCCTGCAGCGACGGAGCGGCGTCATGCACACTGCCCAATTTACCCGATCGGCAGTTCGTCGTCTTAAGAATGATTTAATCCCGTTATGGTTAACAAAGGTTTAAATGGCGGGTCGGCTCGTCAATCTTCATGAACAGATTTAAACGAAGATGACGAAATCGTTAAGCCGTTGTTTAACAACGAAAAAGGCCGCTCTCTTGCGAGAGCGGCCTTTTTCTTGGTCGGACCGAACGGCGCCGGAGCGACGTTTCCCCGTCTCTTAACGGAAGAGCGAGAGGATGTTTTCCGAGTTGGAGTTGGCGATCGAGAGCGACTGGACGCCGAGCTGCTGCTGGGTCTGCAGAGCCTTGAGGCGGGTCGATTCCTCGTTCATGTCGGCGTCGACCAGACGGCCGATGCCCTTTTCGAAGGAAGAGCTGAGATCGTTGACGAAATCGGCCTGCATGTCGATACGCTTGTTGAGAGCGCCGAGGTCGGCGCCGGCATCGGTCATCGACTGAAGTACGGAGTCAACGCCGGAGAGTGCCTTTGCGAGGTCGGCAGGCGCCATCGTCTTGATATCGAGGGAGAGAACGCTGTAGTTCAGATTAACGTCCGTCGTGCCATCGACATCTTTGTAGGTGATATCCGACGACAGCTTGCCGCCTGTGGTATCCACGGCCCCCGCGGCATCGACCTTGATCAACAGGCTGTTGCTCGTGTCGAAGGCAAGTGTCGTGAGGCTCACATTGTTGTTGCCGTCACGGTTGAAGCCGCCAACAACATTCTTCGTTGCGCCCGCAGTACCCTGGACCCAGTTCTCGCCGGAGAAGGCGGCCGACTTCGCGATCGACTTGAGCTGGTTCTGGAGTTCCGTGATTTCCTTCTGAACCTTGGCCTTGTCGACGCCCGGCTCGCTGGCCGCGACCAGCTTGGCCTTGATCTCATCGACAACCTTGATGGAGGAGTCCATGGCGGTGTAGGCGACGTCCGTCTTTGCAGCGCCGAGGCCGAGTGCGTCCTGGACGGTTCCGAGGGACTTGTTGTCGGACTTCATGGTCGTTGCGATCGACCAGTATGCGGCGTTATCGGCGGCAGCGCCGACCTTGAGGCCGGAGGAAACGCGGCCCTGCGTCGTCTCCATGTCGGAGCCGATCTGGCGCAGCGTGGAGAGTGCTGCCATTGCGGAAGAATTCGTCAGAATGCTCGTCATTGTAATCTGCCCCTCTTGAACAGGAAAAAATGGAAGGGACATTCCGGCCTTTACCGGGAAACAGCAGCCAGCGTCATGCCTGCTAACGTGTTAAATCTCTTGGTTAACCCGCTGTTTCGATGAAGACAGAAAACACCATCAGGGTTAAAGAACAGCTAAAGCGGAAAAAATTTCGATTAAGGCAAAAGAAAAGGCCGCGTCTCCTGGGAGACGCGGCCTTTGGTACATTTCACGCTGTCGCGCGCTATCGGGCGCCCGATGCGATTAACGGAAGAGCGACAGGATGTTCTGCGATTCCGAGTTGGCGATCGAGAGCGACTGGATGCCGAGCTGCTGCTGCGTCTGCAGGGCCTTCAGGCGGGTCGATTCTTCGTTCATGTCAGCGTCCACGAGACGGCCGATGCCCTTGTCGAAGGACGACGTCAGGTCGCTGACGAAATCCGACTGCATGTCGATGCGCTTGTTGAGGGCACCGAGGTCAGCGCCGGTATCCGTCATCTTTTGAAGAACAGAATCGACGCCGGAAATTGCCTTTCCGAGGTCAGCAGGCGTCATCGTCTTGATGTCCATGGACAGGACGCTGAAGCCCAGAGTAATGTCCGTCGTGCCGTCAACGTCCTTGTACGTGATGTTTTCAGACAGCTTGCCACCCGAGTTATCGACTGCGCCCGAGGCATCGACCTTGACCAACAGGCTGTTGCTCGTGTCGAAGGAGAGTGTCGTAAGGCTCACATTGTTGTTGTTGTCGCGGTTGAAGCCGCCAACAACGTTCTTCGTGGAGCCGCCAGTCCCCTGGACCCAGTTCTCGCCAGAGAAAGCGGCCGACTTCGCGATCGACTTCAGCTGGTTCTGGAGTTCAGTGATGTCCTTCTGAACCTTAGCCTTGTCCACACCCGGTTCGCTAGCAGCGACCAGCTTGGCCTTGATGTCATCGACGACCTTGATGGAAGAATCGATCGCGGTGTAGGCGACGTCGGTCTTTGCAGCACCCAGGCCGAGGGCGTCCTGTACGGTTGCCAGCGCCTTGTTGTCCGACTTCATGGTCGTGGAGATCGACCAGTAAGCGGCATTGTCGGAAGCCGAGCCGACCTTGAGGCCGGAGGAAATGCGCGACTGCGTCGTTTCCATGTCGTTGTTGATCGTGCGCAGCGTGGAGAGCGCTGCCATTGCGGAAACGTTGGTGTTGATGCTTGACATTTAGACTGTCCCTCTAAGGTACAAAAAACAAAAACTTAGGGACATACCGGACTAACTTACCGGTGATAACGGTTCGGCATCATGCCACTCGGTACCTGTTATTCCTCAGGAGAACCAAACCCGTCATGTAGAGTGAATATCGCAGTCAAAGCTTGCGATTTGCTTAAATTGGTCTTTTGAGGGTTACGGTTAGACTGGCCGCAAAGCGACATGGCCTGAAAAAAATAATCAATAGAAACAGTTACTTGCGAAAGAAATTAAGACTAAATACACCGTGCCGCGCAATACTTGGTTAACCACGCCACGAAGGTCAGTTGAAGGAGCGCACCAAACTGCCCACGAGCAGGTTCCAGCCGTCGATCAGCACGAAGAAAAGAATCTTGAAGGGCAGCGAAATGGAGGTGGGCGGCAGCATCATCATGCCCATCGCCATCGTGATGGTCGCCACGATCAGATCAATGACGAGGAAGGGCAGCATGATCAGGAAGCCGATCTCGAAGCCACGCCGGATCTCGGAGATCATAAAGGCGGGGATGACGGCCCGCAGATCGACGCGGCCGTCCACGACCACGGTCTGGTTCTTCTCCTGGGCGATCTCGACGAAGAGCTGAAGATCCCGGTCGCGGGTATTGGCGAGCATGAACTCGCGGAAGGGCTCGCTGATGCGGGTGAGCGCTTCGGTTTCGGTGATCTGGTTCTGGATCAGCGGATCGACACCCTCGCGCCAGGCGCGGTCGAAGGTGGGTGCCATGACGTAGAACGTCATGAACAGCGCGAGGCTGACCATGATCATGTTCGACGGCGTGGTCGCAAGCCCCATGCCGGTACGCAGGATCGCAAAGGCGATGACGAAGCGCGGGAAGCTGGTGACCATGATGAGGATGCCGGGCGCGACCGACAAAATCGTCAGAAGCCCGAACGTGCGGATGATCCACGAGGCCGCGGAGCCGTCGATCGGCTGGTTGAAAATCTGCGAGGGAAACCCTTGAGCCCCTGCGATCCCCGTCATGGCAACCATGGCGGCTATGAATGCGACCAAACGAATCATTGGACCACGAATGTTCTGAAGATCACATTCGTTACGCGCCCTTCCGAGCGCAGGTCAACCCGTTCCTGGATATCGTCCTTCAGATACTGGAAACCACGAGGACCCTCGATCTGCTGGAGGGAGACGGTGCGCAGATAGGCGGCGATGTCCTCGTGGATCTGCTGCGCCATGGTGACGTCCGGCGCGCCCTTGAAGAGCAGAGCCAGCTCCAGCCGGATCCAGTTTTCCGTCGGATACGACAAATTGGTGGTGATCGGATCGAGCTGGAGAACGCCATTGGCCTCCGTCGAGGCCTTCGGGAGGCCTCCCTCGTCCTCCTTCTTGGCCTTGCCATGCTCGCCGCCGGCCGGGGCCGGCTCGTTGGCCGCCTCCGCCGCTTCCCTGGCCTTGATGGTGGCCTTCGCCTCCTCCAGAACCCGCGCCTCGTCCGAGGTCAGCGGTTCGGGCGCGAGCATGCCGCCGAGGAACCAGCCCCCGCCGGCGCCGAGCACCGAGACGATCGCGATCGCCGCGATGGTCATGACCATGCCGCTTTTCTTTTTCGGCGGTGCGCCGCCTTCGATCTCGTCCATCAGAGCCTCGCTTGTGCCTTCCAGATGCCCGTCCGATCCGCGTCCTGCCGACCCTTGCGGGTCCGCGAAGCGGCGATCAGAGCGGGGATATGATGTCCATGACCTGCTGCCCCCAGGGCGGCTGCTGCACTTCGGTCAGGCGGCCGCGGCCGCCATAGGAGATGCGGGCTTCGGCGATCTTGTCGTAGGAGATCATGTTCTTCGCATCGACATCCTGCGGCCGGACGATGCCGGCGACATTGAGGATGCGCAGTTCGTGATTGACGCGGACCTCCTGCGAACCGCTGATCAGCAGGTTGCCGTTCTCCAGAACCCCGGTGACGACCGCGGCCACGAGAAGGACGAGCTTTTCGGAACGCTCCGTCGTCCCCTCCCCCTTCGTCGAGGTATTGGAACCGTAATCGAGATTGCCCTTCCAGGCGAAATCGCTCGTCTGGGAATTGCCGGCGGCGCCGACATTGTAGCCGCTGTCATTCGTGCGCTTGCGGTCCGTCTTGTTGTCGAAGCTCGCCTTGTCGTCGATGCGGATATCGACGGTGATGATGTCGCCGATCTTCATGGCGCGGGCGTCCTTGAAGAGCGCCGATTGCTGGTCGCTCCACAGGGAATATCCGCTCGCCACCTGGTGCGGCTCCTTGGGATACATGGCCAGCTGCGGTGTCTGCGTATATTGCAGGCCGCTGCCGATCGGGCTCATGGCCGGGGCGCGGCCGACGTCGTGCAGCGACGACTGGCAACCGGTCAGAAGACTTGCGGCCAGGGCGGCCGAAAGGCGAATGTTCATGACGGTTCCTTCGATGTGTTCGGATCGGCGGCACTGGAAATGATGTTGGTGAGAACCGCCGCCTTCTCGTCGCCCATCTCGCTGAGGATAAGGCTCGACTGGCGGGGCGGCAGCTTCATGATGACGGCGGCCGCGATTTCGGAGCGCACGAGCGTGAGCTTCGCCGCTGCCGCATCCGGCTTCATCGTCTTGTAGATATCGACGAGATTGAGCTCGGCCTGCTTCAGGAATTCGTCGCGACGCTTGCGCCAGTCCTCGTATTCCGCACGCTTCTTCTCCAGAAGCGCGATGCGTTCGTCCACGCCGGCCTGCAACTGCTCGATCTGCTGCTTCTGCAGAAGGTAGCGCTGGTCGCGGGCGGCATCGGCGATGTTGGTGCAGAACTGCTGGATCTCGCCGCCCTGGGGCGCGCCCGCTCCGGCCGGTGCGGCGACCTCCTGGGCGAAAGCGCCCGGGATCGTCAGGACAAACGTCGCGGCGGCGCCGATGAGCAGCTGGCGCAGGCGTGGGGAAAGCGTGTGTGTCGCGGTCATTGCAGAACGAGCTCCGCCTGGAGGGCACCGGCCGATTTGATGCCCTGGAGAATGGAAATGATGCCGTCCGGCTTCACGCCGATCGAATTCAGGCCCGACACGAGCGTGCGCAGATTGGATCCGTTGAGGATGGCCACCTTGCCGCCGGCCTCTGTGGCGTCGATCCGCGTGTTCGGCTCGACGGCGGTCTCGCCGCGCGAGAAAGGTTCCGGCTGGACGACCGTCGGCGTTTCCGTGACCTGCACCGTCAGCGTGCCGAAGCTCACCGCCACGGGCGAGATCTGCACATCCTGCCCGATGACGATCGTGCCGGTGCGCTCGTTGACGACGACCCGGGCGGGAACGTCGGTTTCGATGACGAGGTTTTCGATATCGGCCATCAGGCGCGCGAGGTCGGCCATCTTCGGCTTGTCGATGACAACGGCCTGGCTGTCGCGGGCTTCGGCGATCTGGCCGCCGAACTGTTCGCGACCGTAGCGATTGATGGCCGCGGCCATGCCGACGGCGGTGGAGAAGTCGGGATTGCGGAGTTGGAGGACGAGATTGACCGCATCCTTGAACTTCGCCGGCAGCTCGCGCTCGATGATGGCACCGTTCGGTACCCGTCCGGCCGTGGTGATGCCCTGCTGCAAGGTTGCGGCATCGCCTTCGGCGCTGAAGCCGGTGACGACGATCGACCCCTGGGCCACTGCGTAGATCTGCCCGTCGGCACCCGACAGAGAGGTCATGACCAGCGTGCCGCCGCGCAGCGACGTGCTGTCGCCAAGCGATCCGACGGTCACGTCGATGCGGCTGCCGGGGCTTGCAAACGGCGGAAGGTTGGCGGTGACGAGCACGGCCGCGATGTTCTTGGAGCGTGACTCGCCGCCCTGCGTGGAGATGCCGAGGTTCTGCAGCATGGCGCGCAGCGACTGCTCGGTGAAGGGCGAGGAGCGCAGGCTGTCGCCCGTGCCCTGAAGGCCGACCACGAGACCGTAGCCGATCAGCTGGTTGTCGCGGCCCGACTGCAGCGAGGCCACATCCTTGATTCGGGCCGCAGCGGAGGCGACGTCGACGCCGAGGGTGAGGTTGAGTGGCAGGCTGAGAGCCAGCGCCGCAACGATCGCGATGACGCGCCGTGCCATGGAAACGATCATTTTGCCACCACGTGTACTGTGCCGTCTGCCATGACGGTGCCCGAGACGATCATGCCGGAATCGGTGTTGCGGATACGGATGAGGTCGCCGACCGAGGCATTGTCGAGCGGCGAGCCGCCGGCCGTGATCGTCAGCGAGCCGTTCGAATAGACGATCCGCACGGCCTTGCCGCGTTCCACGGCATAGGGCTCGCGCAGCCCGGCGACGAAGATGACGCGCCCGGCGAGAAGGGTGCGGTTGGTGACCTTGCCGACGACCTGATCGAGCCCCGAGGCGTAGTCGCCCGACAGGTCCGGATTGGTGACGGCGACCACTTCCAGATGCGTCTCCTCGATGGTCTGACCGGGATAGATGGTTTCCGTCGGAATGACGGCGGTCTTGGAGGCCGTGCGCGCACCGCTCTGGCTGCTGCTCTGGGTTCCGGCCTGACCGCTCGCGCCGGTCATCGTCATCGTGGAAAAGGCGGCAGCACACAGCATCGTGGCAAGCAGGCGCCGGGTGGCGTGCTGCGCGAAGCGCGCCGCCAACCTTTCCTTCCCCAGCCTGTTCATCGGGCGAAACATCATGTCTGCCGCTCCTTCCGCGTTTTCGCCGCTTATCTCAGGTTCTTGCTGACCGTGGAGGCCATCTCGTCGGCGGCCTGGATGATCTTCGAGTTCATCTCGTAGGCGCGCTGCGCGGAGATGAGGTCGGTGATTTCCTTGACCGGATCGACGTTCGACGCCTCGAGATATTTCTGCTTGATCTGGGCGTAGCCGGGATCGGCCGGAGAGCCGACGACGGCGGCACCCGAAGCCGGCGTTTCCTTGAAGAGATTGTCGCCCTGCGGCGCGAGGCCGGCCTCGTTGATGAAGTTGGCGATCGTCAGCTGGCCGATCTGGGTGGGGATCGAGGACCCGTTCACCCGGGCCATGATCTGGCCGGATGTCGAAACGGTGACGTCGGTCGAACCCTGCGGAAGCGTGATGCCGGGAACGACGGTGTAGCCGTCGATGGTGACGAGCTGGCCCGTATCGTTGGTGTTGAAAGCGCCGGCACGGGTATAGGCCGTCTCGCCGTCAGGCGTTTCCACCTGGAACCAGCCGCGACCGATGAGCGCCATGTCGAGATCGTTGCCCGTCTGAACAAGGCTGCCCTGGATGTGCAGGTTGCGCACGGCCGAGGTCTGGACGCCGAGGCCGACATTGGCGCCTTCCGGAACGACCGCCTGGTTCGCCCGGTTGGGCACGCCGGCGGCGCGCTCGGTCTGGTAGAGAAGATCCGAGAACTCGGCACGCGCCCGCTTGTAGCCCGTCGTATTGATGTTCGCGATGTTGTTCGCGATGACCTCGAGGTTGAGCTGCTGCGCATTCATGCCGGTGGCGGCGATGGAGAGAGCCTTCATGGTACTATTCCTTTAGATCCGCGCCTCAGATCGGTGTACGGGCGATTTCGAGATAGGCGGTGACGATCTTGTCGCGGATGGCGATGGCCGTCTGAAGCGACTGTTCGGCGCTCATAACCGCATCGATGACTTCGCGGGTATTGGCCTTGCCGCTGATCCCCGCGATGGACGAGGTTTCGGCGGAGCGCAGCGAATTGGTCATCTCCGATGCCATGCCGCTGAAGACCTCCGAGAAGCTCTGCCCGGCCGGTGCGGTGCTGCCGAGCGCCTGCGAGGCCATGGATGCGGCCGAACTCGTGGCGTTCGTGGTGCTTTCGGTGGCGGAAGAGAGCGCGGCACCGATGGTCTTGATTGCGTCGATCATTATTGCGAAGCCCTCAGGAGGTCGATTGTCTGGGAGATGAGGTCGCGTGCCTGCTTCGTCGTCTGCAGGTTGGCCTCGTAGGAACGGTTGGCTTCGCGCATGTCGGCCATTTCGATCAGCACGTTGACGTTGGGCAGCTTGACCATGCCCTTGGCGTCGGCGGCCGGGTTGCCCGGGTCGAATTCGACGCTGAAATCGGATTGATCGACGCCGAGCTTCTGCACCTCGACGCTTGCAGCACCGCTGACGCGGTCCACCTCTGCGGCAAAGCTGACCGTCTTGCGACGGTAGGGATCGGCACCGGCGGTGTCGCCGGTCGAGCGGGCGTTGGCGATGTTTTCGGACACGATGCGCAGGCGCGTGGACTCGGCTTCGAGACCGGAGGCTGCGACTTTGAGGGCGGAGACGAGTGGATCCATGGCCATTACTTCCTGACGACCATCAGCATCATGCGATGGAAGGACTTCACGAGACCGGTGTTGAGCTCGTAATCCCGCTTCACTTCGCCGGATTTCATGAGCTCCTTCTCGATCTCGACGCTGTTGCCCGACTGCTGGACTTCGCCATCGTCGATCAGCGACGTCTCGGTGATCTGGTTGCTCATGGGACCGCTGGAAAAATGCGCGGGATTGGTGGCCGCCAGCTGAAAGCCGGTTTCCTTCATGACGCTGTCGAAAGGCTTGATGTCCTTCGATGCGTAGTGCGGCGTATTGGCGTTGGCGATGTTGCCTGCGACGACATTCTGGCGGACGGCGAGCCACTGCGCTTGCCTCGATGCCAGTTCGAACAGCTGAATAGGTTGCATCATGCGACTCCATGCTTGTTGCTGGAGACACTAGGCTCGTAAACTTGCGTGGGACTGGCGCGGTTTTGCAGGCTTTCGGCGCGTGGGAGCGCAGAAAACGGCCTTCGACCAAAACTGTAAAAAGGCCGTCATGGCGGGGGCTCGCGGCGAGCGCCGGGCGTTTTTGAGAACGCAAAGGGCGCTGCAGCCATCGAGGGTGATGGCCGAGCCTGCGCAAGCATCATGCAAGCGGATGCAGGGAAGAGCGGAACGCGTCATTCCGCCTTGAAGACGTCTCCCCGGGACGTGATCATCACCCAGTTGCCATCGCGCTCCTCGAGCGTGGCAAGCCGGCTGTTGTCCGGCAGGGGTGAGCCCACCCGGACGATATACATGCCGCTGACATCCTCGATCAGGGCGCGACCGCCGGCGACGTGGACGAGCTTGAAGGTGATCGATCCGGGCAAGGGCTGGTCGAGCATCGGCTCGGCAGGCTCTCCTGCGGTCGCCGCAGGCGCGGGCACCGTCGCCGTGACGAGCCGATCGACGGCGGCCTGCGTTTCCGCGGCCAGTGTCTGCGCAGGCTCGGACGGAGACGCCTCCGGGGCGGACGCCATGCCCGGCGTGCCGATCTTTTCGGGAAGATCCTGCGTGGCGCCGTTCCAGAGGGCGGGAAGCGCGAATTTCTCCTGATTGAGGAAGGCATACCACGGGAAGAACATGGCGAGGCCCGCAAGGGCGATGCCCGTGCCGACAAGCGCCTTGTCGAAGATGGGCATGCGATCGCTCTGCTTGCGCTGCCTGACGATTTCGTCTGCGTCCATATCGTTCATGCCGGCCTCCTCCCCGTCGTCAGCGCCGCGCCTGCTGTCCGCCCGCTCCGGCCTTCAGCGCATTGGCGAGGTCGGTGAAAGCGTCGAAAGCAGGGCGTTCGCCCGGTGTCTGCTTCAAGATGTCGTAGATGACCGGCACCTGTTTGATGGCCATGTCGAGATCGGGATCCGAACCCGCGCGGTAGCCGCCGATCAGACGGAGGTCGCGGGTTTCCTCGTAGCGGTGGATCAGCGACTTCAGCCGCGAGACCAGCATTTCCTGATCGGGCGTCCAGGCCTTGCGTGCGAGACGCGAGACGGAGGACAGCGGGTTGATCGGGGGATAGCGGCCCTCTTCGGCCAGGCTGCGGTCCATGACGATATGGCCGTCGAGAATACCGCGGGTGGAGTCGGCGATCGGGTCGTTGTGGTTGTCGCCGTCGACGAGGATCGAGATGATCGCGGTGATGGTGCCCGTGCCTTCCGGGCCGGGGCCGGCCCGCTCGAGAAGGCGCGGAAGCTCCGTGAAGACGGAGGCGGGATAACCGCGCGCGATCGGCGGCTCGCCGGAGGCCGTCGCCACTTCGCGGATCGCGTGGGCGAAGCGGGTCACGCTGTCGATGATGAGGAGGACGTTATCGCCCTGGTCGCGGAAATGCTCGGCGATGGTGATGGCCGTCAGCGGCGCCATCTTGCGCAGCATCGGGCTCTCGTCGCTGGTGGCGACCACGGCGACCGACTTCTTCAGATTGTCGCCGAGCGTGTCCTCGATGAATTCGCGCACTTCGCGGCCACGTTCGCCGACCAGCGCGATGACGACGCGGTCGAAGGCATCGGCGCGGGCGAGCATGGAGAGAAGCGTCGACTTGCCGACGCCGGAGCCGGCGAAGACGCCAAGGCGCTGGCCGAGGCAGAGCGGCGAGAAGATATCGACGGCGCGAACGCCGGTGCGGAAGCCGTGCTCGACGCGCTGGCGCGTCATGGACGGCGGCGCAGAGGTGGAAATGGCGCGGCGGACGTCGCCCTGCATCATCGGCCCGCGACCGTCGATCGGCTCGCCGAGCGAATTGATGGTGCGGCCGCACCAGCTGGCGGCGGGAGCGACACGGAAGGCGCCCTTGCGGATGACCGTGTCGTGGATGCCGATCGGCTCGCCCGGCTCGATCGGGCAGACGACGACCGTTTCCGGCTCGACCTTGACGACTTCGCCGAGGTGGATGCCGGTCGCGCTCTTGTGGGCGACGAATTCGCCGAGGCGAACATGGCGGGACAGGCCGCTGACGGTGTAGTGACCGGGTGAAATGGTCTGGACATGGCCGCCGGGCGCGACGGCATGCTCGGCCCTGGAGTACCGATCGACCAGACCGGCGAGCGCCGACAAGGCGGTCGATGCCTGCCGAACCTCCAGCGGCTGGTCGCTGATGACGGTCACTTGCTGCCACCGAGCGTCTTGATCGCCTCATCCAGCGATGTTTCGCTGTCGCGCAGCAGCGAGGCGATGCTCTCGAAGGCGCGCGAGACGGTGATCAGCTGCGACATCTCCTGCACGGGATTGACGTTGGATTCCTCGACATAGCCCTGCATCACGCCGACATCCATGCGATCGACGACCGGCTCGGGAGCCATCGCCGGAATGACTGCGGAGTTGTCGTAGCGCGTGAAGCCGTTGGCGAAGTTGGCCTCGGAGAGGCCGAGGGCCGCCACCTGGGTGCCGTTCTGGCGAATGACGCCGTCATTGCCGATGACGACCTCGCCGGCATTGCCGTTCAGCTGGATGGGGGCGCCGCCCGCATCGAGCACCGGGTAGCCCCGCATGGTGACGAGATCGCCGGTTTCGGTCAGGGAAAACCGTCCGTCGCGCGTCAGCGCCGGGCCGGCGGGCGTCTCGATGGACAGCCAGGCATCGCCCTTGATGGCGACATCGAGCGTGTTGCCGGTGTGCGACAGACCGCCCGACGAGGTGTTGAGGAACTCCGCACCTTCGCCGACGAAGGCGACCTTGGTCGGACGGGTATCGCCGAGCACGGTGTTGAACTTCACCTCCGTGGCGCGAAAGCCGACGGTGGTGGCATTGGCGACGTTGTCGGCCAGGGTGTTCATGCGCTTTTCGAGCGCAATCTGCGAGGAAACGCCGACATACAGACCGGTTTGCATGCTCATCGACCTCCGAGCTTCAACGTGTTGATGGACAGGAGGAGATCGGACGAAATGCCGAAGCCGCTCTGCTTGCCGAAAAGCGCCAGGGGATCGTAACTGCTCGTGGCATGGTCGAGCTCCCAGAGCGCCGTGAAACGCTCCATCAGCTTCGACATCTTCTGCGGATCCTGCAGATCCTTGAGGTCAATCGCCTTGGAAACGGCGTCGGCCTGCTTGTCGATATCGGCCGCTGAAAAGGCCTCGGGGACCTGCATGATCGTGCGCACGACCTGCGCCAGCGCCTCGTCGGCCAGAAGGCCGAAGGCATTGGTGACGCCGGGCGCCATGCGTTCGAAATAGAGGGCTAGGCGCACGCCGGCATTGTCCTCGCCCGCATCCTGCTCCAGCGTCTGGCGGGCATATTTTTCCGTGACACCCTTGCGGGCCTTGTCGGAGGCGGTGGCGGCAGCGCCATCCGCAGCGAAGTTCAGCGACTTCACGAGATCGGTGTAGCGGCTGTCGGAGAGCTTGTTGGCGAAGGCATCGTCACTGGCGACGCCTTCGGTCAGCACCTTGCGCATGAAGGCCTTGGCATAGCCCATGTCTTCGAGGCCGTGGGCCTTCAGGGCATAATCGTAAAGGCGGCTGTCGGCGAAGAAGTCGTCGATCGATTTCACATTGCCGATATGGGCGAGATAATACTCCGTTTCCCGCGCCACGTCGGGCTTCTCCGTGACGCGCTTGAGCGACGTCGTGAGGTCGGCCGTTATCTGCCGGTAGCTGGTGAAGGTGGTGGTCACGGCATGTCCCCGAAGGCGAAGCGCAGGGCTTGGGCCCGGCTTCTGTTCGCGGCCAAGCTGAACCACGCTCCTTGCGCGAACCTGTCGACCTTTCCACAGGTTGCAATCAGCCTCACGCAAGCATCGGACCCTAGGGATGGACCCCACAATCCACCACTGCGGCAGGTAGAGACATGAACATCATCATCGGACTCGTCATGACAATGGGCTGTATTCTCGGCGGCTTCATTGCGATGGGCGGGCACATGGCCGTTCTCAACCAGCCGTTCGAGCTCGTCATCATCGGCGGTGCCGGTATCGGCGGTTTCATCATGGGCAACTCCATGAAGACGGTGAAGGACGCCGGCAAGGCGCTCGTGGAAGCCTTCAAGCACAAGGTGCCCAAGCAGCGCGAATATCTCGATACGCTCGGCGTGCTCTACAGCCTCATGCGCGACCTGCGCACCAAGTCGCGCAACGAGATCGAAAGCCACATCGACAATCCCGACGAATCCGCGATCTTCCAGTCGGCGCCGACCGTGCTGAAGAACAAGGACCTGACGGCCTTCATCTGCGACTACGTCCGCCTTATCATCATCGGCAATGCCCGCAGCCACGAGATCGAGGCGCTGATGGACGAGGAAATCAACACCATCACCCACGACAAGATGCACTCGTACAACTCGCTGGCAACGATGGGCGACGCCTTCCCCGCCATCGGCATCGTCGCGGCCGTTCTCGGCGTCATCAAGGCCATGGGCGCCATCACCGAGAGCCCGGAAGTTCTCGGCGGCAAGATCGCGGCCGCCCTCGTCGGCACCATGCTCGGCATCTTTCTGTCCTACTGCATCGTGAGCCCGCTGATCGCCAACGTGAAGCATGTGCGCGAAAAGCAGAACCGCCTCTACATCATCGTCAAGCAGACGCTGCTCGCCTACATGAACGGCTCCGTGCCGCAGGTGGCGCTCGAATACGGCCGCAAGACGATCTCCTCCTACGAGCGTCCGTCGATCGATGCCGTTGAGCAGGAGATGATGAATCCCGGTGGCGGCGGCGAGAGCAAGGCGGCCTGATCCATGAGCAGCGAGAACATCTACTCCTTCGATCGCCGACTTCTGGCCCGCATGACCGGGGCGCTCGGCGACGACAAGACCATCGGCAAGATCTGCGCCGATCTCGGCCAGGTCTTCGGCGAGTTCCTGCCGGACCTGCTGCACAGCGAAACCGGGCTCGACCTGACCATCGGCTATGCCGGGTTCGACACGGGCCTGAAGAGCGAGCTGATCCGCAAGCTCGGCGACGGTGTTGCCCTCTCGGATTGCCTGTTGCGCAACTGGTGCAGCGACTTCACGATCAGCTGCGACAGCCCGGCCATCATCGCCATGATGGAAATGCTGCTCGGCTCGCCGGCCGACTCCATCGAGGAGCCGAGGCCGCGCAATCTCTCGGGCATCGAGCTCGACGTGGCGGCGATCGTCTTCGAAAAGGTGGCGGGCGTGCTGAAGTCCGCGGTGAACGCGGCCGGCGGCTTCGAGCCGATCGTCGGCAAGGCCTACAATGCCGAAGGCCGGGCGGCGGCCGACAAGGATGCCGAGGACGTCTATGCGGCCTGCGTCAACATCACCCTCGGCGTCGGGCCGGTCCTGTCGACCTTCTCGATCCTCGTGCCGCAGCAGACGCTCCTGAAAACCACGATCGTGTTTCCCAAGGGCATCGGACAGGCGCGCCGCCAGAAGACCGCCTGGGCCGAACAGGTCGAGCAACAGGTGCGCCGCTCCATGGTCGAGCTGCAGGCGCATATCAAGCTGGAGGCGCTAACGCTCGCGGCGATCACCCAGCTCAAGCCCGGCGACGTCATTCCCTTCCACGATCCGAAGGATGTCCGCGTCGATGTGAAGGCGAACGGTCGCGACCTCTATGTCTGTGAATTCGGACGCTCGGGCGCGCGCTATACCGTGCGGGTCAAGGACACGCACGGCACGGAAGACGAGCTTCTCCAGCATCTCACGCGCTAATCCACGGGTCCCCGCGCCACGACAGGCTTGGGGCAAGTTTCAACTGGAATACTCTCGACATGGCAATCAAGAAAGCACCTCTGACAGAAGACCTGAGCGCGGTCACCGGCGATGCCGAGCTCGACCAGGCGATCGACGACCTGCGCGGCGTTCTGAAGACCGATGCCGAGGGCGGCCTGCCGGAAACCGATTTCGACATGGACTTCGGCGCGGCCCCGGCGGCGGCTCCCGACTTCATGAGCGATTTCGGCGCGATCGGCGAGGACGAGGACCCGTTTGCCGGCAGCTTCGCCGAGCCCGCACCGAGTGTCGCTTCGGCCTTCGGCGAGACGGCGTTCGACGACAGTTTCGCCACGCCCTCCGCGACGGCCGGCGCCACCATGCATGGCAATCTCGATCTGATCATGGACATCCCGATCGATGTGCAGATCGTGCTCGGATCCAGCCGGATGCAGGTTTCCGGCCTGATGGGTCTGACGGAGGGCGCGACGATCGCGCTCGACCGCAAGATCGGCGAGCCGGTCGAGATCATGGTCAACGGCCGGGTCATCGGCCGCGGCGAGATCACGGTTCTCGAGGAAGACGATACCCGGTTCGGCGTGAAGCTGATCGAGATCAACAGCGGCAAGAAGGCCTGAAGGCCTGAGGGCCGGATGAGACGGGTGGAAGGCGGTCATGATGTCCGGCTTTCACCTCCCGCAAGGGCACTGCATTCCTTCCGGCCCATCAGGACCCGGAAGACCACCGCAGCCGAGTAAGAGCGTTTCGGCGTCGTGACTGAGAGCGACGCCGTCCAGGAAGGATCCATGATGGATTACGACGATTTCGAAGCATCGGCGCTCACGCGCCCCCTGACCCAGATGGACAAGGCCGCGGCCGTGCTGTTGAGCATGGGCAAGCCGGTTGCCGGGAAATTGTTGAAATTCTTCACGCAGAGCGAGCTGCAGGGCATCATCGCCTCCGCGCAGACGCTGCGATCCATCGAGCCGCACGAACTTGAAATCCTCGTCAACGAATTCGAAGACCTGTTTACCGAAGGTGCAGGCCTGATGGACAATGCCAAGGCGATCGAGGCCATCCTCGAAGAGGGCCTGACGCCCGACGAGGTCGATGGCCTGCTCGGCCGCCGCACCGCGTTCCAGTCCTACGAGACCAGCATCTGGGACCGGCTGCAGGATGCCGATCCGATCTTCGTCTCGCAGCATCTTGCCAAGGAACATCCCCAGACGATCGCCTACATCCTCTCGATGATGCCCTCCACCTTCGGTGCCAAGGTGCTGCTGCAGCTGCCGGAATCCGGGCGCGGCGACATCATCAACCGGACCGTCAACATGAAGAACGTGGCGCCGAAGGCGGCCGCGATCATCGAGACGCGCGTCATCGAGCTCCTCCGCGAGATGGATTCGGAGCGCAACTCGGTCGGCTCGGTCAAGATCGCCGAAGTCATGAACGAGATGGAAAAGAGCGACGTCGATACCCTGCTCGCCTCGCTCGAAACGATCAGCACGGATTCGGTCAAGAAGGTTCGCCCGAAGATCTTCCTGTTCGACGACATTCTTCTCATGCCGCAGAAGAGCCGCGTGGCCCTGTTCAACGATATCGCCGGCGACATCATCACCATGGCACTGCGCGGTTCGAGCATGGAGATGCGCGAATCCGTTCTCGCCTCGATCGGCGCCCGCCAGCGCCGCATGATCGAGTCGGATCTGAGCTCGGGCGATGCGGGCATCAACCCGCGCGACATCGCGGTTGCGCGCCGCTCGGTCACGCAGGAAGCCATCCGTCTGGCGGCCAGCGGTCAGATCGAGCTGAAGCCGAAGGAAGCCGTCGCCGCCTGAACCGGTCGATAGGCAGAGATCGAAGCCCGCCTGCAACACGCGTTGCGGCGGGCTTTCGCGTTTCGCAATGCGCCTGCCTGCCGACGAGAACCGAGCCTTGCGCGACGGGCCCGCATCGACGGGGCTCTTGCCAGACGGCGCCCTTCAGCCCACAACATCGGCAACACTGCCAGCCGGCCACGACGATCGGCCCCGGCACAGATGCGAGATCGTGAAGGGCCGTTTTCATGTCGGACGATCAGGATAAAGACAGCAAAACCGAATCGCCGTCCGAGAAAAAGATCAGCGATGCCGTCGAGAAGGGGAACGTGCCGTTTTCCCGCGAGGTCACGATGTTCGCCTCGACGCTCGCCATCTACATCTATGTGGTCTTCTTTCTGCCGGACGGGTTCCGCAGCATGTCCGAAGCGCTGAAGGATGTGTTCGAGCAGCCGGACGCCTGGCGAATCACCACGTCAAACGACGCGTCCGCCCTGATTTCAAAACTTCTCTGGGCCTCCGGCGCACTGGTCGTGCCGGTCTTCGTGCTGATGATCGCCTTCGGGGTGGGATCGTCGATCCTGCAGAACCTGCCGAGCCCCGTCTTCGACCGGATCGCTCCGAAGCTCAACCGGATCTCGCCGATGGCCGGCGTAGGCCGGATCTACAGCCTGCCGGGCCTCGTGGAATTTGCGAAGTCCTTCTTCAAGATCGCCGTCATCTCCGGCATCGTCGCGCTGACGCTGTGGGACGATTTCTACGCGACGCTCGATGCGATGTTCTCGGACCCGATCACGATCTTCGAGATCATGGGTCGCGACTTCAACAAGATTATGAACGTCGTTCTCTTTTCGACGGCGGCTATCGCCATCGCCGACTTTTTCTGGACGCGGCATCACTGGCACAGCGAACTGCGCATGACGAAGCAGGAGGTGAAGGAGGAAATGAAGCAGACACAGGGCGATCCAATCGTAAAGGCTCGCTTACGTTCGATCGCACGCGACCGTGCGCGGCGTCGCATGATTTCCTCCGTTCCGCGCGCAACTCTGGTGATCGCGAACCCGACCCACTTTGCCGTGGCGCTACGCTATGTCCGGGAAGAAGGGGACGCTCCGGTCGTCGTTGCCAAGGGGCAGGACCTCGTGGCGCTGCGCATTCGCGCGCTTGCGGAGGAAAACAACATCCCCGTCTTCGAGGACCCGCCTCTCGCACGCTCAATGTTTGCGCAAGTCTCGGTGGATAGTGTCATCCCACCGGTGTTTTACAAGGCGGTCGCCGAACTCATCCACCGGGTCTACGCAACGAAATCGAACCCGACACGGATGAACTGATTGCGATGAAAAAATGCGAATATTCCGAACAGCGCGAAAAGATCGTTGCGGATGCCATCCGTCCGGTCGCGACCGAACTTCGTCTCATCGATGCCGCCGACTTCATCGCGCTGCTGCGCTATGAATCGCATGGCAGTCTCGCCGACCTCGTGTCGTCGGCAGCCGAGCTGTATTTCGTTCCGGGCACGGTCAATTTCGGTATCGGCGGCAATTACATGCTCGACTGGAATCGCAATCCGGAAATCGTGCTCGATCTCGAGCTGAAGCCCGACGGCGTCACGGTCTATGCGCAACTCGCGCTGCGCGACAACTCGGCCGCCATCGAGATCAACCACATCGCCTTCAAGAAGCCGTCCGTCGATCCGGACGAGAACACGGCGTTCCTCGCCCGCAGTCTGGATGCGGCCAAGTTCATCAAATCCTATCCCACCGCGATGGCCAGCTGAACGGGCAGCTCAGCTGATATAGCCGAGGCGGATCGCCTTGGCGATCGCCTGGATACGGTTGACGGAATCGAGCTTGGCGGTGGCCGCCCCCAGATAGGCGTTCACGGTGTGCACCGACAGGCCCATCTTTTCCGCGATCTCTTCGCTGATATAACCGTCACCGGCCATCTGCAGGCAGCCGATCTCGCGTTCGCTCAGCGCCTCGGCCGGCTGAAGGCGGCGCTCGTCGGCGGCAAACAGATCGGTCATCACGTGGCAGCTGCGGCCGTGGAGATCGAGAATGACCTCGCTCGTCAGATCGAGCGACGGCGCCATGAAGGCGACGTAGCCATTGCCCTGCGCGCCGAGGCGAACGGGAAAGGCGATGCCGGCATAGGGCAGCGTTCGCGGCTTCATGCGCAGGACGAAACGGTCGAAATCGATCGTCTCCGCCGTCTGCCGATTGTCGGCACCGTTCCACAGAAGCGGCAGAAGCGAGATGTCGAGATGCTGTTTCATCTCGTCGCCATAGGTCGAGACGACATCGTGCGTCATCTCTTCCGCCGCCGTGCCCCAGTTGTCGAGAACGCAGGTCAGCTTGCGCGAGGCCGGCAAGCCGTTTCCGTTCATTCGGAACACGGCGAAGTTGCGGGCTTCGATATCCTTCTGCATCACCTGCAGACGGGCCACCAGGGTGGCTGCGCGCGAGGCCCGGGTCTGGCGGCCGTTGCGGCTGTCATCGCCGCTTCGACCTCCTGGGATGTAGATGACCATCGGCGTTCCTATACCAGGTTGTTTCGGACCGCGCAGGCAATCGCTTCCGAGCGCGTCTTGGTCGCCGTCTTACGCATGACACTGGTGATGTAGTTGTTGATGGTATTGCGCGAGATGCCGAGAATGAGGGCGATCTCCTCGCTGGTCTTGCCTTCCGCAATCCAGGACAGGCATTCGAGCTCGCGTTCCGTCAGATCGAAATCGCGGTCCGAGCGCAGCGAGGTGTCGCGCGCGAGGCTGGCGAAATAGCCGGTGAGCAGGCCGATATCGCGCAGACCCTCCCGCGACAGGATCAGGTCCTGCGGGAAAAGCAGCATGAGCGACAGCCGCAACCGGCCGATGGAAAAGGTGATGGCGCAATATTCGCGACTGATGCCGCGACCAAGGACGGCCTCTTCGGGAAGCCGCATGAAGACGGGATGCAGCAGCGACAGGCACTTTTCCTGCTCGTTGGTCTTGGCGTGAAGCCCCTGCATCACCTGGCCAAGCCGCTTCACCACATCGAAGGGCCAGTCCGAGACCATGACGAAGTCGAGGCCGCTGTCCTGCGACAGGTCGTACCGCGCGAGAAGATAATGGCTGGCGCCGACATAATCCGTCAGGGCCGCAAGCGCCTTGTTCAGCTGGCCGCGTGCCGCGTAATCGCCGAGCTTTTCGAGAAGCTGGCGCTTTGCAGCGGGATGGGCGGCCGTACCGAGGCAAGCCGGGCCTGCCGGCGACGGCTGGCCCGTGTGAACGGCCGGGCTTGATCCGCCCATCGCCGCTCGCATCGAGGCGACCGGTACCGGTCGACCCGCAATCTCCGTCTGAAGAGCTTCCATGATATTTTCCCCGTGACGGATCCGGTCATGCGATCTGCGCACGCGCACTGCCGGGGCAGCCACACGGCCGGGGATCCGCATTCCCCGGCGAGCACACATCATCATGCGAATCACTGTTAAAACTATACAGGCCCGAACTCAAAAAACTACTGCCAGCTTATCGGGATTTACTTTTTGTTAATAACCTGAAGTGATTCGGAAACGAAGCAGCGCGCCAACGACGGCGACCGTGAACAAACGAGAACACTCACAATATAACATTGTTAACGTTGAATTTTTTTGCTTGCGGTACAGACCCTCGAGGCCGGAGCGGTCGCGAAATCGCATTTTCCAGGGCCTTCGGCAGGCTGAAAATGCGCGCTCAGTGAATCAGGTGTCGAATCGGATTTGTATTTGACGGGATCATGTTGCGCAATTGCACCAAAACGATTTCGAGCACAATAGGGCTCATTCGTAAGCACACACCTAGCAACTTTGACAACTATACCAGTTTTAGAAAGTTATTTTCTTGACGTGACACAATCGATTTCCCCAGGCCCGGAGTCGAGGCGCATTCGCAAGCAAGCAAAGTCGCCTTTCCACATAAAAAAATAACCAAATGGTTAAATAGAGGAATCCCTCATGCGCCGGGGCGACTCCGGCGACACCGGCGGGACACTGGGGAAACGACGGGAAGACTCCGGTCGTCGTCCTCCGTGACCTTTCCAGGCCTATCGACAGCGAGACGAGCCACCACTGTTTCTTTGTCATGCAACTGTCAGGCTCGAACGAAAAAAATCCGCCGAAGGGGCGGATTTTTTCGTCTGGTCCGTTTTTTGGTCTCAGGCTGCTTTTTCTGCGACCCATTTGCGCAGGATCTTGGCAGCGCGCTCCTCGTTGATTTCGACCATGCGGGCCAACCGCCGCTCCGGGCCTTCCTTGACGCGGCGATTGAAGTCGCCGCCGTCTTCGCCGAGGCTGAGCAGGTCGTCGGTGCTGTCGAAGCCGAAATCCGAACCGAAGCCTTCCATAAGGGCCCCGCCTGCAGCACCGCTGGGGGCCGGCGAGAAGTCGGGCAGTTCCAGTCCGACGGCCTCGGTTTCCGTGAGGGTGCCCGGTCCGCCGAAGCCCATGGAGCGGGCCAGAGGGCGCAGGCCCATCCAGACCACGAGCACGGCGACCGTGATGAAGGCGAGTGCGTTGATGATGCCGCCGAGGTTGCGCGTCAGCGTTTCCATGATGCCCGGCCCTTCGATCGGCGTGTCGAGCAGCTGGTTGTTGACGAAGTCCATGGCGGTCAGCGTCACCACGTCGCCGCGGGCCGCGTCGATGCCGACGGCGGAGGCGACGATCTTCTGCATGTCCGCGAGATAGGTGTCGATCTTCGCCTGGTCCGCACCTTCGCCGACCATGGCGGCGATGCGGCCGCGGTTGACGACGACGGCGACGGAGAGCTTTTCGACCTTGTAGCTGTTCTTGGTGGTGGCGACCGTCTTGGAGTTGATCTCGTAGTTGGTCTGCTCTTCCTTCTTCTCGGCCTGATCGTTCGACTGCGGGCCGGCGCCACCGCTCTTGGGGGCTGCCTGCGGCACGTTCTGCTGAACGGTCGTCGCGTTGTCGGCCTGCTGCTGGCTCGATTTCTGCTCTTCCTTGGTCACCCGTGTGGACCGCTCGACGCGGGATTCCGGATCGAACGTGGTTTCCTGAACCTGCTGCGTATCGGTGTTGAGCTGCGCGGTGACGCTGGAGCGGAAGTTGTCGACGCCGAGGAAGGGCGAAAGGGCCTTGTCGATGTTCTTCTCGATCTCGCCCTGGACGGACTGGACGATGGAGAGCGACTGGCTCATCGCACCGTTCTGCGGATCGTCGCCGGAGGCGAGCAGCTGGCCGGCGCTATCGAGAATGGTGACGTCGTCGATCGAGAGGCCGGGGACCGACGAGCCCACGAGATGGCGGATGGAGGCTGCGGCGTTGCGGCCGATGGTGGAGCTTGCGCGGATCATGACGGAGGCGGTCGGCTTCTGCTCGGTCTTGCGGAAGCTGCCGCGGTCGGCCATCACGATGTGGACGCGGGCCGAGGCGATGCCGGAGATCTGCTGGATGGTCCGGGCGATTTCGCCTTCCAGGGCGCGGACCCGGGTGACTTCCTGCATGAACGAGGTCAGGCCAAGCGAGCCGACATTGTCGAAAAGTTCGTAACCGGCATTGGCGCTGTTGGGGAGGCCGCGCTCGGCGAGAAAGAGGCGGGCCTTGCCCGTGGTGCCTACCGGAACCTGGACGCTCTTGCCATCGGAGCCGACATCGAAGGGGATACCGCCTTCGGACAGCGCCATGGTGACCTGGTTCAGGTCTCCCGATTCAAGGTTGACGTAGAGCGTCTCGAAGGCCGGCTTGTTGACATAGAGCCCGGCTGCCAGAACGAGCCCGACCGTGACGAGAGCGGCTGCCGCCAATGCGATCAGCTTGCCCTGCCCCAGGCTCTTCAAATTTTTCGTGACCGACGAAAGTTGTTCTAACAGATTCATTCTGTTTCGCACCCAGTAGCGCACTTCACCGTGCGAGATTGCACGGACGAAGCTTCATTGCGCAGTCCCAACATTGAGGTCCGATCCGGCCGCATCCGGCGAAAACTCTCGCAAATGCGGGCATAGATCCATCTGACCCGTTTGGAGAATAGGATGCGAAGCTTGCGCGAACTTGTCGCTCGCCCTCACGCGTCGCGGTCTTTCGAGAGATTCTAAAATGAAAAAACGCACCTCGGGCCGGAGCCGGAGGTGCGTTTTGCTGCTGTTTTCGGCCTGGAAAGGCCGTTTGGGCGATGGGAGACCGCGTCAGCGCGTCATCGGAAACGCGTGGCGCCCTAGAAGGCTTCGAAGTCGCCGGCGGCTTCCGTCAGCGGCTGCGAGTGGCCGTGGCGCAGGCCGTTTGCAAGCGACTTCTGCATGTCCGCAAGCTTCACGAGGTTCAGCGCCGTCGAGATATCGACCAGCCAGGATCCCGGGAGCGCCGCGGTGATGGTGTCGATGAACTCGGCCAGCCCGCGCGTTTTCTGGACCGCGAGGTCGATGCCCTGAAGCACCTGGATGCGGTGCGCCGCATTGGCCTGAGGGTCGCCGGCGATCTCGCCGAGCATCGGCTCGATCCGCTCGATGAGATAGGCGACGTCGTGCAGCTCCGAGACGACCCGCATCATCACGTCCGGCAGGGCCTCGTCCATGTCGCCGGGGTGCTCTTTTCGCTCGCTCTGCATATGATGTCCCCTGACCGCGCGCCGGTGGGCGCGGTTGCTGATTAAAAAAATTCGATCGAATTGTCGGCGGGCTTGGGAGCCGGAACCGGGCGCTGCTCCTGAGCCACGGTCTTCTGCGTCTCGACGCCGGTCAGGGCGTATTGACGGGCCCGGCCGGTCACTGGCCAGTATTCCAGCTTACGGCCATGCTCGCCGCCCGTGCTTTCGCCGACGATGGGAATGCCTTCGTCCTGCAGGAAGCGGCGGGCGAACAGGGCATTCTGCTCACCGACATTGGAAAAACGTGCAATGGTTTTGGCGCCGCCGAAGATCTTGGCCTCAAGACGGTCGCGCCGCGCGCCTTTCTTGAGAAGTCCGTTGATCAGCAATTCCATGAGATGGACGCCATATCGCGTGGCGTCTCCTCCCGATGACATCGCTTCGGCGGAACCGGGCAGCAGGAAATGGTTGATGCCGCCCACGCCTGCCACGGGATCACGCATGCAGGCCGCCACGCAGGAGCCGAGAATCGTCGAGAGAACCACGTCCGGGTCCGTGACGACCTTGTACTCGCCCTGGATGACATGCACGCGCTTAACCGCAGCGTCTAAGGTCATTTGAGTGCTCCGAATACGGCTTCGATCGCCGCCCGCATCTTTTCGATGGTGAAGGGTTTGGCCAGGACGTTGTTGGCGCCGAGCGCCGCCGCCTTGGTGACAAGCGCCCGGTCGCCCTGCGCCGTCAGCATGATGAAGGCGGCCTTCTTGGTTGCCGGATTGGTGCGCACGGCCTGCAGCAGGCCGAGACCGTCCATCTTCGGCATGTTGAAGTCCGAGATCACGAGATGATGCGGCTGTTGCGCCATGATCTTGGCCCCCTGCTCGCCATCGGCGGCAACGGTGATCTGCTTGAAGCCAAGCTGCTGGAGCGCTTCGCCCAGCAAAAGCCGGCTGGTAACCTGATCGTCGACGATCAGCACTTTGATTTTTTCGGCGATAGACATTTATTCAGTTCCTTCCCTTCGGGTCGCGGCGCATTTCAGAACTTCCTCCCCGATGGAGTTGAGGGGCAGTTGCATTTCGACGGCACCTATCTCGTAGGCCACCCTCGGCATTCCATAGACCACACAGGTCTTTTCATTCTGGCCGAACGTCCGGGCGCCGGCCTGGCGCATCCGCAGGAGGCCGGAGGCGCCATCGCGCCCCATGCCCGTGAGGATGACGCCGATGCCGTTGCGACCGACGAGGTCCGCCACAGAATCGAACAGAACGTCCACGGACGGGCGATGTCCGTTGACGGGCTCCCGGTCGAGCAGCCGGCAGGTCGGTGCCGACGGATTGACCACCTGGAGGTGACGATCGCCTCCCGGAGCGAGGTAGATCTTGCCGATCTCCAGCCTGGCGCCGTCGAAAGCCTCTTCGACCGTCGGGGCGCAAAGCCGGTTGAGACGTTCCGAAAAGCTCTTCGTGAAGGTGACCGGCATATGCTGCGTGATCACCGTCGGCGGGCAGTTCTTCGGGAACTTCTGCAAGACGTTGATCAGGGCCTCCACCCCCCCGGTGGAGGACCCGATGGCGATGATCCGGCGAGCGGCCCGGTAGTCGACCGCCGTGGCATTGGTGTTCGCGGCACTGGGTGCTGCGACCTTGTTGCCGGAGATGATGAACTTGCGTTGCGAGCGCGCCGCCGCCTTCACCTTTTCGGCAAGGTCGGCGAAGGGGTGCAGATCGCCTGGCAGGGGCTTGCCGACGCAGTCGAAGGCGCCGATCTCGAGTGCCGCGACGGAGGCTTCCGCGCCCTTGTGCGTCAGCGTGGAGACCATGATGACGGGCATGGGGCGCAGCCGCATGATCTTCTCGAGGAATTCGAGACCGTTCATGTTCGGCATCTCGATGTCGAGCGTGACGACGTCGGGATTCAGATCCTTGATGGCCTGGCGCGCCTGCATGGCATCGGCCGCCTGACCGACCACGCTGACGGCGGGATCGGCATTCAGGATGGCCGTGATGAGACCGCGCATGGTGGCGCTGTCATCAACGACGAGAACGCGAGCGGGAGCGGTCATGAGCGGCCTCCCGCGTGCTTGCCGGTGTAGCGGTAGGCGGTGATGCCGATATTGTCGAACACGGCCTTGGCGTCGCCGGAGACGCGCTCGGAGTGGCCGATATAAAGATGCCCGCCGCCATCCAGCGTGGTTGCGAAGCGCGACCAGATCTTCATCTGCGTCGGCTCGTCGAAATAGATGACGACGTTGCGGCAGAAGATCACGTCGAAGGGTCCCTTGAACGGCCACTGCGCCATGAGGTTCAGCTCGTTGAAGGTGATGAGCCGCTTGACCTTGTCGTCGATCTGCCACTTCTCGCGGCCGTTGACCGAGGTCTGCGAGAAGAACTGCTTGCGCATCTGCGGCGTGACCGTTTCCAGCGCGTTGAGATCGTAGGCGCCGGCCCGGGCGATCGCGAGAATCTTCGGGTCGATATCGGTCGCCAGGATACGGATGTCGTAATCCGCCGCGTTGGGCAGGACCGCCAGGATGGTGAGCGCGATCGAATAGGGCTCCTGCCCGTCGGAACAGGCGGCAGACCAGATGCGAACGCGGCCGCCGGTCTTGGCACGCGCGATCAGCCCCGGCAGAACCGTGTCGCGCAGATGCTCGAAATGGTGGTTCTCGCGGAAGAAGCGCGTGAAGTTGGTGGTGAGGTGCGAGAGCATGTCCCGTCGCTCGGCGGCACCGGCGGGAGACGAGACGAGGTTGCAGTACTCGCGGAACCCCCCGAGCCCGAGATTGCGGATGTGTTTCGACAGGCGCGAATAGACGAGCGAGGCCTTGGTCTCGTTCAGATAGATGCCGGCATCCGCATAGATCATCGCTGCGATCTCGGAAAGATCGCGGCGCGTCAGCGGGTATTCGCCGCTGGCCAGGCACTCGTCGGGCGACGCTTTCGTGTCGAAGGCGGCCATTCTGCTCATGCGGCTTCGCTTTCGGTGTGAGGGAAGACGGCGTCCAGTTCGATCAGGCAGATCATGCGCTTTTCGATGGCCAGAACGCCGCGGGCAAAGGTTCGCTCGAAGTCGGAACTGACATCGGGCGTCGGCTGTATGTTGTCGTTCGTCACGCTCAGTATGTCGGACACCGCCTCGACCAGCAGCCCGACGATCCTCCGTCCGGACTGAGCGACGATGATGACATGCCGAACGGTGGGTTCGGCCGGGTTCATTCCGAGGCGTGCTGCCAGATCGATGATCGGCAGGACCGCGCCCCGCAGGTTGATGACGCCGAGCATGTAGCCCGGCGTATGGGGCATCGACGTCGCAGGCGTCCAGCCGCGGATCTCGCGCACCGACATGATATCGACGCAGAACTCCTGATCGCCGATCCTGAAGGCGATCAGTTCGCGGGCACCGCTGGTCATGGTGTTTGCGAGCGTCGTCATGGTTTACCCCACAGCTGCCAGGGCTGATTCGAGCCTGAGGGGCTGGCCGCGCGAGGCCGCGACCACAGCATCCACATCCAGGATCAGCGCCACGCGGCCGTCACCGAGAATAGTCGCCGCGGCGATGCCGGGCACATGGGTGTAGTTGGCCTCGAGGCTCTTGATGACGACCTGGCGCTGGCCCTGGATCGCATCGACCATCAGCGCGCGCTGACCGCCGCCTTCCGATTCCACCAGCAGCGCCACGCCTTCGACGGGATTGGCCTGCGTGGCGCGGAAGTTGAGGATCCGGCCGACATCGACCAGCGGGCAGAAGGAGTTGCGGATCGAGATCAGGCGTTGCGTCGCACCGAAGGAATGGATCGAGGCGGCATCCGGCTGCAGCGTTTCGACGATGGCCGTCAGCGGCACGACCAGCGTCTGGCTGGCGACCGTGACCACCATGCCGTCGAGCACGGCGAGCGTCAGCGGCAGGCTCATGGTGAAGACGGAACCCTGCCCCGGCTTCGACGAGATGTTGATGCGGCCGCCGAGCGCCTGGATGGAGCGCTTGACCACGTCCATGCCGACGCCGCGGCCGGAAAGGTCGGAGACCTTCTCGGCGGTCGAGAAGCCCGCGTGGAAGATCAGGTTGTCGATCTCCTCGTCCGACAGGTTGGCATCGGCCGCGATCAGGTCGTTGTCGATCGCCTTCTGGCGGACGCGTTCGCGGTTGATGCCGGCGCCGTCGTCGGCCAGCTCGATGATGATGCGGCCCGAGCGGTGCTTGGCGGTCAGGCGGACGGTGCCTTCCGGGTTCTTGCCGAGGGCGACGCGCTTCTCCGGCATTTCCAGGCCGTGATCGACCGCGTTGCGGATCATGTGCGTCAGCGGCTCGGCGAGCTTGTCGATGACGGTCTTGTCGACTTCGGTGTTCTCGCCCTCCGTGATGAGGCGCACCGACTTGCCGGTGATATCGGCGATTTCGCGCACTGTGCGGGCCATGCGCTGGAAGACCGGCTTCACCGGCTGGGCGCGGATGGCCATGACCGAGTCCTGGATCTCGCGGGTGAGCTGCTGCAGCTCCTCGAGGCCCATATTGATCGACGACGTGCCGTTGGTATCGTTCTCGATGACGCTCTGCGAGAGCATCGCCTGGTTGATGACGAGCTCGCCGACAAGGTTGATCAGGCGATCGACGCGGTCGAGATCGACGCGGATCGTCTGGCCTGCGGCGGCGGCCTGCTGGGCGCTGGCGGCATTGGCGGGCGCCTGCTTCGCGTCGGCAGCCTTGGCGGCGGCACTGGCGAGATTCAGGACGTTGCTGGCGGTTTCGAGCGCCGTGACCGTGGCTTCGCGCTCGCCGGCTGCGATCTGCTCCTCTTCTTCCACCACGCCGAGCGGATGCTCGGGCTCCTCATCGAGGATCGACAGGTCGAAGGGAACGGCCTGCATCGGGGCTTCGCCTTCGATCGCGTCCGGCTGTTCGCCTTCGGCGCGCTCGGCCACCTCGAGTTCGCAGTCCCATTCCGCAAATTCGAAGACGCCGCGGATCGCATCCTCGCCCTTGTCGGTGCGAAGCGAGATCTTCCAGGAGAAGTAGGCGTCCTCGGGGTTGAGGCCATCCAGCGACGGCAGGCTGTCCATGTCGCAGTGGATGCTCATCTCGCCCAGACGCGAAAGGTCGCGCAGAAGCAGCGTCGCCTCGTTACCCTTGCGATAGAGATCCGCATTCGGCTTGAAAGAGATCTCGAAGGTCGGCATCGCGACCGGCTCGACGGCGGCTTCGTCGCCGAAATCGTCGAACGAGAAGGCGACGGGCACGAAGCCCTGGTCGTTGGGTGCTGCCGGAGCCGGGGCCGGCGCGGCAGGCGCGGGCTTGGCGGCCGCGGGCTTGGCTGCAGCCTTGGCCACGGGAACCTCCGCAGCTCCGGGAAGCGGCGTGCCGTGGGCCAGGGCCTCGAGTTCGCGGATCAGCTGCTTGGAGCGCGCTTCATCCACACTGCCGCCGTCGCGGGCACAGTTGGTCAGGTCGGCCAGAACGTCGGCCGACTTGAGCATGACTTTCAGAACCTCCTGCGTGGGTTCCAGCTTGTTGGAGCGAACGCAATCCAGCGTCGTTTCGAACACATGCGCGAACGAGACCAGATCATCCAGCCCGAAGGCGCCCGCGCCACCCTTGATGGAGTGAACGGCACGGAAGACCGCATTGACCGTCTCCGGATCACGATCCCCGTCATTCAAACGAAGGAGACCGGATTCCAGTTCTGCGAGCTGTTCTTCACATTCCTGGAAGAAGATCTCTTTGATTTCATTCATATCCATAGCTGGAATCCTGGCGAGGGTTTTTTTAAGCGGTTACGCGCTCGATGGCGTCGATCAGCTTGGTCGGATCGAAGGGCTTGACGATCCAGCCGGTCGCTCCGGCCTGGCGGGCGCGGTTCTTCTTTTCCGCGTCGCTTTCCGTGGTCAGGACCAGGATCGGGATGGCGCGGTACTTCTCGTTGCGGCGCACACCTTCGATGAAGCCGAAGCCGTCGAGGCGGGGCATGTTGATGTCGGTGACGATGACATCGGGATTACAGTCTTCGAGGACTTCGAGACCTTCGATGCCGTCTTCGGCCTGGATGGTTTCGAAACCGGCATTGTTGAGCGTCACGAGGAGCATATTCCGGATGGTCCGGCTATCGTCCACGGTGAGAACCTTCTTCTTCATTTTCAGATCTCCTTCGCCATCAGGTGGTCGACATTGACCCCGATGAGCTGCGTCGTTTTTGTAAAAGCGTCCGACACCTTGGAAAGGGTGAAGGCGTGTTTGTCCTCTTCCCAGCTTTTGGCGCCAGCCATCAGCACCTGGACGCAGAGCGCTCCGACCCGCTCCACCGCCGAGGCGTCGATGACGATGTTGCTGCCGCGCATCTCCGTCAGCTTGCGATGAAGGGCGCTGGCCTCGTTGAGGTCGAGGACCGGCGCGAGATTGAGCGTCTTCGATGCGGCTTTCTTTGGGGCCATCACGGCGCCTTTCCTTGTGTCACCTGGAGGAGATTGACCTGTCGAACGAAACCGTCCGCGTTGCGATGGCCGGCAGGGCCGGTGTCACGCAGGCGAAACGGGCATGGACGCAGAGCCGGGAGCATCGTCATGATCGCCCCCATGCCGACACGCGCCCGAAGGCGATGTCGTCCTCGTCTTCGAGAAAGGCCTCCGTCCTCGCCACCGGCACAGGCAAAGCCTGTCGCGGCAGCGTGGGGGCGGCCATCGTCTTGTCCGCTGCGCGTGCGCCAGCGGGGCGCAGCGTGAAGCGGCGAATGGTTTCGCCAAGCTCGATCGTCACCATGCGCGCGGTCTGCCCGGCAGCCGCCGTGCGTTCAGCGTCGCCGGTGAGGCCTGCAAGCGCGCGGCCGGAGCGGCCGATCTCGCTGCGGAGATCTTCGAGGCTGGACAGATCCTCGCCCGACTGCCGCGCGATGCCGGTGATGGCGGACTGGATGCCGTGGACCTGCTCGACGATGCTGCCGATGGCGGCCTGCGTGCGGCCGACGCGTTCGACACCGGCGTCGACCTGGGCCTTGGTGCCCGTGACGAGCTGCTTGATCTCGCGGGCCGCATCGCCCGAACGCTGGGCGAGCGCCCGGACTTCCTGGGCGACGACCGCGAAACCGCGGCCGCTTTCACCGGCGCGTGCCGCTTCGATACCGGCATTCAGCGCCAGAAGATTGGTCTGGAAAGCGATTTCGTCGATGACGCCGATGATCTCGCCGATCTTTTCGGCGGAGGATTCGATGTCGGCCATGGCCGCGATGGCAAGACCGGCGATCTCGCCGCTGCGCTCGACCGAATGTCCCGTCGCCGCAACCGCTTTTTCGGCCGCAGCACTTTCGCGTGCGCTGTCGCGAACCCGGATGACCAGGGCTTCCAGGCGTTCGGCAACCGAATCCAGCGCTGCCGCTTCGGATTGCGCGGCCGAACCCAGGCGTTCGGTTCCCTCGGCCAGCGTCTCACCTGCCGTGGCGGACGAGGCGATGCCGGCATCCAGATTGCGCAGGTTCGCCTCGATCGCATCGAGCGCGGCATCCAGCGAACGGGCAAGCGGGGCTGCGGCCTCCGGCGCGTCGGCCGGGGTGCGCGCCGAAACGTCGCCGGCGGCCAGAGCCTCGGCGATGCCGGTGAAGGCTGTAAGCACCTCGGCTTGCGACGTGGCGCGCGTTTCCGCCAGCTGGCGCTGGTGCATCTGGCGCTGTTCGTTGAAGCGAAGGGTAACGCCGATTTCGGTATCGACGAAGACGGTGCGGACGAGAGCGGAGACAAGCTCCGTCAGTTCCTGCTGCTTGCCCTTGCCGGTCGCCAGCATGGATTTCGGCCAGAACGCCTCGATGGCGGACACGATCAGCTTCTCGAGAATGACGCCATGGCCGGCGATCTGCCAGCGGGGATCGAGGCCCATGCGGCTTTCCGCATCGGCCAGCACCTTGACGCGCTCGGCATAGAGACTGTCGAACCGCGCATCGGTCAACACGCCCCAGTGCGCGGCGTGGAGGTCGTGCAGCCGGTCGATCTGACGGTCGCTGGAGAAATGGCGCGAGGCTTCGGGAAAGGTCTGTAGGCGCTGGAAAAGATCGCGCAGAGCGAGATCGACCTGCGGCTGGAGGGCCTGGCGGTGACGGCGCAGGATGTCGGTTTCGCTGGAATCCAGCCCGGCAAACCGCAGGCGCTCGACCAGGCTTCCTGCCTGCGCCCTCCGATTCTGGTCTGCCACGGCTTCCTGTCCCACGTTTGTCCCCGGTCCCGGTATGTCTCCCGTCAGGACCGATGACCATCACCGCCTGCCGAATGAAATGAGAGGGCGCGCGATGGCGCCAGATGATGCCTGCCTGTCCGAAAACGGAACATGTGCCCCGTTAACGTCACATACCGGGTTGGAACCGGCTCGTCGGATCGGCATCATGCCCGGGAGGGGACAAGGGGTCCCCGCTTCGACGTGTAGGGACCATGTTTATGGTTAATTCGTTGCTTGAAAGTTAACGCCGGCCCCCTAATCCACAGAACGCTGAAAGATCGTTCCGGAAAGGCCGCAAATGCCTGTCGGCACAGGTTTTCATCCCCCATTCCTCGCAATTGTGGCCGTGGTCTCGCGCGCATAGAAAGAGGACACTTCCGGCGCGACATTTTGCGGCCCGGCGACCGCGTGATGGACGACGCGATGAGGTCGTCCCGGCATCGTGCGCGTCTTTCGGGAAGGATCCAGCGGACATCATGATGATGACGCGAAAAGGAAACGGGCAATGATTGTTCTCGGACTGAGCGCCACCCTCATCGCATGCCTGACGCTCGTTGCCATCTCCGTCCTTCTCAACATCGACGACGGTCGCGTCGCGCTTCCCTCGCGCGTCCTCTGAGCCGTCCTGGGGACGCGCATCATCTGAACATTTCCCGTTGCTGAAGATCTAACCCGGCGCGCGCGCTGCCCTATCTTCTGGTTCATCCATTCGGAAAGGAACCATCCATGGGTATCGAAAGCATCCTCATCTTCCTCCTGATCGGCGCAGTGGCCGGTTGGCTTGCAGGCCTCATCGTGTCCGGCTTCGGCTTCGGCCTGTTCGGCAACATCATCGTCGGCATCATCGGCGCCTTCATCGCAGGCTGGCTGTTCCCGCGTCTCGGCTTCGTGATCGGCGGTGGCATCCTTGCGGCCATCATCCACGCGACGCTCGGTGCGATCATTCTCCTCGTTCTCATCCGCGTGATCAAACGAGCCTGAGAAGGAGGTATCATGTCCAGCACGACAGACCCCAAGATCGAAGCCGCGCTCGCGTCGTTCATTTCCGACCATCCGGAAATCGACAGCCGCGACGCGGCCATCGCCGCCATTCTCGAGAACTGGTTTACGAGCCACGGCTATCTGCCGCACGGTCAGGAGGGCACGCGCCCCGAAGACCTTGACGCGACCAACGACGACTGAAAAAATCGGCAGCGGCCAGACATGAGGCGGGCGGAACGGTCCGCCTTTTCGTGTCAGCGCCTTTTCGCGTCAGCGCGTGAGGGGCTGGCCACCGGTAAATCTTCAGACAGCGGACAGCCTCATGAGTCTTTCCTCCGTGACAGCCTTCCTGGCCGAGAAAGCGCCCGACCTTGAGGTCATCGTTCTCGACGAGAGCACAGCGACCGTCGCCATGGCAGCGGCCGCGCACCGGGTCGTGCCGGCGCAGATCGCCAAGACCCTGGCGCTTCGTATCGCCGACGACGTGATCCTGATCGTCACGGGCGGCGAAGCGCGCCTCGACAACAGGAAATTCAAGGCGCGGTTCGCCACCAAGGCCCGGATGCTCGACCTTTCCGACGTGGAGGCGGAAACGAGCCATCCGGTGGGCGGCGTCTGCCCGTTCGGCCTGCCGAAACCACTTGCGGTCTATTGCGACGTCTCGTTGCGCGCCTTCGACATCGTCGTGCCGGCGGCCGGCGCCACCAATGCGGCCGTGCGGATTTCGCCCGAGCGCATGGCCGAGATCACCGGAGCGGCGTGGATCGACGTAACGGCCTCGACATAAATCGGCCGATCGTCTCGTCTACTGAAAAAATTATTTAGACCAAAGGGTTACAGGATCGCCGCACCATGATAAGGCGCAGATGGTCGCGCCTTGCGGGCCGCCTGCCTTGTTTCAGCCATCGAATGGCCAAGAAAATTGCCTTGAAGCGGCGTTTTCGACCGATAGTGAGAGAATCAACGCATGAACAGGATTGCCTTGTCGGCTCTGCTGGCGGCGTGCACCGCCACCTCGGCTGCCGCCATGGACCAGACGCTCGTTCGCCAGTTCCAGAAACTCGATCCCGCCACGCGGCTGGAGCAGCGCTGCGATACCGAAGCGATGGAGCGCATCAACAAGGACAAGACCACGTATCGGCCCGACAAGGTCATCGCCTATGCGTTCGGCGATCCGGTGACGGGCACCAACACCATCTCCGCCCCCGGCGCCGTGTTCCGCAGTCAGGGAGAATGGTATCGACTGAAATTTCGCTGCACCACCGGCCCGGATCACATCGACGTGCGATCGTTCAAATACGAGATCGGCAGCCAGATTCCGCATGATGCCTGGGAAAGGCACTATCTCTATCCCTGATGTCCGCCGATCCTTCGTCCTACGTCTTTCGGGGTGACCGTCGAGACGGTTTTAAAGGAACGCCCAGAGACCGAGAAGCGTGAGGACGGCGAGGAACGCCATGGTGTTCAACAGCGTGCGCATCATATGTGTGGCCATGTTCAACTCCTCCCTCAGCGCGGCCGATGCTTGCTGCATGCCGCACGCTTCTGCCGATCGACCTGTCGCTCTTCCGGAACGGCCTCCTCCAAGGCGCGTCCCCCGTCAGGCGCCGAGGCCCCTGATCTAGCGAGTATATCATCTATTCGTTAAGAAACCTCATGACAGAGATGTGAACCTCTGTATATTAGCAAATGCGATAATTCACCCGTCCGCTCTCGCGCTTGCGAAAAATTTTTTGGAGGAGCGTGGAATAGAGCGCCGTCGCCATGCGTATATCTTGCATGGACGACAGGAAAAGCCCCTTCGATGTCATCGGCCAGCTCGGCGCTCTGCGGCGTTACGCCCGGTCGCTCGTGCGCAATCCCGACGATGCCGAGGATCTGGTGCAGGATGCGCTGATGCGCGCCTATGAGCGCCGCCCGACCTTTCACCAGGGTGCGAACCTGCGGGCATGGCTGATGTCCGTCCTTCACAACACGCATATCGACAGCCTGCGGCGCAAGCGCTCGCAGACGCGGCGCGTGGAGGAAGCGGCTCTGCTTTCGCAAGGCCTGCACCATGGCGGTGCGGAAGATGTCGTTCGTCTCGGGCAGTTGCGCGAGGCGTTCTTCAGCCTTCCCGAAGAGCAGCGCGCCGCGCTGCATCTCGTTGCCATCGACGAGATGTCCTACCAGGACGCCGCGCGCGTCCTCGATATTCCCGTGGGAACGCTGATGTCGCGTCTTTCCCGCGCACGGGCCCGCCTGCGCGCGTTCGAGGAAGACCGCACGCCGACCCACCTCAAGATCGTTGGAGGCACCGACAATGACCATGGCTGACCCGATCCTCGACAGCGACCTCGATGCCTATGTGGACAACCAGTTGACGCCGCAGCGCCGGCGTCAGGTCGAGGCGTATCTGGCGCAGAACCCGGAGTCGGCTGCCCGCGTGATGGGCGACCTGCATCTGCGCAGCGAACTGCGCCTGTCGCTGCAGGCAACCGTCGATCCCGGCGGCACGCGGCAGACCCGTGACGCCGCGCGTCGGCTGGAAGGCGGCCTGCGCTTTCCGCGTATGGGGCAGCAGCTGCAGAAGGCGGCGGCCGTCGCCCTGCTCGTCGGGGCCGGCTGGGTTGCCAGCACGAGCTTCGGGCCGTTCCAGGTGACCGAGGTCGTGGCCTCCGAGCCGCCGCCCGCCCATGTGGAAGAGGCCGTGCGCGCCCACCGCACGGCGGAGATCCGCGAGACCATGTCGTCGCAGCCGGAGGTGCGGACCTACGACCGCGAGGACATTCGCGCGGCGACGGCGATCGTCATGCCGGCCCTGCCCGACGGCTGGACGGTGGTCGATGTTCAGGTGTTTCCCTCGCGCTTCGGCCCGAGCGTCGAGCTTGCGATCCGCACGCCGGACAAGGAGCAGATGTCGCTCTTTGCCGTGCGGCCCGGAGCCTTCTCGGTGCGGCCGGTCAAGACCTACGCCATCGACGGCATCGAGGCGGCGGACTGGCAGATCGGCGACGTGGCCTATGCGCTGGTGTCGGCGACAGACGATGCGAGCGGCGATGCCCGGCTGGCGAAGACGGCGGAGCGCCTGTCCAAAACTCTGTACTGACCTCTGGCGCGTCCGGCGCCAGGTCATTCACCCTTTCTCATCTATCAAGGAGAACCTCGATGAGCTTCAGCAATCCCGGCCCGCGCTACGGCGCAACGGCGCAAAGCGGCGCCTTCCTCGACCAGGCCCTGCGCCAGCACATGCTGCGCGTCTACAACTACATGGGCCTTGGCCTCGTCGTCACCGGCCTCGTCGCCTTCATCGTCGGCACGACGCCGGCGCTCTATGTGCCGATCTTCCAGACGCCCCTGAAGTGGGTCGTCATGCTGGCACCGCTCGGCTTCGTGCTGTTCCTGTCGTTCCGTCTGCAGACCATGTCGGCCGGCGCGGCACAGGCCATGTTCTGGGCGTTCTGCGCCGTGATGGGCCTGTCGCTCGCATCCGTGTTCCTCGTGTTCACCGGAACGAGCATCGCGCGCACCTTCTTCATCGCCGCAACCATGTTCGGCGCGACAAGCCTCTATGGCTATGTGACCAAGGCCGACCTGTCGAAGATGGGCTCGTTCCTGATGATGGGCCTGATCGGCGTCATCATCGCCTCGGTCGTCAACATCTTCCTCGGCTCGTCGGCACTGCAGTTCGCCATCTCGGTGATCGGCATCGTCGTCTTCGTCGGCCTCACCGCCTATGACACGCAGAACATCAAGGAACAGTTCGCCGAGAACATGGATCAGGAATCGCAGCAGAAGCTCGCCGTCTTCGGCGCGCTGTCGCTGTACCTGAACTTCGTCAACATCTTCCAGCTGCTGCTGAACTTCACCGGCGAGCGCGAATAGTCCCCTCACGTTCCCCGACACCGATGCCCCTTCCCTTCCGGCCGCGAGGACCGGGAGGGAGCCCATCCGACCAGACCCCTGCAACAGTTTCGTTGCGCATGAGATCACGGAGACACATCACCATGGACAGCAATGACCGCCAGGCGATCGACGGGCTTTTCTCCCGCATTGCCGAGGTCGAGCGCCAATCCGGCCCGCTCGATCAGGAGGCCAATGCCTTCATCGGCCAGAAGATCGCGGCACAGCCGACGGCCCCCTACCTGATGGCACAGACCATCGTGGTGCAGGAGCAGGCCCTTGCCAAAGCCGAGCAGCGCATCCAGGATCTGGAGCGCCAGTCCTCGAGCCGGTCCTCCGGCGGGCTGTTTTCCAGCCTCTTCGGTGGCGGAAGCCCGGCCGCCCCTGCCAGCCGCGCGGCCCCTGCCGCCGCCTACGGACAGCAGGCGGCACAGCAAGGCGGCTATGGCCAGACCGGCACGGCCATGGGCCAGCCGCCAGCGGGCCAGCCGAACAGCCCCTGGGGCAACCAGGGTGCAGCCCAGCAGGGCCAGCGCAGCGGCGGCGGCTTTCTCCAGGGTGCCGCCCAGACCGCCATGGGCGTCGCCGGCGGCATGCTCCTCGGCAGCGCCATCGGCAGCATGTTCTCCGGCAGCGAAGCCAACGCGGCGGAAACACCGGCCGAGCCGGAAGCACCGGCGGACGACGTCGGCGCCGATATGGGCGACGACATGGGCGATATGGACTTCTGATCGCTTGAAAGAGGTGCATGCACGCAAGGAAGGAGCCGGTCGCAAGCCGGCTCTTTCGCGTGATGTCAGCGGCGTCGGTGAACGTGCCAATGCGCCCGGAAACCGACGTGGCGGGCAGCCGACAGGGATCGTTCGCGGCTTCGATCGCCTGATCTTGCAGGAATATTTTGCGGAGGAGAATGGTGCTGCTAGAGAGATTTGAACTCTCGGCCTCTCCCTTACCAAGGGAGTGCTCTACCCCTGAGCTATAGCAGCACTGAAGACAGCGGCGGCGTGTTGGCGACCGTGTTGGAGCGAGGGCCTATTGCCATAGGTTTTCCGGGAGCGCAAGGCGGGTGGTGCGGTTTTCTTGTGTTTGGTCGGATTTGAATAGCGGGACGCGGGTTTCACGGGGCGCGGTGATTTCGTAAGGATGGCGCGCTGGCGATGCGGTGATCGGCAGCCTCGGTGCGATGGATCCGTCGATGCGGGCGGCAGATCGAGGCGGAGGGGAGACGAGAGAATGAGCGAAGCGGAGCGGCAGGCGCAGGCGCGGCGGGAACGGGCGGCACGGACGTTGCGGGAGAACCTTCAGCGGCGAAAGCAGCAAGGGCGTGCGCGACGGGCGGGCGATGCCGACGAGGCCGTGGGACTGCCGGCGGCAAACGGCGAGGTGCCGACCGCTGCAACCTCAACGGCCGCGGGTGACGGAGCCCTCGCCGACGCCGGTTCGGCCGGTGAGACGGCAGAGGAATAGGCGGCTCGCTGCTCCCCGCCGCCGCCGAATCGGTAGGCGCAGGGCCAGCATCGGTCACGAGCGCGCGCAGGATCGGCCGCAAGCGCTGCGCGGATCGCGCAGTCTGCCGCAAATCCGGACGAATTCTCGAGATAATGGTGCGCGGCACCCTTCTTTTGGGGCTCCAGCATCGCCCATACACCCGCTTGCGCCTCGGCGTCCTGCGGGTCGCTTCTCATTTGCCATGGCTTGCTTTATGGAAGCCGTCTTTCCTGCCGACGTACGGCATATCTATTATTCAGGGGCTCCCTAGCCCCGACGAGGACCGATCATGGATCGCATCAGAATTACCGGTGGCAACGAGCTTCACGGGATCATCCCGATTTCCGGCGCCAAGAACGCCGCCTTGCCGCTGATGATCGCATCGCTCCTGACGGACGACACGCTGACGCTGGAGAACGTGCCGCATCTGGCCGACGTCGAACAGCTCATCCGCATTCTCGGCAATCACGGCGCCGACATTTCGGTCAATGGCCGGCGCGAGCGGCAGGGCGAAAGCTATGCCCGCACGATCCACTTCACCTGCCGCAACATCGTCGATACCACGGCGCCCTACGAGCTCGTCTCCAAGATGCGGGCGAGCTTCTGGGTCATCGGCCCGCTTTTGGCGCGCGAGGGCCGAGCCCGCGTGTCGCTGCCGGGCGGCTGCGCCATCGGCACGCGGCCGGTCGACCTGTTCATCGAGGGCCTTGCGGCGCTTGGCGCGAACATCGAGATCGACAGCGGCTATATCAATGCGACGGCGCCAACCGGCGGGCTGATCGGCGCGCGCTACGTGTTTCCCAAGGTCTCCGTCGGCGCGACGCATGTCATGATGATGGCGGCGACGCTTGCCAATGGCACGACGACGATCGGCAATGCCGCGCGCGAGCCGGAGGTGGTCGATCTCGCCAATTGCCTGAATGCCATGGGCGCGAAGATCACCGGTGCCGGCACCTCCACCATCACCATCGAAGGGGTCACCTCGCTTTCCGGCGCCCGCCACCGGGTTCTGCCCGACCGCATCGAAACCGGCACCTACGCCATGGCCGTGGCCATGACCGGCGGCGACGTGATCCTGGAAGGGACCGATGCGCGCCTGCTCGATACGGCGCTGGAAGCGATCCGCCGCGCGGGCGCCGAGATCACGCCGACGGAAACCGGCATCCGGGTCTATCGCAACGGCGGCGGCATCAAGCCGGTCGATGTGGTCACCGATCCCTTCCCCGGCTTCCCGACCGACCTGCAGGCGCAGTTCATGGGCCTGATGACGCGCTCCAGCGGCGTTTCGCACATCACGGAGACGATCTTCGAAAACCGGTTCATGCACGTGCAGGAGCTTGCCCGCCTCGGCGCGCGCATCACCCTGTCCGGCCAGACGGCCAAGATCGAGGGCGTGCCGCGCCTGAAGGGTGCGCCGGTCATGGCGACCGACCTTCGCGCCTCCGTGTCGCTCGTCATCGCCGGCCTCGTGGCCGAGGGCGATACGACCGTTTCCCGCGTCTACCATCTGGATCGCGGCTTCGAGCGGCTGGAAGAGAAGCTGACCCGCTGCGGCGCCATCGTCGAGCGCGTCACCGACTGATGCGACCCCGGTCGCGGCTCTCGGCGCAAGCACCCGTTGCGCAAGGATGAGCCGCGACCTATCTCTGCTACAGGACCACGGACCCCGATGGCCCGACAGGCAGAACCGCACAGGCAGGATCGCATGGACACATTGAAGCTCATGGCGCTCGACGCGCAGGACCTCGAGATCATATCCGCCCATGTGCAGGATGCGGTCTTCAAGGTCGAGGGCATCTCCTATGCGCCGCGCACCGGCACCTTCGCGCTGGTGGTGAACCGGTTCGTCTGGGAAAAGACGGTCGATGGGAAAACCGGCACCCCGGACAAGAAGACCAACGAGCGCCGCCGCGCCGTGATCGGCTTTCACCGGGTGACCTCCGTGCGCTCCATCGGCTTTTCGCGAACGGATACGGATGCCGTGCTCTCGCTGCTGGCCCTGCGCTTCGAGCCCGCGGGCGAAGGCCCCGACGGCGTGCTGGAACTGGTGCTGGCCGGGGACGCGACGATCGCGCTGCATGTGGAATGTATCGAGGTACAGCTTGCGGATACGGGCGGGGCGTGGGAAACCGCTTTCAGGCCCCATCATCCGGAAAGCTGATCCGGACAGCTGAAACGGTGCGGGTCCGCACCCGACGAAGAAGCGGCCCGTGCGGCTGTCGATCCGGACGGTGCCGTTTCGCCTGATATGCCGCATCCGATACGACGCCCGCCGATACGAAGGAACCAGACCCAGTGGCCATTCGCCTCGATCATCGCGCTTCCGATTTCGAGGCCGCTTTTGCGGCTTTTCTCACCACCAAGCGGGAGGTGTCCGAGGATGTCGACCTCGCCGTGCGCCGGATCATCGCCGATGTGCGCGAACGGGGCGACGCGGCGCTCGCCGAGTACACGCTGAAATGGGACAAGCTCGACCTTTCCTCGACGTCCATGACCGTGACGGCCGAGGAGGTGGATGCCGCCATCGAGGCCGTGCCTTCCGAGGTGCTGGGCGCGCTCAAGGTCGCCGCCGTGCGGATCGAGGCGCATCATGCCCGCCAGCTGCCGAAGGACGACATCTATACCGACGCCATGGGCGTCGGCCTCGGCTCGCGCTGGACGCCGATCGACGCCGTCGGCCTCTACGTCCCCGGGGGAACCGCGAGCTATCCGAGTTCCGTGCTGATGAACGCATTGCCGGCCAAGGTCGCGGGCGTGCCGCGCGTGGTCATGGTGGTGCCGGCGCTGGCCGGCGCGATCAATCCCGCCGTGCTGGCCGCGGCCCGCATGGCCGGCGTGTCGGAGATCCACCGGATCGGCGGCGCGCAGGCGATCGCAGCGCTTGCCTATGGCACGGCCACCATCGCGCCGGTCGCCAAGATCATGGGCCCCGGCAATGCCTTCGTCGCGGCCGCCAAGCGGCAGGTGTTCGGCACCGTCGGCATCGACATGATCGCCGGCCCGTCCGAAGTGCTCGTGATCGCCGACAAGGACAACGATCCGGACTGGATCGCAGCCGACCTTCTGGCGCAGGCCGAGCATGATCCGGGCGCGCAGTCGATCCTCGTCACCGACGACGCCGATCTGGCCGATGCCGTGGAGCGTGCGGTCGAGCGGCAGCTGACCACGCTCCCCCGGGCCGAGACGGCGCGCAGCAGCTGGCGCGACTTCGGCGCGATCATCCTGGTCGAGGACCTCGCCTCCGCACCCGATCTCGCCAACCGGATCGCCGCCGAGCATGTCGAGCTGGCGCTCGCCGATGCGGATGCGATGATCCCGCAGATCCGCAATGCCGGGGCGATCTTCATCGGACGCTACACACCGGAGGTCATCGGCGATTACGTCGGCGGCTCCAACCATGTTCTGCCGACGGCCCGCTCGGCCCGCTTTTCCTCCGGTCTCGGCGTGCTCGACTACATGAAGCGCACATCGATCCTCCGGCTCGGGCCGGACGAGCTGCGCGACCTCGGCCCCGCCGCCATCGCGCTTGCCCGTGCGGAAGGGCTGGAGGCGCATGCGCGCTCCGTCGCGATCCGGCTCAACCTCGGAGACGCGGGATGAGCCAGCCGCCCGCCTTTCGCCTGTGCGACGTGGTGCTAGACGAAACGATCGGCCGCTCGACGCCCGATGTCGAGCATGAGCGGGCGGTGGCGATCTTCGACCTGATCGAGGAAAACAGTTTCGAGCCGATCGGTCATGATGGCGGCCCCTACCGGCTGAAACTGTCGCTGATGGACAGCAAGCTCGTGCTCGTCGTGACCACGGAGGCGGGTGGCGACGTCATCACCCATATCCTGTCGCTGACGCCGTTCCGCCGGATCGTGCGCGACTACTTCATGATCTGCGAGAGTTATTACGAGGCGATCCGCAGCTCGACGCCGAGCCAGATCGAGGCGATCGACATGGGCCGGCGCGGCATTCACAACGAGGGCTCGCAAACGCTGATGGATCGGCTTTCGGGCAAGATCAAGCTCGACTTCGATACGGCGCGCCGGCTCTTCACCCTCGTCTGCGTGCTGTACTGGCGGGGATAGGCGATGGCGCCGGGGCTTGAACCGCGAGACGACGGCGCCAGTCCACCCCGATCGGTGCTGTTCATGTGCGGCATGAATGCCATCCGCTCGCCCATGGCCGAGGTGCTGGCGAAGGCGCTTCTGCCGCCCGGCACCTATATCGCATCCGCAGGCGTGAAGACCGGCGAGCGCGATCCCTTCGTGGATGTCGTGCTGGACGAGCTGGGCCTGACCGCCGGACGCCACGAGCCGCACACGCTGGACCAGCTCGAGGACGATTATTTCGACATGATCGTCACCCTTGCTCCGGAAGCCCACCACACGGCGCTGGAGCTCACCCGCTCCATGGCGGTGGATGTCGAATACTGGCCGACGGCCGACCCGACGGCCACCCGCGGCACGCGCGACCAGATCCTTGCGGCCTATCGCGACGTCCGCGACCATCTGGAAAGTCTCATCCGGCATCGTTTGCTTGGACAAGCGCCGCGCAAGATGCCATAGAGCGGGTCACGCGCAGCCGCGCATGCGAGGACAGGCGTTCTCCGGCGGCCGCACGGACCCTCGTCGAAGCCTTCGTGCCCGGCCTGCAGCGTCGAAAGACGCCGTTTTGCCGTTGCCGAACCCTGGTTGCTGACGGAAAGATCGAAAACCGGAACGCCGCTGTTCACAAACGGACGGTGATTGTGTAGTTTCCGGCAAATTTTGTAAAGAGGCCCAGTGCCTTCCTGAAACTCGGAAAGACAAATCGTCAATGGCGAAAGAAGAAGTCCTCGAATTCCCGGGCGTCGTAACCGAACTGCTGCCCAATGCGACGTTCCGCGTCAAGCTGGAGAACGAACACGAGATCATCGCCCACACGGCCGGCCGCATGCGCAAGAACCGCATCCGCGTTCTCGCCGGCGACAAGGTGCTGGTGGAAATGACCCCTTACGACCTGACCAAGGGCCGTATCACCTACCGCTTCAAGTAAAGCGGGCGGCACGGGCACGGCGCGCACCGCCGGCCTCGGGACGGCTGCCATCGACCGCGGTCCGGTCGCCTTTGAGCTGTCGCCCTGTTTTCCGCCGCGGTCGCGACACGGCGCCTCGACCATCCACCGTTTCCGTGCGAAAGCCGTGTCGAGGCAGACGTGGACCTGCGCCACACCGCTGCGCAACGTAACCTGCCGCAGGTGCTCGATCCTGGAAACCGGTTCCGGTCGAGATCCCCGCGGAGAGATCCGGGAACGACAGACGATGGCACACGATCAGACGCTTATCCTGGCATCCGGCTCGCCGCGCCGCGTCGAGCTGCTCGCCCAAGTGGGCATCGAGCCCAAACGCCTGATGCCGATGGATCTCGACGAGACCCCGCGGCGCACGGAGCATCCGCGCTCGCTCGCCTGGCGGCTTTCCGCCGAGAAGGCGCGCGCGGCTGCCGCGGCGCTGAAGGGTATGGACGAGGCGCGCGGCGCCTATCTGCTTGCGGCCGACACGGTCGTCAGCGTCGGCCGGCGGATCCTGCAGAAACCCGAGAGTGTCGGCGAGGCCACGGCGGCGTTGACGCTGCTCTCCGGCCGCAGCCACCGTGTCTACACCGGCATCTGCCTCATCACGCCGGATGGCTCTGTACGGCAGAAGGTCGTGGACACGAAGGTCCGCTTTCGCCGCCTGACCTCGCACGACATCGAAAGCTATCTCGCCTCCGGCCAGTGGCGCGGCAAGGCGGGCGGCTATGCCATCCAGGGCATTGCCGGCAGCTTCGTGGTGAAGCTCGTCGGCTCCTACACCAATGTCGTCGGCCTGCCCCTGACCGAAACCGTCGCCCTTCTCTCCGGCGAGGGCTTCAACGTGCATGACGCCTGGCTTGAAGGATGACACCATGAGCAACGAGACCCCCAAGCCGCCGCGCGGCGCCAAGCCCCCCAACGACACCGGCCCCGCACCCGCCAAACCCGCATCCAACGTCGCCCCGCTGCGCAAGACCGTGCCCTGCCCCGAATGCGGCCGCCCGTCCCACCGCGAGCACTACCCCTTCTGCTCGAACCGCTGCCGCGACCTCGACCTCAGCCGCTGGCTGACCGGCGCCTATGCCATCCCCGTCTCGCAGGACGAGGACAATCCCGACGATACGCTGCAGAACAGCACGCGCGACGACGAATAAGCCGCAGCGCCCGACGACGATCTTTGCCGCCGTGCGATCGAGTGCGCCGGACAGCAACAACGGCCAGCTTGTTTCGAACGCCCCCGCCTTCAGCCTTTCGTGCGCCCTTCCGCCCAGATGATCGGGAAAAGGAGCCCGCGCAGCGCAGCCGAACAGCCCTCGCGCGCGCCCGAAACAGCCGAAGAAGCTGAAGTCTATCAACACGTTGATCCCGAAACGCATTTTCTGTCAGAAAAACGCCATCTGGCGCTGGACACCTCCGAACAAGATGTTATAACCCCGCTCGCTTCCCGGGGAAAACCAAAGCCCTACGGTCCGAAGGGACCTTCGAAGCCGGTATGCCCGGATAGCTCAGTTGGTAGAGCAGCGGATTGAAAATCCGCGTGTCGGTGGTTCAAATCCGCCTCCGGGCACCATTAACTTGCTGAAAATGCTAGGTTTTCAAGGTGCTCTTTGATCCCGCTTGTGCTGGAAATACACTAGCGCACGTCTAGCACAGCCTGCAAAATTGCTCTTTTCCTTCAAGGCCCATCATGCCTGCTTCGGTTGCAGGTTAGCGCAGCTTTAACGCAGGCGTGCTAGCAACGTAACCGATTTTGGAGAGCCTCATGTTGCAGCGTGCGAAGCAACCCCAACAACCCTTTGTCCTCTTTCAGCGTACCGGCGGCGCTATCTGGTCGGTACGTTTTTCCGCTGGCGGCAAGCAGATCAGAAAAAGCCTCGAAACGGAAAACTATGACGAAGCGCATCACCGGGCCTACCAGATCTGGAGCGAGGCGAACTATCGGGTGAAAAATGGCTTCACCGCCGTCGTTCGTCCCTTCGCGGATGTGGCCGAGGAGTTCATCAAGCTCGTGATCGCCGAGAGCGAGCGTAACGACCGCAGCGAATATCATCCCCGCGACTGGCCCCCGGTCATTCGCCGCTATCTCATCGGTTTTTTCGGTAACAAGCCCATCGACACGATCCGCGAACCGGATATCGGGCGCTACATGGAATGGCGCCGGAACTACTGGGTCAGCGGACCGGGAAAAGATATCGAGTTCATTCGCTATGAACGCGGCGGGAAGATCCTACGCCGTTCGGCACGCCATGAGGTTCCGACGATCAGCCGTCAGCGAGGCGAGTTGACCATCGTGCGGGCTTTGTTTCAGCAAGCCGTCAAATGGGGTTATTGTGGCAAGCTCGATATTCCAGACCTCAAGGTCCGAAAGCGCGTCGATAACAGCCGTCCGAGCTTCACGCCGGAGGAATTCGAGCTGCTCGTCAGCACGAGCTTGCAACGCATCTACCCCGATCATAGCGGGCAAGGACAGCTGATCCGCGGCAAAGACGGCAGGGTCTGGCGGCAATTCCGACAGAACATGCATGTCATCTCCGATAGACTGAAACTGCACGCCCATATCGAAATCGCCTCCGGTACGGGAATGCGACCGACGGAGCTTAAAAATCTCAACTGGGGCCATGTCGTCGGTTTCCGCTCGACACGGCAAAACAAGCTGGAAGACCAGGATGTTCGCTTTCAGGTGCAGGGCAAAGGCAAGCACGGTGCATTGGTCCCGCACCTGACCGTCATCCCATGGCTTCATGCGCTCTGGGATGCTTTCGAACGAGAAGTCGAACGCGAACCGCGAGACGATGATCCTGTTTTCGCCGATCGTCACGGTAATCGTATTCAGAGCTTCAAGAAGGGCTTTTCCGAGCTATTGAAGGTCTGCAATCTACAGACAGATTTTCGCGGTGTGGCGCGCACCACCTATTCGTTGCGGCACTATTACATCTCGGAAATGATCGCGCGCGGCGTCGATGTCTATGATATCGCCCGAAACACGAGGACGTCGATTGCGATGATCGACAAGCATTACGGCCAAGTCAGCACCGAGCGTCGCAAAGATCAGTTGCGGCCGGATCATAAGGAATGGTGAGCGCCGACATTACGCCGCGAATGCCCGGAAATATCCGCTGACCCGACCATCCTGCACCCGGTAGGCGGTCACGCCGTTTTCCACGACGATGACGGCCGAGTACGTGCGGCTGTCAAAGCTGATCTCGCTGACAAGCTCTCTGATCGCGGCATGTGTTTCGCAGCGAAGCTCATAGCGGGCGATGTCATCGGCTTGCTCCCACAGCGCACGCAGCCTGCCGATATGGTCGCAGGTTTCCATCGGGCTATCGTGCCGAATGGACCGGCGCTGGCGTTCTCCCTGCTGGTGCCGTAGCTCGCCTTCGACAGCATGCCGTTCGCTTTGCCGGACCTTCAGCAGATCAACGATCGCATCTGGTGGTTCGCTACTATCCTCGATGACTTGCGCCAACCGCTGCTCTCTCCTGCGAAGCTCTTCCCGTTCAAGCGTCAGCCGGGCAATGCTCTCGTCAAGCTCGCGATGAGCGTCATCGAACCGCGTCGATTGCAGCGTCTCCGCAAGGTTGAGTTCGTTGACATGGTCGAGGATCGCCACCTCCAGCGGCTGATACCGAAAATGCCGATTGCCATCGACACAGCGATGACCCCGCACATAGTTCGCGCAGACGAGATAGCGACCGTTTTCATTCTCTTTGACCCTGCTCATCTTCATGGTCATCGGCCCGCCGCAGTGGGCGCAATGGCAAAGCCCGGTGAAGAGATTGGCGAATGTGTTGCCCTTGCGGCCGGGTTTGCCCGGATTGCTTCGCCTGGCCTGCACCCGCAGAAACACATCCTTGTCGACGGCGGCGGGAAAGTAATTCGCGATGGGCTCGCCATCCGGCACGCGCCTGCTATCGATAATCCGATGCGGCTGGAACGTGCCGATGACATCCGGCCGGGTGAGCAGCGCCTTGATGACGCTCTGATACCAACCATCCTTGCTCTTGAACGCGGGAATGCCGTCCGCATTGAGCTTGCGGGCGATCACCGTCGCACCGAGACCGCGCGTTGCCATCTCGTAGATCGCCCGGACAGTCTTCACATGGTCGTTCAACGTGAACGCGTAGCGGTTCGCGTCAATCCGCTTGGCGTCGATCCAAGCGGGGGTAATACTGGTGATATGCCCTTTGCCTTCGCGCGCCAGTTCTCGCTTGCGTTTTGCGACCGCGCTGATGCGTTCGCTTTTGGTCTGGCTCTCCTCGTGTCCCCGCGACATGACGGCGAGGCCGATGATGAGCTTGGTCCAGTCACCATTGAGCCGGTCACGGCTGTAAATCTGCCGATCCTCGCCCAGCGTCACGATGACAATCCCGGCATTGATGATCGCCATGAACAGCGTCAGCGCATCCGGCACGGCTTCCCTCGATAACCTGTCGAGGCTTTCGATCAGCAGGTAGCTGCCCTTGGGGATCTGCCCACTCTCGACCATCGAGAGGAACCGGCCGAGCGCCCCGGTCTTGAAGTTCCGACCCTTCCACGCGCTGACGCCCAAGTCCTGCAAGCTGTCGTCCAGAAGCAGAGCGTGTTCGTCCGCTCAAGCTGCCGGCGCAAGCTATCCCCACGAAGCTGCTTGCGGGTGCTCATGCGGACGTAGGAATACGCTCGGATCGGAAACGGGCTGCTGTTGCTGTCGTCGGTACCCATGACGGCCTCCTCATGTTGCGATCCGCTAACATGGGGCTATCGGGCGGGCGAGCGTGAAGGGCGGAGTGTAACCGGCTTGAACGGAGTGCAGGTGCGGCTTGCGCATCAAGGTGGTTCAAACCACCTCCGATTCGAGCCCATGCTAGCGCAACCCAGGCGATTGCAGAACCGCTAATTTGCACGAGCGTAATGGTTGTGACGCGCACACGCGTGTGGCTGGCGGATTGCCGGAATGGAAGCAAGCGAGCGGGCGGGGCTGCACTTATGAGCTTAAATGGAACCATGCGGACCGGCGTTTCCGGTATGAATGCGCAGGCGAACCGCCTGAGCACGGTTGCCGACAACATCGCGAATGCGAGCACGACCGGCTATAAGAAGGCGTCGACAGAATTCTCTTCGATGATCCTGGCGACGACGGGTGGCACCTACAATTCCGGCGGCATCACTACCGACGTCCGCCACGCGATCTCAGCGCAAGGCACCTTCACCGACACCACCTCGGTGACGGACCTCGCCATCGACGGCAAGGGGTTCTTCGTCGTCACGGGCACCGACGGTCTGGAATACCTGACCCGCGCCGGTGCGTTCACGCCCGTGGATGACGGAACGCTGCGCAACGCGGCCGGCTTTACCCTGATGGGGTACGAATATTCCTCGACCAAGGACCCGACCATTGTCGTCAACGGCTTTTCTGGCCTTTCGCAGATCACTCTCGCAGAGCAGGCGTTGACCGCAACAGGCTCCACGAGCGGTGTCTTGGATGCGAACCTGCCGTCGAATGCCGATGTCGGCTACGAAAAAGCGACCTCGCTCGTTGCCTACGACAGCCAGGGCAACACACGAAAGATCGAATTCCAGTACGAAAAGACCGATGACAATGCCTGGCGCCTACAGGTTAGCGAAGGTTCATTCTCTCTTACGAAATTCACGACAACAAGCGACGCGGTGGTCCACGGGTCGCTCGACGGGGCGCCAAGCCCCTTGGCAGTTCCTGACTGGACCGTCGATGAGCAAGGCATTGGCCGACAGGTCAACTACACATACACGAGGATTTCCCCGACGAGCTGGGCTTTGGATGTCATCGACACATCGACATCCGGCGTCATTGCCAGTCGGGTTCTGGATTTCGATAGCACCGGCAATTTGACCACAGACCCCATTCTGCAAACGACCGCCTCGACCTTCGCCGGCGCGACGCTTCCATCTATTCGCATCGATCTATCTCAGATCAGAAACTCCCCGGGGCCGCACATCCCCGTCACTTCGTCCAACGGGAACGAAACAGGCAGCCCGATCAATCTTCTCTTCGACACCAATGGACGACTGATCGGCCCCGCCAGCGTGCAAACGGTCGCAACCGTTTCCGGCGGCACGGTTCTTGAAGGCCTCGCGATCGATATTTCCGGATCGACCCAACTTGCTTCGGACTTCACCGTGTCGAACGGCAAGATCGACGGCACGTCGGCCTCCAAAGCTGCCAGCTACGAGATCAGCGACGACGGTGTGCTCTCGGTAAAATACGACAACGGCAAACTGACGCCCAAATACCGTATCGCCATGGCCTCGGTGCAAAGCCCCGACCACCTGGAGCCGCTGTCGGGCAACGTTTATGCGCAGAGCAGCAATTCCGGTGCGGTCGTCATGGGTTATGCCGGCAGCAACGGCTACGGCAGCATCATTTCCGGCTCGCTGGAAAATTCCAACGTCGATATCGCCGAGGAACTGACGAGCATGATCGAATCTCAGCGAAGCTACACGGCCAACTCCAAGGTGTTTCAGACGGGTTCAGAGTTGTTGGAAACTCTGGTCAACCTGAAGCGCTGATACCTTTGTGCCGACGTGCTCGGCGAACTGTGGTCAGGCGGTGCGTTCTATCATCGCTCGGCAGAACTCTTTGCTCGCCCTTTTGGCAGACGGCTGTATCCGGGAAACACGTTCAACGGTTTCGGAAAGGATCACAGCATGTCTCACCTCAAGGCTCTCAAGCTCACCTCAGCCGTCGCGGTTCGCGCAACGGTCGATCCGGTGCAGCGTTCGCGGGAAAAGATGGTCGCAGCACTCGCCGAGCAGAAGCAGATGGCGGAAGCGAAGATCGCCGGTCAGGCGTTCACGCCCACGCATGTCGTGCGCAAGAAGAATGCCGAAGGCGTGCGCGTCGAAGTCGAAGCCCCCAAGCGCGTGCGTCAGGGCTGGTTCACCGATGGCGGCGGCAAGGTCTTCCTGGCCCTTCGCTACGCCGGCAAGACCATCGAGTTCGCCAAAGACAAGAACGCCATCGAGATCGGCGACCTCTCTGCACTGCCGAAAATCATCGACACGGTGATTGAAGCGGTTCGCGCTGGCGAACTGGACACGCAGCTGACCGCTGCTGCCGTCGAGCGCGGCCAGATGCTGCGCAAGCCCAAGTAAGCCGCGCGTTTTTGCGGGGTATGCATCCGAAGCCCATGGGATCATATGATCCCATGGGTTTCATGCGTTCCGGCCTGCCGGAACGCTGTCAAAGAGCGTCACGGACGCGCGTTCGTTAGGAGACGCTACACGCTACCGTTTTCGCCTTGCATCGCATTCCTTGAAGCGTCTGTGCGTCTGCTTGATGCGCGCAGCCCGCTCGGCTTGGCCCTAAAACACGCACGCCATTGCCGGTTCGCTCCCCGCATATTGCGCTCGCCCTTTGCGCCCGTTGGATTTTTGTTTCCGCCGAATTCGAGCGGAGACCCTATGCAGAACCATTCAAGCGATGACGACACGAAACTCAGGCAAGCGCAAACCGATTTGGCCATGCTCTTTTCCACCGACCTGCACGTGGGAGCCGAACGTTTCTACAAGATCAAGCGCAAGGGGACCGCGCTGAACCTGCGCTACGAAATCGATGGTGAATTGCACCAGCGCAGCTATCTATCCGCTCTCTCGTGGCGGGCGATCCTGCTGTTTGCTCTCACCGAAAGCAAAACCGTCATCGTTCATGAGATGGACGAGCCGGGCCGTTATCGGCGGCTGTTTCCGACAACGCTGTTGCGTCGATTGCAATGGCATGCCCGGCCGAACGCGAACTTTCCGCCTGTCGCGCGGCTCTATGATCCCAACGGCAGCGCCGTCATGCTGCTGACCCGAAGCCGACTATGCGGTCATGCCGTCGATGTCCTCCACAACCTCACTGATGGCGAGCCTGTGTTTCAGCCGCTGTGGATTTCCGACATCATGGCGTTGCGTCCGATGCTCGGCATCAACCTTGTCCGCGACGATGCATTCTCGGCCACCATGCCGGTCAGTGCGTATCTGGAAGCCGCCGCGATCACGGGCCGAATCGCCGCGGAGCCGGAGCTTTGCGAGACGCCTTTCGGCGGCAACGTACCCCGGCTCGAACTGCCGCGACCATCCGCGGCAGTTCGCAGCCTCTTCGATCAGGCATGCCGCGAAAATCCGGCTGTGCAGGATCTTCAAGGCCGCACTGCATACGGCGACTACGACTTCGATTGACCAGTGAGAAACGCCGCGAATTCGCGTTGATAAGCCTCAAGCACGCTGTCGTCTTCATGGCGCATGTAGGCATCGTGCGGGCCAGGGTCCCCAGCCTTAGCCGCCTTATAGATGGGGTTGCGCTCAAGCCAGTCATCCGAAACCGCCTGGTCGAGCCTCATTTGAAGTAAGATCATTCGGCACCGGACCGCGTCGATTTCCTCAGCCAATGGCGCGTATACGTCAGGCCACTCGGTTTGGTAACGATAGATTGCAGTCTCGGCATCAGCCAATACGTCGCTAAGCATCGAATTGCTCCTTCAAGCTGTGAGATTTTTATGTTCAATGGGATACCGGGGCCGAACCGGCCCCGGGTTTGTCGTGTTTCACGACAACTTGGCGTCTTAAGCCGGGTTGCTCCGCAAAGCCCGCATCCTTCGCAGAACGACCAGTTCCTCAAGGCGCTGGAACATCTGCCGATAGCTTAGTCCCCTGATATAAGCGTAGTCAGCGCCCAGCACCTGCAAGAGCTTCTCTTCGGAAATGGCCTCGCCTTCTGCAGCCAGAATTGTCTGCGCCAGCGGTAGAAGCTCATCCGGTGTAGGCCACGGGCAATGGACGACCTTGCAGCGGTCGCGGATGAACGAGCCTATTCTTGCCGGCCAAGCGCCGCGCTCACCAGGCCCCGTGGTGCACCGCCCCCGCCTCCTCCTCCAGGCACGGGCCCACGACCGCGATCGGCTTCTGCCCCGCGGCAAAGACGGTGCGGGAGGGGAGGTCCATGGTGGGGTTGTCGGGGTGATCCCCGGTGAGGGTTTTCAGGGCGTGCTCGGAGAGGCCGTAGACGACGCGGCCGATGCCGGTCCAGTAGATGGCGCCGGCGCACATGGCGCAGGGTTCGGCCGAGGAATAGAGCGTGCACGTGGCGAGAAAGGGCTCTCGGTAGCGTTTGGAGGCTTCGGTCGCGAGCAGGCGTTCGGCATGGGCGGTGGCGTCGAGATCGGGGAAGTAGCCGTTTTCCATTTCGATCAGAACCTCGCCGTCCGGGCCCGTGAGAAGCGCGCCGAAGGGCATGTTGCCGTGGGTCCGTGCGCGGCGGGCGATGTCGAAGGTCTGTCGCAGGCACCGCGCGTCGGCTTCGGTGAGAGGCGAGCCCGTGACGGGCTGGGTGTTCGGGGCTGCGACGACCTGCGTGGTGCCGCTCTCGGAAGTGGCACCACGGTCGCGTGCTGCCGGGTTCGTCGATGTCTGTTCGGCTGTCGTCCTGTCGCACATGGCGCTCTCCTGGATCTGCCGTCGGGTCGTGGATCGCCCGCCGGTCGGTGGCACGTTCCGCGGCCTCAGTCTGTCGGGAGGGTGCGGAAGAGCTGGGTCGGTGGGCGCTCGAAGCTCTGGCGGCCGTTCTTCCAGGCGGCCGTGGCCGTCGCCGGGCCGGCGATGGCCTGTGCGGCGGAAGGGGCCGACAGAAGGACGAGGGTGGCGGGATCGCCGATGGCAGGCGGCAGGGCGTCCAGGCCGAGCAGGCGTTCCGCATTGACCGTGATCATATCAAAAACCCCTGCGAGCGCCTGTTCCGTGCCCAGTTGCGCGACATTCGCGTAGAGATTGGCCATGCGCAGCAGCGAGACGTCGCCGAAGGGCGTGAACGGGTTCAGCACATTGTTGGTGGAAATGGTGGTGAGCACGCCGAAGCCTGCGAGGCGGTGGGCCGGCGTGACGCCGCGGGGAACGAGATGCGTCGCTGCCCGACCGGTGAGGAAAAGATCGGTCGCCGGCAGGACGGTGACGGCGATGCCGGCATCCGCGATCCTCCCGGCCGTCACGGCAAAGGCCTCCGGCGGCAGCGCGGAGAGTTTGGTCACGTGGCCGACGGAGACCCTGCCCTGATATCCGCGCCGGAGCGTCTCGGCGATGACGGTCGGAAGGTTCGAGCCTTCGGGGTCGAGATCGAAATCCAGGTGGAAATCGACGGGCACGCCGTGCCGTTCGGCAAGGTCGAAGATGGCGGCGATATGTGCCTGCGGATCAGGATCGGTATAGGGGCAGCCGCCGACGAGATCAGCGCCGGACCGCAGTGCCGCATCCAGCATCTCCAGCGTGCCGGGGTCGTTGGTCAGGCCTTCCTGCGCGAAGGCGCAGATCTCGATGTCGATCAGCGCGCGATAATCGTCGCGAAGCTGCTTGATGGCCTCGAAGGAGCGGAAGCCGGCGCGTCCGTCGATCTCAACGAAGGTGCGGAGGCGGTTCGTTCCGTTGACGATCGCCTGCTCCACGACATCCGCCGCCCGTGCGTAGACGTCGGCCTGCGTGAAACCGGCTTTGGCGCGCGAGGTCTCGGCGACGGCTTCGGCCAGCGTGCCGGTGCAGAGCGTGCAACGGCCGATGATGCCGGCCTTGTCGAGATGCAGGTGGGTCTCGACAAGGCCGCGGCAGAGAAACTGCCCCTTGGCATCCCGTTCCGGCGCATCGCAGACGAAGGTTCGCGCCCGGTTGTCGGCGATGCCGGCGATGACGCCGTCTTCGAACGCGATATCGGTTATGCCCTGCCGTCCCTGCAGGCGGGCATTGCGGATCACGAAATCGATGGTCATTGTTGCCTCGCGATCGCTCGGGTGCAGACCCTGTAGCAGGAGCGGCCTTTGCGCATACTGGTGGACGCGCGGCGCTCCGGGGGTCGGCGAAGTTGAAACGGGTTCTTGCGGGAACGCAAGGCCGGAGATGGCGATGAAGCGATGAGCACTCAGCAATCCACGGAAAGGTCTGGGATGGCGGCCAAGGCCTCTGTGCGAGGTCGCGGCGGAATGGTCACCAGTCCGCATGGTCTGGCGAGCGAGGCCGGGGCACGGGTGTTGCGCGAGGGGGGCAATGCGATCGAGGCCTGTATCGCAACCGGTGCTGCCATCGCCGTGCTCTACCCGCACTTTTGCGGCCTTGGCGGCGATGCCGTCTGGATCGTCGCGGATCCCGACGGGCGGCGGAGCTGCTTTCTCGGCATCGGGCAGGCGGCGCGGCACCTGCCCGGGCGTCCTGCCGATGAGACCGCGATCGCGCTTCGCGGAGCGGGCTCGGCGCTGACCAGCGCCTGCGTGGTGGACAGCTGGGGGCATGCGCATGCCTACGCCGTACGGCACTGGGGCGGAACGCACACCTTCGCCCGCCTGCTGGACGATGCCATCGGCTTTGCGAGAGACGGGTTTCCGGTTACGGCGTCGCAGGCCTTCTGGCTCGACTTCCGCAAGGCGGAGGCGGTGAACTGGCCCGGCTTTGCCGAAGTGTTCATGCCCGGTGGTTCTGCGCCCGAGGTCGGCACGATCTTTCGCCAGCCGCGCCTTGCCCGCACGCTCGAACGGCTGGCGACGGACGGACCGCGCGCCTTCTACGAGGGGCCGCTGGCGCAGACGATCGCCGACGGGCTGCGCGCGGCCGGGTCTCCGCTGACAGCAGCGGATCTGGCCGAGACGCGGACACGCGAGGAAGCGCCGGCGCGCCTTCTCTATCGCGGCATGGAATTGCTGGCGCCGCCGCCGCCGACGCAGGGCGCGACGACGCTGGCCATCATGGGCATTCTCGCGCAGTTCGATGTGGCGGCGCTCGATGCCGGGGGTGCCGACCATCTGCATCTCTGCGTCGAGGCGGTGAAGCAGGCCTTTCTCGACCGGCACGGCCTTGCCGATCCCGATGTCAGCGCGCAGCGGATCGATGCGCTGCTCGATCCAGCCCATCTCGCGGCCCGGGCGCAGGCCATCGATATTGCCCAGGCGCAAGACTGGCCGCACGTGTTTCGCACGGGCGATACCGTGTTCTTCGGTGCGACGGATGCCGGGGGGCGCAGCGTCAGCGTCCTGCAGAGCACCTATTTCGACTGGGGAAGCGGCGTGGTCGTGGGCGATACCGGCATTCTCTGGCAGAACCGGGGTGCCGCCTTCTCGCTCGACCGCGGCCATCCCAATGTGCTCGCGCCGGGCAAGCGGCCATTCTACACGCTCAACCCCGGCATGGGACTGCGCGACGGGCGGCCGGCGCTGATCTACGGAACGCAAGGGGCCGACGGGCAGCCGCAGACGCTAGCCATGCTTCTCACCCGGCTGATCGATTTCGGCGAGGATCCGGCACAGGCGCTTGCCGGCCCGCGGTTTCTTCTCGGCAAGACCTTTTCCGACAGCCGCGACAGCCTGAAGCTCGAAGCAGATGCCGGCGAGGCGGTTTTCGAAACGCTCGCGGCTCGCGGCCATCTGCTGTCGCCGCTGCCCGCGCAAAGCCCGATCGCCGGACAGGCGGGCGTCATCCGCGTCAATGCGGACGGCACGCTCGATGGCGCGCATGATCCGCGCGGGGATGGCACTGCCGTCGCCGTCAACACGGATATGTCGCCGGCTAAATAGAGATCCGCTGCAGCGGGCATTCCGAGCTGTCGTCCGGGGCCACCATATGGCTTTCGGCGGAGGCTCTGGGAAAGACGCTTCCGACGCCGATGAGGACCGGATTGTCGTAGCCGATCTCGGCGATGCCGATGTGCATGGTCGATACCGTGCCATGCCAGCGCCGTTCCTCCGCGCGGCTGATGTCGGAGGCGATGACCACCGGCATATTGCCCGCCATACCCTCGGCCATCAGGCGCTCGGCGATGGCGGGGGCCGTGCGGCCGCCCATGTAGAAGACGGTCGTGGTGCGCGGGTCGGCGCAGGCGCGCCAGTCGACATCGGTCGGCAGGCAGCCCTTGCGCGAATGGCCGGTGATGAAGCGGACGGCATGGGTGTGATCGCGGTGGGTCAGCGACACGCCGAGGCGGGAGGCGAGCGCGCTGGCGGCCGTGATGCCGGGCACGACATCCACCGGAATGCCGTGCGCCTCCAGACAGGCGATCTCCTCGCCGGCGCGGCCGAACACCATGGGATCGCCGCTCTTCAGGCGAACCACGGTCTTGCCGGCCTTGGCGAAGGTCACCATCATGGCGTTGATGTCTTCCTGCTTGCAGCTGGTCCGGCCGCCCCGCTTGCCGACCAGCATGCGCTTGGCCTCGCGTCGGGCCAGTTCCAGCACATCGCCGGACACGAGATCGTCGAACAGGATGACATCGGCGGCCTGCAGTGCGCGCACAGCCTTCAGCGTCAGCAATTCCGCATCGCCCGGACCCGCGCCGACCAGCGTCACTTTGCCGGGCGCCGGTCCGTCACGCGTTTCCCGGCGCCCTGCGGCCAGGCGATCGGCTTCGGCGACGAGATCTGCCGCGCTCTGCGGTGTGGGAACGCTGGTGAAGGCCCGATCAACGAAGCGCTCCCAGAAGGCGCGCCGCTCCGGGCCCGGGTGCAGGCGCATGGCGACAGCGTCGCGCAATGATTGCGCCAGTGCCGACCAGCCCTTGAGGCTCTGCGGCAGGAGCGTCTCGATGCGGCGGCGGATCGCCTGCGCGAGGATCGGCGCGGCGCCATCGGTGGAGATCGCGACGACGACGGGCGAGCGGTTGACGATGGAGCCGAACTGGAACTGGCAGAAGGCCGGCTTGTCGATGACGTTGACCGGCACGCCGGCGGCAATCGCCGCGGCGTGGAATGCGCGCGCTTCGTCGTCCTCCTCGCAATCGGCGATGGCCAGGGCGGCACCGGCCAAGACGCCGGCCGTCCACCCCTGCGCGTGGTGGACGAAGGCGCCGCGCGCCTGCCCCGTCGCGCTGTCGGCCGCATGGCGCAGGAGCATGTCGGCGAAGACGTCGCAGAGCGTGTCGTCAGGGGCATAGACGTGAACCTCGGCGCCGCAGGCGGCCAGAAGTTCGGCCTTCCAGCATGCGCCTTCCGTGCCGCCGGCCAGGACGACGCGCTTGCCCTCCAGCCCCCAGAAGACGGGGAGCTTTGCCAGCGCCTCGACGCGGGCGGCCGTCCGGGCGGGCGAGACCTCGCGGGCGCCGTTTGCGTCACTCTGCAGCAGCGATACGCGTTCCATTGAGGATCTCCCTGATCTCTGCGCGGCAGGAGCCGCAATTGGTGCCGGCGTTGAGGGCTTTGCCGATGGCCTCCACCGTGCAGCAGCCGCCGGCCGCTGCGGTGACGATCTGGTTGATGCCGACGTTGAAGCAGGAACAGACCGTCGCGCCGGGATCGACGGCCTCGGCGCCCGGGCGGCCTGCGACGACCGCAAAGCGGCGGCGCAGATCGGCATGGGCGGCGCCGAGCTGGGCGATGGCCCAGTTTCTGGCGACGGCGACGGGGCGCGGGCTGAGGAAGACGGCGGCAAGCAGCCGCTCGCCGTCGAAGAAGGCCAGCCGGATATGGCCGGTAACGGCATCGCGGTAGCCGAGGGGTTCAAGGCCCGGGGGAATGCCGAGCGTCTCGACACTCCACCCGGTCCAGTCGCGATCCTGCATCCCGCCCTCCTCCCCGAGAGGCAGGGGTGCAGCCGCAAACTCCATCCGCCAGCCGCCGATCGCCCGGGCAAGGGCGTGATAGGCGAGCGGATGAGAGGATCTGGAGATATCGGGTTTTTCGACCGAGATGGCGAAGCCGTAGAGCCCGACATCGAGCTTCGCCGCCTTGACGGCCACATGCTTGGAGGCGGGCTGGCCGGACACGGGATCCACCCGTCCCGGCACCAGCGCATCGATACGGGCGGCGGAGGCGAACTGGTCGTTCCAGTGCATGGGCGCAAAGAGGTGCCCCGGCTTCTGGCGCGGCGTCACGAGGGCACGCAGCACCGCCTGCCCCTGCGGGCTTTCCAGCACCACGAGATCCGCCGGCGTCAGGCCGAGCGCCTCGGCGTCGTCGGGATGCATTTCCACGAAGGGTTCGGCGAAATGCGCGGTCAGGCGCGCCGTCTTGCCGGTTCGCGTCATCGTGTGCCACTGGTCGCGAATGCGGCCGGTGTTGAGCGCGAAGGGATGCGCTGCCGTTGTCCGTTGCTCCCGTGCGGGAGCGACGGCCACGAAGCGCGCGCGGCCATCCGGATGGTAAAAGCGACCGTCTGCGAAGAAGCGGCTGTCGGCCATCTGCGGCGCCACCCCCGCCGGCTGCGGCCACTGGAAGGGCGCGAGCACGTCGTAGGCGTCTTCCGTGATATCGGCATGAGCGCCGATGTCGAAATCGCGCCGTCCCTCGTTCTCGAAGCCGGAGAGTGCCGCGTGCTCGGCAAAAACGGCGGCCGGGCCGGCAAAATCGAAGGCGGCGCCAAAGCCCATGCGCCGGGCCACCTCAGCCATCTGCCACCAATCGGCTTTTGCCTCGCCCGGTGCGGAGAGAAACGCCCGCTGGCGCGAGAGACGTCGCTCGGAGTTCGTCACCGTGCCGTGCTTTTCACCCCAGCCGAGCGATGGCAGCAGGACATGGGCATGCGCCGTCGTGTCGGTCTCGGCGATGACGTCGGAGACGACGACGAAGGGACAGGCCGCCAGCGCGGCCCGGACGAGATCGGCTTCCGGCATGGAGACGACGGGATTGGTCGCCATGATCCAGATCGCCTTTACCCGGCCATCCGCAACGGCGCGAAAGAGATCGACGGCTTTCAGGCCCTGTTTATCGGCGATGACCGGCGACTGCCAGAAGCGCTGGACCGTGTCGCGATCCTCCGCGCTCTCGATCGCCATATGGGCGGCGAGCATATTGGCGAGACCGCCGACCTCGCGTCCGCCCATGGCATTCGGCTGCCCGGTGAGCGAGAACGGCCCCATGCCGGGCCGGCCGATGCGGCCGGTGGCGAGGTGACAGTTGATGATGGCATTGACCTTGTCGCTGCCGGAAGAGGACTGGTTGACCCCCTGGCTGTAGCAGGTGACGACCCGCTCGCTGGTCGCGAACAGGGAATAGAAAGCCGCGATGTCCGCGGCATTGAGCCCCGTCGCCTCGGACACGTCGGGAATGCCGAGATGTGCGACGCGGGAGAGGGCCGCATCGAAGCCGTGCGTGTGGTCGCTGATGAAGGTCCGGTCGAGCTTGCCTCTCGCGGCAAGATCGGTCAGCAGTCCGCCGAACAGTGCCGTGTCGCCATCGGGCAGGATCGAGAGGTGCAGGTCGGCGATATCGCTCGTCGCGGTGCGGCGCGGATCGATGACGACGACGTTCATCTCCGGCCGGGCAGCCTTGGCGGCGGCGAGGCGCTGATAGATGACCGGGTGGCACCAGGCGAGATTGGAGCCGGTGAGCACCACGAGATCGGCAAGCTCGATATCCGCATAGGTGCCCGGCACCGTATCCGACCCGAAGGCGCGCCGGTGACCGGCCACCGAGGAGGACATGCAGAGGCGGGAATTGGTGTCGATGTTCGCCGAGCCGATGAACCCCTTCATCAGCTTGTTGGCGACATAATAGTCTTCGGTCAGGAGCTGGCCGGAGACGTAGAATGCGACCGAATCCGGTCCGTGCTGGCGGATGGTGTCGGCGAAGGTCGTGGCAACGAGATCGAGCGCCGCATCCCAGGACGCAGGCGCGCCGGCGATCTCGGGCGTCAGCAGGCGACCGTCGAGATCGATGGTTTCGGCGAGCGCCGAGCCCTTGGAGCAGAGCCGGCCGAAGTTCGCCGGATGATCGGGATCGCCCCGCACCGAAACGGCACCGGTCTCCTCGACGCGAGCGATCACGCCACAGCCGACACCGCAATAGGGACAGGTGGTTTTCGTTTCAACGGGCATGACGGTCGGTCCTTTCAACGGCGTAACAGCACGGCTTGTCATCTTGCAGCACCCGTCGTAAGTGTGTATATATATGCGCATTGGCGAGGTGGGGCATGGAGCGTGACAGCCGCAGGATCATCCAGCGCCTGAGGGAAGACGGTTTCGACCTCGTCAAGGTGTCGGGTTCGCACCACAAGTTCCGCAAGGGTGACCGGACGGTCATCGTGCCCCATCCCAAAAAGGACCTGCCGCTCGGCACGGCGCGCAACATCGCTCGCCAGGCCGGCTGGCACATTTGATGAAAGGCAGATCTCCCATGCGGTCTTATCTGGCACTCGTCCACAAGGATCCGGACAGCGCCTTCGGTGTATCGTTTCCCGACATGCCGAGCGTGTTTTCCGCAGCGGATGCGGAAGAGGACCTGATTGCCCATTCCATCGAGGCTTTGCGCCTGTTCGCTGAAGACGAGCCCCTGCCAGAGCCCTCCACTGTCGAGGCGATCCTCAAACGCGCGGATATCAGGACCGAGCTTGCGGAAGGCGCTTTCCTCATTCGCGTGCCGCTGATCGAAGACGATACGCGGGTCGTGCGCGCCAACGTCACATTCGAGGCGGGCACCTTGCGTGCCATCGACGAAACGGCTGCAAGAAGAGGGCTGAGCCGCTCCGCCTTTCTGGCGAGTTGCGCACGCAAGGAGATTGAGGCCGTCGGCTGACATCGTCCTACTCCGCCGCAACCATCAGCTTCAAATTGTCGAGCGCGATCGCCAGCACGCCATCGCGGTTGCGCACGGCCACCGTGCGAACCTCGCCTTCGTCAGCACCAAGCGCCCTGCCGGTTTCCAGCGAGATCACCATGTTGTGCAGAGGGCACGTAACGGAGGTGCCATGGACGATGCCCTGGGACAGGGGGCCGGCCTTGTGGGGGCAACGGTCCTCCATCGCAAAGACCTGATCATCCGCCGTGCGGAAGACGGCGATGCGGCCTTGGGGGGTGCGTACACAGCGGGCCCCCCGCAGGGGAATGTCGTGAATCGTGCCGATATCGACCCAGTTCACGCCGAAGCCGCTTTCGAAGCCGGCGGCATCGCCTTCCCGGATGGTCTTCGTTTCCATGGTTCTCACTCCGCCGCTTCCGCCATGCCGACGACGGCCATGGGCTTGAACTCGTGCTTGTCCTTGCCGGAGACGCGCTCCGACCAGGGATCGACCTGTGCGAATGTCTGGGAGAAGACGAAGCGGTCGAAATAACCCTTGCGTTTTTCCGCATCGCCCATGATCTGGCGGCGGATTTCGTCCAGTCCGACGCGCTTTGCCCATTTGTAGATGCGCTCGAGGTAGCGGCCCTGCTCGCGGTACATCTGCGCCAGCGCCACGATGTGTTCGAGGGCGTCGTCTTCCGTGGCGACGAGACCCAGCACTTCCGTGCCCTTGATGTCGAGGCCGGCAGCGCCTGCGAAGTGGATCTCGTAGCCGCTGTCGACGCAGATGACGCCGATGTCCTTGCAGGTCGCCTCCGCGCAGTTGCGCGGACAGCCGGAGACAGCCAGCTTCAGCTTTGCCGGCGTCCAGGACCCCCACATGAACTTCTCAAGCCGGATTCCGAGTCCGGTCGAATCCTGCGTGCCGAAGCGGCACCAGTCCGTGCCGACGCAGGTCTTCACCGTGCGCAGACCCTTCGCATAGGCCTGTCCGGAGACGAAGCCGGCCTTGCCGAGATCCGCCCAGACGGCCGGCAGGTCTTCCTTGTGGATGCCCAGAAGGTCGATGCGCTGGCCGCCGGTCACCTTGACCATGGGGATCTCGAACTTGTCGACCACGTCGGCGATCGCGCGCAGTTCGCCGGCATTGGTCACCCCGCCCCACATCCGGGGAACGACGGAATAGGTGCCGTCCTTCTGGATGTTGGCATGGACGCGCTCGTTGATGAAGCGCGACTGGTAGTCGTCGGCATACTCGTCCGGCCAGTCGCAGACGAGATAGTAGTTGAGCGCCGGGCGGCACTTGGCGCAGCCGCAGGAGGTCTTCCACTCCAGTTCCTGCATGACGGCGGGGATCGTCTTCAGCCCCTTGGCGACGATCAAGCGGCGCACGTCGTCATGGCCGAGCTCGGTGCAGGTGCACATGGGCTGGACGGCTGCCGGATTGTAGCTGTTGCCCAGCGTCAGCACCATCAGCTGCTCGACGAGGCCGGTGCAGGAGCCGCAGGAGGCGGAGGCCTTGGTGTGGGCGCGCACGTCGTCGAGCGATGTCAGGCCCTTGGCCGTGATCGTGCCGACGATCTTGCTCTTGCAGACGCCGTTGCAGCCGCAGATTTCCGCATCATCCGGCAAGGCTGCAACGGCCGCCGTAGGGTCCAGCGGGCTGCCCCCCTGATAGGCCTGGCCGAAAATAAGGGTATCGCGCATCTCGGAGATGTCGGTTCCCCGCTTGATCATGTCGAAGAACCAGGCGCCGTCGGCCGTCTCGCCGTAGAGCACGGCACCGACGATGCGGTTGTCCTTCAGCACGAGGCGCTTGTAGACGCCGGCGGTGGCGTCGCGCAGCACGATCTCCTCGCGGTCCTCGCCTTCGGCGAAGTCACCGGCCGAGAACAGGTTGATACCGGTGACCTTCAGCTTGGTATTGACGACGGAGCCGCGATACTCGGACGCGCCGCCGATCAGACGATCGGCCAGCGTCTTCGCGCTTTCGTAGAGCGGTGCGACGAGACCATAGCAGACACCGCGGTGCTCGGCGCATTCGCCGAGCGCATAGATCGAGCCGTCCGACGTCATCATGCCGTCGTCCACCACGATGCCGCGATTGGTGACGACGCCCGCATCCTTGGCAAGCTGGGCTGCCGGGCGGATGCCGACGGCCATCACGACGATGGTGCCTTCGATTACCCGGCCGTCCTCGAGCTCGATGCCCTCGACCTTGTCCTCTCCGACGATGCGCTTGGTGTTCGCCTTGGTGATGATCTCGATGCCGCGATCGTTCAGGGCCTTTTCAAGCAGGTAGGCCGCCGGCGGATCGAGCTGGCGCTCCATGATCGTCGGCATGATGTGGATGACGGTGACATCCATGCCCTGGCGCTTGAGGCCGTAGGCGGCCTCCAGCCCGAGCAGGCCGGCCCCGATGACGATGGCGCGGCCGCCGCGCCGGGTGGCATCCAGCATCTTCTCGACGTCGTCCAGATCGCGATAGGCCAGCACGCCCGGCAGCGTGTGCCCCGGCACGGGGATGATGAAGGGCAGCGAGCCGGTGGCGATGACCAGCTTGTCGTAGCTTTCGGTGACGCCGTTTGCCGAGGTCACGGTCTTGGCGGCGCGGTCGATGCCGGTGACCTTCGCACCCTTGTGCAGGGTCACGCCGTGGCGGGCATACCAGTCGTCGCCATGGATGACGATGTCCTCGTAGAGCTTCTCGCCGGAGAGGACCGGCGACAGCATGATGCGGTCGTAGTTGACGCGCGGCTCCGCGTTGAAGATCACGACGTCGTAAAGGCCGGGGGCCTGTTCGAAGAGTTCTTCCAGCATGCGGCCGGGCGCCATGCCGTTGCCGATGATGACCAGTTTCTGTTTCATGTCATCCTCTCCTTCACGCGGCTTCCACGAGGCGGTGGCGCTCGTAGAGGAATTTCAGGACGGCCTCCCGGCACTTCAGATAGGTGCGGTCCGTGGCCAGCTCGATGCGGTTGCGCGGGCGGGCGATCGGCACGTCGAGGATCTCGCCGATACGGGCCGCCGGACCGTTGGTCATCATGACGATGCGGTCGGAGAGCAGCACGGCCTCGTCCACGTCGTGGGTGATCATCAGAACGGTGTTGCCGAGCTTTGAATGGATCTGCATGACCTGATCCTGCAGGTGGGCGCGGGTGAGCGCATCGAGCGCGCCGAAGGGCTCGTCGAGCAGCAGCACCTTCGGCTCCATGGCGAGTGCCCGGGCGATGCCCACGCGCTGCTTCATGCCGCCGGACACTTCGGAAGGCTTCTTGTCCTTGGCATGCGTCATCTGCACGAGGTCGAGATTGCGCATGACCCAGTCGTGGCGTTCCGCCTTCGACTTCTTGCGGGAGAAAACCTTGTCGACGGCGAGCGACACGTTCTCGTAGACGGTGAGCCAGGGAAGAAGCGAGTGGTTCTGGAAGACGACCGCGCGCTCCGGGCCGGGCTCGGACACTTCCTTGTCCTCGAGCAGGACCGCGCCGCTGGTGACTCTGGTCAGGCCGGCGACGAGGTTGAGCAGCGTGGACTTGCCGCAGCCGGAATGGCCGATGATCGAGATGAACTCACCCTTTTCGACGCCGAGCGAGACCTGCTTGAGAACTTCGGAGACCTGACCGTTGCGCTCGAACGACTTGTCGACCAGTTCGATGGAGAGATAGCTTTTTGCCATGGGAACGTCCTCCTTCAGGCCGTTGCGGTGCCGCGGGTGACCGCGCGGCCGATGAATGCGATGAACCGATCGAGGAAGAAGCCGACCACGCCGACGTAGATGAGGGCGACGATGATGTCGCTGATGAGCGACGAATTCCACGCATCCCAGATGAAGAAGCCGATGCCGACGCCGCCGATCAGCATTTCGGCCGCGACGATGGCGAGCCAGGAGAGGCCGATGCCGATGCGCAGGCCCGTGAAGATGTAGGGGGCCGCGGCCGGCAGCATGATCTTGGCGAAATATTCGAACTGGTTGAGGCGCAGCACCTTGGCGACGTTCTGGTAGTCCTGCGGAATGTTGCGGATGCCGACGGCGGTGTTGATGATGATCGGCCAGACCGCGGTGATGAAGATGACGAAGATCGCCGAGGGATTGCCGTCCCGGAAGGCAGCGAGCGACAGCGGCAGCCAGGCCAGCGGCGGCACGGTGCGCAGGATCTGGAAGATCGGGTCGAGACCCTTCATGGCCCACTGGCTCTGCCCGACGAGCACGCCCATGGCGATGCCGACGACGGCGGCGATGGCATAGCCGACGGCCACGCGCTGGAGGCTGGCCATGATGTGCCAGGCCATGCCCTGATCGGTGCCCTGTCCGACATAAAAAGGATGGACGATCAGGTCCCAGCTCTCGGCCATCACACGCGTCGGGGACGGCAGGCTCGATGTCGGGGAGGAACAGATGAACTCCCAGGCGACCAGAAGCACGAGCAGCGTGACGAGCGGCGGCACGATATCGCCGGCCACGGCCGAGAGCCGTCGCATGAGCTGCGAGGGGGCCGGACGCTTGGCCGGCGCGGAGAAGGTGACGACCTGGGCGCTCGGCTTTGCCTTGGCGGGGGCCGTGTTCAGATTGGTGACGGACATGCCGGTCTCCTGAGAATGAGGGTTGCGGCCGGAGCACGAGGCGCCGGCCGATCGGGGCCGGTCAGGCGAAGCGCTTGATCGAGAGGCTCTGCAGGTAGGCTTCCGGATTTGCCGGATCGAAGGTCTTGCCGTCGAAGAAGGTCTCGACGCCGCGCGATGTGGAGGCGGGCACGTCGGTGATGCCGAGGTCCTTGGCGGCGGCGCGCCAGATGTCCTCGCGGTTGACCTTGGAGATCAGCGCCTTGATGTCCGTGTCCGGCGCATACTTGCCCCAGCGCATGTCCTCGGTCAGGAACCAGGCGTCGTGGCTCTGGTAGGGGTAGGAGGCGTGGTCGGCCCAGAACTTCATGAGGTGCGGGCTCTGGTCGACCACCTTGCCGTTGCCGTAATCGTATTCGCCCTTCAGGCGGCCGACGATGTCCTTGGCCGGCACGTTGAACCAGGCGCGCTTGCCGATGATGGCGGCCAGCTCTTCCTTGTTGGCCATGTCGTCGCACCACTGCTGGGCTTCCATGATGGCCATGGTGAGCGCCTTGGCCGCATTCGGGTTGGCCTCGACCCAGTCGCTGCGCATCGCGAAGGATTTTTCCGGGTGCTTGTCCCAGATCTCGGCCGTGTTGACCGCGGTGTAGCCGATGCCCTGATTGACGAGCTGCGCATTCCACGGCTCGCCGACGCAGAAACAGTCCATGGTGCCGACCTTCATGTTGGCGACCATCTGCGGCGGGGGAACGACGATGGTTTCGACATCCGTGTCCGGGTCGATGCCGCCGGCGGCCAGCCAGTAGCGAATCCACAGATCATGCGTGCCGCCGGGGAAGGTCATGGCCACCTTGGCGGCCGTGCCCTCGGCCTTCTTCTTGGCGAAAGCCTCCTTCAGCACGCCGGAGTCGATGCCGACCTTCAGATCCGCATAGGCCGAGCCGACCGAGATCGCCTGGGCATCGAGGTTCAGCCGGGCGAGGATCGACATGGGCAGCGGCTGGTTGTTCTGGGTAACCTTGCCGGCCGAGATGAGGTAGGGCATGGGGGTCAGGATATGCGCGCCGTCGATGCCGTTGCCGGCCGAGCCGAGCACCAGATTGTCGCGCGTCGTGCCCCAGGATGCCTGCTTGACGACATTCACCTCGGTCATGCCGTGCTTGTCGAAGAAGCCCTTCTCCTTGGCGATGATCAGCGGCGAGCTGTCCGTCAGCGCGATGAAGCCGAGGGTCGCCTTGGTGGTCTCCGGCCCTGCCCCTTGCGCGAAGGCGCCACCGGGGAAGGCGGCCTTCACGGCGGTGAGGAGGGCGGCGGCGGCCGTGGTCTTGAGGATCGAGCGGCGGCTCAGGGACGGGGTCGAGATACGGGTCATCGGAAGATATCCTCTGGTGAAACGGGCGGAAGCTTGGAATTTCGGCACAAAAAAACGCCGCTCGGAAAATGCATCTCAAGGAGCCTGAAGCTCCGGAGCAAAAACCTTGCGACGTCGGTGTCATTGGGTGAGCGCGTCTTGCGCTCTTTCGCTTCAATCGCCGTTGACTGAGCAATTTCTTAAAAGCAAGAGCCGTGCCAGATGCGCGAAATGCGGCCAACCGGTTGTTTCAAATCGGAAATCATCTTCGTGCTCGAAAGATAACCAATTCTGCCATTGCTTATCTTCTAGCCACATGCTCGCGATGCAGCGAAAATCGTGCATCGCAAAACAGCATGTGCGGGATCAGGCTTCGTCGCCGAGGGAGCCCGCGGCCTGCTCGTAGCGGACGGGAAAGGCGGCGACATAATCCGGGATCGCGTGCGGATCGAAGGTGAAGCCATCCATGAAGCGATCGCCGAAGGAGGTGCCTTCCGCCCGCAGATCTGCATCGGCGGGGCCCGCGCCCAAGGCGGCGCGGTAGAGATCGGGCCGGTAGGCCGACACGGCCTTTTCCGCCAGTGCCGGCGACCAGTCGGCCTGCCCCCAGCGCAGCATCTGGCTGTAGGTCCAGAGCGCATGGCTCGGCCGGGGATAGTTCGCAAAGCCGGCATGGAACGAGAAGTAGTCCGGGATCACGCGGCGCTCGCCCGTGTCGTCGAGGCTGAACTCGCCGGCCAGCACCCGGCGGATGATATCGACCGGGGCGGCGATGTAGTTCGGCTGCGCCAGAAGCGTCGCGAGGTCGTCGTGGTTTTCGCCCCGGTCGCACCAGCGGGCGGCCGCATCGAGCGCCACCAAAAGACGGGAGACGGTCTCCGGATGGCTCTCCGCCCAGTCCGGCCGCATGCCGATGACCTTCTCGGGTGCCGACGGCCAGATGTCCTGTTTGGCGGCGACGATGCGGCCGACGCCCCGTTCCGATGCCACCATGTTCCACGGCGCGCCAACGCAGAAGCCATCGATGGCGCCGGCGGCCAGCGCATCGGAGGTCAGCGGCGGGGGAACGACGACCAGCTTGACGTCGAGGTCGGGGTCGATGCCGCCGGCGGCGAGCCAGTAGCGGAACTCGTAATTGTGGGAGGAGAACGGATAGGTCATGCCGAAGGTCGGCGGCGCCTCGCCGGCGTCCCGCATCCCGTCGAGAACGCGGCGGAGCACCCGCGCATGCGCAAGGGCATCGGCGCCCTCCGGCGCGCCGGCATCGCGCATACGGGCAAAGAGCCGGGTCGAAAGCGTGATGGCATTGCCGCCGCGGCCCAGCGAAAACGGGGTGATCGTCGGCGACGGGTTGGAGCCGAGCCCAAGCATCGAGGCAACGGGCATCGGCGAGAGCATATGGGCGATGTCGAACTGGCGGAAGGCCAAGCGGTCGCGCACATTGGCCCAGGAGACGTCGCGCACGAGGTCGAGCGCCAGCCCCTCGCGGGCCGCGAAACCGAACTCTGCCGCTGCAATCAGCACGGAGGCATCGACGAGCGGAATGAAGCCGGCCCTGAGGACGCGCGCACCCTCGCTCCTTGCGCCACGTGCGGGCGCCGCAAGCGCCGCGCCAGGAACCGCCGACGCTGCGCCGGGGGAGATCAGCGTTGACGTCATGGGCGTATTCTCCAATCGACGGAATAGCGGCGGAACGCGGCGATCATGTGAGCAGACCCGCCGCCGTCACGACGCTCTGCGCGATATCGGCGATCTTCTTTTTTTCGTTCATGGCGGTCTGCCGCAACAGGGTGAACGCCTCCTCCTCGGAAAGACCGCGCAACTTCATCATGATGCCCTTGGCCCGCTCCACGACCTTACGCTCCTCGAGCGCGGATCTCGCTTCCGCCAGTTCCCGCTGCAGCCTCGAGAAGGCGTTGAAGCGGCTCACGGCCATGTCGAGGATCGGCTTCACCCGCTCCTTGCGCAGGCCATCGACGATATAGGCGGAAACGCCGGCATCGACGGCCGCCTCGATGGAGGCCGTATCCGAACGATCGACGAACATGGCGATCGGACGGCTGACGGTGCGGGTCAGCTGGAACAGATGTTCCATCATGTCCCGGTTCGGGTTCTCCAGGTCGATGATGATGACGTCCGGCTTCAGCGTCTCGATGATGCGGGCGACGCCGTTGACCTCGTGGATCACCGTGACCTTGAGATGCCCGGCCTCGCGCAGACCCTCCTCGATGATCGAGGAGCGTATGGCATTTTCATCGATGACGAGGATCGTAAGATCGGCGTTGCGCATGCGCCTATTCTTGTGCAGCGCAACAGAATGCGCAAGCGCTGCCGCGGCAAGATTTCGCGAGGGCGACGGGCGGCGCGTCTTCGGGCTTGCTCGCGACCGGACAATGATTGTAACGGTGTGTTCGAAACGGCCGGGATACGGTGTCCGCCCGGGCTCGCAGGCGCCGTGACCGGCGGCGCGTGGCGCCTGCCTGAAGACGGATCGTCTCGCGCAAGCTGTTTCGCGCACGCAACGTGTCTTGCCCGGTGCGAGACGTGAAGGAAAGTCTGACATTCCATGACCGCATCCGCCGGCCCTGCCCAGCAGGACACCGCAGGCACGAAGAAGTTTCTCGTCCTGCTCATGGGATCCATCGGCGTCGTCTATGGCGACATCGGGACCAGCCCGCTCTATGCCTTTCGCGAAGCGCTCCGCCCTTTCTCGCATGACGGCATCAGCCACAACGAGGTCATCGGCCTCATTTCGCTGATGGTCTGGACGCTGACGATCATCGTCACCTTCAAATACGTCCTCTTTCTCCTGCGGGCCGACAATGACGGCGAAGGCGGCACGCTGTCGCTTCTCGCCCTCCTGATGAAGAAGACCGGGCGTTACATGCCGGTCCTGTTCTTCGCCGGCATCATCGGCGCCGCCCTGTTCATCGGGGATGCCATGATCACGCCGGCGCTGTCGGTCATGTCGGCCGTCGAGGGGTTGAAGCTCGTGACACCGGCGCTCAGCGGCTACGTCCTGCCGATCTCGGCCGCCATGATGGTCGGCCTCTTCGCCGTCCAGTCGCGCGGCACCGCCGCGGTCTCCAATTTCTTCGGGCCGATCACCGTTCTCTGGTTTCTCGCCATGGCCTGGGGCGGCATCCTGCACATCGGCGACGACTACACGATCCTCGAAGCGCTCAATCCGGTCAACGCCGTCTGGTTCATCACCCATGCCGGCTTCGTCGGGCTCATCGTGCTCGGCGCCGTGTTCCTCACCGTCACGGGGGCGGAAGCGCTCTATGCCGATCTCGGCCATTTCGGCCGCAAGCCGATCCAGGTCGCGTGGTTCATCCTCGTCTTCCCGTCGCTGGCGCTCAACTATCTCGGCCAGGGCGCCTTCGTGCTGGCACATCCGGAAGCGGCGGAAAACCCGTTCTATCTGATGTATCCCGACTGGGCGCTGCTGCCGGTCGTGCTTCTGGCGACGGCCGCCACCATCATCGCCAGCCAGGCGGTCATCACGGGCGCCTTCTCGCTGGCACGCCAGGCGGTCCATCTCGGCTTCCTCCCGCGCCTGCAGATCACCTTCACCTCCGAGACGAATACGGGGCAGATCTACGTGCCGGCCGTCAACACGCTGCTTTTCGTCGGCGTGCTCGTGCTCATCTTCACCTTTGGGGACTCGGAGTCGCTGGCGACCGCCTATGGCATCTCGGTCACCGGCGCGATGGTGGTGACGACGCTCATGGCCTTCCAGTTCCTGCGCTCGGTGTGGAAATGGAGTGCCGTCGCCGCCGGTGCCGTGCTTTTGCCGCTGCTGCTTCTGGAAACGGTCTTCCTCGCCGCCAACCTTCTCAAGATCCATGACGGCGGCTGGGTGCCGGTTCTGCTGGCGGCCACCATCATGGTGATCATGTGGACATGGCGGAAGGGCTCCATGATCCTGCGCGAAAAGACCGCGCGCAACGACATCCCGCTCGAAACCTTCATCCGGTCGATCGAGAAGAAATCCGATCACGCCCCGGTCGCGGTTCCCGGCACGGCGGTGTTTCTCACCAGCGTGCCCGACAAGACGCCTGCCGTGCTGCTGCACAATATCAAGCACAACCATGTCCTCCACGAGCAGAACGTCATCCTGACCGTGCGCACCGCCGACACGCCCTATGTGCCGCCTGCGTCGCGCATCGAACTCGTCCGGATTTCCGATCGCTTCCTCCGTCTCCAGATCACATTCGGATTCATGGACGACCAGAACGTGTCCAAGGCGCTGGGTCTCTGCAAGAAGGCCGGCTTCAAGTTCGAGATCATGCAGACGTCGTTTTATGTCGGACGGCGCAACCTGATCAGCGACCCGAACTCCGGCCTGCCCAAGTGGCAGGATCGCCTCTACATCGCGCTCGCCGGCATCGGCATCGACCCTTCCGACTACTTCCGCCTGCCGGCCAACCGGGTGGTGGAGCTCGGCGAACAGGTGACGATCTGATCGCCGTACAGGCGTGCCGCGATCCGCGCTCCATCCGCAATTCCGCAGGACATCGTCGACCGTACGAAGGCCTTCCTCCTATGGCGTTGCGAGGCGTGTTCTGGTAACCACCGCCTCGCGCGGACGTGGCCTGGGTCAGCATTGCGAAGCGCACGGCACGGGTTCGGTGCCATTTGGCGTCGGGCAGCAGGCCTCAAAACCTGCACATTTTCGGGTCATCCATCGCCGGTTTTAAGGACATTCAGCCTCCATTCATGCACGGAAGGTCTCTCTCCTTTATGACCCGCAGAAAAAGAAATGAATCGCTCGACAAACGAGCCCACTTGTTGCTGTACTCGGTAAGGCGCTGGTTGTTGCGCCGTAAAGTTGAAAGCCTACACGTTTATATCAATACCCTCTGTTTTAGTTATATATCATATAGATAGACCCATTTTGACCGTGTCCCCGATCGGGGACTGCCACCCAAGAGAAGTTCTGATTGATTTTTCGGGACCCAAGTGCAATCAGCAAGTCACACTGCAGACAGTTCAGAGCGTTCGATAAAAGATGACAGCAGAAATCATAGGGCGCGCCTGCGTCGCTCCGGGAGCTGATTCGCCTCAAGCGCTTTTCCGGCTTCTGCGGCAGGGCAAATGTGCGGTAACGCAGATTCCATCGGATCGGTGGGACCTTGCTCGCTTCTGGCATCCCGAAATGGGCAACCCCGGCAAGACCTATTCGTTTGCCGCCGGGGTGATCGACGACATTTACGGGTTCGACCCTGCCGCCTTCGGCATGTCGCAGCGCGAAGCCATGTATATGGATCCGCAGCAGCGCGTTCTCCTGCAGCTGGCGTGGCGCGCGATCGAAGACGCCAACATCTCGCTGACCTCGCTTCAGGGCGAGAATGTCGGCGTCTATGTCGGCGCATCGAGCCTCGACCATGCAAACCTGACGGTCGAAGACCCGGCGGCGGCCGGCCCCTACTTCATGACCGGCAATACGCTGTCGGTCATTTCCAACCGGATCTCGCATATCTTCGGGCTCAGCGGCCCCTCCATGACCATCGATACGGCCTGTTCGTCCTCCATCGTCGCACTCGATCAGGCGATGCGGGCGCTGAATGCCGGAGAGATCGACACCGCCATCGTCGGCGGCATCAACATTCTTGCCCATCCCCTGCCCTTCGTCGGTTTTGCGCAGGCGCGCATGCTGTCGCCCGAAGGCCTGTGCCGCGCCTATGACAATGACGGCGCCGGTTATGTGCGGGCCGAAGGCGGCGTCGTCTTCGTGCTGCGTCGCTCCGACAGGGCCCGGCAGGAAAAGGACCGCAGCTACGCGCGCATCGTCGCGACGGGCACGAACTCGGCCGGCCGCACCAACGGCATCTCGCTGCCGTCGCGCGAGTCCCAGGCAGCTTTGCTGCGGTCGATCTACGACGGCAACAATATCGACGCCAACCAGGTCGCCTTCGTCGAAGGCCACGGGACCGGCACGAAGGTCGGCGACCCCGCGGAAGTCTGGTCGATCGGCACGGTCATCGGCACCAACCGGCGCGCGCCGGTTCCGATCGGCTCCATCAAGTCGAATATCGGGCACACCGAGCCTGCCTCCGGCCTCTTCGGCATGCTGAAGGCCGTCATGGCGCTCGAGAACAATTATCTCCCGGCATCGCTGCACTTCGACACGCCGAACGAGAACATCGACTTCGACGGCCTGAACGTGCGCGTGACGGCAAACCCGATCGAGCTTCTGCGCGGCAAACGCGCGCGCCTCGCCGGCATCAACTCCTTCGGCTTCGGCGGCGCCAATGCGCATGTCGTGATTTCCGATCCCGAACCCGTCTCCGAAGACCGCCAGCGCAACACGACCGCCGGTCATATGTTCATGGCGAGCGCCCACACGGCGAGCAGCCTCGAAGAGCTTCTGCGCGCCTACAAGTCGTCTTTCGCCAAGGCCTCCCGCGAGGAAGCCCGTGCGATCATCGCGGCCTCCGGTGCCAATCGCACGGCCATGCGCCACCGCTTCGCGGTCCGCAGCGAGAATCCCGAAGACATCATCCGCGCCATTTCGAGCCATATCGACGTTCCCGCATCCGATCTGGGCGAGACCGGCGAAGCCGTGACGCGGGACGCGAAGGTCGCCTTCGTGTTTTCCGGAAACGGCTCGCAATGGGCCGGCATGGGTGCGGACGCCTTCCGCGAGAACCTGCATTTCCGCCAGTGCTTCACCTCGATCAGCGCCCTCTTCAAGTTCCACGCGGACCTTGATCTGGCAGCGCTCCTCACCGATCCGGATCTCGCCCAGAAGCTGGCCGATACCAAGATCGCCCAGCCGCTGCTCTTTGCGGTGCAGGCAGCCCTGTCGGACTCTCTGGTCGCGATGGGCATCAAGCCGACGGCCGTCTTCGGCCATTCCGTCGGCGAGATCGCTGCAGCCTACGCGGCCGGCGCCCTGTCGCTGGTCGATGCCGTGGCGATCGTCGCCAAGCGCTCGCTGCATCAGGACCTTCTGGCCGGCAAGGGCACCATGGCCGCCGTCATGCTCGGCGACGAGGCCGCACAGGCCTTCGCGGAGAAGCACGGCATCGCCAATGTCTGCGTCGCCGCCATCAACGCGCGCAACTCCGTGACGATTTCCGGCCCCGTGGCCGAGGTGACCGCGTTCCGCGATGCCGCCCGAAAGGCGAAGATCCCGGTCCAGATCCTCGATATCAACTACCCGTTCCACCACCCGATCATCGACCAGGCCAAGAAGGCCTTCATGGGCGATATCCCCGACCTGGCGCCACGCACCACCGAGATCGCCTATCTCTCGACCGTCACCGGCGAGCGCCTCGACGGGTCTCAACTGGACGTCGACTACTGGTGGAAGAACGTGCGCGAGCCGGTTCGCTTCCAGGCCGCGACGGAAGCGGCCATCGCGCTCGGCTGCACACTGTTCCTCGAGGTGTCGCCCCGCCCGATCCTGTCATCCTACGTGAAGGAAACGATCAAGGCGGCCGCCGCGCCGGGCATCGTGGTTCCCACCTTGTTGAAGGATGCTGCAGCCAAGGGGATCGACCCGGTGTCGCGCGCCATGGCCCGCGCCATCGCGCATGGCGCCGACTTCCATACGGCGCGCCTCTTCGGCAAGCGGAATGCCTCCGTGCGCCTGCCGCTTCTGCCCTTCGAGCCAACCGAACTTCGTCCCGCGGTGACCAGCGACAGCGCCGATCTTTTCGGCCGCGGCTCCCGCGTGCCCTATACGCTTGCCGGCTGGCGCGCCGACCTGAACGGCGGCAGCTGGAAGAACCATATCGACGGGCACCTCTTCCCGGATCTGGCCGAACACGTCGTCGACGGAAAGCCCATCCTTCCGGGCAGCGGCTTCATCGAGATCGCGATCTCGGCCGCCCAGCAGTTCTATGGCAGCAGCGAGGTCGAGATCACCAATCTCGAAATCGTGCGGCCGCTGGAACTCGGCGATACCAGGATCATGGAGCTCTCGACGATTCTGTCCCCGGAGACCGGCGACATCGAGATCCGCTCGCGCGAGCGCCTGACCGAAGACGACTGGGCGGTGCATGCGGTCGCCCGCTGCCGCAAGCCGATCGCACGCAACGACCACATCCGGCCCGACTTCAAGGGTCTGGAGAAGACGGAAACCGTTCTTGCGGCGAAAGCCTACGAGACGGCGCGGCAGTTCGGGCTGGATTACGGTCCACGCTTCCAGCTGATGTCCAAGGCCGTCGCGATCGGCGACCGGTTCATCGATGTCGAGCTGAAGACGCCGTCCGAAGCGGGGCACCCCTTCGTGTCCTACAGCCTCAATCCGATCTCCGTCGATGCGACGTTCCACGGCATGGTGGCGCTGTTCGGCCGGTTTACCGGCGAAGCCGGCGGCGCACCCTATATTCCCGTTCGTTTCGGTTCGGTGCGGCTGGCCGCCTCGGGCCAGGTGATCAAGCGGGCCATCGCCGAGGTCGAGCGGGTCAGCGCAAACTCGATCAAGGCGAAGTTCCGTTTCTACGGGGAAGACGGCAAGCTCGTCGCCGCGTTCGACGACTGCCGCTTCCGCCGGACCTACCTGCGCCAGCACAAGACGCTGGACATGCTGTCCTACCATTACGAGGCCGTGCCCTCGGAGACGCTTGCGGCGCTGCGGCCTGCGCAGCCGAAGCCTCTGCCGGCTATCCTTCTGCCGGCGGATGGCGGCGAAGGGATCGACAACACGACGCTTCTCTTCAACGCTGCCATCTATCGCGCCTGCCACGAGATCGCGCTGAAGCTCGCGCGCGGCGGCAACCAGGTGGACATGCGGCTTCTGCCCGGCGATGTCGGCTTCCGCTGCTTCCTCAGCAACTGCCTCGTCGTGCTGGAAGATGCAGGCCTGGCCGAACATGCGGACAATCGCTGGACGGTGGCGGCCGACTTCGCGCTGCCTCCGGTCAGCGAAATCCTAAAAGAACTCTACGCCGAAAATGCCGCGCGTGCCGTCGAGGCCGTGCTCATCAACGACGCCTATACGGAGGCGCTGGATCGCCTGTCGGCGCTCTATGCCGCAGAACTGTCCGGCCAGAGCGGCGAGGACGCCGTCGTTCAGACGATGAGCTTCATCAGCGAGGCGACGCTCGATCATCAGGCCGTCCACGCGCTGGCCACCCGCCAGCGCACCGACATGGTCTACGCGGCACTCGAACAGGCCCTGTCGTCAGCTGAGACCGGCCTTCGCGTCATCGAACTCGGTACGGTCTCTGCGAGCTTCACCCGGCGCCTTGCGGCTCTTGCCGTGCGCCACAGTGCAAGCCTTGCCGTGATCGAGCCGCGCGACAATGCGCAGCGCAATCTCGAAATCGCCTTCGAGGACGATGCGCGGGTGTCTGTCCTCAAGAAGGACGCCTTCGCCTCCGTCAAGACGGTCGATATCGTCGTCAGCGCGTCCGAGATGCTGTTTGCCCTGGTGGACGAAGATCCCACCCTGCGCGGCGTTCTCGGTCACGCCCTGCGCCCTGGCGGCGCCTTCATCGCCGTGACGACGGCGCCGACCGTGTTCAGCGATTTCGCCTACGGGCTGACAGATGGATGGTTTGCCCGGAGCCAGTCGCCGGAGTTCCCGATCGGCCGGTTTGCGACAGCGTCGCAGTGGGAAAAATGTCTTGCCGACCTGAGGCTGTCCGACATCGTCATCGACGATCGCGAAGGGGCCTATGGCGCGCTGATCGCCCTGGAGGCGCGCGCCGGCCGGTCCGCGCTCGACGCCCATGCGCAGGATGGCACCGCACCGGTCTCGCACCACCCCATCCTCGTGCTCGGGACAGCGTCCGCGACCGCCGCTCTGCCGTCCTCCCTCTCCGACTGTGCGATCGTGCCCGTGGCGCTCACCGGTGAGGAGACCGACAAGGGGCAGCTTCTCGAAGCGTTCAAGGCGCTTCAGGGTCGCGCCATCCGGGCGGTCTACCTGTCGCCCGTGCCGTCGGCCGACACGCTCGCGGATTCCGAGCACCTGCAGACCCTCGTCCTGTCGCTCAGCGCCTTTGGCGAGGCCGTGCGCGCGCATCATGCCGATCGCGAACCGACGGGCGACGAGCGTCCGCGCCTGGCACTGGTTGCCCCGGGCGGATCGCCGGTCTCTGCGACATCGGCACTGAACAGCGGCGTCTGGACCTTCTGCCGCGTGCTGCAGAACGAATACGAGCTGCTCGATCTCCATGCGATCGATGCGCCCGCCGCGACGCCCTCCGAGGTCGAGACAGCCCTGGGCCTCGCCGCAGCACTCATCGAAAGCCAGCACGAGAATCGCGAATGGGCGGTGGTCGATGGTCATGCGCAGGAAATCCGTGCGGTTCCCGGCCCGGTCGAAGGCACGCTTCGCCAGACGCAGTCCTTCGCGGCAGCCACCATCCGCCAGCGGGTGGCCTCGCAGGTCGGCAGCATCGCATGGGAGGCCACCAGCCTGCCGGAACCCGGCCCGACGGATGTCGTCGTCGAGGTCGCCGCCACCGGTCTTAACTTCCGGGACGTGATGTGGGCCATGGGCCTTCTTCCCGAAGAAGCACTCGAGGACGGTTTTGCCGGTGCGACAATCGGCATGGAGCTTTCCGGCCACGTGGTCGCGCTCGGCAGCGAGATCACGGATCTCGCCATCGGCGATCCCGTCATGGCCATGGCTTCGGCCGCCTTCTCGACGCATGCCGTCGTCGCGCGCGCCGGCATCGCAAGGCTGCCGGAAACGGTCAGCCCGGTTGCCGCCGCGACGGTTCCGGTCGCCTTCCTCACGGCCTATTATGCGATGATCGAACTCGGCCGCATCCGCGCCGGCGAGACCATCCTCATCCACGGCGCAGCCGGCGGTGTCGGCCTGGCCGCGCTGCAGGTGGCAAAGCACGCCGGTGCCAAGGTGATCGCCACCGCCGGCACCCGCGAGAAGCGCCACTTTCTGACGATGCTGGGCGCCGACCACGTCTTCGATTCACGGTCGCTGTCCTTCGTGGAGGACATCCGCGCCGTGACCCATGGCGAAGGTGTCGATCTCGTCCTCAACTCGCTTTTCGCCGAGGCGATGGAGCAGAGCCTGTCGCTGGTCAAACCCTTCGGCCGGTTCCTGGAGCTCGGCAAGCGCGACTACTTTGCCGATAGCAAGATCGGGCTCCGGCCGTTCCGCCGCAACATCAGCTATTTCGGCATCGACGCCGACCAGTTGCTCGTCAACCAGCCGGACCTGACCAAGCGGATCTTCGCCGAAGTCGGGCAGCTGTTCGAAGAGGGCAAGTTCGTGCCGCTGCCCTATCGGGCCTTCGCGCATGACGAGATCGGCAACGCTTTCCGCCTGATGCAGAATGCCGGGCATATCGGCAAGATCGTCGTGCTTCCGCCGGTTGCCGGACGGGACTCCGTTTCGGCAGCGGCCGGCGCACGGATGGCGGTCTCCGAGGATGGCGTGTATCTGGTGGTCGGCGGCATCGGCGGGTTCGGCCTTGCTGCGGCCAACTGGCTCGTGGAAAAGGGTGCCCGCCGGATCGCGCTCACCACCCGCCGCGGTGTGGCCGGTGCCGACACGCTGGATGCAATCCAGCGCTGGGAAGCCAAGGGCATCGTTGCCAGCGTCCACGCCTGCGATATCACCGATGTCGATTCGACAGCCGCGCTGCTTGCAACGCTGCGGCGCGAGGCCCCGCTGAAGGGTATCGTCCATGCCGCAATGGTGCTCGACGATGCGCTGATCTCCAATCTCGACCGGGCGCGCAACCGACCCGTTATCGATACCAAGGCGAAGGGTGCCGCCGTTCTCGACAGCCTGACGCGCAAGGACGATCTCGACCTCTTCCTCCTGTTCTCGTCGGCGACGACGCTGGTCGGCAATCCCGGTCAGGGCAACTACGTCGCGGCCAACGGCTATCTCGAGGGACTGGCGCGGGCGCGGCGGGCAGCGGGGCTGAAAGGTCTCGCCATCGGCTTCGGCGCGATCTCCGACACCGGCTATCTGGCGCAGAATACCGATGTCAACGACATCCTGTCCAAGCGCATCGGCAAGACGGCGCTGAAGGCCCAGGCGGCCCTCGACCAGGTGGAAGCCTATATCGTCGCCGACCCTGGCACGGTGAATGCGGCGACCGCCATGGTTGCCGAGTTCGACTGGACGGCGGCGCGCAATCTGCCGGTCGTTCGCCAGCCGCTGTTTTCGGTGGTGATGCGCACCGCCGACCAGCATACCGGCAGCAGCGACGGCAGCACGCTCGATCTGGTCGCCATGATCGAGGGCAAATCGCCGCAGGAGGGCGAAGACCTGCTTTATGAGCTTGTGGCCAACGAAATCGCCGCAATTCTGCGGGTTTCCAAGGATACGATCTCCCGGAACAAGGTCTTGAAGGAAATCGGGCTGGACAGTCTGATGGCCGTGGAACTCGGCATCAGCTTCCAGCAGAATACGGGCTTCGATATGCCGCTCTCGGGCGTCGCCGACAATACGACCGTCGGGGACGTTGCGCACAAGCTGTACGAAAAGGTCAGCAAGCGCGACCAGGGAAGCGACGAGGAGGAGCCGCCGACGGAAGACAAGATCCTGAGCGAACTGACCCAGCGCCATAAGGCGACGTCTCCGGAGAAAGCTGCAAGCCAATGAGCGACGACCGGCAACCTGCCGCATCGAAGATGAACAGCAGCATCCGGGAGAACCTGCTCGACCGGATGCGCAACACGCACCAATCGTCCGAGCGCAACCGGATGGCCCGCTCCGAACGCGAGGTTCCCACCGCGGTCCGCCGGACGCAGATGCGGTTCGAGGACCTGCCGGAGTACAAGCAGGTGCAGACGCAGGAGGCGGCAAGCGCCCAGCTCGGCATCGACAATCCCTTCTATCGGGCGCATGCGACGGCGGCCGGCGCGACGACCGTCATCAACGGACGCGAGCTGATCAACTTCGCGTCCTACGACTATCTCGGGCTCAACCGTCATCCGCATGTGCTGGGCAAGGCGAACGACGCCATCGGCACCTATGGGATCTCGGCTTCGGCCAGCCGCCTCGTGGCCGGCGAGCGACCGGTGCATGGCGAGTTGGAAGAGCGGATCGCCCGCTTTTACGGCGTGGATGCTGCGGTTTGCTTCGTCAGTGGTTACCTGACAAATGTCGCGGCGATCAGCTGCCTGCTCGGCCCGAAGGACCTCGTCGTCCACGACGAGTTCATCCACAACAGCGCCCTTGCCGGTATCAAGCTGTCGGGCGCAACGCGTCGCCTGTTCAAGCACAACGACGCCCACGACCTCGAAACCGTGCTGCGGACGGTGTCCGGCGACTATCGCCGTATCCTCGTGATCGTCGAAGGTATCTATTCGATGGATGGCGACGTGGCGAACCTGCCGGCCATCCTCAAGCTCAAGGCGGAATACGGCTTCTGGCTGATGGTGGACGAGGCGCACTCGCTCGGCATCCTCGGCCGTCGGGGTCGCGGCACGTTCGAGCATTACGGCATCGACCCGAAAGAGGTCGATATCTGGATGGGCACGCTGTCGAAGACGACGGCGAGCTGCGGCGGTTACATCGCCGGCAATGCGGCACTGGCCTCCGTCCTCAAGGCGACGGCGGGCGGGTTCGTCTATAGCGTCGGGCTCGCACCGGCGCTGACGGCCGCGGCCATCGGCAGCCTCGACATTCTGGAGAACGAGCCGGAGCGGGCTGCAGCCCTCCGGCGCAACGGGACGCTGTTCCTGAAGCTCGCGCAGGAAGCCGGTCTCGACACCGGGCTCAGCGCCGGTTTTTCCGTCGTTCCGGTTCTCGTCGGCGACAGCCTGCGGGCGGTGCAGCTCTCCAACGACCTTCTGACGGCCGGCATCAACGCGCTGCCGATCATTCACCCTGCCGTGCCCGAAGGGCTTGCGCGCCTCCGCTTCTTCATCACCAGCGAGCATACCGAAGAGCAGATCCGCAAGACGGTGATGCTGACGGCGGAGAAGCTCAAAGACCTCACCGACCGCAATTTCGGGCTGGCCTCCATCGACATCCAGCAGATGATGAAACTGATGGCGGCCCGGTGAAACCGGCGCGACGGCCTTCGGTGACGCGCGCCTCCAGAGGGATGGGCGCGGCATGACCCATGTCGTCATCACCGGGGGATCGAGCGGTATCGGCCTTGCCGTGGCACGGATTTACGTGCGTCGCGGCTATCGCGTTTCTCTGATCGCGCGCGGCGCGGCGGCGCTCGAGGCCGCACGGATCGCGCTGGACGAAGCGCGCGACGGACGCGTTCACATTGCCACGGCCGATGTCGCGGATGCGGAGGCCGTGGGGGCGGCCATCCGGGCCTGCGAGGCTGCGGCCGGTCCCTGCGACATCCTGATCTGCTCGGCCGGCATCGTGACGCCCTCTCCGTTCGACGCGCAGGCGCCGGCCGATTTCGACCGGCAGATCGCCATCAACCTGTCCGGCTCCGTACATGCGGTCCGCGCCGTCTATGCACGGATGTGCGCGCGCGGACAGGGGCGTATCATGCTTGTCTCCTCCGGCGCGGGGCTGATCGGCATTCCGGGATATGCCGCCTACTGTGCGTCGAAATTCGCGCTTCGCGGTTTTGCCGAGGCCTTGCGATCGGAAGCAAGGCCGAAGGGCGTCACGATCTCCATCTGCTTCCCGCCCGACACCCAGACGCCACAACTGGAGCGGGAGCGCGCGGCCCGTCCAGCGGAAGCCGAGGTGATCATGGGTCAGGTAAAACCCTGGAGCGCGGAGCACGTGGCAACCCGTCTCGTTCGAGCGCTCGATCGCGGACGCTTCGATGTCTATTTCGGGCTGACGCTGCTCGCACTCGGAAGGCTCGCGCCGCTCGTTCGTCCCCTGATCGACCGGTACTTCGACCGACAGATTCGCCGCCTGCACAGAGTAACGGAACCGTGACAACGCTTGTCACCCGTCGGGATTGTCTCTAGAACTCGGTCGCGACGTGACACCGCTCACGCCGCGATATTGAAGGGTTTCGTTTGCCGTCGACATCGCTCCAGCTTCACGATCATCCGGTCTCGTTGATCCTCGTCTGCTTCACGCTCTCGTTCCTCGTTGCGTGGTTTACCGACAGGTTCGCGCTGCCCGCGCGCGAGCGTCGCCGCAACATGCCGGCAAACAGGACCGTGTGGCACGCCCTGCGCGACGGCATCGCCCGCATGCCGGTCGTTGGTATCATCTATGCGTTCTTCTTCGCCATCTCCTGGCGCCCGCTGTATGGTGCCGCTGGTTGCATGAGCTTCTTCATCATCTTCACCGCGATCTCGCGCGCAAAGTTCCGGTTCATCCGCGAACCCTTGGTGTTTTCCGACATCGCGCTGGTGGCGGACGTCTTCAAGTACAAGTCGATCTTCTATGCGAACTCCCTGAACATCGTCTTCTGGTTCGTCGCCTTCGGCTATGTGTTCGGCGTGTCCGGCCTCTATATGTATTTCGAGCCGAACGTGCTCCCGAACCATGCCGAGCCGTTCTACATCGTGCTGATGGTCATCGCCGCCGCCCTGCCCTGGATCTCGCTCTTCTGGGGCCCGGTCAACACGCCGACGGCCGACCTCGTGCAGCGGCTCGTCGGCAAGCCGGACGCCAAGGTCAGCACCGTCCGTTTCGGCACCTTCTCCTCCGTCGTCTTCCACTTCATCATCTGGCTCGGCGTCCGCCGGGAGAAGATCGTCAACGAGCTGTCCGGCGCCTTCTTCGCCGCCGTCAACGACCTGATCGGGCATGATGCGGAGAACAAGGCGCCGCTGGTCGTCGTCTGGCAGTCTGAGTCCTTCCTCGACATGCGCCATTACGGCGTAAACTCCATTCGCCTTCCGACCATCGACCGGTTGCAGAAGCTCTCCACGCAGTGGGGACGCATCGCGACGGTGTTCGAAGGTGGGTACACGCTGCGCACCGAATTCGCCGTGCTGAGCGGGCTGCAGCCCGACGATATTCATGTGGATGCCAGCTACCCCTATCTCCGGGCGCGGCACTACACCGATGTGGTGTGGCCGACGAAACTCAAGAAGGCAGGCTGGCGGACGCACTTCATCCACCCCTACGACCGCACGTTCTTCCTGCGTCACAAGGCGATGCCGCTGCTCGGCTTCGAAGAGATGACGATGCTGGATGCGTTCGACCACGATCCGGCGCGCGACGGGCCTTACGTTTCCGACACCGCGCTAACGCGCAAGGTGATCGAGGCGGTGGACAAGCAGAAGGACGACAAGGGCAGCTTCATCTTCGTCGCCTCCATGGCCAATCACGGCCCGTGGGAGCCCGGGCGCGTTCCCGGCTACAGCGATCCCGTCAGCATCTATCTGGAAATCCTGCAGCAGTCGGACAGGGCGCTCGGCCAGCTGGTCGATCACCTGAACAAGCTCGACCGGCCGGTCTGGCTCGTGTTCTACGGCGACCATGCGCCGCTGCTGAAATCCTTCGCCGACCCTTTTCCGGACCCGCGCACCGACTATTTCATCACGCCGCTGGCCGCCGCCCGCACGCTGCAGCAGGGGCCCGTCTTCCCGCGCAACGAAGAGCCCTGGAACCTGCTGAAGGCCATGCTGAAGCATGCGAACCTTCACAAGGACGAGCTGGACTAGGCGGCGATGACCCTTGGCGGCACGCATGCATCCGGCAGCGCGCAGCGGGTGTTTCTGTTTCTCGAAGGCCCCTCGTCGCCGCTCTTCATGAAGATCGCCGACCGGCTGGACGCTGAGGGGCATCTCTGCCTGCGGGTGAACCTGAATATCGGCGACCGGATCTTCTGGCGCCGGCGCGGCGGATACGCGTTTCGGGGCCGAGCGGAGACATGGGCCGGCTGGATCGCCGATTTTCTCACGCGCCACGGCGTGACCGATCTCGTCCTTTTGGGCGAGGAGCGCCCCTACCACCGGGTGGCGACGGCGGCTGCAAAGCGAATGTCGATCGACATCTACGTGATCGAGATGGGATATCTGCGACCGGACTGGCTGACGCTCGAGCGCGACGGCATGTCCACCAATTCGCACTTTCCGGATGATCCCGACCATATCCTGCGGGCCGCCCGCGATCTGCCCGAGCCCGACTGGACGCGGCGATATTCGCAGACGTTTCTGGCGGAGGCCGCCTACGACCTTCTCTACAATCTGCCCAACGCGTTCCTCTGGTTCCTCTACCCGCATTACCGCCGCCACGCGCTTTACCATCCGCTGGTGGAGTATGGCGGCTGGGTCCTCAGACTCGTGCAGGAGAAGCGGCGCGCCCGGCAAGCGCAGGCGACGATCTCGGCTCTTCAAGCGGGCCATGGGCCCCTGTTTGTCTTTCCGCTACAGCTGCAGACGGATTTCCAGCTTCGGGCGCATTCGCCCTACCACGACCAGCAGCAGGCGATCGACGAGGTCCTGACGTCGTTCTCGCGCTTTGCGGCACCCGACGCGCGGCTCGTGGTGAAGATCCATCCGCTCGACAACGGCCTTGTCGACTGGGCCGGAACGATCGCGCGCGGTGCTGCTTCGCTCGGGCTCGGTTCGCGCGTTTCGTTTCTCGATGGCGGGGATCTCGCCGCGCTGATCGGCCTCAGCGCCGGCATCGTGACCGTCAATTCCACCGTCGGCCTGCATGCGCTGCAACAGCGCAAGCCGGTCAAGGTGCTTGGGGTCGCGATGTTCGATATCGACAGGCTGACGGATCAACAGCCGCTCGACGGCTTCTGGCACGCGCCGCGCCTGCCCGATGCGGCTGTCTGCACGGCCTTCTTCCGGCTCGTCGCGGCCGCCATTCAGGTTCGCGGCAATTTCTATTCGCAAGCCGGGACGGATGCCGGTGCGGAGGCGATCGCGGCCCGTCTTCTGGCGCGCAATGTCAACCAGCCCGATGCCTTCATCGATCCGCCGCCGCGCAGACGCGCGATCAAACGGCCACGGCCTTAAGCGTCACGCGACGCCTGCGCGCAGCAGGTCGTGAATGTGCAGGATTCCGACCGGCGTCTCGGTCTCATCGACCAGGAACAGCACGGTCACCTTGCTCGCCTGCATGACCTGCATGGCAGCGCTTGCCAGCAGCTGGGGCGAGATCACGCGCGGCTTGACCGACATGATCGCCTCGACCGTCTGTTGCAGGAGACCGTCCGACATGTGCCGGCGCAAGTCGCCATCGGTGATGACGCCCGCAAGCTTGCCGTCCTTGCCGACCACGCCGACGACGCCGAAGCCCTTGGAGGACATCTCGATCAGGGCCTGCCCCATCTGCGCGCCGAGCGGCAGGAGCGGCATGGCCTCGCCGCGATGGCCGAGTTCGCCGACGAGGAGAAGCTGCGCGCCGAGCTTGCCGCCGGGGTGGAAGGTCTTGAAATCCTCGGCCGAAAAGCCGCGGCGCTCCAGCAGCGCGATCGCGAGTGCATCGCCGACGGCCAGCTGCAGGAGCGCCGAGGTGGTTGGCGCGAGCCCATGCGGGCAGGCCTCTACGACCTTAGGAAGGACGATCGGCACGGTGGAATGACGGGCCAGCAGGCTGTCGCGGTTCGAGGTCAGCGAGATCACCGGCACCTTGAAGCGCTGGGCGTAGGTCAGCATGTTGCCGAGCTCCACCGTTTCGCCCGACCACGACAGCAGGATGAGCAGATCGTCCGACGTGATCATGCCGAGATCGCCATGGCTGGCTTCCGTCGGATGCACGAAATAGGCCGATGTTCCCGTGGACGCCATGGTGGCCGCGATCTTGCGTCCGATATGGCCGCTCTTGCCCACGCCGGAGACGACGACGCGCCCGTTGCGCTCGCCGATCAGCGTCACGGCATCGGCCAGATTGCGGGCGAACACCGCGTCATTGGCAAAGCTGGTGGCGAGCGCATTGGCACCATCGACGGTGGTGGCAAGCGAGCGCCCGATGGAATCGAGAATCGCACTGTCCCCGGTCAGGCTGGCATCGATCGATCTAAGGCTCATTGTGTCTCTCCCGGCAATCTGAACGCGGGTTACTCCCTGCGCGGGGAAAGATCAACGCGTAAACATGAACGAACGAAGTCGCCGCCGGAGCACTTTGATGGCATCGAGGTCTCGACGCGTGGGATTGGCGGCGTGTTTAGCTGACGCGCTGGACCGCCGTGTCGTCAGGCAGCGCCACGCGGTGCTTCTCGGGATTGGCGATGAAATCCTCGAGCGTCATCGAATCCAGAATATCGGCCATCGCGTCGCGAACAATGGTCATCGAGCGGCGAACTTCGCATGTTTCGGGATCGTTGCAATCGTCGCAGACCTCGTAAGCCGTGCGGCTGGCACAGCGGATCGGTGCCAGCGGACCATCGAGCGTGCGGACCACCTGCCCGATGCGGATCTGCGCCGCAGGGCGCGACAGCGAATAGCCGCCGCCCGGGCCCTTCTTGGACTTCAGGAAGCCGGCATTGCGCAATTCGAGCAGGATGGCGTCGAGAAACTTCTTCGGAATGTTGTTGCGGGTCGCAATCTCGGTGATGAACGCCGTTTCACCCGGATCCAGATGCGCCAGATCCACCAGCGCCTTCAATCCGTACTTACCCTTTTTCGTCAACATTCCGCGTGCTCGTCCTGAGAAGCCCTACGCCCGACAATTCAGGCGTGCTGCCGCGCCACACTATCACGTTTGGCGCATTTCAGACATAGCCGCTGCACCCCGGAGCAAGGTTTTTACCGGAAAAGCAGCACAAATACGGATTGCGAGAGCGACAGCCCGCCTTAGGCTGCCATGTCCGCCAGACGCCCGGGCTGTCCGCGGGTACCGGCGAGATGGGCGACGACCGCGTGGCGTGCGGCATCGGCCGTGGCGAAGCGCTGCGCGTCGAGTTCCCAGACATGGTACTTCACGGCGACGAACTTCAGCGTGCCAGCATCGGGAACGACCACGCCGACAGCTTCTCCGTTGATTTCGATGACCTGCCGGTTGGCGGTCGCATTCGCGTTGATGGTGTTCTTTTCCATAGTGAACGCTCCTTCCGCGCCAGAGGCGGGAGTGTCTGTCAGTTTCGCAAATCTCGATGGTTTTATCCGGGGTCACATTCGCGAAAGCGAACACATCCACCGGTCTGCCACTGCTTTACGACACAGGGAACGCGAGCCGCGGATGGAAGCAGTGCGGTCAATGTCGAACATGCCTTCTCCTCTGGCTCGACCCGCCAAGCGGGTTTCTGGAACATCCCGCCGACCTTGGTCTCTGCGGATGATCTGAAACTAGCGCAGTCTATATCCGAAGTCAATTACAAAATCATTCATGGCGCAATCTCATTCCAAAAAATCTCTATAGAGCGCCTATATTGAAAGTCTCATTCCGCATTTCGCCATTATTCGGAAAATTATGCCGATTCGAAGACATGCGCCGAAACGTCGTCACGGCACGACAGATCTAGGGTGTTCTTCGCACGAAAAAAGGGCGGTCCTTTAGACCGCCGCGTGAAATTTTCATGACATTTGCGATGCCGGGCCGAAGCGCACCCGCTCCGGCCGGACAGGCGTCAGCCTTTGACCGGCTCTCCCGGGACGCCGGCCGCGCGGGCCGTTTCCCGGTCCTTCCACCAGCGGCTGAGGAACAGGAGGATCGGGCCGCCGATATAGATCGAGGACGTGGTCGCGACGATCACGCCGAAGATCATCGGCCAGGCGAAGCTCTTCACCGCATCGCCGCCCCAGATGGCCATGGGGACCAGAGAGAAAGCCGTCGCCATGGAGGTGAAGATGCATCGTGCGATCACCTGGTTGATCGACATGTCGATCAACTCGGAGAACGGCATCGACTTGTACTTGCGCAGGTTTTCTCGCATGCGGTCGTAGACCACGACCTTGTCGTTGACGGAGTAGCCGATCATCGTCAGCACGGCGGCGATGGCCGTGAGGTTGAAGTCGATCCCCGTCAGCGCGAAGAAGCCGATGGTCTTCGTAATGTCGAGCAGCAGAACCGCGATGGCGCCCACCGCGAAGTGCCATTCGAAGCGCCACCAGATGTAGATCAGGATGGCGAGCATGGCGAGCGACACGGCCAGGAAGCCGGAACGGGCAAGCTCCGCACTGATCGTCGGGCCGACCACTTCCGTACGCTCGAAAGAGGCATCCGGGATGGTGCTGGCAACGGCGCCCTTGATGGCGTTCAGCGCCACCGTCTGTTCCTGCTCCCCGCCCGGCTGGCGCTGGACGCGGATGAGGACGGACGTGCCCTGGCCGAATTCCTGCAGGGCGACTTCGCCGAGGTTCAGGCCTTCGAGGTTTTCGCGCAGCTTGGGCAGGTCGAGCGTCGTCTTCGACGTCGTTTCCACCTGAATACCGCCGACGAAGTCGATGCCGTAGTTCAGGCCCGGCGTGAAGAACAGGATGACCGAACTGATCGACAGGAACGCCGACGTCGCGATGGCGATGTAGCGGCCGCGCATGAAGGAGAAATGCGGGAGATGCCGGACCTTGCCGAAAAGCGAGGGAATTTCCAGCTTCTTCATTTTCCGGCGCACCACCACTTCGCGCATCATCAGGCGGACGACGGTGATGGAGGTGAACATGGAGATGACGATGCCGAGCATCATGGTCACGGCGAAGCCGCGAACCGGGCCGGAACCGAAGGCAAACAGCAGCACGGTGCCGGACAGCGTCGTGACGTTGCTGTCGATGATCGTGGCATAGGCCTTGTTGAAGCCGACATCGAGCGCCTTCATGGCACCGGCACCGGCTGCGGTTTCTTCCCGGATACGGGCATTGATCAGGATGTTGGCGTCGACGGCCATGCCGATGCCGAGGATGATACCGGCGATGCCGGGCAGCGTCAGCGTCGAGCCGAGCATGCCGAGAACGCCGATCGTGAGGATCGTGTGCAGCAGCAGGCCGATATTGGCGATCATGCCCCAGGAGCCGTAGAGCACGACCATGAGCGTGACGACGAGGATGAAGCCGGCGATGCCGGTGAAGATGCCCATGCGGATCGAGTCGGAGCCGAGGTTCGGGCCGACGGAGCGTTCCTCGATGATGGTAAGTGGCGCCGGCAGGGCGCCGGACCGCAGGAGCGCGGAGAGGACGGTGGCTTCCTGGGCGGTGAAGTTGCCCGAGATCTGGCCCTGCCCGCCGAGGATGGGCTCGCGGATGACGGGCGCCGTCAGCACCTTGCCGTCGAGCACGATGGCGAAGGGCTTGCCGACATTGTCGCGGGTGATTTCCGCGAACTGGCGTGCGCCCTGTGCGTCGAAGGAGAAGGAGACGATCGGCTCGTTGGTCTGCTGGTTGAAGCCGGCCTTGGCGTCGGCAAGACGCTCGCCGGAAATGGCGACGCGGGTCTCCACGGCATATTTCGCCGGATCGTTGGCGCCCACGAGGATATCGACGCCGCGCGGTGCAACGCCGTTCGGATCGACCGTCTGATCGACCATGTGGAAGCTCATCTGGGCGGTGGAGCCGAGAAGCTGGCGCAGGCGCGTCGGGTCCTGCAGACCGGGCAGCTGGACGAGGATGCGGTCCGAGCCGACGCGCTGGATGAGCGGTTCGGCAACGCCGACCTGGTCGACGCGGCGGCGGATGATCTCGAGGCTCTGGTCGACGGCGGCCGTCATGCGTTCGTCGAGACCGGCCTGGGTCAGGCGAACCGTGATGGCGGCGTCGGCGCTGGTGACGTTGATATCGGAGGACGAGGAGCCGAAGCCGAGCGGGCTTGCCGGCGCGGCGAGCGCGTTGATCTTCGGGGTCACGCGGTCGCGGGCGTCCGCATCGGCGATCGTGACGACGATGGCGTCGCCGGCGATGCGGGCGGAGGAAACGGGCACGCGCTCCGTGCGCAGCACGCCGCGGATATCATCCAGAAGCGTGTTCAGCCGGGCCTGCCGCAGACCGGCGGCATCGACTTCGAGCACGAGGTGGGAGCCGCCCTTGAGGTCGAGACCGAGGGTAACCGGCTTGACCGGGAGGTAAGCGGCGTAACGCTGCTGCGTTTCCACCGAGAGAACGTTGGGAAGCGCCGCGAGGATCCCGAAGAGGGTGATCGCGACATAGGCCAGAATGGCCCATTTCGATGTGCGCATGAAGGGTTTCCAATATCGTCCGCCCGGAACCCCTGACGGGTGCGGCGGGTCGTGAAGGCAAAGGGTATGACGCGCGAAGCGCCGGCGCGTCAGCGGCCGAACGGCCTGCGAACCGGCGGCGCCCGGGCTTCGGCTGCCTCGGACACACCGCCGTGGAGACGATGGCTGCGGCCTGGGGCAGCCGTGACGGTGGCGGGGTGAAGACGGACTGGCGCCAGGAAGGCCGGAAGGAGAAACGGATCGGCACCGCCGGGAACGGGCTTTGCGTCCACGCGCTCGGCCGTGAAGCGGATATCGGCCGGCTGGGCCGCCCGCAGGGCCTGGCGGGAGAGCGCGGTATCGGCCGCGCGGCCGTCCCGGTTCTCGCGGTCGGAGACGTCGCCCGGCCGGAGGAATGCGCCGGTTCCCGACGCGACGATCTGGGCGGACGCGACGAGCGGCATCGCCAGCACGGCGGCAAACAGCCACAGCAGCGCCAGAAGCCGCGTCGAGGCTCCCCACGCTGCCCGGCGCCATTGCTGGCGGCGGCTCGCTCTGCCGATCCCGTCGGTCACAGGCCTGTCCTTCCCTGCGGACCGCGTCGGAGCGCTCCGTCTCTTCTGGTCGCGCCGAAACGCTTCGTCGATGCCGGCTTTACAACCATTCCCGGCAGGCAAAGTCAAATCACGCTCTCTCCATGGATACGGCAAGCTCAGCCGGCGCTGCGCAGGAGCGGGCAGACCAGCCCGGTCGGGCCGCCTTCGCATGGCACGCAGAGGGCGTCGCCCTCGAAGGTCCGCACCGTGCAGCCGGCCGCCTCCAGCGCTCCTTGCGTTTTCGGATAGCCCGACAGCATCACCAGTTCGCCCGGCTTCAGCGCGAGGACCTGCAGACTGACGCCGTTGCTTGCATGGAATTCGTCGGCGGGCGCCTCGATGAGGCTGATGCCCCATTCCTGCAGGATCTGGTAGAGCGCGACGGGAAGAAGCGGCGCGAAGACCAGCGCCAGATCGCGCCGCAGGGGGCTGACGATCGAGGACAGGTGGAAGCAGGCATCGTCGCCGTTCCAGAGCGGCAGGTCGTAGCTGAGGGCATCGACACCTTGCGCGGCGAGGATCGTCGCCAGCTGGGCGATGCCCTCGTCATTGGTGCGCAAGCCGCGGCCGATGAGCAGCGTTTCCGCATCCAGCCAGACGAGGTCGCCGCCCTCGACCGTGCCGATGCCGTCGATACGGCCGAGAATCGGAATGCCCGCCTTCTTGCAGGCCGCTTCGTGGAGCGCGACCTCCTTGCGCCGCTCGACCTTGCCCGGCCGCAGCAGAACCGCCCCGTGTGGCGTCATCAACAGCGGATCCTGCGTGAACATCGCATCGGCAAGACCATCGCCTCTGTCCTCGATCCAGAGGATCTCGGCGCCGGATTGCTCCACGAGGCGCGCAACGCCGTCATATTGACCGATGGCTTTTTCAGCGTCGAAAGTCGCGCCGTAATGCCACAAGGCGGCATCGGCAGCCATCAGGCTTTTCGCCGGACGGCGCATGAGGACGCGCCTGAGGGGGGCCGACATATCCCGAACGCCGAATTCCGCCATGATCTCTCCTGTCCGAACGAAGCACCCAGCGGCCTGTCCTGCATCGGAAGCGCATCATAGGCAGGCCTGCGACGGCGACAAGGGCCACGAAAAAGGCCGCAGGACGGGACGATCCTGCGGCTTCAAATCGGGACAGTCAATCAGGCGACACCGCACGCACGGTGCCGACGGGCCGACCTTAGCCACCGGCCCGTCAGCATCGGCTTAAGCGTTTCCGGACAATTTGACCGATCGCCACATTTCCATCCGCTCGCCCTTCCGCGGTCAGGCTGCAGCCTGGCTCAAGATTGGGACGATATCTCCTTTCCCATGCCGGCGGGCATACGGCATCCTGCATGTCCGCAACCCATGCGGATCCCCGATCCGCCCGCCGGCAATCCCCCTGCCATTTCCTCATCGATGCCCGTCCTGCATCATGACCGGATCATTTTCCCCTTGCCTCGATTCGCGTGTCGGGCGACATGCGTGACGGCCGCGACGGGCGTTCGGGACAATGGCGAGAAGGATGGCAGCGATGAAGACGGCGGCGGAATGCCAATCGATGGCCGATATCCGGACGGAGATCGACCGGCTCGACGAGACCCTCATGCGGCTTCTGGCAGAACGCTGGAGCTATATCGGCCGGGCGGGCGAGATCAAGACGAAGGCCGGCCTCCCCGCCGACATTCCGAGCCGCGTCGATGAGGTCCGCGCCAATGTCCGCCGCCACGCCGCCGATCTCGGCCTCGATCCCGCTTTCTACGATGCGATCTGGGCGCAGCTGATTCGCCATAGCATCGTACGGGAGGAAGAGATTCTCGCGCCGCGGGACACCACACCGGGCACCTGAACGCGCCATGGACAGAGCCGGCGAACGATGGTTTGCCGGATGGTCTGTCTGCGATGTCGGCCGTCGACGATCAGAGCGCGGCGATATAGCTCGCGAGCCTGTCGGCCGCTGTGCGGATGTGAAGCGGGTCCCGCAGGAAGCAGGCGCGCATGAAGCCGGCACCGCCGGCGCCGAACGCCGTGCCGGGCGCAAGGCCGACCAGCGTGCGATCGACGATATCGAGCGCTGCCGCACGCACGTCGGTGATGCCGTCGATCTTCAGGAAGGCGTAGATGGCACCGTCCGGGCGGAGCGTCTCCACGCGGTTCGTCGCGATCAGCGCATCGCAGAGAATGTCGCGCGACATCGTCGCCTTGACGACGTTCTGCCGGGTGAATTCGTCGCCGTGATCGAGGGCTGCGCAGGCGCCGGCCTGGATGAACGGCGCAACGCCGGAGGTGGAATACTGGATGAGGTTTTCGAGCGCCTGGCCGATCTCCGCCGGGGCGACGATCCACCCTGCCCGCCAGCCGGTCATCGACCAGTTCTTGGAAAAGGAATTGACGAAAATGATCCGGTCCTCATCCTCCATCACGTCGAGGAAGGAGGGCGCGCGGGCATCGGCATAGAAGTAGAGCGCGTAGATTTCGTCGGCGATGATCCACAGACCATGGCGGCGGGCGAGGTCCAGAAGGGCGACGAGATCGGCCCGCGTTGCCGTCCAGCCGGTCGGGTTCGAGGGCGTGTTGACGAAGATCGCCCGGGTGCGCGGCGTGATCGCCGCCTCGATGCGACCGAGATCCAGCTGCCACTTGCCGTTCGTGAACGACAGGGGCACGCCGACGGCGCGGGCGCCGGAAAGCTCGGCGGAGGCCGCGAAATTCGGCCAGGCCGGCGTGAGATAGAGAAGCTCATCGCCCGGAGACGCCACGGCCTCGACCGACAGCTTGATCGACTGCATGCCGGAGCCGGTGACGAAGACATTGTCCATTCCGAGCGTCTTGTTGAAATGACGGTCGTAGTAGCGCACGATCGCCTGGCGAAGCTCGGGGATGCCGCGCTGCCAGGTGTAGAAGGTCTCCCCCGCCGTCAGCGATGCCCGCGCCGCCTGCGAGATGAAGTCCGGCGTCGGCAGGTCGCCCTCGCCCACCCAGAGCGGAATGAGACCGTCGCGACCGCGCGCATAGTTCACGACCTCGACGATGACGCTCTGCGGTGCGGCGAGCGCCCGGGTGCTGAGGCCGGACGCGGCGTCCATCGAAGCAGGATCGGAGGATGGGGAGATGGAGGATGACGACATGGCTGGCTGCGGTCCGGTTGACGACGACCCGGACGTCCTAGACCCTTTCGATCGGACGATCACGCGATAAACGCTGGCCGTCCGATCGATTTTCGTGATGTGTCGCCTCAGACGCGCGGTGCGCGCAGCAGATCGCGGATTTCCGTCAGGAGCTGGACGTCTGCCGGCGGCGGAGCCTGCTCTTCCTTGCCCTCGCGCTTGTCGCGCTCGACGGAGGCGCGCAGCTTGTTCACAGCCTTGATCATCATGAAGATGATCCACGCGAGGATGAGGAAGTTGATGAACACGGTGATGAAATTGCCGTAGGCGAAGATGGCGCCCTGCTCGCGCGCCTGCGCCAGCGTCGTCGCCGTCACATTGCCGCTGAGCACAAGGAAGTAGTTGGAGAAATCGAAGCCGCCGCCCGTGAGCGCGCCGACGATCGGCATCACCAGATCGTTGACGACGCTGTCGACGATCTTGCTGAAGGCCGCACCGATGATCACGCCGACGGCCAGATCCATCACGTTGCCGCGGGCAATAAATTGCTTGAATTCGTTCAACATCCCAACTCTCCTTTGACGCGCACCGGACTTGCCGGACCCCGATATGCAACCTATCGCCTTACGCGGGAAAGAAAAGTGGGGCCTGCACGCTTTCGTGATCCGTCTCCTCGTTGGTAACCGGACTTCGACTTAAGACGAAAGCCGGGGCAATTCTCTTGAGCGTGCCTTTGGCCTATGCTCGACGCGAGGGACGCGGCAGAGGGAGGAACCCATGCTATCCGGCACGGTCGTCTTCGCGGCCGCATTCACCTATCTGCTGCTGCTGTTTGCCGTCGCCACCTACGGCGACCGGAAGGCGCGCAAGGCCGCGTCCGGCGGCCTGGCCGCGCGCGGGCGGCCGCTCGTCTATGCCTTCAGCCTGGCGATCTACTGCACGAGCTGGACCTATTTCGGCGGCATCGGCCTTGCGGCCGAGCGGGGGCTGGAATTCACCGGCATCTATATCGGGCCGATCCTCATGTTCACCGTGGGCCTGCCGATCATCCGCCGCATCACCACGCTCGCCAAGTCGCAGAAGCTGACATCGGTCGCCGACTTCATGGCGGCGCGCTATGGCAAGAACCCGACGGTCGCCGGCATCGTCGCGCTGATCTCGCTGGTCGGCGCCATTCCCTACATCGCCCTGCAGCTCAAAGCCGTGTCGAGTTCGATGGCTGTGCTGGTCGATACGCGGCCCTACGGGCTCGACAGCGGAACGGCATTCATCGACCTGCCGCTTCTCGTCACGCTGTTTCTCGCCTGCTTTGCCATCGTCTTCGGCACGCGCCACACGGATGCGACGGAGCATCAGGACGGGCTGATCCTCGCCATCGCCATGGAATCGGTCGTCAAGCTCGTGGCACTGGTCACCGTCGGGCTCTACGTCGTCTTCTTCCTGTTCGACGGTCCCGCCGACATGCTGGTCCGCGCCGGGGAAAACAGCGCCGTGATGGAGGCCCTGACCTACCGGACGCCGATGGCACGGTGGATCGTGCTTACCCTCCTCTCGGCCATCGCCATCATCATGCTGCCGCGGCAGTTCCACGTGACGGTGGTGGAAAACCGCACACCGGGCGAGCTGCGGATGGCGGGCATCCTGTTTCCGCTCTACCTGATCGGCATCAATCTCTTCGTGCTGCCGGTCGCCATTGCCGGCATGCTGACGTTCCAGGGGAACGGCGTTGCCGATCTCTACCTGCTGACGCTGCCGCTGTCGCACGATCTGCCGGTTCTGACGCTCGTCGCCTTCATCGGCGGCTTCTCGGCCGCCACCGCCATGGTCATCGTCGCCTCCGTCGCGCTGTCGATCATGTTGTCCAACGACATCGTCATGCCGGTCTTCCTGCGGCGGAACCTGACCGGGCGCGGGCGCTCGAAGGATGTCGGCGCCACCCTGCTCAACGTCCGCCGGATGGCGATCTTCGCGGTGCTGCTGCTCGGCTACGGCTACTACCGGGCGGCCGACATGAGCGCCGGTCTCGCCTCGCTCGGCCTCCTGTCCTTCGCGGCGATCGCCCAGATGGCGCCGGCCATGTTCGGCGGGCTCGTCTGGCGGCAGGCGAATGCGCGCGGCGCCATTGCCGGCATGACGATCGGTTTCTTCGTCTGGGCCTATCTGCTGTTCCTGCCGAGCCTCGGCGGTCCCGACAATTCGCAGGTCGCCGCGACCATTCTCGGTTTCCTGTTTCCCTTTGCCGAGATGTTCACCGCGCAGACCGCCGATCCGCTGGTGAACGCCACGGCGCTCAGCCTGCTCTTCAACAGCATGGCCTATGTGCTCTTCTCGCTGTCGCGCACCCCGAAACCGCTGGAGCGGCTGCAGGCCGGGCTGTTCATCCGGCGGGCGTCGCGCACGGAACGCGCCTTTCGCGGGCGCAAGACCAAGATCACGGTGCTCGACCTGAAAAGCACCATCGCGCGCTATCTCGGCGAGGAACGGATGCAGCGGTCCTTCGAGACCTATGCGAGGAAGAGCGGGCGGCGGCTCGACGACGGGCAGCCGGCCGACATGGCGCTCATCCATTTCTCCGAGCAGATTCTCGGCAGCGCCATCGGCTCGTCCTCGGCCCGTCTCGTGCTGTCGCTCGTCCTGCAACGGCTCGACGACACCTCGCCGGATACCGCCATCCTGCTCGATCAGGCCAGCGAAGCCCTGCAGTACAATCAGGACATGCTGCAGACGGCACTCTCGCAGATGGACCAGGGCATCGCCGTCTTCGACAGCTCCAACCACCTGATCATCTGGAACCGGCGCTTCCGGCAGTTGCTCGACCTGCCGGAAGCGTCGGGACAGGTAGGCTTTCCACTGTCGGAGATCGTCGCGATCCTGACGCAGCGCGGCGACCGGGTGCGCGACGGCGAACCCGCTTTGCTGACGAGCTTTCTCGTCCTCGACAAGCCGTTCCAGCTGGTCCTTTCGGGTGGCGAGCGGATCATCGAGGTGCGCAGCAATGCGATGCCGGACAAGGGTCTGGTGACGACCTATACCGACATCACCCAACGGGTGGCGGCCGACATGGCGCTCTTGCAGGCGAACGAAACGCTGGAGGCGCGCGTGGCCGAGCGCACGGCGGAGCTGACGCGGGTGAACCGCGAGGTGGCGGAGGCGCGCGCCGCGGCCGAAGAGGCCAACAACGGCAAGACGCGCTTCTTCGCCGCGGCCGGCCACGATATCCTGCAACCGCTGAACGCCGCGCGGCTCTATTCCTCCTCGCTGGTCGAGCGGCTCGGCGCCTCCGAGAACCGGCTTCTCGTCCAGAACATCGACTCCTCGCTCGAGTCCGTCGAAGCCATTCTCGGTGCCGTGCTCGATATTTCCCGGCTCGATACGGGGGCGATGAAGGCACGGCTGCAGACCGTGCCGCTCGATGATTTCCTGCGGCGGATCGAGACGGATTTTGCACCCGTCGCCAAGGCGAGCGGCCTGACGCTCACCGTCATGCCGACCTCGCTGAGTGTTCGCACCGACCCGAACCTGCTGCGCCGGCTGGTGCAGAACCTCGTGTCGAACGCCGTGAAATACACGCCGAGCGGCCGGGTGCTGGTGGGTGTGCGGCGCCGCGGCGCGGAGGCGGTGATCGAGGTCATCGATTCCGGCATCGGCATTCCCGCCTCAAAATTCCGCACGGTGTTCAAGGAGTTCGCGCGACTGGAGGAAGGTGCGCGGACGGCCTCCGGGCTGGGCCTGGGGCTCTCGATCGTCGATCGCATCTCGCGCGTCCTGCATCACGGCGTCGATCTGCAGTCGGTGCCCGGCAAGGGCACGCGGTTCCGGGTGACGCTGCCGATCGAGACGGGCACGGTGCGGACAGTGGGGGCCGTCGCGGATCTCGCGGCCTCCGGCCCTGCCGCGCCGATGAACGGGCTTGCCGTGCTCTGCATCGACAACGAGCCACGAATTCTGGACGGCATGCGCAGCCTTCTGGAGAGCTGGGGATGCCGCGTGATGACCGCGGCTTCGGCGCAGGCGTGGCTTGCGGACGATACCAGCGACGTGCCGGAAACGATCATTGCCGATTACCATCTCGATCATACCACCGGAATCGACGCCATCCGCGACATCCGCACGGCGTTCGGCCGCGCGATGCCGGCGCTGCTGATCACGGCGGACCGTTCTGTGGAGGTCCGGACGGCGGCCGAGCGCGACGGGATCGCGCTGCAGAACAAGCCGGTGCGGCCGGCCGCGCTGCGGGCCTGGCTGACGCGCTCGGCCTCCTTGCCCAAAGCCGCGGCCGAGTGATCACGCCATGACGGCGTGGTTACGCAGCGACGGCCGTGACCTTGCCGAGCTGTATGACGGCCTGCGTGCGGCTGTCGACGTTGAGCTTGAGGAGGATGGCCGAGACATGCGCCTTGATGGTCGCCTCGGACACGCCGAGTTCATAGGCAATCTGCTTGTTGAGAAGGCCTTCCGCCAGCATGGCCAGAACGCGGGACTGCTGCGGCGTCAGCGTGTTCAGCCGCTGAATGAGATCGGCCACATCGGGCTCGTGGCTCATGCCGCGCCGGAAACCGTCCGGCGTGTAGAGATGTCCGGCAATCACCGTGTCGATCGCGCGGCGGATGTCCTCGATACCGGCCGATTTCGACAGGAAGCCGCAGGCGCCGAGATCGATCGCGCGGGTGATGGTCGCGGGCTCGTCATGCGCGGAAACGATGAGGATGGGCAGCGAGGGGAATTCGGTGCGCAGGACGATCAGGCCGGAAAAGCCGCTGATACCCGGCATGGTAAGATCGAGCATCAGGAGATCGGCGTCCGGATGGCGGGCGGCGGCCTCGCGCACGGCAGCGAAGTCCCCGGCCTCGACGATATCGGGCGCACCCGGCATGGCGGCAAGCGCCTGACGCATCGCCCCGCGAAAGAGCGGGTGATCGTCTGCAACGATGATGGTCATTCCCATTGCCATGATGCTCCTCCTCGAGCGACCGGGCGTCGGGTCCTCCAACCCGGCGGCCGGCTTCATGTCCTGACGCTCCAGAGGATGCCCCTGATCACGTCTTGCGGAGATCGCCGTCAGGCTCAGGCGCCGGCGGGGTCTCTTCTCCCTGCCACTCGCGCCCGAAATCCCTGGCGATCCCCATGAAGCTGCGTATCATTCTATCCATAATGCCCATGGTCTGGTCAATGTCTTCCTGCGTCGGCAGGCGCGGCGAGACGCCCGACGTCGCGTCCTTCCCCGCTTTTTCCAGCGCCTCCACCCGCTTTTCGAGAAGATCGAGTTCCAGATCGTAGGCCGTCCGCTCATCGGCGGCCATGCGGCAGACGAGATCGCCGGCCTTTTCCTGGCAGAGCGTCACCTCGCCGGTCTGTGTGTCCAGCCGCGCGATGCCGGTATCGGTCTTCTGCATGCTGTAGCGCCCCGGTGCCGGCTCCTGCGCGAGGGCGGGACCGACACCCGCCAGCAGCGCGACGAGGGCGAGAGACACTCTGCGGGGTGGAAGGCGACGGTTGGGCATGGCGGCAAATCTCCCTTGGGTCGTTGTCGTTCGGGCGCGTCACATGACATGCGTCTTACACAGATGGTGGACTTTTACGGCGCTTTGCGGCAAGTCCACGGCATCAGGGCCTGCCCCGTTCCATCGCGCGTCGCGGACCGAGAAGCCCGCCTGACGCCGTGGGACGAACCAGAAAGACGAGGAGCGAGCACCATGTCCGGCATCATCTACAAAATCGTGCCATCGACGCTGTGGCGAAACGCGCAGGCCGGCGGAACGTTCGATGGCGCGCCGGTCGATCTTGCCGACGGCTTCATTCACTTTTCGACCGGAGAACAGGTGCGGGAAACCGCGCAGCGGCATTTTGCCGGGCAGGACGATCTGCTGCTGGTCGCCATCGACGGCGAGGCGCTGGGCGAAGCGCTCGTCTACGAGGCGTCGCGGGGCGGGGCGCTGTTTCCCCATCTCTATGGCCCGCTTCCCCTGACGGCCGTGATGTCGGAGCAACCCTTGCCGCTGTCGCCGGACGGGACCCATGTTTTTCCGGAGCTTCGCGCATGAGGGTCAATCTGGAAGCGCTGGCGCGACGCGCGCTGTTCCTCGCCGATCCGGAAACGGCCCATGGGCTTTCCATCAAGGCCCTGCGGTCCGGCCTCGTGCCGTCGCATGCCGCGCCGGCCGATCCGCGGCTGCGCCAGTCGGTGGCCGGCATCAGCTTTCCCAACCCGGTCGGCATGGCCGCCGGCTACGACAAGAACGCCGAGGTGCCGGAAGCGCTGCTGCGCCTCGGCTTCGGCTTCACCGAAATCGGCACCGTGACGCCGCGCCCGCAGGCGGGCAACGACCGGCCGCGCATCTTCCGGCTTGTGCGAGACGAGGGGGTCATCAACCGGCTGGGCTTCAACAATGAGGGCCATGCCGCGGCGCTCGAACGCCTGAAGGCCTGCCGGGCCGACCCGCTGATCGGCGTCAACATCGGCGCCAACAAAGACAGCACCGACCGGGTGAACGATTATGTGCTCGGCATTCGCTGCTTTGCGCCCGTTGCCCGCTACTTCACCGCCAACATCTCCTCCCCCAACACGCCCGGCCTGCGCGACCTGCAGGCGCGCGGAAGCCTGTCGGCGCTGCTGACGGCGGTGCTGGAGGCGCGGGATATCGAGGCGCGCAAGCTGAAACGCAAGCTGCCGGTGTTCCTGAAGATCGCGCCGGATCTTACCGACGAAGGTCTGGACGATATCGCCGCCGAAGCGCTCGCCCATCCGCTCGACGGGCTGATCGTGTCTAACACGACGCTTTCGCGCGCCGGGCTGAGCGACACGTCGCAAGCGGCCGAGGCCGGCGGCCTCTCCGGCAAGCCGCTGTTCGACCCTTCGACCGTCGTGCTCGCGAAGATGCGCCAGCGCGTCGGCCCCGATCTGCCGATCATCGGCGTCGGCGGCATCCATTCGGCCGAGACGGCGGCGGAGAAGATCCGGGCGGGCGCCGATCTCGTCCAGCTTTATTCCGGCATGATCTACGAAGGTCCGGCATTGCCCGGCCGGATCGTGCGCGGCCTGTCGCGCCTCTGCGACCGCGAGGGGCTTTCGGCGATTCGCGATATCCGGGATTCCCGAACCGACTACTGGGCCGCGAAGGTCTGAGCCGCCCGCCGGGGCACGCGCGACCAAAGCAACAGGCCCCGGCAGAGCAGGAACAGGTTCAGCGCCGCCCAGAGCCCGTGATTGCCGAAGACCGGCACGAGGGCGCAGAGCGCTGCGACATAGATCGCGAACGCCGCCAGCATCATGTTGCGCATGTCGCGCGACCACGTCGCGCCGATGAAGACGCCATCCATGAGGAAGGCGAGCGCGCCCGTCATCGCCGTCAGTGCCGCCCAGGGCGTGTAGCCGTAAGCGACGGCGCGGACATCCGGTGCCGTGGTCAGGAGATCGACGAGAGCGTTTCCGAACAGGAAGAAGCCGAGGGTGGTCAGCGTCGCGAGCCCGAAGGACCAGAGGGCCGTCATCTTCAGCGTGCGTTCGAAGGCCGGGCGATAGGCCGCGCCGATGGCACGTCCGATCAGCTGTTCGGCTGCGTTGGCAAGGCCATCGAGATAGTAGCCGGCCACGAGGAAGATCGTCATCAGCACGGCATTTGCCGCCAGTGTGACCGGACCGAAGGCAGTGCCGACCCGCGTCATCACCAGAAAGACCGCGAGCAGCACGAAGGAGCGGATCATGATGTCGCGGTTGAGCGCGAAGAGCCGCGTCAGACCCGCGCGCTCGGCGATCTCGCGCCAGGCGGGCCGCGCCGTGGGGTCGAAGCGGGAAACGACGATCGCGAAGCCGACGAGGGCACCCACCAGTTCGCCGGTCAGCGTGGCGATGGCGACACCGGCCACGCCCCAGCCGAGGTAAAGCCCGAGCGTGATCGACAGGACAATATTGACGCCGTTGATCAGCGTCTGCAGCAGGAGGCCGAGCGTCGCCTGGCCCCGCCCGAGCACATAGCCGAGGATGGCGTAATTGGCGAGCGATGCGGGGGCGGCGAGGATGCGCCAGAGGAAATAGGTGCGCGTGACCGCGGCCACCGCTTCGCCGGGATCCAGCAGCGTCAGCCCTGCCCAGAGGAGGAGCGGCGACACAGCAATGGTCGCGACGCCGGCGGTCAGCGCGATGATCATCGAGCGCCAGAAGACCGTCTGCTCCTCGCGCCGGTCGCCGCGGCCATAGGCCTGCGCCACGAGCCCGGTCGTCGCCGAGCGCAGGAAATTGAAGGTGACGAAGATGAGGTCGAAGACGACGGCCCCGACGGCGAGGCCCGCAAGCAGCGTGGCGTCGCCGAGCCGGCCGATGACGGCGGTATCGACGAGGCCGAGAAGCGGCGTCGTGAGGAAGCCGAGCGTCATGGGCACGGCGATGGAGAGAATGAGCCGGTTGGTGACATGAAAGGCGCCCGCCCCTTGCCGGTCGAGGCCACTTCCGTCACGATCGATGCTGCCTGCCTGCATGTGTGCGTCTCCCGACGTCATGCAGCGGCGTTTCCCCCTGCCCCTCAGGTGCCGGAGGACAGCACCATCGCCCAATAGGGCCGGTTGCCGGAAGCGGGGTTGCGCATGACGGCAACGCCCAGACCTGAATAGCCGGGTCCGAGCATGTTTTCGAGATGTTTCGGCGAGTTCAGCCAGGCGAGATAGGCCTTTTGCGCGTCCGCCTGCCCGACCGCGATGTTTTCGGCTGCGGGAAGCGCCACCGACTGGCTCTTCATGCGACCGCCGAAACTGTCGGTGATGCCGATCAGATGCGCCATCTTGCCGGCTTTCGCCATGCGGCCGGCCTGCGAAAGAGCGGCGCTCGCGGCTGCCGGATCGCGCGAAAGCGGGCCGAGGCCACGCTCCTTGCGCAGGCCGTTGATCAGGCCGAGCGTCGCTTCGGTCTGGTCGCTGCCGTCGCCGGGCGGCGCCAGCACGGCGGTGGTGTTGCAGCCGGCCAGACCGGCCAGCGGGAGGGCGGCCGCCGCCTTGAGAAAGGTGCGGCGGTTCTGCGCGGAGGAAGCGAGCATGTTACCGACGGAAACTGAGAAGCCTGAGCACGATGAAGACCGGGATGACCACCGCGGCACCGATCAGCAGATATTCGCCGACATCGCCCAGCGCAGCGAAGCCGGTGTACCAGAGATCGACGAAGAAATCGCGGATGCCGCGGAAGATGCCGTAGGGCGTCCAGCCGAACACGGTCATGAGGAAACCGACGACCAGCGACAGGACCAAGAGCTTCACGATGACCCGGCCGGGCGTATCGCCAAGAAACCTGTTCACACCATCCGCCATGTCCATCCGTCTCCCTGGGCTGTCCCGCGCGCAGCTGCCGGGCTCCAACGTCGCTGCCGCAGCATGTAGCGATCACGGCCTCCTGTCGCAAGGATTGTGGGCGGAATCGCGGCGTGCGGAACCTCGCGCGCGAATTCCCTTTTCAGGCTTCCGGCGACAGCCTATGTGCTCGTCATCCGGCATCCGGCATCCGGCATCCGGCACAGGAGCTTCGCCATGAACCCGCATCAACTGTCCTCCGGCGACCTCATTGCCGACCGGCGTGCCGAATATGCGCAGATGCTGGCGGCAAGCGGCGATCATGCGGAAGCGGCGGACCTGATGCGCCAGGCGCTGGAGCGGGTGCCCGACTGGGCGGCCGGCTGGTTTCGCTTGGCCGAACACGAGGAGAAGGCCGGAGAACGCGACGCAGCCGTTTCATCGCTTGGCCGCGTGCTCGACCTCAACCCGGACGACATTTTCGGCGCCCGCCTGAAACGCGCCGTCCTCGGCGGCGGCGATGTGCCGGCCCAGGCGCCCAGCGTCTATGTCGCGCGGCTCTTCGACGACTATGCCGACCGGTTCGACACGGCTCTGGTGGAGCGGCTGGGATATACGGTGCCCGCACGGCTGGCGGGGATGGTGGAGCGATTCACGGGCGGAGCGATGCTTGAGCGCGCCATCGACCTTGGCTGCGGCACCGGCCTCTTCGGTGCGCAGATCCGGCATCGGGTCGGCATGCTGGAGGGCTACGACCTCTCCGCCAACATGCTGGCCAAGGCGGACGAGAAGCATCTCTACGACCATCTCGGGGAAGCCGATCTCTCCCGGCCTCTCGACACGTCCGGCCTGATCGCCCCGGATCGTCCCCGCGGGCGCGCGGATCTCGCGGCAGCCGCCGACGTGCTGATGTATCTCGGCGATCTCGTCTCGGTCTTTGCCCTCGTCCCGCATCTGTTGACGGCGAAAGGGCTCTTTGCCTTCTCCGTCGAGGACGCGCAGGACGGTACGGCAAACGGCGCTGCCGAGGGCTTTCTCCTGCGTCCCTCGCTGCGCTATGCGCATACGGAGGCCTATGTCCGCAGCCTCTGTGAGACGGCCGGGCTCGACGTGCTGGATGTGACGCGCGCGACCATTCGCAAAGATGGCGCGCAGGACATCGCCGGCATTCTGTTTCTTTCGCGCCAGAGCCTCTGAACGACGCTTTATTGCGAAGTTGAAATAGGTCAGCATACCTTACGTATTTGCCTTGCAAAGCATTGCGAAAGCCCGATGATATCGGTGCTTCCAAGGCGTCGGCCGCATGCGCCGACCTGGAAACACGCGCATTTTCTGACCCTCTCGGGCCCTACGCCTGTCGATACCGACCTCACCGCCTTTTCGGAGCGAATGCCATGTCCTTGATTTCGGCCCTCGGCTTCTGGAATACCAATGCGGCTCGCCATACGCCGATCGAGGATGTGCAGGGTGTCTTCACCGGCAGTGTCGTCTCGGCGCTGGGGCTCTACATTCTGGCCAGTGCCGGACTTCTCACCGGCAGCACGGCCGGCATCGCCTTTCTGCTGCACTACGCGCTGGACGTGAATTTCGGGCTGGCCTTCTTCCTGCTCAACCTGCCGTTCTTCTATCTCTCGCTGAAGCGGCTGGGATGGGCCTTCACCATAAAAACATTCATCGCCATCGGCCTGACATCCGTCATCGCCGACATGCAGTCGCGCTTCTTCGTGATTTCGAGCATCCACCCGGCCTGGGCCGCGCTTCTCGGCGGGCTGCTGCTCGGCTATGGCCTTCTGGCGCTCTATCGACACCGCGCCAGCCTTGGCGGCGTGGGCATTCTCGGGATCTATCTGCAGGAACGTTTCGGCATCCGCGCCGGTCTCGTGCAGCTCGCGATCGATCTCTGCGTGCTCACCGCAGCCTTCTTCGTCACCCTTCCCTCGGTCGTCTTCTACTCGGTGCTGGGCGCCGTGGCGCTCAACCTCTTCGTGACGATCAACCACCGGTCCGACCGCTACATCGCCCTCTAGGTCGAGCGGCGCCGAACCGGCGTCCGGCGGGCCTCACTTCATCGTGTTGAAGCCTTCGATCCAGGCGTCGCGCTTCGCGCGGCTGGAGGCGGCATAGGGGCAGGATCTGAGCGCCATGCCTTCGAAGGCGGCGTTTCGGCCCTCGCATCGCAGCCGCGCCGCCTCCTCCGGCGTCAGCACCGGCTCGGCTTCGCCGCGGTCGTCGGACGGCGGGGGCGTGTCCCGCTCCAGCCGCGCCTGAATGCTGCGCAAGGCGGCAAGAACCGGTGCGGGCGCATCGGCGGTCCGCGTGGTGGTGCTTTCTCCTGTCTGTCCCGGCACGATGAAGGTCATCTCCTGTCTCCTACTCCTGTTGATCCTCTTCTATCAGGAAAACATGAAATAAATGACTGCGTCACGGGCCCGGTCGCACACCCGTTTGTGGTGCCGCCTCGTCCATGGCCTTGCGCACGGTGTCGTGCATATCGGCATCGCGATCCTTGTCGGTATCATGATGCGCGACATTGCCGCCGTCCTTGCGTTTCAGTTCGCGGTCGATCGTCGCGCGATCGCCCTCGGCGGGCTCCTGCAGGATCTTGTCGCCGGCCGGTGCCGTATCTTTGTCGTCCATGATGCCATCCTTTCGTCTTCGCGAACATCGCTTTCTGTCAACGAGAAGAAACGAGCGGCCAAATCGATGGTTCCTTAAGCGGCTCGACACCTTTCCGTTTCCGTTGCAAAGCCGTATGCCTCTTCGTGACACAGCAGAGAGGCAGGACATGACGGCCGTCAGAGGAGCTTTTACGGCGCTGATCCATTCGCGGGCGGAGCGGCATTCGCTTCTGGAAGACGCACAGGGCATCGTGGCCGGCAGCATGCTGGCCGTGCTTGGCGTGGCGCTGCTGCAGGGTGCCGGCCTGTTCACGGGCGGCACGGCCGGCGCGGCCTTCCTGCTGCATTATGCGACGGGGCTGTCCTTCGGCGCCTGCTTCTTCGCCATCAACCTGCCGTTCGCCTATCTCGCCTATCGCCGACTGGGGATGGGCTTCACGCTGAAGACCTTTGCGGCGATCGCGCTGACGGCGCTCCTGTCCGAAGTCGTGCCGGCGCAGCTTGGTCTCGCGCGGGTCGATCCGCTGGTGGGGGGCCTGTTCGGCGGTCTGGCCATCGGTGCCGGCATGCTGGCGCTGTTCCGGCACCGGGCGAGCCTTGGCGGCATCGGCATCCTCGCGGTCTATATTCAGGATCGCTTCGGTTTCCGGGCGGGCCTCGTGCAGCTCGGCTTCGACGCCGTGATCCTCGCCTTCGCCGTCTTTCTGGCCAGCCCCTTCATCATCCTCTGCTCCGTGCTCGGCGCGCTGGTCCTCAACCTCACCATCGCCGTGAACCATCGCAAGGACCGCTACATCGCGTTCTGACGGCCAAGGCCGTTTGCAGATTTGGCCGGTTTCAACGACGCCGATCTCTGGAAAGAGCCGGGTCGGCGTTCTACATTCGTACCCGTGAAACAGATCCCGTCCGTTCAGCCCGCATCGCCGGCCTTCGCTCTGCCAGAACCGTTCCTGCGCTGGTTCTCGCGCAAGGGCTGGCAGCCGCGTGCGCATCAGCTCGATCTGCTCGCGCGGATTCGCGGTGGGGAGAGCATGCTGCTGATCGCGCCGACCGGGGCCGGCAAGACGCTCGCGGGCTTCCTGCCTTCGCTGGTGTCGCTTACCGAGCGTGGCCGGATCCCGCCCGGCACCGGATTTCACGGCATCCACACCCTCTATATCTCGCCGCTGAAGGCGCTGGCGGTCGATATCGAGCGCAACCTGATGACGCCCGTCGGCGAGATGGGGCTGCCGATCCGGGTGGAGAACCGCACGGGCGACACGCCGCAATCCAAGCGCCAGCGCCAGAAGCTCGATCCGCCGGATATTCTCCTCACCACGCCGGAGCAGGTCGCCCTGCTGATCGCCAACGGCGAGGCCGAGCGCTTCTTCAAACATCTGGAATATGTCATCTTCGACGAGCTGCACTCGCTGGTCACCTCCAAGCGCGGGCATCTGCTCGCCCTCGGGCTTGCGCGGCTGCGGCGGCTTGCGCCCGGACTGAAGACCATCGGCCTCTCCGCCACGGTCGCCGACCCCATGGACCTGCAGCGCTGGCTGGTGGCGCAAGTGCCGGATCGGGCGGAATGCGCGGGCGTCATCACGGTTTCGGGCGGGGCGAAGCCCGACATCTCCATTCTCGCCAGCGAGGTTCGCGTGCCCTGGTCCGGGCATACGGCAAGCTATGCCATGCCGGAGGTCTACGAGGCGATCAAGCGGCACCGCACCGCCCTCCTCTTCGTCAACACGCGCAACCAGGCGGAACGGCTGTTCCAGGCGCTCTGGACCATCAACGACGACAACCTGCCGATCGCCCTGCATCACGGCTCGCTGGATGTCGGGCAGCGACGCAAGGTCGAGGCGGCCATGGCGGAAAACCGCCTGCGCGCCGTGGTCGCCACCTCGACGCTCGATCTCGGCATCGACTGGGGCGATGTGGATCTCGTCATCCATGTGGGCGCGCCGAAGGGGGCGAGCCGTCTCGCCCAGCGCATCGGCCGCTCCAACCACCGCATGGACGAGCCGAGCCAGGCGATCCTCGTGCCGGCGAACCGTTTCGAGGTGATGGAGTGCCAGGCGGCGCTCGATGCCAACTATCTCGGGGCGCAGGACACGCCGCCGGTCGGCCGCGGCGCGCTCGACGTGCTCGCCCAGCATGTGCTCGGCATGGCCTGCGCCGCGCCGTTCGATCCGCTCGCACTCTACGACGAGATCACCAGCGCGTCGCCCTATGCCGAACTGACATGGGAGACCTTCGAGCGCATCATCGATTTCGTGGCGACGGGCGGCTATGCGCTGCGCACCTACGAGCGCTATGCCCGCATCCGCAAGACGGAGGACGGGCTGTGGCGCGTGTCCAACGGCAAGGTCGCGCAGCAGTACCGGCTGAACATCGGCACCATCATCGAATCGCCGACGCTGAACGTGCGGCTGGTCGGCAAGATGGCCAGCAAGGCGCGCATGGGGCGTGGCGGCCTGTCGCTCGGCAAGGTGGAGGAGTTCTTTCTGGAGATGCTGTCGCCGGGCGATACCTTCCTGTTCGGCGGCAAGGTCATCCGCTTCGAGGGCATCCATGAGAACGAGTGTCTGGTGACGCAGGGCTACAAGCTCGACCCGAAGATCCCCTCCTATGCCGGCGGCAAGTTTCCGCTCTCGACCTATCTCGCGGCCCAGGTGCGCCGGATGCTCGCCGATCCCGAAGCGCATGCCGACCTGCCGGAGCAGGTGCGCGACTGGCTGGCGATCCAGCGCGACCTCTCCATGCTGCCGCGCCAGGACGAGCTGCTGATCGAGACCTTTCCCTATGGCAACCGCTATTTCATGGTCACTTACGCCTTCGAGGGGCGGCTTGCCCACCAGACGCTCGGCATGCTGCTGACGCGGCGGCTCGACCGGGCGGGGCTGAACCCGATGGGCTTCGTCGCCACGGATTACTCGCTGGCGATCTGGTGCATGGAGGATATGACGCAGGCGTTTCAGGCCGGCCATCCCTCTCTGGCCGACCTCTTCGACGAGGACATGCTGGGCGACGATCTGGAGGCGTGGCTCGACGAGAGCTATCTGCTCAAGCGCACCTTCCGCAACTGCGCCATCATCGCCGGGCTCATCGAGCCGCGACACCCCGGCAAGGAGAAGACCGGGCGGCAGGTCACGGTCTCCAGCGATCTCATCTACGACGTTCTGCGCAGCCACGAACCGGACCACATCCTGCTTGAGGCGACACGCAACGATGCGGCAACAGGGCTTTTGGATATCGGGCGGCTTGGCGATATGCTGGTGCGAATCAAGAGCCACATCGTCCACCGGCCGCTCGAAAAGGTTTCGCCGCTTGCCGTTCCGATCATGCTGGAAATCGGCCGGGAATCCGTGCCGGGCCAGGCACCGGACGCGCTGCTGGCGGAAGCTGCCGACGAGCTGATCTTCGAGGCGATGGGCGAACACGCCGACATGCCGGGCTTCTCGCAAGGGTCCGGCGCGCCGGCTCCTTCGGAAGACTCTGACGAGCCGGTGGATCGACCGGCGGGAACACGACGCTGATGCACCGCCTCTACCATGCCAGCCGCACCGCGGCCGATGCCTACCCTGCCCTGTCCGAACGCATCGCCGTCAACGGCGTCGCCGTCGTCTGCGATCCGCTTGGCGGCCTGCACCTGCCGGATCACGATGTGCTCGTCGTCTCCGACCTGCACCTTGAAAAAGGTTCGGCCTTCGCCCGCCGCGGCATGATGCTGCCGCCCTACGATACCCTCTCGACGCTGAAGATCCTGCAGGCGATCATCGCCCGCCACAACCCGAAGACCGTGATCAGCCTCGGCGACAATTTCCACGATCGCGTCGGCTCCGCTTTGATGCCGGAGATGTTTCGCCAGATGATCGTCGACATGGCGCGCGGGCGCGAATGGATCTGGATCAACGGCAACCATGATCCGGACGGCGCCGCGACCCTGCCGGGCGCCTCTCTCGACGAATTGCGGCTTGGCGGCCTCACCTTCCGGCACGAGCCGAGCCTCGAGGCGATCCCGGGCGAAATCGCCGGCCACCTCCACCCCGCCGCCATCGTCCGCCGACGCGAGAAATCCGTGCGCCGTGCCTGTTTCGCGACCGACGGCACGCGCCTCGTCATGCCCGCCTTCGGCGTCACCACCGGCGGCATGGACCTCGCCCATCCCACCATCTGCCGCCTGTTCGACCAGACGAGACTGACCGCCCACATGCTCGGCCGCGACCGGATCTATTCGGTGCGGTTTGCAAATTTACGGGGGTGAGTGGGGTGTGTGCTCGGCGGGTGGAGCCGCCCCTCATCCGGCTGCCGCCGCCTTATCCCCGCGAGCGGGGCGAAGGGACACTTGGCACCCTTTGCGCTTACCAATAAGAGTCAGATCGAGGGCCACTACACGTCTCTTCTCCCCGTCAAAACGGGGAGAAGATGCCGGCAGGCAGATGAGGGGCCGCTCGGAGGTGAAAATCTAAAACGCGTTGAACGTCAGTGTGGTCAGCGAGCGGGTGATGCCGGGGACGGTGGCGATGTTGTCGTTGATGAACTTGCCGATGTCCTGGCCTTCTTCGATGTAGACCTTGATGATCAGGTCGTAATCGCCGGAGGTGGAGTACATTTCCGAGACGATTTCCTTGCGGTAGATCGCGTCGGCGACCTCGTAGGTCTTGCCGGGGGCGCATTGGAGCTGGACGAAGATCGGCTTCATGTCGGTTGGTCCTCATATGTTTCCGCACGACATAGGGCAGAATCGCGGTCTGTGGAACCGTGCCTTTCCGGAAGGCGACGCAGCTTTTCCTTCAGTCAGGTCAAGGCGACGCTTTTCTCCCTAGTCGCGTCGGAAGGCGACGCTGGCGGCCCAGCCGGTGATGACGGCGAGCAGGACGGCGAAGAGACCGTAGAAGAAAGGGTGCTTGTGGGCGGCCTCGGTGATGGCGGCTTCGAGGCCGGTCTTGATGACCCGGAGCGGCAGCGCCTTGGCCGCCACGAACACGCCATCGCGGAAAAGGTAGGCGCGCACGACATGAACGCCGTTTGGCACGTCGGCCGGCAGGCGCACGGAGGCCTTGAAGAGGCTCGCCGAAATGAACTGCACCCCACCGGGATCGCGCTGGTAGACGCCGCTCGTTTCGCGCAGGCGCCGGAAGGCGCTGCGAAACTCGGTGACGCTGCTGCCGTCGCCGATATAGCCGATCGGACTCAGCGTCATGTGGGCCACGCCGATGCCCATATTGTTCATCTCGTTGGCTGGCGCGATGGCATCGATGTCGCGCGTGCTCGAGAGAGAATAGGATTCCGGCACGAGTTCGAAGGTCATCGACTGGGTGTTGACCCAGATGCCGAAGACGCGGCGCTTCTTGCGCACGGTGGCGCTTTCCTTCGGGCCCTCCAGCGAGACGACGATATTGTATTTGCCCTGCGCCAGAAGGTCGGGCGCGAACCCGTCGATCGCGCCGAAAATGGTGAGGTCGGCGCCTCGGAAGTCGGAGGTGATGGCGATCTCGTCGGTGGAGATGCCGATGTCGAGCTTTTCGGTGAACTCGTCCGCGCGGTTCTGGGCCGCCGCGGGAGCCGCGAGCGCCAGGGCCACGAGGAGGCTTGCGAGACGACGGCGCATCAGAAGCCGGACCCCGACGAGATGACCGAATAGATGTCAGCGGGCGGCAGCACGAGTTCGACCGCAAGACGGATGCCGACGGCGAGCACCAGGAGGGCCAACAGCGCCCGCAGCTGCTCGCCGCGCAGCTTCTGGCCGACGCGCACGCCATATTGCGCCCCGATGACGCCGGCGATCATCAGCACGAAGGCGAGCACGATATCGACCGTGTAATTCGCCGTCGCCTGGACGATGACTGTATAGGCCGAGACGAAGATGATCTGGAACAGCGACGTGCCCACGACGACATTGGTCGGGATGCGCAGGAGATAGATCATGGCGGGCACCATGATGAAGCCGCCGCCGACCCCCATGACGGAGGTGAGGATGCCGATGCAGAAGCCGAGACCGGCGACGGGGATGATGCTGAGATAAATCTTCGACTTCTTGAACCGCACCTTGAGCGGAAGGCGGTGGATCCAGCCGTGATGGCCGGGGCGGCGCAGCGGCATGGCCTCGTTGCGCTTGGCGCGCCGCAGCGCATTGATGCTTTCGGCCAGCATGAGCGAGCCGACGGAGCCGAGCAGCAGCACATAGGCGAGCGAGATCACCAGATCGAGCTGGCCGATGCGGCGCAGGGCGGCGAAGATCCAGATGCCGAGCGTCGCGCCTGCCAGGCCTCCGAGCAAGAGGACGGTGCCGAGCTTGATATCGATGGTGCCGCGGCGGAAATGGGTGATGGCGCCGGAGATGGAGGAGGCCACGACCTGATTGGCGCCGGTGGCGACGGCGACGACCGGCGGGATATTGTAGAAGATCAGGAGCGGCGTGATGAGGAACCCGCCACCCACGCCGAACATGCCGGAGAGGAAGCCGACGGCGGCCCCCATGCCGAGGATGATCAGCACGTTCACCGAGAGTTCCGCAATGGGCAGGTAGATCGTCACGGCCGGACCTCGAACGTCGAACGGAGCAGCGCAGCTTGTGGACGCTCCCAAACGAAGGCAGCGCGCGCCGGAAGGCCGCGCCGTTTGCCGCAGTATGCACCGGGCTGCTGCATAATGTCTAAACGACGTCCGATTTTTGTACGGCGCAACGCGCCGCACGCGACAGGCGCGTCGATCAGCCGTTGCGCTTCAGCAGCTCCTTGACGAGGGCGTCGGTGATGCGGCCGTTGGGCTCCTGACCGATCGAGGTCTGGAAGGCCTTGATGGCGTTGACGGTCTTGGTACCGAGCGCGCCGTCCGGCGTCCCCGCATCGAAGCCGTTGTTGTTGAGGATGGCCTGGATGTTGCGGACGGCCTTCTTCATATCGACGGAGGACGTTTTGGTGCCCTTGCCGACCCATGTGTCGGGAACGGTGGTGTCGTTGCCCTTCGGATCGAGCGTCGCCGGCTTCCAGGCCGCGACCTTGGCCTTGGCGGCCGCGAGCTGGTCGGGAGACAGCTCCTTCTCCACCTGATCGCGCTTCTGCGCGGCATCCGTATCGCCATCGGCGGCCGCGACCGAGAACCACTTGTAGGATTCCGCGAGGTCCTTCGCCACGCCGTTGCCGCGGGCATAGAGGATGGCAAGGTTGAACTGGCTGTCGCGCAGGCCGAGATCTGCCGCCTTCGCAAACCACATGCTGGCGAGCGTGAAGTCCGGCGTGGTGCCGTTGCCGCTGGCCAGCATGACCGCGAGGTTGTGCATGGCATTGGCATTGCCGCTTTCGGCCGCCTGCTGGTAGAGCGCACGGGCCCGGGCGGGGTCGCGCGGAACGCCGGTGCCCTTTTCATAGAGGCTGCCGAGGCGATATTGCGCGGGAACCACACCGGCATCCGCCGCGCGCTGGTACCACTGGGCGGCCTTGGCGAAATCGGCCTTGACGCCGCGGCCTTCGGTGTAGACCGCGCCGATCTCGAAGTAAGCCTTGGGATCGCCGGCGCGGGCCGCGTCGGCGAGCGCTGCGGGCACGATTTCGGCCGGAACCTCGACGGGGGCCGCGGAGACGGGCGTCTCTGCCGCGGGTGTCTCGGCCGGAGCGTTGTCAGCGGCCGGTGCCGTCGCCTGCGCTTCGGGCTGCGGTGCCATGGCAGGTTCGGTCGCCTCGCCCTGCGGCTGCAGCGAACTCAATGGTGCGACGCCTTCGTCCGACGCCTGCGGCGCAGGTTCGCTCGTGGGTGCAGCAAGAGCAGGCGCCGAGTCCGAGGAGGTTTCCGGCGCGGCATCGGCCGGTGCCGTTTCGGTTACGGCCGGCGTTTCGATGGTCGTGACCGGTGCTGCCGCCTGCTCGTGCTTCATCAGCGTGCTGACGAGCGGATAGGAGAGGATGGCGAGGAGCACCGCGCCGACGGCCATGAGGATCGGGCGGCGATGACGGGCAAGAGCGCTCGGGGCGGCACCCGGACGTGCCGCCGTCCGGTTGCCGGTATCCACTTCCTGTGCCGCCTGCTGGGCCGCGCGACGGGCCGCCGCGATGAAATCGGATTTGTCGCCATCGCCGGAAAGAGCCGGGTGAGCCACCTGCCCGGCGCGGACGCGCTCCAGGATCCGCTTGACGTCGGGCGTGCCCGAGCCGGGCTCGAGCAGCTGGTTGGCGGCGTCCGGATTGATGGTGTCCAGCGCATCGATCGACGGCGTCGGCTCGACGAACTGGCGCTCGACGGGGGCGAGCTGCTTGCCGCGCTTGCCCGAAAAGCGACCGGTGAGGCCCGAGAGAAGGCCGGTGCGGGCAGCCGGTGCATCGACCGAAACCGCCGGTGCGGGCTCGCGCAGGTCGGCTTCTGTGGCAGGCGATGCATCGAGACCGATGTCTTCCGCAACCCGGTGGTCGCGTTCCCCCGGCATCGCGACGGTGGCGCGCATGTTTCGCGTCAGGTCGTCATAGCTGCTACCAACCTCTTCGCGCTCCAGAAAGGCGGGCGTCTCGGCGCGCGGCATCTGTGCCGCCGTCTCGCGGCGGCCGAAAGCGGGGGCGGGTTCGTCGCGGAGCATGTCCTCGCGGGAAATCGGCGCGGAGGCGCGCTCCTCGATACGCTCCAGCTTGTCGGCGATGTGCACGAGCGTTTCGTGCAGCGCCTCGAACGTGCGGGCGGTCCGCTCGTCGCTCGAGCGGCTGAGGTCTTCCAGCGTCTTCAGGTCGTCGGCCAGAGCCGAGATGGCTGCGATGTCGGCGATGCCCGGGGCGGCCGACTGCGTCATGCCGTTGCGCGTATAGGCCTCCATCACGGCTTCGGCCGCCTGACGCGCAGCCTCTATGATGTATTCGTCGCTGGAGGCGAGATAATCCTCCAGCGCGTTCATGCGGCCCTCGACGTCGGCGGGCACGGCGGCTGCGACCTCGCGCGGCTCGCTGATGAGGAAGGAAAGATTGGCGATCTGGTCCTGCAGGCTGCGCAGCACCTGACCATCGTCGTAGGGTGCGGCGTGCGTCTCGTCGAGACGCTGAGCGATGCCCGACAGCTGGTCTTCGAGGCGCAGGAAGCGGTCATCGACCAGCGGTGCCGGGCTGTCGAGGCCATCGATCCGGCGGGCAAGATCGTCGAAGCGGCGCGCCAGCGTGTCGCTGACATCGCCGGTGTCGAGCGCATCGATCTTGGCGGAGATTTCGGCGAGGTGACCGCTCAGATCCGGCTGTGCGGAGGCACGCTCGGCGCGCTCCATCATGGCGGAAAGGTGATCGAGCCGTTCCTCGAGGCGGGCGGCGGCTTCCGCGTTGACCAGATCCTCCACGCGCGCGGACAGCGCTTCGATGCGAGAAGCAAGACCGTTGTCCACGGGAAAGGCGAGATCGTCGATCTGGCGCGACAGGTCGACGAGGCGGCTTTCGACCCGGGTGACGCCGGGGCTGTCGGAGGCGGACGCCGTGCGGCCGCTGGCGACGATGGCGCGGCTGATCTCGTCCAGACGCGCGTCCAGGTCGGCGAACTGCTCCTGGAAACGGCGGTCGTCCGGCTGCATGTGGCGGCCGATGAGGTCGATGGCCTGCGCCACGGCCACGAGCTTGTCCTCCAGCGCATAGAGCGCCGGGCCGTTGTTCATGGTGCCGAGCTGTGACTTGATCTCGTCGAGACGGTAGGCCAGCGCAACGAGCTCGTCGTCCCGGGCGGCATCGAAGACGTTCAGCCGATCCTCGACGCCGGTCCAACGGCTCTCCATGCGGCGCACGCTTTCCTCGCGGGCGAGACCGTCGATCATGGCGCGCATCTCGTCAAGATCGGCACGCAGGGCCTCGCTGTCGGAGGTCGTCGGCTGGCGGCCGAGATCGGCAAGCGAGAGCGAGAGGCGCTGGAGGTCCTGGCGAATGTCGTGCGCAAGCGCATCACCCTGCGTGGCGGCGGCGGCGATGCCGTGCATCTCGCTGCGCAGCGACGACATTTCGCGCGAAAGACCCTGCTCGATATCGCGCTTCAGGTCCTGGCGAAGGCCGACCAGAGTCGTTGCGATGTCGCGGACGGCGGTATCCGACATGACGGCGGGTGCCGCCTGCGGAACGGGACGGGATGGAGCGCGTGCCGGCTCGGCCGGCATCCGCGCGGAGCGGTCGTCATCCAGCGAACGACGCGGAGGCTGACGGTCGTCATAGGCGGGCATGACGTAGCGGTCGGCCGGGCGCGAAACGGCCGGGTTCGTTGCCGGGGCCGGGGTGGAGGGCGCACGCGTCTGGAACTGATGCCGCTCGGTCGCCTTTTCCAGACGGGTGGCGCTCAGCGCGCGCTGGCGCTGCAGAATTTCGGAGATGGCATCGGCGCGGGAAACGGGACGTTCGGCAGCAACGGGGCGCGCCTCGACCCGGGCGACTTCCGGCGGACGAGCCTCGCGCTTGGCGGGCGCGATCAGGCCTTCGATCCGGGCTTCCAGGCCTTCGATCGTCCGGTTGAGGGCTTCCAGCGACGAGCGCTCGCCGTGTCTGCCGTCGAGACGGTCGTCGGCATGTGTGCCCATCCGGGGAGGAGTTGATCGCGATCCGTTCATGTGCTTTCGCCTCTTCGCCTGGCATTCCCCGAACTCGGCTGAAGGATCAGGCCCCTTGCGCCGGTGGACAAGGCTGCGGACGACTCGGAACGGAACAAGCAGCATTGACCTCTCGCGCCACTTTCCCGGAACGTGGTAAACAAGCCGTTAACCGACGGGAGGATTTCGGTTTCCACCCTCGAAATTTCCAAATGCCGCCGCGCCCTTCACGCCAGATTGTTCGGGCAAAATGCCGCGGACGTGAATTTTGACGTTTACGCGCACGTCAGTTTTTAATAGAGTACCCTCATGAATGGCCTTATGAGGTTAGGCCCAGGGAGGAAGACAGTCGATGCCCATCTACAAGGCTCCGGTCGAGGACACGCTTTTCATTCTTAACGACGTGCTCGGCATCGAGCGCTACAACAATATTCCCGGCTTTTCGGACGTGACGCCCGACATGCTGGACGCCATCGTCGGCGAAGCGGCCAAGCTTGCCGAGGAAGTGCTTTTCCCGCTAAACCTCTCTGGCGACCAGGAAGGCTGCGTGCGCCACCCGGACGGCTCGGTCACCACGCCGAAGGGCTTTAAGGAAGCCTATGAGCTCTACCGCGAAAGCGGCTGGCTCGGCCTTGCCGCACCGGAGGAATTCGGCGGCCAGGGCCTGCCCTACACGCTGCACACCGCAATCGGCGAATACATGTCGTCGGCCAACATGTCGCTGACGATGTATCCCGGCCTGACGCAGGGCGCGATCGCCGCCATCATCGAGCATGGCACGGACGAGCAGCGGGCGACCTACCTGCCGAAGATGATCGCTGGCGAATGGACGGGAACGATGAACCTGACGGAGCCGCACTGTGGCACCGACCTCGGGCTTCTGCGCTCCAAGGCCGTGCCGCAGCCGGACGGCAGCTACAAGATCTCCGGGCAGAAGATCTTCATCTCCGCCGGCGAACACGACATGGCCGACAACATCATCCATCTCGTTCTCGCCCGCATCGAAGGCGCGCCCGAGGGCACGAAGGGCATCTCGCTCTTCATCGTGCCGAAGTTCATCGTGGAGGCCGACGGCACGCCGGGCACGCGCAACGGCGCGACCTGCGGCGCCATCGAGCACAAGATGGGCATCCACGGCAACTCGACCTGCGTGATGAACTACGACGATGCGACGGGGTACCTAATCGGCACGGCCAATCGCGGCCTGAACGCCATGTTCGTCATGATGAACGAGGCCCGGCTCGGTGTCGGCCTTCAGGGTCTCTCCGTCTCGGAAATCGCCTATCAGAACGCCGTCGCCTATGCCCGCGAGCGCCTGCAGGGCCGCTCGCTGTCGGGCATCAAGGCGCCGGACAAGAAGGCCGATCCGCTGATCGTCCACCCCGACATCCGCCGCGTGCTGATGACGATCCGCGCCTTCAACGAGGCAAGCCGCGCCTTCACGCTGTGGACCGCGCTGAAGTCGGATGTCGCGCATCGCTCGCAGGACGAGGCCGAACGCCAGACGGCGGACGATCTGCTCGGCCTCGTGACGCCGATCCTCAAGGGCGTGCTGACCGACCGCGGCTTCGACCACGCCGTCATGGCGCAGCAGGTCTTCGGCGGGCACGGCTATATCGAAGAGCACGGCATGAGCCAATATGTGCGCGATGCGCGCATCGCCATGATCTACGAAGGTGCGAACGGCATCCAGGCGCTCGACCTCGTCGGCCGCAAGCTGGGGCTGAACGGCGGTCGCGCCGTGATGGCTCTCTTCAAGGAGATCGGCGACTTCTGCGACGAGAACCGCAGCGACGATCAGATGACCGCCTATACCAAGGCGCTCAAGAAGAGCCTCAACGACCTGCAGTCGGCGTCCATGTGGTTCATGTCGAACGCCGTGGCGAAGCCCGACAATGCCGGTGCCGGATCGACCGACTACATGCATCTCAGCGGGCTCGTCGTGCTCGGCTATATGTGGGCCAAGATGGCCAAGACCGCACAGGGGCTGCTCGCCTCGGGCGCCGGCGACCGCGAGGACTTCCTGAAGAACAAGCTGGTGACGGCCACCTTCTTCATGGACCGCATCCTGCCCGAGACGGCCCTGCGCCGCTCGCGCATCGAAGCGGGATCGGATACGCTGATGGCACTCGACGCCGCCGCATTCTGAAACTCAAGGCTGCACCTGACACTTCATCGCCTCCACGGATAGATCGACGGCTTCGAGCCGATTGGGAGAACGGGATCATGACTGACGTATTCATTTACGACCATGTGCGCACGCCACGCGGTCGCGGCAAGAAGGACGGCGCCCTTCACGAGGTGCCGACGCCCCGCCTTGCCGCGCGCATGCTGGAAGCGCTGCGCGACCGCAACGGGATCGACACGAACACCGTCGACGACATCATCATGGGTTGCGTCGATCCGGTGTTCGAGGCCGGCGCCGTGATCCCGAAGGCCGCGGCCTTCGAGGCGGGCTATTCCAATCGCGCGCCGGGGATCCAGATCTCCCGCTTCTGCGCATCGGCGCTCGATGCCATCAATCTGGCGGCCGGCAAGATCGCGCAGGGCGCCGACGACATCGTCATCGCCGGCGGCGTCGAGAGCATGTCGCGCGTCGGCATGGGCATGTCGGGCGGCGCCTGGTACATGGACCCTTCCGTCAACTTCCCCGGCTATTTCATGCCGCAGGGCGTGTCGGCCGATCTGATCGCCACGAAATACGGTTTCACGCGCGATGACGTGGATGCCTACGCCGTCGAGAGCCAGCGCCGCGCCGGCGTGTCCTGGAAAAAGGGCTATTTCGACCGGTCCGTCGTTCCGGTGAAGGACCAGAACGGCATCGTCATCCTCGCCAAGGACGAGCATATGCGTCCGACGACCACGATGCAGAACCTTGCGAGCCTCAACCCCTCCTTCCAGATGCCGGGCGAGATGGGCGGCTTCGAGGCCGTCGGCATTCAGGCGCATCCGGAAATCGAGAAGATCAACTACGTCCACCATGCCGGCAACTCGTCGGGCATCGTGGATGGTGCCGGCCTCGTGCTGCTCGGCTCCAAGGCCGGCGGCGAGAGCCTCGGCGCCAAGCCCCGCGCCCGCATCAGGGCCTTCGCCAATATCGGCTCCGACCCGGCGCTGATGCTGACCGGCCCCGTGGACGTGACGGAAAAGCTTTTGAAGCGTGCCGGCATGACGATCGGCGACATCGATCTGTTCGAGTTGAACGAGGCCTTCGCCGCCGTGGTCCTGCGCTATCTCCAGGCGTTCGACATCTCGCACGACATCATGAACGTCAATGGCGGCGCGATCGCGCTCGGCCATCCGCTCGGCGCCACCGGCGCGATGATCCTCGGCACGGTGCTCGACGAGCTGGAGCGCCGCGACCTCAACACCGCCCTCGTCACGCTCTGCATCGGCGCGGGCATGGGCACCGCTACGATCATCGAACGCGTTTGAGGGAGAGAAGACCATGACCTACACCAATTTCACCATCGAAACGGACGCCGACGGCATTGCTCTCGTGACCTGGGACATGCCGGACAAGTCGATGAATGTGTTCACGGCCGATGTGCTGCGCGAACTCGCCGCCGTCAACGACGCGGTCGTGAAGGACGAGGCCGTCAAGGGCGTCGTCTTCACCTCGGGCAAATCGACCTTCTCGGGCGGCGCCGACCTGTCGATGATCAAGGGCATGTTCACCTTCCAGGCGGAAGAGAAGACCAAGAACCCCGACACCGCGGCACAGAAGCTGTTCGAGCTTTGCGGCGAGATGACGGGCCTGTTCCGCACGATCGAGACCTCCGGCAAGCCGTGGGTTTCCGCCATCAACGGCACCTGCATGGGCGGTGCCTTCGAGCTGTCGCTTGCCTGCCACGGCCGCGTGGCCTCCAATTCCAAGGCGGTCAAGATCGCCCTGCCCGAGGTCAAGGTCGGGATCTTCCCCGGCGCCGGCGGGACGCAGCGCGTGCCGCGTCTGACCAATGCGCAGGATGCGCTGCAGATGATGACGACGGGGCAGACGCTGACGCCGCAGCGCGCCAAGGCGCTCGGCCTCGTGCACGAGCTTGCCGCGCCCGAGGCGCTGATCGATGCCGCCAAGGCCATGATCAAGAACGGCCTGAAGGCGGTTCAGCCTTGGGACGAAAAGGGCTTCAAGGCCCCCGGCGGCTCCATGTGGAGCGCGGCCGGTGCCCAGCTCTGGCCGGCTGCCTCCGGCATCCTGCGCCGCGAAACCTATGGCAACTACCCCGGCGCGCTGGCCATCGTGAAATGCGTCTATGAAGGTCTTCAGGTGCCCTTCGACACGGCGCTGAAGATCGAACAGCGCTACTTCACGCAGATCCTGCAGACCACCGAAGCCTTCTCGATGATCCGCTCGCTGTTCATTTCGATGCAGGAACTGGGCAAGGGCGCACGCCGCCCGGGTGGCGTTCCGAAGTCGGACTTCAAGCATGTCGGCGTCGTCGGTGCGGGCTTCATGGGCGCCTCCATCGCCTACGTCACGGCCGCCGCCGGCATTCCCGTCACCCTCATCGACCGCGACATCGCCGCCGCCAGCAAGGGCAAGGCGCATTCCGAGGGCCTGGTGAAGGACGGCGTGGCCAAGGGCCGTATGACGCAGGAAAAGGGCGAGCAGCTGCTCGCGCTGATCACGCCGTCGGCCGATTACGCCGACCTGAAGACCGCCGATTTCGTGGTCGAGGCCGTGTTCGAGGACCGCAAGGTCAAGAAGGACGTGATCGAGGCCGTCGAAGCCGTGCTGTCTCCCGACGCGATCTTCGCATCCAACACCTCGACGCTGCCGATCACCGGCCTTGCCGAGAACTCCAAGCGGCCCGCCCAGTTCATCGGCGTCCACTTCTTCTCGCCGGTCGAGAAGATGATGCTGACCGAGGTCATCCTCGGCAAGGAAACCGGCGACGCGGCGCTTGCCCGGGCACTCGACTATGTCGCCGCCATCAAGAAGACCCCGATCGTCGTCAACGACACACGCGGCTTCTACGTCAACCGTTGCGTCTTCCGCTACATCCACGAAGCCTATGACATGCTGATCGAAGGCGTGCCGGCGGTGATGATCGAGAACGTGGCCAAGATGGCCGGCATGCCCGTCGGCCCCCTCTCGCTCAACGATGAAGTGGCCATCGACCTGTCGCAGAAGATCCTCAAGGCGACCGTCGCCGATCTGGGCGAACAGGCGGTCGATCCGGCGCATCTCGAACTCGTCAACAAGCTCGTCGACGAGCTCGACCGGCGCGGGCGCAAGAACGGCAAGGGCTTCTACGACTATCCCGAGAAGCCGGCGAAGAAGCACATCTGGGCAGGCCTCAAGGATCTCTATCCGCAGAAGTCCGCGGACACGCTGGACGTGCAGACGCTCAAGCAGCGCTTCCTCGTCACCATCGCGCTGGAAGCCGCCCGCACCATCGAGGAAGGCATCGTCACCGATCCGCGCGAGGCCGATGTCGGCTCCATCCTCGGCTTCGGCTTTGCGCCCTATACCGGCGGCACGCTGTCCTACATCGACGGCATGGGCGCCAAGGCCTTCGTCGCCCTGTGCGAGAAGCTGGCAGCAAGCTACGGCGACCACTTCGCGCCGACGCCGCTGCTGAAGGACATGGCCGCCAAGGGCGAGACCTTCTACGGCCGCTTCGACCCTTATGCAAAGGTCGCTGCCGCGGCCTGACGATGACCATCGGGCTTGGCGGCGCCCATGTCCCGATGGTTTGCCCATGAAAAAGGCCGGCGCATTTTGCGCCGGCCTTTTCTATTTCGGGACCCGTCTTTCCGGGCAGGGCTGCAGAAGCGTGATCAGGCTGCCTGGATGGCGGAGACCTGCCACTGGGTGCTCGGACGACGGAAGAAGGTCCAGACTTCGGTGGCTTCGGTCGGGCGATCCGGATCGCCTTCAACGACCTTGCCTGTGTCCCGGTCGCGGGTGACGTCGATGCTTTCGTAGCGCATGGCGACCGTTGCGAATTCGCCGGCGTCCTCGCGCCAGGATTCGGCCAGGTCACCCTGGAGAAGCTTGACGTCGCGAACTTCGTTGCGAAGGCCCTTGGTCGCGTTTTCGCTCAGTTCCTCGGCGAGCCAAGACATGGCTTCCGGTGTCGTCAGGCGGCGCAGGGCACCGTAGTCTTCGGCACCGTAAGCGGTCTGCACGTCCTTCAGCATGGCTTCGAAGCGCTCCAGATCGGCCGGGCCGATGCCGAGTTCATCCGAAACGGCTGCGGAGCGGGCCGGCTGGGCCTGCGGTGCCGGGCCGCCGCCGATGCGCGGGATGGTGAAGCCCGGGCCGCGCGAGCCTTGCGCATTTCCCTGCGGTGCATTGCCCGCCGGAGAGCGGGCCGTGTCGTTGGCCGCTTCGCGGGCATACCCATTGTACGCACCGCCGGCGCCGGCGCGACCCGTCGCCGGCTGCTGCTGGCGATTGCGCAGGAAGCGCATCAGCAGCATCGCGGCACCGGCGATCAAGGCGAGTTGCAATAGCATGCCGAGGAAGCCGGCAGCGCCGCCGAAGCCATTGCCCATCATCATGCCGAGCAGGCCGCCGAGCGCAAGGCCACCGAGCAGCGAACCACCGAACCCGCCGAAAAAGCCGCCGGGACGGCGTGCCGGCGCGGTTTGGGCTGCGCCCGGCTGGTTCTGCGCCGCGTTCGGACGCGTGGACTGCGGGGTCATGGTGCGGTCGATCGGCGCCGTGGTGTTCGGGGCCGTGCGCGTGACGGGCGGTGCGGAGAAGGTGCGCGTGCCGCGGCTGCCGAAGCCACCGCCTGCGCGACGTGCCTCCGCGAAATCCGTCGCCGTGATGACAAGCGTCATCGCGACCGCCGACAACACTGCAAATTTCTTCAATCCTGACATGCCTCATCCCCGTTATCGTTCAACCGGGTCACACGGACCCTCGTGCAGATATATGGGCATGGATGCCACGGGTTGAAAGGCTTTTGCGCCGCGTTCACGAAAACGGCATCGTCCGTGACGGAACAGCCGGGGATCGCTCGCCGGCCCGGGTCACGGGCGACGCCATTGTTCCGGTCAGTTCGTCAGGTCGTAGGGAACACGATAGCCGCTCGTCTCCAGCCAGGCGATCAGGGCCTTGGGCTCGTCGGTCTGGATGATCGTTGCACCGCGATCGATCCAGAAGCCCCAGCTTTCGCGCGGCTTGCCCTCGATAACGGCGCGCTCGTCCCCGCGGCCACCGGCCTGCATGCCGGGTTCACGGTTGACGATCGTGTAGGTGTTGACCCACTGGTGCCAGTTGCCGCGGATTGCCGCCGCACGGGCTTTTGCGGAAAAGAGCACCCCGCCATCCTCCGTCTGCGGTGCGCCGTCGGCATGCCAGTGGACGAGTTCCGCGGCCGGCGCGCCGAAGGGTGCGATCGCCTTTGCCATGAACGCCGGGTCGTGCACCGCATCGTCGGCGAGGATGGGCAGAAAGGTGATATCGGGACCGATGGCGGTCATCAGCGCCTTGGCGTCGGCGACGCGCCTGTCGTTCCAGAGGTTTTCCTTGACGAGGATCTGCTCCGCCATGCCGAGGCGGCGGGCGAGCGCGGCGACCTCCGGCAGGATGTCCGGCGTCAGCTTGTTGTCGATGTTGACGAGGATACGGCCGCGCGTCTCGATCAGGGCCTGCTCGAGCGTCGGCACCGTTTCGTCCGTCGCATGACCATCGGCCTCCACCACGAGGCGGCAGGTTTTCAGCACGGCCAGCGGCGTCGCGCGGGTCTCGCCCCGGCAGGTCGTGGTGCGATCCAGAAAATCGTCGTGCATGAGGATCAGCGTGCCGTCAGAGGATTTGCGAACGTCGAGTTCGATCATCTCGGCACCGAGCGCGATGGCGTTGCGGATCGCATCGAGCGAATTCTCCGCCCGGATCATGCGGCCGTTTTCCTTCCAGCCGGTCCGGTGCGCGACGACCATGATGTGGCTGCGCCAGGCATTGGCATTCTTCAACCGATCGAGAATCTGAGAGGTTCGCGTCGTCTCTATCGCCCGGGCGGGAAAGGTCGCGGCCACGGCAAGACAGCCAGCGAGTGCGGAAATGAGGAGACCGGTCCAGCGCATCGTGCAAGCCCTTTGGACGGTTGCGGGTCCACTGGGCTTAGAATCCGGCCGTGACAGCGCCGTGAAGCTGCGATGACGGAAGCATGAAGTGTTGTGGGGCTTAGCGGGACGCTTCGTTGGCCCGCATCGGCATGCTGTCGATCAGGCCGAAGAGCCGATCGGGCGTCACGGGCGCCACGGCCCGCAGCTTGATACCGCCATCTTTGCCGACGAGGATCGCCGTGAACCGGCCGTTCCGGTCAATGCCGGCGTCCGTGCGAAGCTCTCGCGCCGAGACCGAAGCCGCCGTGCCGAACACCGGGTTCACGCTGTCACCGAGAACCTCGAGGACGACCATGTCGCGGTCTGCGAGAGCCTTCGTCTCCCCGGCAAGAAGCCGCCTCTGTTCTGCGACACCGGGATCTCCAGGGTTTGAGAAGACGATGAGCACGCGGTTCTTCCAGCCGAAGGCATCGAGACCCGCGGCGCTGGCGCCCGATGTGGCGGTGGCGGCGAGAAGGGCAAGGGCGACCGTCTTGAAACTGCGGATCATCGGGGATCTCCTTCACGCGATGAACGCCGCGCCAAGGCGCGACGTTCCTTCACATCCCCGTCAGCGTGCGTGCGATCAGGCGATGAACGTGTCGTAGAGCAGCTTGATGTTCAGCACGACGATGATCGTGGCGACCAGCCAGGCGAGCGCTCCGACCCAGCGGGCAACCACGAAGGTGCCCATCTTTTCCCGGTTGGTAACGAAGCTGACGAGCGGGATGACCGCGAAGGGGAGCTGCATGGAGAGCACGACCTGGCTCAGCACCAGCAGTTCGGCCGTGCCGCGTTCGCCATAGAGATAGGTGATGACGACGACGGGTACGATGGCGATGCCGCGGGTGATGAGGCGACGGGCCCAGTTGGGAATCGTCAGCCGCAGAAAGCCTTCCATGACGATCTGGCCGGCAAGCGTCGCCGTGACGGTGGAGTTGAGACCGGAGGCGAGCAGCGCGACGGCAAAGAGCGTCGAGGCGATGCCGAGGCCCAGCAACGGCGAGAGAAGCTCGTAGGCCTGCTCGATTTCCGCGACCTCGGTGCGGCCGTTGGCATGGAAGACGGAGGCTGCGACGATGAGGATGGCGGCATTGATGAACAGCGCCAGCATGAGCGCAATGGTGCTGTCGAGCGTCGCCCACTTGATGGCCTCGCGCTTGCCCGGCTCTGTGCGCTCGAACTTGCGTGTCTGGACGATGGAGGAGTGGAGGTAGAGATTGTGCGGCATGACGGTAGCGCCGATGATGCCGATGGCGATGTAGAGCATGGCCGGATTGGTGACGACCTCCGTCGAGGGCAGGAAGCCCTGCAGGACGGCGGCGATCGGAGGGGCCGCTGCCGCGATCTGCACGATGAAGCAGAGGGCGATGATGCCGAGCAGCGCCATAACGAAGGCTTCCAGGAAGCGGAAGCCCTTCTGCATCAGATAGAGAAGCAGGATGGCGTCGAGCGCGGTGATCAGCGCGCCGGCGATCAGGGGAATGCCGAACAGCAGCTTCAGCGCGATCGCCGTGCCGATGACCTCCGCAAGGTCGCAGGCGATGATGGCGAGTTCGCAGGCGATCCAGAGCACGAAGCCGACGGGCTTCGGATAGGCATCGCGACAGGCCTGCGCCAGATCCCGGCCCGTGGCGATGCCGAGACGCGCGGCCAGCGCCTGCAGCAGAATGGCCATGAGGTTGGAGAGAAGAATGACGGTGAGCAGCGTGTAACCGAACTGGGCGCCGCCGGCGATGTCGGTCGCCCAGTTGCCGGGGTCCATGTAGCCGACCGACACCATATAGCCGGGGCCGACGAAGGCCAGAAACCGCCGGAACCATGTGCCGCCGGTGGGCACGGCGACGGTCGAATGCACATCGGCGAGACTCTGGCGCCCCTCCTCTTCGGAATGGTTGAACCGCCAGCTGGAGCGGGTCTCACGCTGGTTCAAGGAAAGGTCGGGGGTGGCCATCGGGGCAGTCTCCGGATGCGGAAAGACGTCAATGTCGGAAAGCTAGGGCAGGTCCGAACATTATGCAATATGCTATATTTCATCGATCTTGCTTTTTTCTGCAGTGCGGCGGTTTGGCCGCAACGCGGGAATTGTGGCGGTGGAAGAGCGGAGAAAGCCATTCGGCAAAAACCGGCTTGCATGCTAGACACGCAAAACACGATGCCATGCCCATCCGGCATGCAAGCTGAAAGGATCAGGAATACGTGGCGCGCCGAACCATTCCCCGCGCGGATCCCCTTCCGGACGCCGACATTCACTCCGAGGGCTTTCGCCAGACACGGGAAGCACGGCGCGGCGCTCTGGTCGAGGACTATGTCGAACTCATCGCCGACCTGATCGATGACGGCAACGAGGCGCGCCAGGTCGATATCGCCGCGCGTCTCGGCGTGGCGCAACCGACTGTCGCCAAGATGCTCGCGCGGCTGGCGGCGGACGGCCTCGTCTCGCGCAAGCCCTATCGCGGCGTGTTCCTGACGGAAGCCGGGCAGAAAATGGCAGCCGAAAGCCGCGAGCGTCACCAGACGGTGGAGCAGTTCCTGCGGTGCCTCGGCGTCAGCCCGGAGACGGCGCGCATCGATGCCGAGGGCATCGAGCACCATGTCAGCGACGAGACGCTCGCCGCCTTCCGCCGCCTGATTGCCGACCGCTCCTGACGCAGGCTGTCTTCGGCATCAGAGCCCGAGACATGACAGCATGATGAAGGTGGCGAACAGCACGAAATGGGTCATGCCTTCGATGGCGTTGGTCTCGCCGTCATTGAGGTTGATGGCGGCGACGATCAGCGTGATGGTGATCATGACCGTCTGCACCGGCGTCATCGCCATGATGAACGGCTGGCCGGTGTAAAGCGCAATGGCCTCCATGACCGGCACGGTGAGAATGACCGTCGACAGCGACGCACCCAGTGCGATGTTGACCACCGACTGCATGTGATTGGCGAGCGCCGAGCGCATGGCCGTCATGATCTCGGGCGCGGCGGAAATGGCGGCGACGACGATGGCGGCGAGAACCGGCGGCGCGCCGGTGCCCTCCAGGCCCGTATTCAGCAGCGTCGACATGATTTCCGCGAGAACGCCGATGACGACGATGCCGAACACCAGGATGCCGATCGAGAGCGCCGTGCTCTGGGGCGCCTCGACAGGGCCGCCGGCGCTCTCGCGGCGCGTCTTGGGGTAGCTGTAGCTGAAGAAATAGCTGTGCGCGCCGACCTGCATGCGCAGGAACAAGGCGTAGAGCATGATCATGGCGACGATGGTGAAGCCGGAATAGAGGTGCCACTTCGCCTGCGGTACGAATTCCGGCACGATCATGGAAATGCTCATGGCCGTGAGAATCATCACGCAATAGGTGCGACTGGAATCGTCGTTATAGGGCTGTTCGCCATGCTTCAGCCCACCCAGAAGGGCGGCTATGCCGAGAATGCCGTTAATATCCAGCATGACGGCGGAATAGATCGTGTCGCGCACCAGGGTCGGCGAGCTCTCCGGCGAGCGCATCATGATTGCGAGAATGACCACCTCGACCAGAACGGCCGACAGCGTCAGGATCATCGTGCCATAGGGATCGCCGACCTTGGTGGCGAGGATTTCCGCATGGTGCGCCACCCGCATCGAGGCGAGGATGATGGCCGCGATAAGGAACACGGCGCCGGCGAGCGAGGCCACCTGCCCCATGCCGATCAGCGTGTGCTCGGCGGAAAAGCCGGCGATACCCGCCGCGATGGCAACGAGGATGAGCCGCTCTGAGCGGATGAGGGTGAAGAGCACGGCGCCTCGCTCGTCTGGATGCTGGATTCGGCCCGGTCGGCCTGAAGGGGTCGGAAAATGCAAGTATAGGTGCCGGGACACGCATTTCAATAAAAGTGCCGCGCGTGATAAACCAAGGATTATTTTCCTCGCGTTCTTTACTTGATGCTGATTTTTGGCTAGTGTCCTGCCGGATAGAGGAGAGGCTCCGCTTCCCCGGTCACGTGTCATGCGGACACGTGACCGGGACACCGAGATTACCAGGATACCGGGACGATGCTGTCACATGAGCGTATCTGGCATGCGATAGACGCCTTGGCGGAGCGGCATCAGATGTCGCCGTCGGGACTTGCCCGGCGTGCCGGCCTCGATCCGACCTCGTTCAACAAATCCAAGCGCCAGTCCGCCGACGGACGTGAGCGCTGGCCCTCCACCGAATCCATCGCCAAGGTTCTCGACGCGACGGGCTCGACCATCGGGCAGTTCATGGAATTCCTGCGGCCGGACGGCGGCAAGGGCTCGAACGGCGTGGAGACTCTGGCGTCGTCCAACGCCATTCCGCTTCTCGGCTTCGCCCAGGCGGGCGCCGGCGGCTTTTTCGACGATGGCGGCTTTCCCGCAGGTCAGGGCTGGGATGTGGTCGATTTTCCCGCGGCCGGCACCAAGGCGGGCGTCTATGCGCTGGAGATCCAGGGCGACAGCATGCAGCCGCTCTATCGGGATGGCGATGTGCTGATCGTGGAGCCGGGCGCGCAGGTTCGCCGCGGCGACCGCGTCGTCGTCAAGACCACCGAAGGCGAGGTCATGGCCAAGGTGCTGATGCGGCAGAGCGCGCGCGGCATCGATCTCCACTCCCTCAATCCCGAACATCCGAACCGCAGCTTCGACCTCTCCGAGGTGGAGTGGATCGCCCGGATCATCTGGGCGAGCCAGTAGGACCGTTTTCCTCATGCATCGTTTTCTGCTCCGCATCGGTGGTCCCGCGCTCTGCGTCGTCCTGACCCTCGGCCTGCTTCTGACGGGCAAGTCGGCGATCACGGGCGAAGAGAGCACGGCTGCGCCGGACATGACGCTGGAGACACCCGATCTCGGCGATGTCCCGACGATCGGTGAAGATCCTGACATCGGCGATATCGTTCCCGCCGATCCCGGGGCGGAGCCGCTGCCGTTTTCGCCCGAGGCGCCGCAGCCGGGCGGCGGTGTGACGCCGGGCCCCGTTCCAGAGCCGCCGCCGGCAGCCGGAGCGCTCCCCAGCGCCACGCTCGTCGATCCGGCAACGCTGGAGGAGACCATTCTCCGGCATCCCGTCGCTCTGTCGGCCGGCCTGGTCGATTTCGAGGGGCGGACGATCCAGATCGCGGGCGTCAAGCCGCAGTCGGTCGAGCGGATCTGCCGTGCGACGACGGGGGACTGGCCGTGCGGCACCATTGCCCGCACCGCCTTCCGCAACTTCATCCGCGCCCGCGCCTTTACCTGTCAGACACCGAAAGGTGGGTGGAGCGGAACGGCCACCGCGCGGTGCACGATCGGCACCGATGACCCCGCCCTCTGGCTGGCCCGCAATGGCTGGGCGGAGGTGGAGGGAGACGATACGGCCCTGACCGCTGCGGTCGCATCCGCGAAGACCACATCGAAGGGCTTCTATCGCAGCGGCACGGAGCCCTCGGCGCCGTCGGCCGAGCCTGCGCCTTGATGGCGTTCACAGGGGACGGCCTGCTGCTGGAACGCCGCAGGATCGGTGGATGTCTTGCAACGGGGCGGCTGCGACCATACGTGCGGAGCGGATGAACCCCGGAGATCGCATGTCCCAAACCTTAAGCCACCAGGAAGCCCTGATCCACGTCATGGTCATGATGTCGGCGGTGGACAGCGCCATGAGCGACGAGGAGCTGGAGCGGATCGGCAAGCTCTGCCGCATCCTGCCCGTCTTCGACGACTTCGAGGAAGAGGACCTCGTGCCCGTGGCACAGCGCTGCGCGACCTTGCTGTCGGCACCGGAGGGGCTCGATATTCTGCTGGAACTGGTGCGCGAGGCGCTGCCGCCGCGTCTGTTCGAGACGGCCTATGCGCTGGCCGTCGATATCGCGGCCGTCGATCTCACCGTCCGAACCGAAGAGCTGCGGCTCCTCGCCTTGCTGCGCGACCGTCTCGGCCTCGACAAGCTCGTCTGCGCCGCCATCGAGCGGGGTGCACAGGCGCGTATGCGCCACTGAAAGTGCGCTTCGTGCGCGATCAGTAGATGCCCGTCGGGAAATATCGCAGGTAGATTTCATTCAAGCGGCCGCTGCGGGACAGCTCCAGAAGCGCGTGATCCAGCGCCTGCGTCAGGGCCGGATCGCCCTTCCGGTTCATGATCGCCAGACCTTCGCCAAGGAAGTGCTCGGAGACATAAGCGCCATCGACGAGCCTGCAGCAGGCGGCCGCATCGGGCGAGGCTGCCCAGAAGGACAGCTGCATCCCGTCCGAGAAGACCGCCTCCACCGCGCCCGTCTTCAGGGCCTGAAGCATGGCCGCGCGATCGGGAAAGGCCTGCGCCGTGGCTGCGGGAAAGAACGCCTTGAACATGGCCTCGTGCGTCGTGCCCGCGACGACGCCGACCCGCTTTGCCAGGAGTGCGGGGAGGTCGGTTTTGGCGACCGTTCCCGGCGGGGTCCGCGCGGCGAAGCGGGCGGGGAGACGCAGGAACGGCCGCGTGAAGGCAAAGCGCTGACGAAGCGCGTCCGTCATATCGACGCCGGCCAGCACAGCCTCGCCCTGTCCCTCCTCCAGCGCCGGCTGAAGCTCCTCAAAGGTCACCGCCTGTATCTGACACTTCGCCTCGATCTCCAGAACCCGGCAGATTTCGCGGGCGAGATCGACATGGAAGCCGGAGAGCTTCTGCGACTGGTCGATGAAGTTGAACGGCGGAAAATCGACGGTGGTCAGGAACCGCAGGCGTGCAAGCCCGCTGAGATCGGGCTTTGCGATCCGCTCGCGGGCGTCGAAGGACAAAGGCAGTTCGCGCACCGGTTCCGCCGCGTGCACTGCAATATTTCCTATCCAGACCGCCGCAAAGATGATTAAGATCATCCTAATGATCGGCTGAATTGAGACGTTCCGTATCATTCTCATCAAATTCCGGCTTCCGGTCTTCACGGCCGACGCTGTCTGCGACGAGGTGTTCATGCGTGTCCTAGACTATCCGTCGCTGCTGGAAATGGCTACTCGAAGAGCGCGTCCCGTTCCGGAAAACACGCCTCTACCGACCTTTTCCGGGGATCTGTTGCGCGAAGGGCGTCTCCTTCTAAAACTCGGCATCGGCAAGCCGACGATCGCCCGGATGATGCTGCGGGCGCAGGAGAATGGGACGACCGCAGAGGACGAACTCCTGGCGTCCGGCGAAATCGTTGATACGCTCTATTTCGAGGCGCTGGCGGATCTGCTGGGGCTTCCGTTCATGGCGGACATCGATGCCGATCAGGTTCACGATGCCGAACCGCTGGATGCGCAGCTCGTCTTGCCGGACATGCTGCGTCTCTTTCATTCGAGCCGGCCGGCGATCACCGTCATCGTGCCCAAACTCGACCAGCTCCACGATCTCGCGCTGAGGCTCGATCGACGGCCGGCGCTTGTCGACATCCTGGCCGTATCGACACCCCGTGCGGTGCGGACGGCGGCCTGGACGGCGGGCCGGGAGCGGCGCGTGCGCGACGCGGTGACCCTCCTTTTCGATGCCAGGCCCGAACACAGCGCCCGCATCGTGTTCTGGGGCAAGCAAGGCTTCTATGCCGGGCTCGGGCTTTCGTTTTTTGTCGTCTCCGCCTTTCTCATGCCGCTCGTCTGGCTGCTGGTCACGCATCTCGTGTTGACCACCCTCTACTTCTGCCAGCTTTTCCTGCGCGCACGCGCCCTCCTCCATGTGAAGAAAGCCGTGCTGAAGCCGGCGTCCGCGCCGAGGCTCGATACGCGCGCGACGGGGCCCCTTCCGGTCTACTCGATCTTCGTCGCCCTCTACCGCGAGACGGAGGTCGTGGCACAGCTGGTCGGCGCGCTCGATCGGCTCGACTGGCCCCGGTCGCGCCTCGACATCAAGCTGATCTGCGAGGCCGACGATGGCGAAACGCTCGCCGCCCTGGAAGCCCTGTCCCTATCGCCCGAATACGAGATCGTGCGCGTTCCCGCCGCCGCGCCGCGCACGAAGCCGAAGGCGCTGAGCTATGCCCTTCCCGGTGCGCGCGGCACGTTCCTGACCATCTACGACGCGGAGGACCGGCCGGACCCGGGCCAGCTGCGGGAGGCGCATGCCGTCTTTCTCGCGGCGGATCCGCGCGTTGCCTGCCTCCAGTCGCCTTTGGTCGTCACGAATGCCAGAGCGGGATGGCTGAGCGCCATGTTCGCACTCGAATATGCCGCTCTGTTTCGCGGGCTGCTGCCCTTCCTGTCATCGGCTGGCCTTCCCCTGCCGCTCGGCGGCACATCGAACCATTTTCGCGTGGATGCGCTCAAGGCGGTCGGAGGATGGGATCCGTTCAACACGACCGAGGATGCGGATCTCGGCATGCGGCTCTATCGCCTGGGCTACCGCTCGCAGATGATCCGTCGCCCGACGCTCGAGGACGCGCCGACGGACACGGCAGCCTGGTTTGCGCAGCGGACGCGTTGGTTCAAGGGCTGGCTGCAGACATGGCTCGTGATGATGCGGGATCCCGGCCTCTTCTACCGGCAGATGGGATGGAGGGCGTTCGCGACCGCGCAGATCCTCGTTGCCGGCATGATCCTGTCGGCGCTGGCGCACCCGCTGACCCTGGCCTTCCTGATCTATCTCGGCTGGACGCTGCTTAACGGCCATCTGTCGAGCGGAGACACGGTCCTTGCCTCCTGCCTGATAATCCTCGACACGCTCAACATCATCGGCAGCTACACCCTCATGATCCAGCTCGGCCGCAAGCCGATGGGCGCCGAGGAGTGGCGGGCCGTGGGCGGACGATGGCGGGCCGTACCCGCCTACTGGCTGATGATCTCCGGCGCAGCCTGGGCTGCCATCATCGAGCTCTATCGTAAGCCCTTCGTCTGGAACAAGACGCCGCACCGGCCGACACGTTCATAGGACATAGCCCGTGGAAGCGGGCTCGCTTCAAGGACGCGACGGCAAGATACGAACGCGGGCCCGCAAGCCGCCTGCTCAGCGCCGCCGATTGGCCGCGGCGCGGCTGTAATAGGCCTGTTTCTGCTTGTACATGTCGATATCGGCGCGCTTGACCAGAGCCTCCATGCTTTCCGAGACCGTGCTGGTCGCGCGGCCCATGGAGACGCTGAGTGTTCCTGTGGGATAGAACTGGTTGTTGATCTTCAGAAGATCGTCGATGCTCTCGATCATCGCCGCCACCGCCGCTTCGTCGGCGCCGGGCATGAGCAAGGCGAACTCGTCGCCGCCGATGCGCGCGGCGCGATTGGGGCCGCTCACCGCTTCGTTCAGCACTTCTCCCAGACGCCGCAACAGCGCATCGCCGGCATCGTGACCGCGCTGATCGTTTGCCTCCTTCAGACCATTGAGATCGAGAATGACGACGGACACCGGACGCAGGGACTTCCGCTCGATCCGGTTCAGCTCCTCCATGTAGAAGGCACGGTTGTGCAGCTTGGTCAGGACATCGTGCTTGCCGAGATATTCGAGATAGGCCTCGGCCTTCTTGCGGGCGGTGATATCGGTCAGGGCGACCTGGACCAGCGACCAGTCGTCCTCGTGTCCGGGCAACACGGAAAACTGCAGCAGCACGAAGCGCTCGGACCCGTCGAGCGCGTAATTGACGACTTCGCGATGGTGGAGCAGATTGCCGTTCCACAGCTCGATCAGCTGCTCGCGAAAATGCTGCTGCATGTTGCCGCGGAAGATGTCGGCGAGGCGGTGGAGCAGCGTCCGGCGATCGGGTGCGCCAAAAAGATCGAGCGTCGCCTGATTGACGTCGATCACGCGGATCTCGCTCATGCACTGCGTGACGAATTCGGGATGCACGTCGGTGAACACGCGGAAATCCAGAATGCCGCGCCGGCGCACGTCGTCGAGCAACAGTTTGATCCGGCTGAAATCTTCCACCCAGAGCGAGACCGGGGAGTGTTCGAAGATCCCTTCCGCATACTGGCGGCTCTCCCGCTCCGCGCGGGCCGCCGTTTCGCGTGCCGTCACGTCTTCCGTGGTAAGAAGCACCCGGGCCAGCGTCCTCTCGTGGCCCGGAAGCACATTGCCCCTCAGCTGGATATCGAGCCTGCGGCCGCCCAGCGTGTAGTTGATGGCGTTGCTGGCAAAGACGGACTTGCCGTCGAAAAGCTGGGAGAGCTCGCTGATGTGGCTGGTCAGCATGTCGTCGCGAAAGACGAGGCCGAGGTTTTCAACCAGATGATCGAGGTCGCGCGCCTCAAACAGCTCCAGCGTTCGCCTGTTGACCTTCAGCACCTTGATACGGCTGGAACAGGCTGCGACACGGGCAGGATCTTCGGCAAGGAAGGCGGAGATGTTCTCGACGCCTTCGCCACGCCATGTCTCGAACAAGGCCTGGACGCCGCTGAAATCCTCGATCCACATGGCGACCGGCGCCAGATCGAACGTTTGGGCTACATCGTCTTCCATCGTCACGAAATCATGGATCCTTGTTGAACCGATGCGTCATGTTTGACTGACCATTAGAGCCGTAGCCAAGAAAAGACGATCTTGCAACGCAACCTATGCTGCGCCGCACGCAAAACCCGCCATTCGCGGCATGGTCTCACGGCTCAGCGTGACATCGTCACGGCAATGTCACGCCGATTGACGGGAATATCACACATCCGTATGTTACCGCTCGCCGACGGCCATCGCTTTCGGAATCGGGATGGGAGGACGGAACGATGGATTGCCTGCTCGGCATCGACAATGGGCTCACGGTGACGAAGGCCGTCGTCTTCCGGCCGGATGGAACGCCGATCTCCGTGGCGCGTCGCCGGGTCGCGCAGTCGCTACCGCATCCGCGCTGGGTGGAGCGCGACATGGACGGGCTCTGGGCCGCCACCGCCGAGGCGATCCGCGAAGCGATCACGACGGCCGGTTGCCGTCCCTCCGACATCAAGGCTGTCGCTGCGACCGCGCATGGCGATGGCGTCTATGTGCTTGGCCGCGACAGCCGGCCGCTGGGGCCTGGCATCCTGTCGCTCGACAGCCGCGCCGGTACCTTGTCCGACGCGTGGAACGCGACCGATATCGCCGCGCGGGCGCTCGATCTGACGGGCCAGTCTCCGCACGCTTCCGCACCCTCGGCCATCCTTGCCTGGATGCGCGACAATCAGCCGGAGCGCTTCGCCGGCATCGGCCATGTGCTCGCCTGCAAGGACTGGCTGCGCTTCTGCCTGACCGGCACGATCGGCACGGACCGGACGGAGGCGAGCATTGCCTTCACGAACGTCGCGACGCAGGCCTTCGACCGCGAGGCGCTGGCGCTGTTCGGTCTGGACGCCGTGTGGAACGCGCTTCCCGACATGGCGCCGTCGGCGGCGATCGTCGGCGGCGTGACGGCCGCGGCTTCCGCGCTGACCGGGCTTGTGGAGGGGACGCCGGTCGCCGCCGGCTTGCACGATGTGACCGCCTCCGCCCTGGGCATCGGCGGGCACGAGGTGGGGCTGCTGTCGATCGTTGCCGGCACCTACTCGATCAACGAGGTGGTGACGGACCGGCCGGTCACCAATTCGCGCTGGCACTGCCGAAGCGCCATCGAGCCCGGGCAGTGGAACAACATGGCCGTTTCCCCGGCATCGACTGCGAATTACGACTGGTTCCTCGACCAGTTCTGCCGTGCCGAGCAGAGCGAAGCCGCAGCGAGCGGCACCGGCGTGCATGCGCTTCTGAAACCGGAACTCGATGCCGCCTTCGGTCGTCCGTCCGATATCCTGTTCCACCCCTACCTGTTCGGCTCGCCCTATGGCAGCACGGCAAGCGCGGGCTTCTTCGGCGTTCACGGCTGGCACGATCGCGGCGATATGCTGAAGGCCGTCCTCGAAGGAATCGTCTTCAACCACAAGGCCCATGTGGACGACCTGCGCAGCGTCATGCCGATCACGGAGGCGCGGATTTCGGGCGGCGGCGCACGCAATCCGGCGCTGTCGCAGATGTTTGCCGATGCGCTCGACCTGCCGGTCCACGTGACCTCGGCGGATGAGGCCGCCGCCTGGGGCGCCGCATTGACGGCGGGCGCCGCGATCGGCCTCTACGAGAGCCCGCAGGCCGGCGCCCGCCAGACGACGACGATCCTGCGCAGCCACATGCCGGACCCGGAGCGACGGGCGGCCCTTGCGGCACGGTATACGCTCTACCGCGAGATGGCGGAGGCGATGCAGCCGCACTGGCGCGCCATCGAGCGGCTTGCGGAAGGTTCGCGACGGGCGATCGCGACATGAAGGCCGATGCCCGCCGGGAGGAGATCGCCGACTATATCATGCAGGCCGGACAGGCCCGCATCGAGGATCTGGTCGCGCATTTCGGCGTGTCCCGCATGACGATCCACCGCCATGTCGACCGGCTTGCCCATCAGGGCGTGCTGCGCAAGCTGCACGGCACCGTCACCGTTCAGCCATCCGGCCTCTACGAGAGCGCCTTCCGCTATCGCGAGACCGTGGGCAAGGCGGAGAAGGCGGCGCTGGCGCGTGCAGCGCTTGCCCATGTGGAGCCCGGACAGGCGGTGATGCTCGACGACAGCACCACCGGTGCCGCCCTTGCCGACCTCCTCGCCGGCGTGCGGCCGCTGACGGTGATCACCAACGGGCTCGTCTCCACCAACCGGCTGATCGACATCGACGACATCGAGGTGCTCTGCCTCGGCGGCACCTACCACCGCACCTTCAACGCCTTCATCGGCCTGACGACGGAACGCACCGTCGCAGCGCTCCGGGCCAATGTGTTCTTCTGCTCGGCCTCGGCGGTGGATGGCGGCACGGCATTTATCCAGGACGCGCAGGTGACCAAGGTCAAGCAGGCGATGATGGCCGCGGCCTCGCGCCGTATCCTGCTGCTCGACTCGTCGAAATTCGGCAAGGTCGCGCTGAACGTCTTTGCCGATCTCACGGCCTTCGATGCCGTTCTGGCGACGGACAGGCTGGCCGACACCGTCCGCGCCGATCTTCTGGCACGCGGCGTTCCCCTCAGCATCATCAAGACAGGCAGGACATCATGAGCGAAACCGTCAACGAGACGCGCTGGCCGGGCGGCATGGCCGAGCGCATGGAAGCGATCGCGAGAACCGGCACCGTCGATGTCGTCATCATCGGCGCGGGCGTCAACGGCGCCGGGCTGTTTCGCGATCTCTGCGCGCAAGGCCTGACCTGCCTCATCCTCGACAAGTCGGATTACGGATCCGGCACCAGTGCCGCACCCTCGCGGCTGATCCATGGGGGCCTGAAATACCTGGAAACGGGCGAGCTGCGTCTGGTGGCGCAATCCACCTATGAGCGCAACCTGCTGCTGCGCAACGCGCCGCATTATGTGAAGCCGCTCGCAACCGTCATTCCCATCTTTTCCTGGACGAAAGGCGTCTGGTCGGCCGTGCGCACGCTCTTCGGTGCCAAGGGAACGCCGCGCAGCCGCGGCGCGCTTCTGATCAAGACCGGACTGTCGATGTACGACGCCTATGGCGCGCGCCAGCGGGTGATGCCGCGGCACAGCATGGCCGGCAAGGCCGCATCGCTGCGCAGCCTGCCGGCGCTCACGCCCCGTATCGTGGCCACCGGCACCTATTACGACGCGACCGTGACGCATCCCGAGCGGCTGGTGGCCGAACTGGTGCGCGACGGCCTTGCGGCCAGCCCCACCTCTGCCGCCGTCAATCATGCACGCCTGGAAAGCCGCGCCGGCGATACGCTCGTCATCTCCAGCCTGCTCGACGGTGCAACGCTGCGCGTCAAACCGAAGATCGTTGTGAACGCCGGCGGGCCCTGGATCGACACGGTCAATGCCACGCTCGGCGAGACATCCCGCATGATCGGCGGCACCAAGGGCTCGCACATCCTGCTGCGCCATGACGCGCTGCTGAAAGAGCTCGACGGGCGGATGATCTACTTCGAGGCGGACGACGGCCGGATCTGCCTCGTCTTCGACTATCTCGGCCGCGCGATGGTCGGCTCGACCGACATCAAGGCCGACCAGCCCGACAGCGTGCGCTGCGAGGACGACGAGATCGACTACCTGCTCGACAGCCTCGGCAAGCTCCTGCCGAAGATGCATTTCGACCGCAGCCAGATCGTCTACACCTACAGCGGCATCCGTCCTTTGCCGGCTAATGATGCGAGGGATCCCGGCCTGATCAGCCGCGATCATGTGACGCCGGTGCTGGAGCCGACGGGGGACCGCCCCTTCCCCGTGCTGTCTCTCGTCGGCGGCAAGTGGACGACGTTTCGCGGCTATGCCGAAGAGGTGGCCGACACCGTCTTGCAGCGCCTCGGCCGGTCGCGCGCGGTTTCGACGGAGGTGATGCCGATCGGCGGCGGGCGCAACTATCCCGGCGACGATGCGGCACGCCACCGGCTGGTCGCCGATATCGCCGCGACATCAGGGCTTCCCCAGGCGCAAGCGGAAGCGCTGTTCGCCCGCTATGGAACGACAGCGCACGCCGTCGCCCGGCACATCGCCGCGTCGAGTGCCGTCGCCCTTCCCGACGCGCCGGACCATGTCGAAGGCGAGATCGATTATCTCATCCGCCATGAGCAGGTGGGACGGCTCGCCGATATCGTGCTTCGCCGCACGGCGCTCGCCGTCACGGGAACGCTGACACGGCGCCTCCTCCGCCGGATCGCGGAGATTGCCGGCCAGGGGCTCGCGTGGGATGCGGCAAGAATGGAGCAGGAGATCGAGAGCGTCAGCGACGAACTCTCGCGGCTGCATGGCGTGACCCTGGCGTAGTCGCCGGGGTTCGTCGCCCGAAATGCGCCAATATTTTCGGGGGCTTCAAGACAATAAAAAAGGCCGGGGCGAAACCGCACCGACCTTCCTCATTCGCTTTTATCAAGTTGCCAGTACATCCGTGGTCAAATCGACGAAAGCTTGTATCGGACCCGAGAACATCTCTTCTTTCGAAACGCTCGACCGGTTGCCGATAAGACGAATATAGGGGCCGAATGTGACGGCTTCAAGTCAGAGCCGAATTTTCTTCGGAAAAATCATTCCAGCCGATCGACCGGCCCCGAGCCGGCGTGGAGCGGTGACATATATCTCAGGGTCGCACAGGAAGGGGCTGGAGCGGGTGAAGGGAATCGAACCCTCGTATTCAGCTTGGGAAGCTGCTGCTCTACCATTGAGCTACACCCGCCGATGCGCCAGACATCCAACAGATGCGGCGGCGTGTCAATCCTCAAGCGCGAAAACGCGGATGCGAAACGCGGCTCTCAGCCACGAAAGTGCTTGGAAAGCTTCAGGCCCTGCGCCTGATAGTTCGATCCGACACCGAGGCCGTACAGACCTTTCGGGCGCTCCATCATGTGTTCGTAGACGAGGCGGCCGACGATCTGGCCGTGTTCGAGAATGAAGGGCACCTCGTGGCTGCGCACTTCAAGCACGGCGCGGCTGCCCGTGCCGCCCGCCTGCGCATGGCCGAAGCCGGGGTCGAAGAAACCGGCATAATGGACGCGGAACTCGCCGACCAGCGGATCGAACGGCGTCATTTCCGCGGCAAAGAGCGGCGGCACATGCACGGCCTCGCGCGAGACGAGGATGTAGAACTCATCGGGATCAAGGATGAGCTCGTCGGCGCCGCGGCTGTAGAGCGGCTCCCAGAAATCGTAGATCCCGTGAGCGCCCTTGCGGTCCACATCCACCACGGCCGTGTGGTGCTTGCCGCGATAGCCGATCAGCCCGTCGGCGCCGGTTCCCTTCAGGTCGATCGACAGGGCGATGCCGGCACCGGAAACGTTCGGCGTATCGCTGGCCACCAGCGTCTCCGTGCGGTGAAGGTCGAGAACCTCGCCCTCCGTCAGCAGCGCATGGCCGACGCGGAAGCGGATCTGCGACAGGCGCGAGCCGCGCCGCACGATGACGGGGAAGGTGCGCGGGCTGATTTCGAGATAGAGCGGGCCGCGATAGCCGGCCGGGATCTTGTCGAACTCCTGCGCGCGATCGGTGATGACGCGGGTGAAGATATCGAGCCGGCCGGTCGAGCTTTTCGGATTGGCCGAGGCCGACATCGCAGCCGGCAGGTCGAGGCTTTCCATCAGGGGGACGATGTAGACGCAGCCTGTTTCGAGCACGGCGCCCTCGGTCAGGTCGATCACGTGCAGCTTCAGGCGATCGAGCTTGTCGGCGACGAGATGGCCGGGCCCCGGCATGAAGCTCGCGCGCACCCGGAAGGCCCGGGCGCCGAGCCGCAGGTCGAGGCTCGCCGGCTGGATCTGGTCCTCGTCCAGCGGTCCTTCGCTCAGAAGGCGGCCATCATCGAACAGCGAAGCGATTGCGCTATCCGCCAGAATGCCCGTTTCGCGCGCCATGCCATCATCCTTTTTTCGAGGCCGACAAAACCAAATACGGCCGATTGACGCAAGCGGGGCGAAGACGTATGGGAACTTATCCCGTGGTGATTTGGCCGGTCGGCTTGCAGCCACGTTAAACAAATGGCTAAAAAGACCGGGCTCGAACCGGTCTGCTTTACGCGACCGGTTTTTTTGTTTCTGGAAGGAGACAAGCGATGAGCACGGCAAACAACACCTGGCGCCCGGCGACACAGCTCGTTCACGGCGGCACCACCCGCTCCAACCATGGCGAGACGTCCGAGGCGATCTTCCTCACGCAGGGCTTCCTCTACGACACCTCGGAGGCCGCGGAAGCGCGCTTCAAGGGCGAGACGGACGGCTTCATCTATGCCCGCTACGGCAGCCCGACCAACGACATGTTCGAAAAGCGCATGTGCCTGCTGGAAGGCGCCGAGGATGCGCGCGCCACGGCCTCGGGCATGGCAGCCGTGTCCGCAGCCATTCTCTGCCAGCTGAAGGCCGGCGATCATATCGTTGCCGCCCGTGCGCTCTTCGGCTCGTGCCGCTGGGTCGTGGAAACGCTGGCGCCGACCTACGGCATCGAATGCACGCTGGTCGATGGCCGCTTCATCGAGAACTGGGAAAAGGCGATCCGCCCGAACACCAAGGTCTTCTTCCTCGAAAGCCCGACCAACCCGACGCTGGAAGTGGTCGATATCGCCGCCGTGGCCAAGCTTGCCGATGCGGCGGGTGCCAAGCTTGTGGTGGACAACGTCTTTGCGACGCCGCTGCTGCAGAAGCCGCTCGACCTCGGCGCGCATGTCGTCGTCTATTCCGCCACCAAGCATATCGACGGCCAGGGCCGGTGCCTCGGCGGCGTCATCCTGTCGTCGAAGGACTGGATCGACGAGCATCTGCACGACTACTTCCGCCACACGGGCCCGGCCCTGTCGCCGTTCAATGCCTGGACGCTGCTGAAGGGCATCGAAACCCTGCCGCTGCGCGTGCGCCAGCAGAGCGAGAATGCGGCGAAGGTTGCCGATTTCCTGGCCGAGCAGAACCAGATCGCCCGCGTCATCTATCCCGGCCGGAAGGATCACCCGCAGGCCGACATCATCGCGCGGCAGATGAAGGGTGGCTCCACGCTGGTCTGCTTCGAGATGAAGGGCGGCAAGGAGGCGGCGTTCGCGCTGCAGAACGCTCTGGAGATCGTCAAGATCTCCAACAATCTCGGCGATGCCAAGAGCCTGATCACGCATCCCGCGACCACGACGCACAAGAACCTCGCCGAAGACGCCCGCGCCGAACTCGGCATTTCTGACGGTACCGTGCGCCTCTCCGCCGGGATCGAGGACAGTGACGACCTGATCGAGGATTTCGCCCGGGCGCTCAAGGCCGTCTCGGCCTGAGCCAACCCGTCCGCGATCGCCGTAAACCCTGAAATCGCGCCGCACCGGCGCGATTTTTCTTTGTCCCGCGCTGCAACACACTTTTCGCGCGCGTTATTCTTCGGGAAACCATCTGGCCGTAGACTGAGTTCAGCGACTGGAAAGGTTTTGCATCATGTATCGCGCGCTGACACGGGACATCGAAGTCACCGTAGAGCCCTACTATCTCGAGGATCAGTCCGATCCCGAAGATGGGCGCTACGTCTGGGGCTACCGGATCCTGATCTCCAACCGCTCCGTCAAGACGGTGCGGCTGATGACGCGCTACTGGCATATCACCGACGAGAACGGACAGGTGGACGAGGTGAACGGCCCCGGCGTGATCGGCGAGCAGCCCATCCTGAACCCGGGCGATACGTTCGAATATTCCTCCGGCTGTCCGCTCGACACGCCCTCCGGCGTCATGTTCGGCCATTACGCGATGGAGACGCCGGACGGCGAGACCTTCACGGTGGACATTCCCGCCTTCTCGCTGGACCTGCCGGGTCTGAGCCGCACGCTGAACTGACTCCCGGCGGGAAGAGCCGGGAACCTGTCTCTGGGCGAGCGTTTGGCGAGCCGATTACTGCGGACGGACTTCCGTCGCCTCGAAGGTGTAGGTGGTCGAGCAGAACTCGCAGGTCACCGAGATGACGCCATCCTCCACCGTGCTGTCGATTTCCTCCTGGCTGAAGCTGGCGAGGACGTCGCGCAGCTTCTCACGCGAGCAGGCGCACTGGTCGTAGACGGCCTGCGGCGGATAGACCCGCACGCCGCGCTCATGGAACAGGCGAAAGAGCAGCCGTTCCGTGCCGACCATGGGGTCCGTCAGTTCGTCCGCGTCGATCGTTTCCACCATCACGCGGGCCTCGTCCCAGAGGTCGTCCACGCTGCCGTCGAAGCTCTCGGCACCGTCGCCGCCATGCAGGTCCGGCTGGCGCATCCGGTCGGGTGCTTCCGGCAGGAACTGCGCGACCATGCCGCCGGCCCGCCAGCGATGACGCGGCTTGCCGTTCTCGTCGCGATCCAGAAGCTCGGCAACGCCGAGGCGCACCTTGGTCGGGATCTGCTCCGACTGGCGGAAGTAGACGCCAGCGATCTCTTCCAGCGAGGCGCCGTCGAGCGGCACGATGCCCTGATAGCGCTGGGTGAACTCGCCCTGGTCGATGGTGAAGGCGAGGACACCTTCGCCAAGCAGAGCCTGCGGATCGGTTTCACCCTTCTCGATGGCGCTGGCCAAGGCCTCCTCGTCGTAGCGGGCATAGGCGCGCACACGGTCCGGGGTCGAGAAATCGGCAACGACGAGATCCACCGGACCATCGCTCTTCGTCTGGATGATCAGCTTGCCGTCGAACTTCAGCGAGGTGCCAAGCAGCACTGTGAGCACCACCGTTTCGGCCACGAGACGCGCGACCGGCAGCGGGTAATTGTGACGTTCGAGAATCGCATCCAGCATCGGCCCGAGCTGGACGGCGCGACCGCGCACGTCGAGGCCTTCCACCTGGAAAGGCACGACACGATCGTCGCCCGCATAGCCGAATTCGCCGAGATCTGGTCCCTTGTCCACCATGTCCAACCTCCTGATGCAAGACCCGCCGCGGCGAGCCCGAACGCAGATGACAGCGCCCCGGACAGGTCCGGGAATCGCACGCCGCAACTCCATTCTATTGGATTGATATGAAATGCCAGCAGAAAACCGTGGCATCCGCTTGCCCCTAAATCGGGAGCCGGATGCCGCTTTTCAAGGTTTCAGCCATGCAAGGCTCGGGGCGTGTGCTCAGAGAGCGCCCAGGCACCAGGCGAGGATCGACTTCTGGGCATGCAGGCGGTTCTCTGCCTCGTCGAACACGACGGACTGGCGACCGTCGATCACGTCGTCGGTGACTTCCTCACCACGATGCGCGGGCAGGCAGTGCATGAACAGCGCGTTCTCGTCCGCCCGCGCCATCAGGGCGGCATTGACCTGATACGGCTGGAAGACATTGTGACCGCGCGCGCGGTGCTCCTGGTTCATCGAGACCCAGGTATCGGTCACCACGCAGTCGGCACCGGCCACCGTCTTTTCCGGATCGTGCGACAGCACGACATTGCCGCCATTGTTGCGCGCCCAGTTGAGAATCTTGTCGTCGGGCTCGGAGCCGAGCGGTACGGCCATCTTCATCGTGTAGCCGAACCGCGCCGAGCCCTCGATGAAGGAGTGCAGCACATTGTTGCCGTCGCCGGTCCAGGCGATGGTTTTGCCCTTCACGGGGCCGTTATGCTCCTCGAAGGTCATGATGTCGGCCATGATCTGGCAGGGATGCGTCGTATCCGTCAGCGCGTTGATGACGGGCACGGTGGCATGGTCTGCCAGCTCCAGAAGGCGGCTGTGATCCGTGGTGCGGATCATGATCGCATCGACATAGCGCGAGAGGACCTTGGCAGTATCGCCGATGGTTTCGGCGCGCCCGAGCTGCATTTCCGTGCCCGACAGGAACAGCGTCTCGCCACCCAGCTGCCGCATGCCGACATCGAAGGACACACGGGTGCGGGTGGAAGGCTTTTCGAAGATCATGGCGAGCATCTTGCCGGCCAGCGGCTTCTCGGCGGTTCCGGCCTTGGTCGCTGCCTTTCGCACCCGCGCATCATCGATGATGGAGCGTAGGTTCTCCGCCGACATGGCGGAGAGATCGAGGAAGTGCCGGGTATCAGCCATGGAAATGCGGTGTCCTGTCCTTGTCCCATCGGGGCTTCAGCCTCCGTGTGCGGGCATGGGTGTCGGTAATCCTGGGTTTCGGTATCCGTCTCGGCCTCAAGCCGTGGCGCGCTGCTTGACCGCCGTCAGGGTCTCGCTGGCGCGCTCGATGCGGGCAAGGCCCTCGCGGGCTTCCTCTGCGGTCGTGATCAGCGGCGGCAGCAGGCGGATGACGTTTTCGCCGGCGGGAACGGCCAGCATCTTTTCCGCCCGGATCGCCTTCAGCAACTCCGCCGAGGGAACCGCCGCCTTGATACCGAGCATGAGGCCTTCGCCGCGGATCTCCTCGATCACATCGGGAAAGCGATCGGCAAGCGAGGCCAATCCCTGACGGAAGACGAGCGCGACGTCGCGGACATGCTCCAAGAAGCCCTCGCCCAGAACCACGTCGAGCACGGCGTTGCCGACGGCCATGGCCAGCGGGTTGCCGCCATAGGTGGAGCCATGCGTGCCGGCGACCATGCCGGAGGCGGCCTCTTCCGTCGCGAGGCAAGCGCCGAGCGGAAAGCCGCCGCCGATTCCCTTTGCAGCTGCTAGGATGTCCGGCGAAATGCCCGACCATTCATAGGCGAAGAGCTTGCCGGTCCGGCCGACGCCGCACTGGACTTCATCGAAGATCAGCATCAGGCCGTGTTCGTCGCAGAGATCGCGCAGGGCCTGCAGGAAGGCCTTGGGTGCCGGGCGGATGCCGCCCTCGCCCTGGATCGGCTCGATCAGGATTGCGGCCGTCTCCTCGGTGATCGCCGCCTTGACGGCATCGAGGTCGCCGAAGGGAACCTGGACGAAGCCCGGCGCCTTCGGGCCGAAGCCCTCAAGATATTTCGCCTGCCCGCCGGCTGCGATGGTCGCAAGCGTGCGGCCGTGGAAAGCACCTTCGAAGGTGATGACGTGAAAGCGCTCCGGCCGGCCCTTGGCGAACTGGTAGCGGCGGGCGGTCTTGATGGCGCACTCCAGCGCTTCCGCGCCGGAATTGGTGAAGAAGACCTTGTCGGCGAAGGTGTTGTCCGTCAGGCGCGTGGCGAGCTTTTCCTGGCCGGGGATCTCGTAGAGATTCGACAGGTGCCAGACCTTGTCGGCCTGGTCCTTCAGCGCCGCCACCAGATGGGGATGGGCGTGACCGAGCGAATTGACGGCCACGCCGGCGGCAAAATCGAGATAGCGCGTGCCATCTTCCGCCACCAGCCAGACACCTTCGCCGCGCTCGAAGCGCAGCGGCGCGCGCATGTAGGTTTCGTAAAGCGGGGTTGCCTCGGCCATCGTGCCAATCTCCTCGTCCTGTCCGCGCGGGCTGCGGGGAAGGTTCGACCTGTTCTGCAGAGACCGGCAGCGCCGGCCCGACACTAGAGCGCCGCGCGTCGTCCATGACGCGTCAAGGTCGCTCTAACACGTTAGAGTTGCTGCGAAATCCTGCCCGGAAACCGATCCCGACGTCAGGAATTCTGCAGTAAAAATACCGCCCAGAGGGCGGCGAGCGCACTATCGGTACTTCACGTGCCGCTGTCAACAAAAGTCCCGGAACGACAGGCTTTTTGCGCGTTTTTCAGCCGCGATGCTTTCCGGCGAAAAGACCTTGCAAATATATCACGCGGTGACAGCAAGTTGGGGAAAACCCAAAAATCGATTCGGGTCGATTCATGGGACTCTTGTCACGGAGTCACCCCGTCTCTAGGTTAGTAAATAATTGCTAGACGCATGCGGCGGACCTAGTCACCAAAAGAGTCAAGGCGTTGCAGTCTCGGAGCCATCCGGGACGCGGTGAGGGATTCGTCCTTTGTGAACGGCCTGGAACGGAGACGACAATGAACTGGACTGACGAGCGGGTGGAGAGACTGAAGAAGCTCTGGGCCGAGGGGTTGAGCGCGAGCCAGATCGCGGCACAGCTCGGCGGCGTCAGCCGCAATGCCGTCATCGGCAAGGTTCACCGTCTGTCGCTTCCCGGTCGCGCCAAGGCCGGTGGTGCCGCGCCGAGCGCAACCCGCCCGAAGCGTCCCGTCGCCGTCGCACGTCCGGCCGCTCCCGAAGCGGTCGTCGCCAACGCGGCGCCGCGCTCCGCACCGTTGCGTCCGACGGCACGCCCGGTCAGCACGATGAACGTCATCGAGGACTCCGAAAGCGCCTTCGCACCGGAGACCGCACTGACGGTGACCGGCAGCGGAGCGAGCGGCGCCACCGGCAGCAATGTCGTCGTGCCGATGTCGCGCAAGCTCGTTCTGACGCAGCTCACCGACCGCACCTGCAAGTGGCCGATCGGCGACCCGATGAAGGACGAGTTTCACTTCTGCGGCAACGATTCGCCCGACAGCTCGCCCTATTGCACCTTCCACGCCAAGCTGGCCTACCAGCCCTCGGCCGAGCGTCGCCGCGCGCGATAGGCGCTCCAGAGACCCACGACGTGAAAGGCCTTTTTCGGAGCACGAAGAAGGCCTTTTTTTCGTTCTGGATAATGGAGGGGTTGCGCCTGTCCCGAAGATGCGCCCGATCGACCGGCCTGACGCCCCTGGAAACGTTGCGCTTCTGGTGGTCGGCGCGGGCTCAGCTTTCCAGCGAGTAACCCGCCCCGCGGACCGTGCGGATGACATCCTGCATGTTGGAGAAGTTCAGGGCCTTGCGCAGGCGGCCGACATGGACGTCGACGGTGCGCTCGTCCACGTAGATATCGTGCCCCCAGACGCCGTCGAGAAGCTGCGAGCGCGAGAAGACGCGGCCGGGCGAGGCCATGAAGAATTCGAGCAGGCGGAACTCCGTCGGCCCGAGGCGGACTTCGCGGGTCTTGCGGTGGACGCGGTGGGTTTCGCGATCGAGCTCGATATCGCCGCATTTCAGAAGCGAGGAAAGAACCTCCGGGCGCGCGCGGCGCAGCATGGCTTTCACCCGCGCGATCAGCTCGGGCGTCGAGAAGGGCTTGACCACATAATCGTCGGCGCCGGTGGCAAGGCCGCGGACCCGCTCGCTCTCCTCGCCGCGCGCCGTCAGCATGATGATCGGCAGGCGCTCCGTTTCGCTGCGCTGGCGCAGACGGCGGCAGAGCTCGATGCCGGAAACGCCGGGCAGCATCCAGTCGAGGATCAGAAGATCGGGCAGCCGTTCCTGCAGCCGCACCTCCGCCTCGTCGCCCCGGTTGATGGTGTCGACATCGAAGCCCTCGGCCTCGAGATTGTAACGCAGGAGAACGCTCAGGGCTTCTTCATCTTCCACGACGGCAATTTTCGGCTGCATTTCTGGACTCCGTAGTGTCCTTGTCACGCGACAAGGCTTTCGCCAGAACCCGAGGGCGGCGATCATCGTTGACAGTTTTCATGCGTGGCGGCGAGAGACCGCCGGATGGCTGCATACCTCCAGCCGAACGTCTGCCGGCTCCAAGACCGGCGGCGATGGCGCGGGAGCGGACCGGCTCCCGCGCGCCCCGCGCTTAGGTGGCGAGTGCGCCGACCGTGTTCGACGAGTCGTCTTTCGGACGTTCGCCGAGCGGCTGCGCGCCGGTCGTCATGTAGTAGATCGTCTCGGCGATATTGGTCGCGTGGTCGCCGATGCGTTCAATATTCTTGGCGCAGAAGAGAAGATGCGTGCAGGGCGTGATGTTGCGCGGATCTTCCATCATGTAGGTCAGGAGTTCGCGGAACAGCGAGGTGTAGATCGCGTCGATCTCACCGTCGCGCTCGCGAATGGCCTTTGCCTTTTCGGCCGAGCGGGAAGCGTAGACGTCCAGCACTTCCTTCAACTGCATCAGCGTCAGTTCGGCCAGATGCTCGATGCCGCGGGCCAGCTGCCGCGGCAGGCTGGCGCTGGAGACGGCAATGACGCGCTTGGCCGTGTTCTTGCCGAGGTCGCCCACACGCTCGAGATCGGCCGCGATGCGGATCGATCCCATGATCTCGCGCAGATCGGCCGCCATCGGCTGGCGCTTGGCAATCGTCACGATCGCCTTCTCGCCGATCTGGCGCTCGGCATCGTCGAGCACGACGTCGTCGGAGATGACCTTCTGGGCGAGGCCCAGATCGGCATTGACGAGGGCGCGAACGGATTCGGCCACCATCTGCTCGGCAAGGCCACCCATTTCGGAGATGCGGCGGCTGAGATATTTCAGGTCTTCGTCATAGACGGATGCGATATGGGTTGCCATGGATCCTGTCCTTGGAGTTCGGTCACGGGCGCAAGGCTGTCGGTCGGTCGACCGATCAGCCGAAGCGGCCCATGATGTAATCCTGGGTGCGCTGGTCATCCGGATTGGTGAACATCTTGTCGGTGTCGTTCTCCTCGACGAGATTGCCGAGGTGGAACATGGCGGTGCGCTGCGAGACGCGGGCGGCCTGCTGCATGGAGTGCGTGACGATCACGATCGTATAGTTGGCGCGCAGCTCGTGGATCAGTTCCTCGACCTTGGCGGTGGCGATCGGGTCGAGCGCCGAACAGGGCTCGTCCATGAGGATGACCTCGGGGCTGACGGCAACGGCGCGCGCGATGCAGAGACGCTGCTGCTGGCCACCGGAAAGGCCGGTGCCGGACTCGTGCAGGCGATCCTTCACCTCGTTCCAGAGACCGGCCTTCTGCAGGCTCTGCTCGACGATGGCGTCGAGCTCGGCCTTGCTGCGGGCGAGACCGTGGATCTTCGGGCCGTAGGTCACGTTTTCGTAGATGGACTTCGGAAACGGGTTCGGCTTCTGGAAGACCATGCCGACACGGGCCCGCAATTCGACGACGTCGATCGAGGGATCGTAGATATCGCCGCCGTCGAGCGTGATCTTGCCCGTGACCTTGCAGTGGTCGATCGTGTCGTTCATGCGGTTGAGCGTCCGCAGGAAGGTGGACTTGCCGCAGCCCGAGGGGCCGATCAGCGCCGTGACCGTGTTTTCCCGGATGTTGAGGTTCACGTCGAAGAGCGCGCGCTTTTCGCCGTAGTAGACCGACACATCCTTGCCGATCATCTTGTGAGGGACAGCATTCATCTTCTGATCGACCGCCTTTTCGAGAGTCGCTTCTGACATCATGTTCATTGTTTTCTACCTCACTACCAGCGTCGTTCAAAGCGGCGCCGCAACAGGATTGCGCCAAGGTTCATGACCACCAGGAAGATCAGGAGCACGATGATCGCGCCGGAGGTCCGTTCGACAAATGCACGTTCGGCTTCGTTGGCCCACATGTAGATCTGGACCGGGAGTGCCGTGGACGGTTCGAGCGGCGAGCCCGGAAAGTCGACCACGAAGGCCACCATGCCGATGAGAAGCAGCGGCGCGGTTTCACCCAGCGCATGGGCCAGGCCGATGATGGTGCCCGTGAGGATACCCGGCATGGCAAGCGGCAGGACGTGGTGGAAGATGGTCTGCATCTTCGAGGCGCCGAGGCCGAGGGCCGCAGCCCGGATGGACGGCGGCACGGCCTTCAGGGCCGCACGCGTGGCGATGATGATGGTGGGAAGCGTCATCAGCGTGAGGACGAGACCACCGACGAGGGCTGCCGAGCGCGGCATGCCCGCGAAGTTGATGAAGATCGACAGGCCGAGCAGACCGTAGACGATGGAGGGAACGGCCGCGAGATTGTTGATGTTGACCTCGATGAGGTCGGTCAGCTTGTTCTTCGGCGCGAACTCTTCGAGGTAGATCGAGGCGGAGACCCCAATCGGGAGCGACAGCACCAGCACGATCAGCATCATGTAGAGAGAGCCGAGCGCGGCGACGCCAATGCCGGCGGCTTCGGGACGCGAGGAGGCGCCAGAGGTGAAGAGCCCCGTGTTGAACGACTTCGTCATCGCGCCGTCCTGCGACAGCGTCTGCATCCAGCCGAGCTGCTTGTCCTTCACCTTGCGGTTGGCCTCGTCCACCGTCACGTCGATCTGGCCCTTGTTGGCCGAGTCGATGTTGCCCTCGGCCAGCAAGGCCACCGGCACCGTCTGGCCGATGATGGCCGGGTTGGCGACGACGACGTCGCGAAGCTGCGTGCGGGCGCTCGCCGAAACCATGTCGGTCGCCAGCTTGACGTCCGCCCGGTTGGCCGGGTCCAGGCCCAGCTTCTGCACCAGTGCATCGCGCACCAGCAGCGGATAGTTCGCCGTCATCAGCTTGGCAGGATTGGTCGCCCGTTCGTTCTTCGGGTCGATGACCTGTTCGCTGAAGGTGATCGGCAGGACGATCTCGGTCTGCAGGAAGGCCGTGTAGCCCTTGGACACGACGGTCCAGAGCAGGAGACCGAGGAAGAAGATGCCGATGGAGATCGCGCCGATGCCATAGGCCCGGAAGCGGCGTTCTGCGGCGTAGCGGCGCTTGATGCCGATATCGCGACGGGTGGATGCGGGACGCTGCGACGCACCGGCGAGCGATGAAGTCATGTCGGTCATTCGTACTGTTCCCGGTATTTGCGCACGATGTAGAGCGCGTAAATGTTGAGGCAGAGCGTGATGGCAAAGAGCGTGATGCCGAGTGCGAAGGCGACGAGGGTCTGGGGAGAGGTGAACTCCAGGTCGCCCGTCAGCTGGTTGACGATCTTCACCGTGACGGTCGTCATCGGCTCGAAGGGGTTGATCTGCATGCGCGCGGCGACACCGGCCGCGAGCACCACGATCATGGTTTCGCCGACGGCACGGGAGGCCGTGAGCAGAAGGGCGCCGACGATACCGGGAAGCGCTGCCGGCAGAACGACACGCTTGATGGTTTCCGATCGCGTTGCGCCGAGGCCGAGCGAACCGTCGCGCAGCGAGCCGGGGACCTGCGTGATGATGTCGTCGGACAGCGAGGACACGAAGGGGATCAGCATAATACCCATAACGATGCCGGCCGTGAGAACGCTCTGCGCCTGGATGAAGCTGGCATAGTTGCCGGTGACGAGGCCGTTCAGCTGGCCCGAGATATCGCGCAGGAACGGGCCGACCGTGACGAGGGCGAAGAAGCCGTAGACGATGGTCGGGATGCCGGCGAGGATCTCGAGCAGCGGCTTGGCGATCGAGCGCACCGTGTTGCTGGCATATTCCGCCATGTAGATGGCGGCGAAGAGGCCGATCGGCACGGCGAAGAGCATGGCGACGAAGGCGATGTAGAGCGTGCCGGCGAGAAGCGGCAGGAGGCCGAACTGTCCGGCCTGCCCGGCCTGGCCGGCGGCGGCGAAGCGCGGATCCCAGACCGTGCCGAAGAAGAACTCCATCGGCGACACGGAGGCGAAGAAGCGCAGGGCCTCCGACAGCATGGAGCCGATGATGCCGACGGTGGTGAGGATGGCGATGGAGGAAGCGAGGATCAGGCCGCCGAGAATGACCTGCTCCACACGGTTGCGGGCCCGGAAGCGCTGCGAGATGCCGCGGAGCGCCAGGAGCGTTCCGCCGATGGCCAGCAGCAGCACGACCCCGGCCATGGCGAGATGGCTGTTTGCCGTCATCCTGTTGAAGGTCGTGGCGGACTCGATCATCCAGGGCTCGCCGGCGCCAGCCAGCGGAATGCCCTTGGCCCCCATGGCGTCGCGAAGATTGATGGAGCCGCTGTCGAGCGCACTGCGCTCGGCGTCCGAGAGAAGGGCGAGACCGCGGGCAACCGACTTGACCTGGCCGAGCGCAAGCTGGGCAGGAGCGTTGCCCTGGTTCAGGACCTCTGTCGGAAGATGGAAGAGCACGCTGCGATCGATCATCGGCGGTGCGGCGACGAGCCAGACGGCGAGCACGACGAGCGACGGAAGCAGAGCCCAGATGGCGGCGTAGCTGCCGTGGTAGCCGGGCAGAGAATGCAGCGAGGATAGCTTGCCGCCGGCCGTGGCCATGGCCCGCGAACGCCCCATGACGAAGGCGGATGCGCCGACGAGCAGGACGAGGAGAAAGAGGAGAGAAGCGCTCATGGTCTGGGTCCCCCGGTCGTTTCACGACATCGCATGCTGCAAGATCGGACGCCGGCCATTCGAACGTTGGGGCTCCCGCACGGCGCTCAGGCGCCGTGCGGGGTGATCCTTAAGAGACCGGGTCTCCGGATCGGCTCCTATTACAGCAGCGTGCCGTCGGTAAAGGCCTTGCGGTCGGCTTCGCGCTCTGCGTCCGGTGCGGACACGAGACCATAGGCCGACAGCGGGCTTTCCGGGCCGACCATCTGGTCGTCGAGGAAGAATTCGACGAATTCCTTCAGGCCGGGGATAACGCCGAGATGCGCCTTCTTGACGTAGAAGAACAGCGGGCGCGAGACCGGGTATTCGCCCGAAGCGATCGTTTCCGTGGAGGGAACGACGCCGTTGACGGTCGCAACCTTCAGCTTGTCGGCATTGTTTTCATAGAAAGCGAGACCGAAGACGCCGATGCCGTTCTTGTTGGCAGCGATGCGGGCCAGGGTTTCCGTGTAGTCGCCATCGATGTCGACAGCCTTGCCATCCTTGCGAACGGCGACGCAGGTGCGGGCCTGTTCCTTGGCATCGGCAACGGCCGCCTTGATGACGTCTTCGGCGCCGGAAGCCTTGCAGCCTGCATGAAGGATCTTCTCTTCGAAGACTTCGCGCGTGCCGTGCTTTTCGCCCGGGATGTAGGCGGCAATGTCGGCGTCCGGCAGGTTCTTGTTGACCTCGGACCACTTCGTGTAGGGGTTCGCAACGAGCTTGCCGTCGACGACGACCTGGGCTGCGAGGCCGAGATAGAGGTCCTTCGGCTCGAGCTTCAGGTCGGCATTGCCGCTGTCGGTGGCGAACACGATGCCGTCATAGCCGATCTTGACTTCCTGCACTTCGATCACGCCGGCCGACTTGCATTCCGCTAGTTCGCTGTCCTTGATCTTGCGCGAAGCATTGGCGATGTCGATGGTGTCGGGGCCGACGCCCTTGCAGAATTCCTTGAGGCCGGCGCCCGTGCCGCCGGATTCGACGACCGGCGTCTTGAAGTCGGGGAAGGTCTCGCCGAAGGTTTCGGCAACGATCTTGGCATAGGGAAGAACGGTGGACGAACCAGCGATCTGGATCTGGTCGCGGGCAGCAGCAGCGCCAGCAAAGGCGACGGAAGCCACCAAGGCTGCAGCAGTCAGTTTCAGGGCGTTCATGGAATTCTCCCGGATGGGCTTGTGTGGGTGCGCTAGAGTGTCAGCGCTCGCTTTCGCCGTTTATTCGCATCGGCCGTCCTTCATTAGCGGCCGATGCCACCAGCTTTTATGTCAAGTTGACGAAAGATTTATGACAGACCATCTTATTGAATATTCTTGATTTTTCTTCCACGAGCCGGATTCGTGCGATATTCCGTCAGAAACGGACGGTGAAAACGGTTCCCTCGCCCAGAACCGAGCGGACGATCAGCCGCGCGCGATGCCGGGTGAGGATGTGTTTGACGATCGCAAGCCCCAGACCGGTGCCTTTCTTCGAGCGGCTGGCCTCCACATTCACCCGGTAGAAACGTTCGGTGATGCGCGGGACATGCTCGGCAGGAATGCCCGGCCCGTGATCGCGCACCGAGACCTCGACCGGGTCTCCCCCGCCGCCCGACACGGTCACCTCGACGGTCTTGCCCTCCTGCCCGTACTTGCAGGCATTTTCCACCAGGTTTTCGAACACCTCGATCAGCTCGTCGCGATCCCCCTGAACCACGACGGGCGATGACGGAACATCGAGCGAGATGGTGATGCCCAAGTCCTGAGCGAGCGGACCCAGCGTGTCGCAGACATGGCTGAGCAGCGGTCCGATCGCCACCTCCTGCTCGGGCGCGATGTGGGATTTCAGCTCAAGGCGGGAGAGCGACAGCAGGTCGTCGACCAGGCGGCTCATCCGCGTCGCCTGCTCCAGCATGATGCCGAGAAACCGCTCATGCGCCTTCACATCGTTGCGCGCCGGCCCCTGCAGCGTCTCGATGAAGCCGCGCAGGGAGGCGAGCGGCGTGCGCAGTTCGTGACTGGCATTGGCGACGAAGTCGGAGCGCATGCGATCGATGCGGCGCGCCTGCGAGATATCGCGATAGGAGACGACATAGACGGTATCGCGGTTTTCCGGCGTGGATGCCGGCCCGGGCTGGACAGCCGACAGCGCGGTCGGCGCGACGCGCACGATATAGACGGCTTCGGACGGCAGGCGCTCGGAATGCTCGATCTGGTTGATACGGCCCGTGGCGATGGTTTCGCGCACCATATCGAGGATGCCCGGCGAGCGAACCCGGCCGGACAAGTCGGAATTGGCAGGAATGACGCCGAAGGCCTTCTCGGCGGCCTGGTTCTGGAAGAGCACGCGCTCATCCGGTCCGATGACGAGCACCGGCATATCTAGGGCGTCGAAGCCGGCTTCGAGCGTCGCCAGTTCGGCCTCGCCGGTCGAGGGCAGCGGCTCGATGGATGCGGGCGGTGCGGGGGCTGCCGGTTGCCTCAGGAGTGCGGCGACGAGGATGATCCAGAAGGCGCCGGCAAGCACGGCGTGGCCGCTGGTCGCGCTCAGCCCGGCGCAGCCGGCAAGCGTCAGGCCGATCAGCCATTTCTCCGCCCAGATGCGGGTGGCCATCGTCCGCCAATATGTCGTTTCCTGCACGCGTCCTCCCGACTGTCGCTGCCTGCCGGAACGGGCCGGAGCCGACAGGCCCGTCCCATCACACCTGTTGGCCGGTGCGGCGACATGCAGCATGTAACCCGGCTTCATGACATGATTTTCACGGTGCGCTTGAAATCGCAATGGACTTATGGCCTGCTCCCCAGCCACGGCGGCGACCGGCCTTTCCGGCTTGGCCCCGCCCGCCACACGGGAGATGAGCAGCATGGACGACATCAAGCCGGTCGAGATCGTCATCAACGGGAAGACGCGCCTGTTCGACGTCGACACGCCGGAGCTGCCGGACTGGATCACGAAATCCGCCATGGCCTCCGGCGGCTACCCCTATGACAAGAAGCTGAACAAGGACGTCTTCAAGGCCGAGCTGGAAAAGCTGCAGATCGAGCTGGTGAAGGTGCAGACCTGGCAGCAGGGGAGCGGCAAGCGCGTGATCGTGCTGTTCGAGGGCCGCGATGCGGCCGGCAAGGGGGGCGCGATCCACGAGACCCGCGCCTATATGAACCCGCGCACCGCACGGATCGTCGCGCTGACCAAGCCGACCGAGACGGAAAGCGGGCAATGGTATTTCCAGCGCTACATCTCGCATTTTCCGACCAAGGGCGAGTTCGTGCTGTTCGACCGGTCCTGGTACAATCGTGCCGGCGTCGAGCCGGTCATGGGCTTCTGCACGCCGGCGGAGTACGAGCATTTTCTCAAGCAGGTCCCGCCCTTCGAGAAGCTGATCGTCGACGAGGGCATCGTGCTCTTCAAGATCTGGCTGGAAATCGGGCAGGAAATGCAGCTGATGCAGTTCCACCAGCGCCGCCACGATCCGCTGAAGGTGTGGAAGCTCTCACCCATGGACATCGAGGCCCTGTCCCGCTGGGACGACTATACCGAGAAGCGCGACCGGATGCTGACGGAAACCCACAAGGGCAAGGCGCCCTGGACCGTGATCCTCGGCAACGACCGCCGTCGCGCCCGCCTGAACCTCATCCGCCATATCCTGACCCAACTCGACTATACCGGGAAAGACGAGAAGGCGATCGGCGAGATCGACGGCAAGATCCTCAAATCGGAACACCATTTTCTCAAGTCGTGATGTGCCGACGTCATCGCAAGGCGGCGCCGGGATCCGGGGCCGCCGCTCCCGTCACTGTCCGGGCAAGAGCCGGATGGCGTAGAGATCGAGGCTGCCGCCATTGGCGGTGACGTCGCTGTTGATCAGGATCCGGCCGGGGGCGTTTGGCGACATCGTCCGGTCGAAGCTGATCTTGAACAGCATGTCGCTCTTCTCGTCGTTGACCGTAAACCGATGGCGGCCGCAATCGCCGAGGGTCGCGAAGTCGCACTCCACGGAAAACTGGGTCGGCTTGCCGTTTGCCGACTGCACGCTGAGGGCAAGGGTCGAGGTCTGTCCCGACATGCGCTGCAGCGCCGACGCCGGCACGTCGATGGCGACGTTGCCGCTGACGTCGCCGGCACCCGATGTGATGCGCAACCGGGCTCCGCCCTCGTCGCGCACGATCTCCGTCCGGACGCGCGCCCCCGGCGCTACGCCGCTCGTGGCGGTCGGCAGGTAGAGATCGATCCAGTCCGCCGTGAAACCCGCCTGGGCGCCGAGCGTTCGCAGGCCCGCGCCGCCATCGAAATCTTCCGCGGCCACGGTCGGCGGCAGCGCCGGCTGCCCCTGCGGCCGCTCGAGCAGACCCGTGCTCATCACCCACCAGGTTGCACTGCCGACGGCTGCCACGAGCACGGCCACGACCATGAGAATGGAGGCGATCCGCCCGCCGCGGCCGCGGCGTCTGCGCGGCACCAGCGGCTCCGCCCCGGATAGGCCGAGATCGTTGACGGCATCGCGCGCCTGCGCGCCCGGCCGCTTGGCATCGCGCACCGGCGCCACCATCGGCGTCGGCGCTTCCGTGAAGGGGCCGTCCGCGCGATCGCGGTGCTGCTCTTCGCGTTGGGACCGGACATCTGCACGCGGCCCATCGACAGACGGGGCATCGAACGAAGGACCATCGCCGCGAGACGACGGACGCTCGGGGATTACGTCCGCAAATCCGGGCTCCTGGCGCTCCGCCTCGCGCCCGCGCATCTCGGCACGGGCAACGCCGACATTCGTCGCGGCGGGCTCGGCGGCAAAGGCGGGATCTTGCGAAGCCGCCGCGGCGGGAGAGATCGGGGCCGGAGAAACGGAAGAGGGAACGACCGAGAGATCGCGAAGCGCCGCCCGCTCCTGCTGTTCGATGGCGTGGATGGTGACTTCCAGCCGGTGACGCTGCTGGGCGACGACAGTTTCGTCATGGACGTTCTGCTTGCGCAAGCCGGCTTCGAGGGCATTCCGCGCCGACTGGTAGATCCGCGCGCGGGTCTCCGCACTTGCCCGATCGGAGCGCTCCAGCGCCTGCTTGATGGCCGTTTCCAGTCCGCTCACGGTAACCCCTTGCCACCTTGGGCCTGCGTATCGGACATCCGTGAGAAGGTCGGGCGCCGGAAGCAGGAAAGCACGTTCACTTTTCGGTAACGATTGCCGTCCCGTTACGCAAGTCCGTGAAAGGCACATAGGCGGGTATGAGCGCCTTTCCAGCCTTTTCCGCCACGATACGCCGGGCAAAGCCGGCTTCAACCATCTGAAATGCAACGCATCTAGGGGATCGTGGCTCAGCCGTTGCCGGATGTCGCGCGCGCGGAAAGAGGATGCCGGCAACGCCCGGGCCTTGACACCTGCGGCCATGAACATCCCCCTTGTCAGACCTGCCATCCCGCGGCTATCTTCCGTTTACGCAAACGTCAATCAAGAGAGAGCACCATGGCCCTGCCGCCGATCCTGTCCCGCCTTCGCATTCCCGTCGTGTCGGCGCCGTTGTTCATCGTCTCGCATCCGGCGCTGACGATCGCCCAGTGCAAGGCCGGCGTCGTCGGCTCCTTCCCGGCGCTGAATGCCCGACCGGAAGCGCAGCTCGACGAGTGGCTGGCCATGATCACGGAGGAACTCGCCGCGCATGACAAGGCGAATCCGGACCGCCCCTCCGCCCCCTTCGCCGTCAACCAGATCGTCCACCGCTCCAACCGCCGGCTGGAACACGACCTGATGCTCTGTGCGAAGTACAAGGTGCCGATCGTCATTTCCTCGCTCGGCGCCGTGCCGGAGGTGAACGCGGCCGTTCACGGCTATGGCGGGATCGTCCTGCACGACGTGATCCACGATCGCCATGCGCGCTCCGCCATCAACAAGGGTGCGGACGGGCTGATCGCCGTTGCCGCCGGCGCCGGCGGCCACACCGGGGCGCTGTCGCCCTTCGCGCTCATCCAGGAAATCCGCAGCTGGTTTTCCGGCCCGCTTCTGCTGTCCGGCGCGATCGCCAATGGCGGCGCGGTGCTGGCGGCGCAGGCCATGGGCGCGGACCTCGCCTATATCGGCTCGGCCTTCATCGCCACCGAAGAAGCGCGGGCAAGCGACGGCTACAAGCAGATGATCGTCGACAGCCACGCGAAAGACATCGTGGAAACGCCGCACTTCACCGGCGTCAACGGCAACTATCTCCGCCCCTCCATCGCCGCCGCCGGACTGGACGCCGACAACCTGCCCGTGGCGGACGCTGCCACCATGGACCTCGAGGCCGCCGTCGGCACCGGAGCGAAAGCCTGGCGCGATATCTGGGGCTCAGGCCAAGGCATCGGCGCCATCACCGCCGTCACACCGGTCGCCAAACTCGTGGAGCGTCTGGAAACGGAGTACAACGCCGCCCGCGCCCGCCTCTCGCTGTAACGGCTCCCCCCTCTTCACGCGGGCAGCCACCCTGCCCGCGTCAGTTTTTCCCCCGACAGACGAAGAGACCGCTTGAATTCCCCGAACTTTGCAGGTATCAGCCCTCACAACACAGGCTGAACCCTCTGGTTCGCCCGGTGAGCCGCTTTAGCTCAGGTGGTAGAGCACATCATTCGTAATGATGGGGTCGCAGGTTCGAGTCCTGCAAGCGGCACCATTTTTCTTCATCACATTTCAACAGCAACTTGGCATCTTCGGCTGCGTCTCATCGTGCTGTCGCAGCACGTCCCGGCCGATCTGCCTATTGGCCTTTGCAAGCGACCGTCTGCCTGAAACAGGCGGGCCTCCCCGTTCCAAAAACAAAGGCAGAGCCGCGCGGGTGCGGCTCTGCCTTTGTGGGCGGTTCTGTCGCTCGGGTGCCGTCAGGCAGCGGCGATGGCTTTTTCGATGTCCTGGATCGAATGCCCGGTGAGATCCTTATCCAGTTCTCCCACAAGCGCGTCGGAGAGAGCCTTGTGGTAGCCCTTTCTCAGTTCACCGAGCGTGCGGGGTGCCGCGATGATCACGATCTTCTTGATCTTGCCGTCGAGGACCCGCTTGTTCAGGAGATCGACCACGCCGGCCGTGAAACCATCCTCGTCCTGCTGACCATCGCTCGGGTTGGCCGCACTGCTGGAATGGCGGCCGCCCGAAGGGATCTTCGAGTCATCGACTTCGGCGTCGGGCAAAGCTTTGAGCTGGATGTCGGAGGCCTGGCCCTCGTTCTTGAAAAGAGCGAGCTTCTTGCCATCGGCAACGGCGACGACGGCGTTCTGGGGAAGGTCCATGATAAACTCCATTGGCATGGCGCAGAGGCATGGCGGGTTTGCCGTGTGCTGCGCGTACCCGATAGAAGCACCCCACCCTGCTTTTCGTTCCGCTGCGCGTCGAACGAAACGATGGCTCGTCTTCCATCTGCGCCTTTTCCGTACTTGCCAGAGCAGGCCGGTAGGCGCTGCTGAAAGAAGGACACTTGGTCGTGCAAGGATCCCCCTGGCTTCGCTCATCGGGCAGCCGGCAGCGCAAGGCGCCAGCGTAAAAACCGGATCGCCTTCGCGCCGTGTTTACTCGACCCACTCGTTGCTGAAGGTCAAGCGCGCGACGGTGATGGTTCGACCCGTTTCGTCGCGCACGGTCAGTGCGATGGTGCCATTGCGGGTTTCCGGCATCTCGTCGCGGGCGATATCGCCGAGAATACGGGCGACCTCCATGGCGACGGATTCGCGGGTGGCCATTTCCTGGCCGTCTTCGTCCAGCACCGGGCCATCTCCATTGTGAAGATCGAAGAAGTAGCGGCTCATCACATCTCTCGACGTTCTCTCTGCATTTGCGCCACGCTAAGCCCGGGATGACCCTTTTGTTCCGGCGCGATCGGACGGCCGGCGGTAAAACATGCGTCAGGCGGTGCTGTCCTGCTTTTTGCGCTTGCCGTCCTTCCAGCGCCGCTGTTTAAAATGCGCCGCGGCCCCGGCCTGAAACTTTATCCTGTTTCATCTGTTGCTTTTTCCGGGTCGCGCGGCTTGTCTCTGCGGGTTCATTCTTGAAGGCCTTATCGTGATCGACATTCTCATTCAGAACCTCGCCAACCACGACATCGTGTCGGAGGATGAACGGAGCCTTCTGAGATCCCTTGCCGCGCGCGAGCGGTCGTACGAGATCGATGAGGACCTGGTGTCGGAGAATACGCGGCCCTCCTACAGCACGCTGCTGACCGCGGGCTTTGCGGCACGCTACAAGCTGACGCCGGATGGCACGCGGCAGATCACGGCGCTGCACGTCCCCGGCGATTTCGTCGATCTGCACGCTTTCCTCCTGAAGACGATGGACCACGGGATCATCGCGCTTTCGCCCTGCCGCGTCATGCAGATCGATCATGACGAACTGGAGACCGTGACGCAGAAGGCACCGCACCTGACGCGCCTGCTCTGGCTGAAGACGATCATCGACGGGGCCATTCACCGCGAGTGGATCGTCGCCATGGGGCGCCGGTCGAAGCGCGCGCATCTGGCCCATCTTCTCTGCGAGCTGCACATGCGGCTGCAGGCGATGGGGCTGACGCAGGATCTAAGCTTCCACTTCCCCCTCTCGCAAGGGGAGATGGCGGACGTGCTCGGACTGTCGCTCGTCCACATGAACCGCACGATCCAGAACTTGCGCAAGGACGGGCTGATCAGCTGGATCAACCATACGGTGACAATCCTCGAATGGGACGTCCTTCGGGAGATCGCGGATTTCGATCCGACCTATCTCAGCCTGACCGTGGAGCCGCGCTGAGCCGGATCAACCGGCCAGTAGACATCCGAGCGATAATCGTCGGGGATGCTGTCGAGGCTCGACAACGCCAGCGCGATCGCCATGATCTGCAGATGCTGGATATGGACCTCGCGCGGCATCTCGATACCGGTTGCGAGAGACCGCGCGCGATGACGCTCGTAGCCGAGCAGGGACAGGCGCCGGCGCGCCTCCGCCTCGACATCGCGGACACCGACCGGTGCCGCACCGCGGTCGGCATCATTCCTTCCGACAAGTCTCAGTCCCATTCTCTGCCCCAGGAAACGAACCCGTTCCCATGATGGCGGAAACGGTGCCGTTCTCAAGTCGCAGAAATGAGGAGCGAAACCTTGGATCGGGATGAGGTCCCGGCGCTCAGGCTTGCTCGTTTTCCGGAACGTTGCGCCGCAGTTCATCCAGCCACAGGCGCGCATTGCCGTCGGAGGGCGCGCGCCAGTCGCCGCGCGGCGAAAGCGATCCGCCGGAGGTGACCTTCGGGCCATTCGGCGAGGCGGAGCGCTTGAACTGGCTGGTCGTGAAGAAACGGAACAGGAAAGCGTCCAGCCATTTGCGAATGGTGGCGAGATCGTAGGCGCTGCGGCTTTCCTCGGGGAAGCCCGTGGGCCAGGCGCCGGCCCTTGCGTCATGCCAGGCATGCCAGGCGAGAAACGCAACCTTGGAGGGCTTCAGGCCGAAACGGGTGATGTAGTAGAGCGCGAAATCGTGCAGCGCATAAGGCCCGATCTTGTCCTCCGTGCTCTGGATCGCGCCCGTCTCGTCGGCCGGCACGAGCTCGGGCGAGATGACAGTGTCGAGAACGTCGGCGAGCGTCGCGTTCGTGTCGGGATCGAAGAGATCCTTGGCGATGATCCAGCGAATCAGGTGCTGGATCAGCGTCTTCGGCACGGAGGCGTTGACGTTGTAATGGCTCATGTGATCGCCCACGCCATAGGTGGACCAGCCGAGCGCGATCTCCGAGAGATCGCCGGTGCCGAGCACCAGCGCGTCGTAGCGGTTGGCCGCGCGAAACAGGAAATCCGTGCGCAGGCCTGCCTGCACGTTTTCGAAGGTGATGTCGTAGACCGGCTTTCCCTCGGCGTAAGGATGCTTCAGGTCCTTCAGCAGCTGTTCCGCCAGCGGCTTGATGTCGATCTCGTCGGCGGTGATGCCGAGCGACCGCATCAGCTTCCAGGCGTTCGTCTTCGTCACGTCGCCGGTGGCGAAGCCCGGCATGGTGAAGCCGAGAATGCCGGAGCGCGGGAGGCCCAGCTGGTCGAAGGCGCGTGCGGCGACCACGAGGGCATGCGTGCTGTCGAGGCCGCCCGAGACGCCGATGCAGATCTTCTTGATGCCGGTCGCCTGCAGCCGCTTCATGAGGCCCTGAACCTGGATATTGTAGGTCTCGTAGCAATCCTGATCGAGCCGGGCGGGATCGGTCGGCACGAAGGGATAGCGCGAGATGGCGCGCTCGAGCCCGATATCGCCCCGATCCGGTTCGAATGAGAAATCGACCGTGCGGAAGGTCCGATCCGCGCGGTGCTGGTGGTTGGCGGCGTCGTTGAAAGTGCCGGTGCGCAGGCGTTCGAGCAGCAGGCGATCGACGTCTATGTCGGCGACGCACATTTGCGGGCCGCTCGGGAAGCGCTCGGTCTCGGCCAGAAAATTGCCGAGTTCGTAGATGCAGGCCTGGCCGTCCCAGGCGAGATCGGTGGTGGATTCGCCCGGACCGGCCGCGGCATAGACATAGGCGGCAAAGCAGCGGCTGGACTGGGAGCCCGCAAGCTGGCGGCGCGTCTCGGCCTTGCCGACGGTGATGTTGCTGGCCGAGAGATTGGTGAGGATCAGAGCGCCGGCCAGCGCCCCGAAATCGCTGGGCGACGCGGCGATCCAGACATCCTCGCAGATTTCGATGTGGAACACGAAGCCGCGCACGTCGGCGGCCGAAAACAGGAGATCCACGCCGAACGGGGCCACCTGCCCGGCCACCGCGATGGTCTCGCCGCGAATGTCGCGGCCGGCCGCGCACCAGCGCTTCTCGTAGAACTCGCGATAGTTCGGCAGATAGCTCTTCGGCACGACGCCGAGGATGCGGCCGCGATGGATGGCAAGGGCGCAATTGTAAAGCCGCCCGTTCTTCGGGATCGGCGCGCCGACGAGGAGGACGGGCGAGAGCGTACGGCTTTCCTCGACCACACGGGCGAGCGCCATGTCCACCGCCTCGTGCAGCGCCGCCTGCCCCAGCAGGTCATCGAGCGTGTAGCTGGAAATGCAGAGCTCGGGGAACACCATCAGCCCCACGGAGCGGGCATGGCCGTCCCTTGCCAGTGCGATCACCTGCTCGGCGTTGAACGCGGGGTCCGCGACCTCGCAATGCGGGGTGCAGGCCGCCACGCGAACAAAACCCTGATCATAGGCTGAAAAGAAATTCACCGGCACGCATCCCGTCTTCATCGCTGTCGCCGCCAACCTTACGGCAGCCGGCGGCCCGGGAAAAGGCTCTGCGCCCTGCTTTGCAGACCTATCAGACCTGCTTGATCAGCTTGGCGGTCTGCTCGGGTGCGGGCGTCGTCACCTCGTGCAGCCATTCGCGCCAGATGGCGACGATCAGGGCCATCAGTACGGGACCGACGAAGAGACCGAGGAAACCCATCGTCTTCACGCCACCGACGAGACCGAAGAAGGTCGGCAGAAACGGAAGCTTGATCGGCCCGCCCACAAGGCGCGGACGGAGCGTCTTGTCGACGATGAAGAGCTCGATCGTGCCCCAGGCAAAGAGCGCGAAACCGGCAACCGGCGCACCGCTGGCCAGGAGATAGACGGAGACGAGCGTGAAGCAGAGCGGCGCGCCGCCGGGGATGAGCGCCATGAAGCCGGTGATGATGCCGAGGGTGACCGGCGACGGCACGCCGGCGATCCAGTAGGCGACACCGAGCACGAGGCCCTCGCCGATGGCGATGAGGCCCATGCCGGTGACGGTGGAGGAGATGGTGAGCGGCACGATGCGCGACACGCGCTCCCAGCGCATGGGGAGAATGCGCTCACCGAGCTTGTCGAGCTGCGCCACGAATTTCTCGCCGTCGCGATAGACGAAGAAGAGGGTGATGAGCATGAACAGCAGCGTGAGCAGCGAGCGGGCTGCCCCCGCCCCGACCACGAGCGCACCGCGATAGATGCTGCCGATGTTGGAGCCGCTGACCAGCTGCACGAGCTCACCGAGCGCGCCGGGATGCCCGACATATTTGGCCCATTGCACACCGAGCCAGGCACCGCCGAACGGCAGCTGCAGCACCCAGGCGGGCACGTCCGCACCGACGGAATTGGCCTCGACGGCCCACCCGACCCAACCGCGGAACTCATCGACCGCATAGATGGCGGCGAAGGTCACGGGCGTCACGATGAAGGCGACGACGAGGATGATGGCGATCGTGGCGCCGACGGTGCGATTGCCGTTCACCGCCACCAGCAGGCGGCGATAGAGCGGCCAGCTGGCAAAGCCGATGACGACGGCCGCCAGAACGGGCACGAGAAAACCGTGAAAGAAATAGGCGCCGGCAAGAAGAATGAAGACGAGCAGCCAGCGTGCCGCCGATGCGGGACCGACCAGGGCCGAACGATCATAGGCTGGACGCCCGAACAGCCGTGGCTCTGCAGGCTGGTTTTCCAATTCGCGATGGCGCACCCGGTACCTCCGTCAGGCTTTCGCCTGCAATTGCCTCGTCCACTCTCTATAACAGCCGAATGGCAAGCGCGGGATGACAATTCCACAAACAGAGCCAAAATATGGCGACACCGGGAATGGGCGTCCGCGCGACATGGCTCAGATGCGGCGCGATCCACGCTCGACGGCGACGGAAACCGCGAAGATCCCGATGCCGAACACGGCCATGACGGCACCGACGAGGCCGGTGGAGGTCCAGCCGTAACCAGCTGCAATCGCCACGCCGCCGAGCCAGGCACCGAGCGCGTTGGCGAGATTGAAGGCCGAATGCATCAGGGCTGCGGCGAGCGTCTGCGCGTCGCCGGCCACATCCATTAGGCGGGTCTGCATGGCCGGAACCATCAGGAAGCCGAAGCCGATGGAGAGGATGTTGAACATCGCCATCGCGGGCGACTGCATCGTGGCGTAGAACAGCAGCAGCGCCGCGAGATTGAAGACGAGGCCGATGCCGATCGCCTTGAGGAGCGACCAGTCGGCGAGCCGCGCGCCGATGATGTTGCCGAGGATCATGCCGGCACCGAAGACGGACAGCATCAGCGGCACGCTGGACAGCGACAGGCCCGCCACCTCCGTCAGGGCCGGCGTGATGTAGCTGAAGGTCGCGAACATGCCGCCGCAGCCGATCGCGCAGATGCCGAGCGTCAGCCAGACCTGCAGCTTCTTCAGCGCGCCGAGCTCGCGCAGCGGCGAGGATGCGGCATTGCCCCGGTCTTTGGGCACGAAGCCCATGACGAGCCCGATGGTCAGCAGGCTGATGCCGCCGACGATGGCGAACGCCGCGCGCCAGCCGAGCGCCTGGCCGAACCATGCGGCGAGCGGGGTGCCGAGCAGCGTGGCGATGGTGAGGCCCATCATCACGCGGCCGATGGCGCGAGCCCGCTGGTGCGGCGCCACCATGCCGGCGGCCACGAGGGCGGCAACGCCGAAATAGGCGCCGTGCGGCAGGCCGGCCAGGAACCGGGCCGTGACCAGCAGGCCGAAGGACGGCACGAGCGCGCTGGCGATATTGCCGAGTGCGAACAGCGCCATGAGCGTCAGGAGCACGGTGTGGCGGGCGTATCGCGCCGCGACGACGGCGATGAGCGGAGCACCGACGACGACGCCGAGCGCATAGGCGCTGATGACGATGCCGGCCCGCGGCACGGATACGCCGAGATCTTGGGCGACCTGGGGCAGCAGCCCCATGATGGCGAACTCGCCCGTGCCGATGCCGAAACCGCCGACCGCCAGGGCGACCTCCGCCATGGAGACGCCGCCGAAGCGGGCGACGGGGTGAGACGGAAGCGCGGTGGTATCGGACATGGCGTTGACCTTGCGTCGAGACCCGCAGCGGGTCCCAGGGAAGAGGGCGGCAGCCGGCGCGGGGACGCAGCCGGTCATATGCCGTCGTGACTGGCGTAAACCTTATCCGCCGCCGCCGCAAAGACTTGGTGCTTAGCCATGCGCTTACCGAAAGGGACCTATGCTTTTCCGACATGACTTATTGACGCTTACGTGTAGGTCATATAATCCTGAAGACACTTGAAGACGCTGCTGAAGAGCATAGACTTCGAAAACCGGCCCACTCGGGAGACGTGGGCATCTGGAGGATTGCCGCGCGACACGAACGCCGGCGCAGGGAGGACGAACATGCCCGATACGGCCAGCCGGACACAATCGATGTTGCCTGACAGGCCCTGGCTTGCGTCCTATCCCGTCGGCATGCCGACGGAGATCGCGGCCAGCCCCTACACATCCCTGGGTCATATGTTCGAGACGTCGTGTGCCAAATACGCGGATCGTCCGGCCTATACCTGTATGGGCACGACGATCACGTTCGGCGCCCTTTCAAAAACCGTCGACGCGTTTGCCGCCTATCTGCAATCGACGGGACTGAAACAGGGCGACCGCGTCGCGGTGATGATGCCGAACGTGTTGCAGAACCCGGTGACGATCTTCGCGATCCTGCGGGCAGGCCTCGTGGTCGTCAACGTCAACCCGCTCTACACGCCCCGCGAACTGGAGCACCAGCTGAAGGACAGCGGCGCGAAGGCGATCGTCGTGCTCGAAAACTTCGCCCACACCGTGGAACAGGTCGCCTCCCGGACCGCACTCCAGCACATCGTCGTCGCGTCGATGGGCGACCTGCTCGGCGCCAAGGGACTTCTCGTCAACCTCATCGTCCGCCGGGTGAAGAAGCTGGTGCCGGCCTGGTCGCTGCGCGGCCATGTGAGGTTCAACACGGCCATCGCCAAGGGCAAGCGGCTGACGCTCGCCAAACCCGCGGTCAAGGCCGGCGACATCGCGTTCCTGCAATATACCGGCGGCACGACGGGCGTTTCCAAGGGCGCGGTGCTGACCCATGCCAACCTTCTGGCGAATGCGGCGCAGATGAGCCTCTGGATCGAGACGGCCTTCGCCAACAAGCCGAAGCCCGAAACCCTCGTCTTTCTCTGTGCGCTGCCGCTCTATCACATCTTCGCGCTGACGGTGAACGGGCTGATGGGGCTGGTGCTGGGCGGTCACAATATCCTCATTCCCAATCCGCGCGACATCCCGTCGCTGGTCAAGGAATTCGGCAGCCACAAGATCACGATCTTCCCCGGCCTCAACACGCTGTTCAACGCGCTGCTGAACAATGGTCCGTTCCGCGCCCTCGACTTCTCGTCGCTGGTGCTCACCTTCGGCGGCGGCATGGCCGTCCAGCGGCCGGTGGCGGAGCGATGGGAAAAGGTGACGGGCTGCCCGATCAAGGAAGGCTACGGTCTGTCGGAGACCTCGCCGGTCGCCACCGCCAACCGTCTCGACCTGCCGGACTTTACCGGAACGATCGGCCTGCCTTTGCCCTCGACCGAGATCGAGATCCGCAACGAGGCCGACGAGAACGTGCCGATCGGTGAGGTGGGCGAGATCTGCATCCGCGGACCGCAGGTCATGCCGGGCTACTGGAACAAGCCGGAGGAGACCGCGCAGGCGATTTCCCGCGACGACTTCTTCCGCACCGGCGATATCGGCCGCATGAGCGCCGACGGGCTTATCAAGATCGTGGACCGCAAGAAGGACATGATCCTCGTCTCCGGCTTCAACGTCTTCCCGAACGAGATCGAGGAAGTGGTGATGTCCTATCCCGGCGTGCTGGAATGTGCGGCGATCGGCATTCCCGATGCGCATTCCGGCGAGGCCGTGAAGCTGTTCGTCGTCCGCCGCAATCCCGACGTGACCGAGGCCGAGATCCGCGCGCATTGCAACGACAGCCTGACCAACTACAAACGCCCGCGCATCATCGAATTCCGCGACGACCTGCCGAAATCCAATGTCGGCAAGATCCTGCGCAAGGAATTGCGCAGCTGAAAAAGATATGCGGGCATGGCACTCTCGACGAATATCCGGCGCCCGCGAAAATCGGGCGCCGAGGCTTGATTTGCGGTGACCAAACGCACTAGCTATCGCGGCTGATAAAAACCATTGAAAGCATGTCCGGACAAACGGCCCGAGGGCTCTGCCGGAACTGCCCGAGGAGCCGATGATGAAAGCGCTGGTCGAAGAGCTGAAGAGCACCGCCACCGAAACAGACGCAACCGATATCCGTGCAGCGTTTGCTGCCGATCCGCAGCGCTTCCAGCGCTTCTCCGTCACGCTCGACGACATCCTGTTCGATTATTCGAAATGCGCCGTGAACGATCGGGTGCTCGATGGCCTCGAGGCCATCGCCAAGGCCGCACGCGTGGCTGAAAAGCGCGACGAGATGTTTGCCGGCAAACCGATCAACTTCACGGAAGGTCGCGCCGTTCTGCATACCGCGCTGCGCAACCGGTCCAACACGCCGGTCATGGTCGATGGCCGCGACGTGATGCCGGACGTCAATGCCGTGCTCGACGCGATGGGCGCGTTCTCCGACAAGGTCCGCAGCGGCGAACTGACGGGGGCGACCGGCAAGAAGATCACCGACATCGTCAATATCGGCATCGGCGGCTCGGATCTCGGCCCCGTCATGGCGACGCTGGCGCTGGCGCCGGAACATGACGGCCCGCGCACCCATTTCGTCTCCAATATCGACGGCGCCCATATTGCCGACACGCTGAAGCTGCTCGATCCGGAAACATCCCTGTTCATCGTCGCATCGAAGACCTTCACGACGATCGAGACGATGACCAACGCCCAGACGGCGCGCGCCTTCATCGCCAAGGCGCTCGGCGAAGACGCCGTCGGCCACCATTTCTGCGCCGTCTCCACCGCGCTCGACAAGGTCGCCGCCTTCGGCATTTCCAGCGACCGTATCTTCGGCTTCTGGGACTGGGTCGGCGGACGCTACTCCATCTGGTCGGCGATCGGCCTGCCGCTGATGATCGCCATCGGCAAGGAGAAGTTCGGGGAGTTCCTCGCCGGCGCCCATGCGATCGACGAGCATTTCAGAACCGCGCCGCTGCGTCAGAACCTGCCCATGCTGCTCGGGCTCATCGGCTACTACCACCGCAACGTGCTCGGCTATCCCTCGCGCGCCATCCTGCCCTACGACCAGCGCCTGTCGCGCTTCCCCGCCTATCTGCAGCAGCTCGACATGGAATCGAACGGCAAGGGCGTGACGCTTGACGGCACGCCGGTCGAGGGCAATTCCGGGCCGGTCGTCTGGGGCGAGCCGGGCACCAACGGGCAGCACGCGTTCTACCAGCTGATCCACCAGGGCACGACGGTCATTCCGGCCGAGTTCATGATCGCGGCCAATGCGCACGAGCCGACGCTGCGCCACCAGCACGACCTGCTGATCGCCAATTGCCTCGCCCAATCGGAAGCCCTGATGAAGGGCCGCGCGCTGGAGGAGGCAAAGGCCCAGCTGACGGACAAGGGCATGGACGACGCCAAGGCCGACCATATCGCGCCGCACCGCGTCTTCACCGGCAATCGCCCGTCGCTGACCATCGTCTACGACAAGCTGACGCCGTTTGCGCTCGGCCGGCTGATCGCGCTCTACGAGCATCGCGTCTTCGTCGAAGGTGCCCTGTTCAACATCAACTCCTTCGACCAGTGGGGCGTGGAGCTGGGCAAGGAGCTGGCGACGGGGTTGCTTCCCGTGGTGGAGGGCAAGGAAAGCGCCGAAGGCCATGACTCGTCGACCGTCGGCCTGGTGAAGGCGCTGCTCGCAGCGAAGAACTAGGCCCCCGCCTTCGCATTCGGCCCATCCGACAACGATCTTCCCCTGCGGGGGAGGATCTCTTTGCTGAACGCTTGCCCGCAAACCCTCTTCTTCGGCGCCACCGACAAGGGCAAAACTGTTGCCGCTCGGCGACACCGGCGGGGTTTCCGCTGACTTACCATTGTTTCCGGGAAACGTGATCGGATCATGCCTTGTGCCTGTGCGAACGGGGGATAGAGATCAGGTCTCACCGGGGCACTGCTTATGACACCGACCGATATCGCCGATCCATTCTCGCGCCGCACCTTCCTGCTCGGCGCGCTGTCCGCGGCCGCCACGGTTGCGGGTTGCACGACCTCGACGGGCGTGCGCAGCCCGCCGGTCCCGCCCGTGATCAGCCGCCCGATCCTGCCGCCGACGGAGGCAGAGCTCGCCGTGATGTATGGCCCGGTGGAGGATGACGGCATTCTCATCCCGGCCATCCCCTATCGCGAGATCGATCCGCGCTTCTACCGCCAGCGTGTCGCCAACACGACCGGCGAGCCGGACAACACCGTGGTCGTGGATACGCCCGGCCGGTTCCTCTACATCACCGAGCCCGGCGGCACGGCCATGCGCTATGGTGTCGGCATCGGGCGCGAGGGTTTCGCGTGGCAGGGCGAAGGTATCATCCACTGGCGCCAGCACTGGCCGCGCTGGAAGCCACCAAACGAGATGGTCGCCCGCCAGCCGGAGCTGGCCCGCTTCTCGATCGAAAACGGCGGCATGGAGCCGGGCCTGAAGAACCCGCTCGGCGCACGCGCCCTCTATATCTTCCAGAATGGACAGGACACGCTTTACCGGCTGCATGGCAGCCCGGAATGGCGCTCGATCGGCAAGGCCGTGTCCTCCGGCTGCGTGCGCCTGATGAACCAGGACATCATCGATCTCTACACGCGCGTTCCCTATCACGCGCGCATCGTCGTCCATCAGTAGGATTGTCGGCCGCGCGCCGGAGAACCGGCGCGCCGCACCTCTAAACCTTAAAGGCCGATTTCGTAGGCCCAGGGCGGATTGGCACCGGCACGCGACACCGTGACGGACGCCGTCTTCGCGCCGAGCGCCAAGGCTGCCTGAATGGCCTCGTCGCTGAGGGTCGCGATGGCGTTCTTCGTGAGCAGGTTGTTCATCTTCAGCGAGGCGAGGATGCCGGCATCGAACGTGTCGCCGGCGCCCACCGTATCGACCACCGTCACCTTTTCGCCGGGTACGGACACCTTGCCGCGCACCGTGTAGGCATCGGCGCCGTCGGCGCCCTTGGTGATGACGACGAGCTTGGGGCCGCGGGCGAGCCAATGCCCGACCAGCGTTTCGTGATCCCCCTCCTCGCCGAACCAGTCGAGATCCTCGTCCGAAAACTTGACGATGTCCGACATGGCGGCCATGCGCAGCATGCGCGCCTTATGAGCCTCGGCATCCTTGATGAAGCCGGGGCGGATGTTCGGGTCGAAGGAGATGACACGTTTGGTGTGCTCGCGCGTCATCAGCGCCTCGTAGGTCGAGCCGCAGGGCTCCGGGATGAGGCTGATGGCGCCGAAATGCAGAGCCTCGCAGAAATCGCCAAGCGCCGGCAGATCGGCCTCCGTGATCATGCGGCCGGCGCTGTTCTCGTCGAAGAAGGCGTAGCTGGCCGAGCCGTTGACGAGCTTGACCACGGCGAGCGTCGTGTGCAGATCGGACGTCGCCGACGGAGCGAAATCCACATTGCTGTTCTTCAGCGTGTCGCGGAGAATATCGCCGAACATATCGCTCGACAGGCCCGTGAAAAAGCCTGTGGGAATGCCGAGGCGCCCGAGCGCGATCGCCGTATTGAAGATCGCGCCGCCGGCATAGGGCGCAAAAGCGGGTTCGCCGAGCGTGGATTCGCGCGGCAACATATCGATCAGGGCTTCGCCGCAGCAGATGATCATGGGTTTTCCTTTGGGGCATTAAGCGTTGCGGTCAATGGACGTGTCGGGCGACCGGCCTTGCGGCGGATTCAGCCCGCCAGAGCGGAGATACCGCCGTGACGGCCCGACCATTCGAGCGGCGCATCGAGGAAAGCCTCGACGCTTGCCAGCGTTTCCGGATCGAAGAGCTTGTCGTCACGGGCGACGGCCAGCACGTTGCGCCATGTGGCGATGTTGTGGAGCGTAATGCCCTTCCTGGCCATGTTGGCGCGGCCTTCGGGAAAGATATCGTAGTAAAACAGCGCCATGCCGTGATCGACCACGCCGCCGGCCGCACGGATGGCGTCGATGAAGGTGAACATGGAGACGCCGGCCGTCGTCAGATCCTCGATGACGAGGACGCGGGCGCCTTCGGGCATGTGACCCTCGATCTGGTTCGTGCGGCCATGGCCCTTCGGCGCCTTGCGCACATAGATCATCGGCAGCGCCAGGCGCTCGGCCAGCATTGCCGCGAAGGGAATGCCCGCCGTCTCGCCGCCGGCGATCACGTCGAATGTCTCGAAGCCCGCCTCGCGCATGACGGTGGCGGCCGCGAAATCCATGACGGCGGAGCGGATGCGCGGATAGGAGATCAGCTTGCGGCAGTCGATATAGACCGGGCTCGCCATGCCGGAAGCCAGCTTGTAGGGCTGGTCGGCCCGGAAGTGCACCGCCTTGATCTCCCACAGCATTTTCGCCAGCAGCTCGGCCATTACGGCCTTGTCGGGGAAGGAAGTGGGGATCATGGTGCGGTTCCTCTCGATCGAAGGCTCAAAGCGTGGCGGCAGGCGGCGGCGGTTCCCGCGTCAGGACCTCTGCTCGCAGAAGGTGATGCGGTTGGCGAAGGGATCGGTGACGGTGACTTCCAGCCCCCAAGGCACTGTGTCGAGACCCGGCTTCATATAGGCATAGTTGCGGCCGGAAAGCTCGGTCTGCAGCGCCGTCGCATCCGCAACGGGCACGAAGATGCGGGTGCCCGGCGTCGTGTCGCCGGCATGTTCGCTCAGATGCAGCCTCAGCGCATCCCGCGAGATCTGCGCATAGAGCGGCATGTTCTCAGCAAAACGATGCTCCCAATCCAGCGTGAAGCCGAGAAAGCCGATATAGAACTCCATCGCCTTCTCCACCGAGAAGATGCGGAAGATCGGGATGGCCGGCTTGATCCCGGCCTCGGCGCGCGCGTCAGTCATGCGCTTGCTCCACGGCCCAGTGCAGCGGGAACATCGGGTCGAATACGGTCACGGGGCCGGCGCCCGTCTCGATCTTTGCCGGATATTCCACCGGCACGCTGCGGCGGGTGAGCGTGATCGTCTCTTCGTTGACCGGTAGACCGTACCAGGCAGGGCCGTTGCGGGAGGCGAAGGCTTCGAGCGCAGGCAGCGCGGCTTCCTGCTCGAACACATGGGCAAGGCAGCTCATCGTGTTGATCGAGGTATAGATGCCCGCACAGCCGCAGGCGCATTCCTTCAGCGGATCGACATGCGGGGCGCTGTCGGTACCGAGGAAGAACCGCGCGTCCCCGGAGGTCGCGGCCTTGCGCAGCGCCTGCCGGTGGACCTCGCGCTTGGCGACGGGCAGGCAGTAATAATGCGGGCGGATGCCGCCGACGAGGAGCGCGTTGCGATTGATGATCAGATGGTGCGTGGTGATCGAGCCGGCGAGGTTCTTTGCGGCGCCCTTGATGTAATCGACACCGTCCTGCGTCGTCACGTGCTCCATCGTCACCTTCAGCTCCGGCAGGCGGCGGCGGAGCGGATCGAGCACGGTCTCGATGAAGACGGCCTCGCGGTCGAAGATATCGACCTCGGGCGTGGTCACCTCGCCATGAACGCAGAGCGGCAGGCCGATTTCGGCCATGGTCTCAAGCACAGGCATGACCTTTTCGAGATCGCGAACGCCGCCATGCGAGTTGGTCGTGGCACCTGCGGGGTAGAGCTTGACCGCATGGATGAGCCCGCTGGCCTTTCCCTTGGCGACATCCGCAGCCTCCGTGTGCTCCGTGAGATAGAGCGTCATCAGGGGCGCGAAACGGTCGCCGGCCGGCAGTGCGGCGAGAATGCGCGCACGATAGGCCTCGGCATCTGCGGTGGTCACCACGGGCGGCACCAGATTGGGCATGATGATGGCGCGGGCGAAATCGCGGCTGGTGTCGGGCAGCACGCCCTTCATCATGTCGCCGTCGCGCAGGTGCAGGTGCCAATCGTCGGGCCGGCGGATGGTGAGGGTGGTCGTCTCGTGGTCGCTCATCGTCTGCCTTTCCTCCTGCGGACATCCCCGGACCCGGAGAGGTCCGAGCGCATCCGCATCGATCGCCTGCCAGGTCGCGCGCCCTGCTCCAGGGCCCGGGCCGTCCGTTCCCGTTTGCCTCATCGGGCCCCGGATGACAATGGCCTGATGGCGTTCGCGATCACGGCTGCTCGAAAACCTCCAGCGTGACATCGGCCGGCCGGGAGCCGTTGCAGATGCGCTCGCCGTTGGGCAAGTCGTTGCCATAGAGTTTCCAGCGGATGGCCTCTTCGTCCAGCCCGTAATGGATCCAGCGCTGGCGCAGGCGTTCCTCGAGCACGGCATAGGCCGGTCCGACGAAGATCGTGAGGTCGAAGAGCGGCGCGAGCCGGGTCCACGGGGCCTCGTCGAGCAGCAGGTAATTGCCCTCGGCGAGAATGAAGCGCGTCTCCGGCGCAATGGGACGGGCGGAGGCGATGGCGATCTCGCGGGAGCGGTCGAAGACCGGCACCAGCACCTCCTCGTCGCCGCGGCGCACTGCCGTGACGATATCGAGGAAACCGCGCACATCGAAGGTTTCCGGCGCGCCCTTGCGCTTCAGAAGACCGCGTTCCTCCAGAATGCCGTTGTCCATATGGAAGCCGTCCATGGGCAGCACCCCGGACGTCTCGCCACGGGCGGAAAGCTCGGCATGCAGCGCATCGGCCAGCGTCGACTTGCCGGCGCCCGGCGGACCGGCGATGGCGACGATGAAACGGGCGGCACCGGCCGCCCGGTCGAGAACGAGATCGGCGATCTCGCCAATGGTCCGCGTCATGCCGCCAGTGCCTCGCGCGGGGGCTCCTTGGCACCGGTCATGAAGGCCACGGCATCCGACATCGTGTAGTCCTTCGGATTGATGACGCAAAGGCGTTTGCCGAGGCGGTGGATGTGGATGCGGTCGGCCACTTCGAAGACATGCGGCATGTTGTGCGAGATGAGCACGATCGGCATGCCGCGCGAGCGCACGTCGAGGATCAGCTCCAGCACGCGCCGGCTTTCCTTGACGCCGAGAGCCGCAGTCGGCTCATCGAGAATAACGAGCTTGGAGCCGAAGGCCGCGGCGCGAGCCACGGCCACGCCCTGACGCTGGCCGCCGGAAAGCGTTTCCACCGCCTGGTTGATGTTCTGGATGGTCATCAGGCCGAGCTCGGAGAGCTTGTCGCGGGCAAACTTTTCCATGGCGCTCTTGTCGAGCATGCGGAACACGGAGCCGAGGACACCGGGTTTGCGGATCTCGCGGCCGAGGAACATGTTGTCGGCGATCGACAGCGCCGGAGACACCGCGAGGTTCTGGTAGACGGTCTCGATGCCGGCCTTCTGCGCCTCGATCGGCGATTTGAAGCTGATCAGCTGACCGTCGAGGCGGATCTCGCCTTCATCGGGCCTGATCGCGCCGGAGATCGCCTTGATCAGCGAGGACTTGCCGGCACCGTTGTCGCCGATGACGGCGAGGATCTCACCCTTGTGCAGATCGAAATCCGCGTGATCGAGGGCGGTGACGCGGCCATAGCGCTTGACGAGGCCGCGGCCGGTGAGGATGGGAGCTTCGGAATAGGAGGGCGCGTTCATCAGCCGGCTACCTTTCTGATCCACTGGTCGATTGCGACGGCGGCGATGATGAGAACGCCGATCATGAGATAGGTCCACTGCGGATCGGTGCCGACAAGGCGCAGGCCGAGCTGGAAGACGCCGACGATGAGGGCGCCGAACAGCATGCCCATGATGGAGCCGCGTCCGCCGAAGAGCGAGATGCCGCCGATCACGACCGCGGTGATGGATTCGATGTTGGCGAACTGGCCGGCCGTGGGCGAGACGGAGCCGATGCGGCCGATGAGCGCCCAGCCGCCGAGCGCACAGATGACGCCGGAGATCGTGTAGACCGAAAGCAGCATGCGCTTGACGTTGACGCCCGCGAGTTCGGCGGCCACCGGATCGTCGCCGACGGCGTAGAGATGCCGGCCCCAGGCGGTCTTGTTCAGCACGTACCAGAGCAGGATGACGAGCAGGATCATGGCGAAGACGCCATAGGTAAAAACGGCGCCGCCGAGACGAACGGGTTCGGCGAAGAACTTTAGGAGCGGAGCGGTCGCCTCGATGTCCTGGCTGCGGATGGTCTCGTTGGCCGAATAGAGGAAGTTGGAGGCCAGAATGATCTGCCACATGCCGAGCGTGACGATGAAGGGCGGCAGCTTCATGCGGGCGACCAGCCAGCCGTTGATCGCGCCGCAGGCGGCACCGACGGCAAAACCGCAGAGAATGGCGAGTTCCGCCGGAAGACCGTAGCGGAACACGAACTGCCCCATGACGACGGATGACAGAACCATGATGGCGCCGACCGAGAGGTCGATGCCGGCCGTCATGATGATCAGCGTCTGGGCCGCACCGATGATGCCGGTGATGGCGACCTGCTGCAGGATCAGCGTCAGGGAGAAGGCGGAAAAGAACTTGGATCCGAGGATCGAGCCGAAGACCACCAGCGACAGCACCAGCACGATCAAGGGCACGGCCGAGGGCCGTGAGTGCAGGAAATGCTGGAAGTGCTGGACGGGTGTCTTACGGTCGGTGTCGAACGACGCGACCGTCTTGGAACTGCCGGACAGGACGGACTCGAAGTCCTGCGAGGGCCGCGCAGCGGCTGTTGGCTCGCTCATCAATATATCCTCCGCTTGGCGGCCTGTGCAGATGACCTCGAAGGTGAGGTCACGCCGGGCCGGGCGCTTCGTCGGGATGACGGGTCAAGATGGACTTATTTTGAAAAAAGGGCGGCCGAAGCCGCCCCTCGCATGTCGCAGCGAAATGCGCGGCTCAGCCCCAGCACTTGTCCGTGCCGGCCTTGACGTCGATCGATTCGACGCCGGCGGCAGGCTTGCCGGTGACGAGCGAGACGCCCGTGTCGAAGAAGGCCTTGCCGGGGGTCGGCTGCGGCTTTTCGCCGGTGTCGGCGAACTTCTTGATGGCCTCGACGCCCAGCGCCGCCATCTGCAGCGGATACTGCTGCGAGGTCGCGCCGATGACGCCGTCCGCGACGTTCTTGATACCCGGGCAACCGCCGTCGACGGACACGATCAGCACGTCCTTCTCGCGGCCGACGGCCTTGAGCGCTTCGTAGGCGCCGGCTGCTGCCGGCTCGTTGATCGTGTGGACGACGTTGATGGTCGGATCCTTCTGGAGAAGGTTTTCCATGGCGGTACGGCCGCCTTCCTCGTTGCCGTTGGTGATGTCGTGGCCGACGATGCGGGCGTCGTCCTCGTCACCGATCTTGTTCGGGTCCTTCGGGTCGATGCCGAAGCCCATCATGAAGCCCTGGTCGCGCATGACGTCAACGGAAGGCTGCGAGGGGGTGAGATCGAGGAAGGCGACCTTGGCATCCTTGGCGGCATCGCCGAGGGTAGCCGCGGCCCACTGGCCGATCAGCTTGCCGGCGAGAAGGTTGTCGGTCGCAAACGTCGCATCGGCGCTGTCGGCCGGTTCCAGCGGGGTGTCGAGCGCGATGACGAGAAGGCCGGCGTCGCGGGCCTGCTTGACCGTTGGCACGATGCCCTTGGTGTCGGATGCGGCGATCAGGATACCCTTGGCACCATCGGCGATGCAGGTTTCGATGGCGGCAACCTGGCTTTCGCTATCGCCGTCGATCTTGCCGGCATAGGCCTTGAGCGTCACGCCCAGTTCCTTGGCCTTGGCTTCGGCGCCTTCCTTCATCTTGACGAAGAAGGGGTTCGTATCCGTCTTGGTGATGAGGCAAGCGGTCACGTCGGCAGCCTGTGCCGAGCCCGCGAAAACGACGCCAAGCGCCAGCGCGCCGAGACCGGCGGTTACGAGATTCTTCATGGATATCCTCCCAAGGATCAAAATGGTGAGCCGGGTTCCCGGCCCGTCAGGCATCGCGATCGTTACGTCCTCCGCAATGAAACCGCGCTTCCGTTAGCGAGGAAACACTAAACGTTTTTGCCTGTCAATAACTAAATCAAATTGATTTATTAAAAACCTGTGGCATTCTCTGCCTGTCGATTGTGCAGCCGCATGCCTAACATGCAGAGAAAAAGCGCAGGGACGGTTCCGGCATCGCGCCGGAACGGGAGGACTTGGAATGACGGACTTTACCGACCCGGAGACGCTGCCTGTCATGCCCGACGTCGTGGATCCAGCGGGCGGGGCAAACCAGACGCGCGTGCGCGCGCACAACGAGCGCCTCGTCATGTCGCTCGTGCGCCGCCACGACGGCCTGTCGAAGGCGGATATCGCGCGCCGGTCTGGTCTTTCGGCGCAGACCGTGTCGGTGATCATGCGCGCGCTGGAGAAGGACGGGCTTCTCGTTCGCGGCGCGCCGACGCGCGGGCGCGTCGGCCAGCCATCGGTGCCGATGCATCTCAATCCGTCGGCGGTCTACTCCTTCGGCGTCAAGATCGGTCGCCGCAGCGCCGACCTCATCCTGATGGACTTCGTCGGCACGATCCGCCTCAATCTGCACCAGCCCTACCCCTACCCCATGCCCGACGACATTCTCGCCTTCATCACCGAGGGGGTGGCGAAGCTGGAGCGGATGCTGAGCGCCGACGAACGCTCGCGCATTGCCGGCATCGGCATCGCCACGCCGTTCGAGCTGTGGAACTGGGCGCCCGAGGTCGGCGCGCCGAGCGAGGCCATGGAACACTGGCGGCATTTCGACCTGCAGGCCGCGGTCTCGGCGCGCACGTCCTACCCGGTCTATCTGCAGAACGACGCGACGAGCGCCTGCGGCGCGGAGCTCGTGTTCGGCGTAGGAGCGAATTATCCGGATTTCATCTATTTCTACATCGGCTCCTTCATCGGCGGCGGCATCGTGCTGAATTCCGCGCTGTTTTCCGGCCGCACGGGCACAGCGGGGGCGCTCGGCCCCCTGCAGGTGCCGGGACCGGACGGGCGCACGCAGCCGCTTCTCAAGGTGGCGTCGATCTTCGTGCTGGAAAACATGCTGCGGGACCGCGGCATCGATGCGCGGCCGCTCTGGTACACCGCCGAGGAGTGGATCGATTTCGGCGAAGCCCTGGAGGACTGGATCGTGCAGACGGCCGAGGCACTTGCCCGCGCCATCATCTCCGCCGCCTCGATCATCGATTTTGCCGCGGCCGTCATCGATGGCGGCTTTCCCGGCTGGGTGCGCGCGCGCATCGTCGCCGCCACGCGCACGGCCGTCCAGGACCTCGACCTGCAGGGCGTCATCGTGCCCGATATCATCGAGGGTGCCGTCGGCTCGGAGGCGCGCGCCATCGGCGGGGCGAGCCTGCCGCTCTTCTCGCGCTATCTTCTCGACACCAATGTCCTCTTCAAGGAACCTGCCTGATGCTGAAAGGTCTTTCGCCCCTCCTGAGCCCCGACCTGCTCGCAACGCTCCGTGCCATGGGCCATGGCGACGAGATTGCCATCGTCGATGGCAATTACCCGGCGCTCGAACATGCGCGCCGCCTGATCCGTCTCGATGGCCATGGCGTGGTGCCGGTGGTCGATGCCATCCTCAGCGTCATGCCGATCGACGATTTCGTGGAGGAGGCGATCTTTCGCGCGACGGTGAAGCAGAACCGGGATCTTCTTGATCCCGTCCACGCGGAACTGATCGCCTGCTGCGCGCGGCACGAGCCGGACAGAGCCGTGGTGCCGCTGCTCGGGCCCGATTTCTATCCGCGGGTGAAGGCGGCGCATACGGTGGTGCAGACCAGCGAGCCACGCCTCTATGGCAACATGATCCTGCGCAAGGGCGTCATCTACCCCGCAGCGTGATGCGCCATCCAGAAACGCAAAACCCGCCGGACGTCGATCCGGCGGGTTTTTTTTGAAGCGAGAGAGAGAGAGAGCCGATTAGGCGCGGCGTGCGTCCACCGAAAGGGCGCCGGGGCCGAAGGCTGCGAGCACGAGGAAGCCGCCCGCCATCGCGAAGTTCTTCTGGAAATTGATCATCTGGTTCATGTCGGCAAAGTTGAAATGCGCGATGAACGCCGTGGCAATGCAGAAGGCGGCGAGAACATAGGCCGTCGGGCGCGTGAAGAAGCCGACGAGAATGAAGATGCCGCCGACGAGCTCGACCAGCGATACGACGACCGCGGTGACCATCGGCACCGGCAGGCCCGTGCCGGCGAAGTAGCCGGCGGTGCCGGAGAGGTTGGTGATCTTGCCGTAACCGGCGAGGATGAAGATGATGGAGAGAAGAATGCGTCCGACGAGGACGATGGCACTGGTGGACATAGGGCAGGCTCCGTTGAGGGCGACGATGGTACAGCTTTAGCAGCCCTGCATGACGAATATAGCCCGTTGCACGACGACACATCGTTCACAACAGTTGAACGATCCCGGCGGATCGTCAACGCCGCTACCGGCCCGCCCCAGAGATCGATCGGCCTACCGGATCTCGCCCGCCTGCGGACCCCAGGTATCGGTCAGCGCGAACCCATCGGCCAGCGGGTCGAACGGATCGAGGGCGACCTGATGGAGGCCGAACGTCCAGCCCCGGCCGGAGATGGTGGGAATGATGGCCGGGCGACCGGCGACCTCGGTGACGCTTTCGAGCCCGACCTCGAACTCCGAACCGATGATCGAGCGGGACTTGAACACATCACCGGGTTTGGCGAGACCGCGGGCATGCAGCGTGGCCAGGTTGGCGGAGCTGCCGGTGCCGCAGGGAGACCGATCGACCCGGCCGGGCCACATCGTCGTGCAGGTGCGCACCGTGCCGTCGGCCTCCGTGCTGCGGAACATGACATAGGCGACACCGGAAATTTCCGGGATTTCGGGATGGACGGTCGGGATGGTGCGGTTGACGATATCCTTGATGATCATGCCGGCCTCTACGATCGCGCGGGCATTGGCCTTCTCGATCGTCGTGCCGATCTGGTGCACGTCCACCAGCGCATAGAAGATGCCGCCATAGCAGAGATCGACCTTGATCGTGCCCCATTGCGGCGTTTCCACCTCCACATCCAGCGCCTGGACGAAGGACGGGGTCATCGTCAGCTTGACGCGCTCGCAACGGCCGTCGCGGCAGGTCGCCGTCGCCTTGACGAGGCCGGCGGCGGTATCGAGCACGACGACCGTTTCCGGCTCCTTCATCTCGACGATGCCGGATTCGAGCAGGGCCGTGGTGACGCAGATGGAATTGGAGCCGGACATGGCATGCGCCTGATCGGCTTGGAGGATGATGAAGCCGGCATCGGCTTCCGGGCGCTTGGCCGGCACCAGCAGATTGACCGAGCCGATGGAGGCCGCGCGCGGCTCCAGGCAGAGGAACCGGCGAAGGCTGTCATCCACCGTATTGATGTGGTGAAGCTGCTCGGCAATCGTGTTGCCCGGAATTTTCGGCACGCCGCCGATGGCGACCTTGCCAATTTCGCCCTCGCAATGAACATCCAGCAGCTGGATCGTGCGCTTCCATCTCATCGGTCGAACTCCTCTTATGCCGTTGCGCCGCACCGGCTGGCGACAAAATGTGTACAATGGCATTTACGCCTGTTCGCAGCGTTTGCCTAGGGACCTCGTTCGATCCTCCCGGTGTTTGCGACACCTGCGACCGGCATGGCGCGACATGGCTTTGCGTGATAGGTTTCGCCCATGATACCTGCCGTCCCCACAGATGATTTCGACTGCCAGAGCTGTGGCGCCTGCTGCGCCTATTCCGCCGACTGGCCGCGCTTTTCGATGGAGAGCGAGGAGGATCTGGCACGGATCCCCGAAGCGATGGTGTCCGCCGATCTGGGTGGCATGCGATGCGAGAACGACCGGTGCGTGGCATTGTCCGGCGTGCTGGGGCAGCATGTCGGCTGCGGCATCTACGCTGTCAGGCCGATCGTCTGTCGCACCTGCATGCCGGGCGACGACGAATGCCTGACGGCCCGGCAGGCCTTGTCGGTACACGTCCTGCTCTAGCCGATCCGACGGGGCATCGTTGGATGCACCGCATGAAACGCGGCATCGAGCGTGTCCAGGCGTGAATCGTAAGGCGTTTCGTTGATTTTTCCGGATGGAGATGCGGCGCGCTTGGCCGTATCCTGCGCATCGTGTCCGACACGAAGCATCCCCCCTCTTTGCGCACCTGAAAAGGCCTCCCGATGAGCCAGACGTCGCTGAAGTCCACTCCCGACACGATGCCGCTGCCCTTCGAGGCCTTTGCCCCGCCGCTCGCCGCCCCGACACCGCTTCGGACTGCGGTCACGCGCGCTTATCGCCAGCCGGAGGCAGCCTGCGTCGCCGCTCTTCTCGAACAGGCGACGCTGCCGGAGGACGTCCGGACACAGGCCGCAACGACGGCGCGCGGGCTCATCACCGCGCTGCGCGCTAAGCACAAGGGCTCGGGCGTCGAGGGTCTGGTGCATGAGTACTCGCTGTCGAGCCAGGAGGGCGTGGCGCTGATGTGCCTTGCCGAGGCCCTGCTGCGCATTCCCGATACCGCGACGCGCGACGCGCTGATCCGCGACAAGATCGCCACCGGCGACTGGCGCTCGCATGTCGGCGGCGGACGCTCGCTCTTCGTCAACGCCGCGACCTGGGGCCTCGTCGTCACCGGCAAGTTGACCGCGACCGTCAATGACCGCGGGCTTTCGGCAGCGCTCACACGCCTGATCGCGCGGGCCGGCGAGCCGGTCATCCGCCGCGGCGTCGATATGGCCATGCGGATGATGGGCGAGCAGTTCGTCACCGGCGAAACCATCGAGGAAGCGCTGAAGCGTGCCCGCCCGCTGGAAGCCCGCGGGTTTCGCTATTCCTACGATATGCTCGGCGAGGCCGCCACGACGGCCGCCGATGCCACGCGCTATTACGCCGACTACGAAAACGCCATCCATGCCATCGGCAAGGCCGCGGCCGGCCGGGGGATCTATGAGGGTCCCGGCATTTCCATCAAGCTCTCGGCGCTGCATCCCCGTTATGTCAGGGCGCAGGCGGCGCGCGTCATGCGCGAGCTTCTGCCGCGCGTGAAGGCGCTGGCGCTGATCGCCAAGAGCTACGATATCGGGCTCAACATCGACGCCGAGGAGGCCGACCGGCTGGAACTGTCGCTCGATCTCCTCGAGGCCCTGCGGCTCGATCCGGATCTGGCCGGCTGGCACGGCGTCGGCTTCGTCGTTCAGGCCTATGGCAAGCGCTGCCCCATGGTGCTCGATGTCGTCATCGATCTTGCCCGCCGCTCCGGCCACCGCATGATGGTGCGCCTCGTCAAGGGCGCCTACTGGGATGCCGAGATCAAGCGGGCGCAGGTGGACGGGCTCGAAGACTTCCCGGTCTTCACGCGCAAGATCCACACCGACGTGTCCTACATCGCTTGCGCCCGCAAGCTGCTGGCGGCCAAGGATGTCATCTTCCCGCAGTTCGCCACGCACAATGCGCAAAGCCTCGCCACCATCCACGCGATGGCCGGCCCGGATTTCACCGTCGGCGACTACGAATTCCAGTGCCTGCACGGCATGGGCGAGCCGCTATACGACGAGGTCGTCGGTGCAGACAAACTGAACCGGCCCTGCCGCATCTATGCGCCCGTGGGCACGCATGAGACGCTGCTCGCCTATCTCGTGCGCCGTCTGCTGGAGAATGGCGCCAACTCGTCCTTCGTCAACCGCATCGCCGATCCCACTGTCTCCGTGGACGACCTGATCGCCGACCCGGTGGCGAGCGTGCGCGGCATGCCCTCCCCCGGCGCCCCCCACGACAAGATCCGCCTGCCCGCAGCGCTCTATCCCGGCCGCAGCAATTCGGCGGGCCTCGACCTCTCCTCGGAAACGACGCTCTCGATGCTGTCGGAAAGCTTTTCCAAGGGGGCGACCGCCGACTGGACCGCTGCCCCCATGCTCGCGGGCGACCTGCCGGCCGGGCCCTCGCGGCCTGTCGAGAATCCCGGCGACCGGCGCGACCGCGTCGGCACCGTGCGCGAGGCGTCGGACGCCGATGGCGTGCGGGCCGTGGCGCTCGCCGCCGAGGCCAGCGCCCGGTGGAGCGCGACGGCGCCGGCCGAGCGTGCCGCCTGCCTGTCGCGAGCCGCCGACCTGATGCAGGCGCGCATGCCGGACCTGCTCGGGCTCATCATCCGCGAGGCCGGCAAATCGGTGGCCAACGCGATTGCCGAGGTGCGCGAGGCGATCGACTTCCTGCGCTATTATGCGGAGCAGGCCGGCCGGACGCTCGGGCCCGCGCATGGCGCCCTCGGGCCGATCGTCTGCATCAGCCCGTGGAACTTCCCGCTCGCCATCTTCACCGGGCAGATCGCCGCCGCGCTTGTCGCGGCAAATCCGGTGCTCGCCAAGCCGGCCGAGGAAACGCCGCTGATCGCCGCCGAAGGCGTGCGCCTGCTGCATGAGGCCGGCATCCCCCGGGACGTGCTGCAATTCCTGCCCGGCGACGGGCGCGTGGGTGCGGCTCTCGTCGGGGCGCATGGCGTTGCCGGCGTGATGTTCACCGGTTCGACCGACGTGGCACGGCTCATCCAAGCCCAGCTGGCCGGGCGGCTCTCGCCCGAGGGCAAGCCGATCCCGCTGATTGCCGAAACGGGCGGACAGAACGCCATGATCGTCGACAGCTCGGCGCTCGCCGAACAGGTGGTGGCCGACGTCATCGCTTCCGCCTTCGACAGCGCCGGACAGCGCTGCTCGGCGCTGCGCGTCCTCTGCCTGCAGACGGATGTGGCCGACCGCGTGCTGACCATGCTGAAAGGCGCCCTGCACGAACTCGACATCGGCCGCACCGACCGGCTGTCCGTCGATGTCGGGCCGGTGATTTCGGCCGAGGCGAAGGACACAATCGACCGCCACATCGCCGCCATGCGCGGCATCGGCGCGCGCGTCGAGCAGATCGCCATGCCGGAGGCCACGGCGCACGGCACGTTCGTCGCGCCCACCATCATCGAGATCACCAAGCTTTCGGACCTTGCCCGCGAGGTGTTCGGCCCCGTGCTGCATGTGCTGCGCTACGAGCGGGACGATCTCGACCGGCTCATCGACGACATCAACGCCACCGGCTACGGCCTGACCTTCGGCCTGCACACGCGCCTCGACGAGACCATCGCGCATGTCACCAGCCGGGTGAAGGCCGGCAATCTCTACGTCAACCGCAACATCATCGGTGCGGTCGTCGGCGTGCAGCCCTTTGGCGGACGCGGGCTTTCGGGCACGGGGCCGAAAGCCGGCGGTCCGCTCTATCTCGGCCGCCTCGTCCGTGTCGCCCCGGTTCCGCCGCAGGTCAGCTCCGTCCACACCGATCCGGCGCTGCACGATTTCGCCAAATGGCTCGATGGCCGCGGCCTGAAGACGCAGGCATCTGCGACCCGCGACACCGGCAGCCAGTCGCCGCTCGGCCTCGTCAGCGAGATGCCGGGGCCCGTCGGCGAGCGCAATCTCTACGCGCTGCATCCGCGCGGCCAGATCCTTCTGGTGCCGCAGACGATGGAGGGCCTGATCCGGCAGATGTCCGCCGTGCTCGCGACCGGCAACACGGCCGTTATCGATTCCGCCTCAGGGCTCGAGAGTGAGCTCGCCGCGCTGCCGACCAGCGTTGCGGCGCGTCTGTCCTTTGCCAGCGACTGGGCGTCCAGCGGTCCGTTCTCCGGCGCTTTGATCGAAGGCGATACAGACCGGGTGAAGGCGGCCAGCCAGACCATCGCCGGCCTGCCGGGCCCGCTCGTCCTCGTGCAGGCGGCAACGACCGAAGACCTTGCGACCAACCCGGACGCCTACGGCCTCAACTGGCTGCTGGAAGAGGTTTCGACCAGCGTCAACACGGCTGCAGCCGGCGGCAATGCGAGCCTGATGTCGATCGGCTGACGCGTGGCGTCTTCGTGAGCCGGGACGACTTCGCGTCGTTCCGGCTCTTGAAACGCGCCTCGATGCGGGATTTCAACGATCCGGAATTTGCCGTATGAGACGGCATGCTCACGCTTGCCCGCCCGCACAGTTTTCCCCAGGAGATCCGGAAGAGCCGGTTTCTGGCGCATTGCGCGCCGGTGACCGACGAGGCGGAGGCGCGCGCCTTTCTCGCCGCCCACGCGGATCCGACGGCCACGCACAATTGCTGGGCTTGGCGGGTCGGGCAGACCTATCGCTTCAGCGACGACGGCGAGCCGGGCGGCACGGCCGGCAAACCTATCCTGCAGGCGATCGACGGGCAAGGGCTCGATCATGTCGGCGTCCTCGTCATCCGCTGGTTCGGCGGCATCCTGCTCGGCAGCGGCGGGCTGATGCGGGCCTATGGCGGCACGGCGGCCATGGCACTGCACGGCGCGGAGCGCATCGAGCATATCGCGATGGCGCGCGGCACCGTGCGTGTCGCATTCGCCGATCTGGCACTGCTGCGAGCGCGCCTCGCGGGCCTTGGTGCCCTCGTCGTCGAGGAGGCCTTCATCGACACGGGCGCCGATCTCACGATCGATGTGCCGGAAGGCTTGCGCGATCCGGCGCGGCTGCTGGCCAGCGATGTGACCAGCGGACGCTCCATGCTGCGGTTCGAGGGCGACCTTCCGGCTTCATTTCCATAGAGCCTGCGCAGCTGGAACGCGCCGAACAAACAGGGCGCGAGTTGGTTTGGCCTACCTGACATTCAGGAGACGGCCATGAAAGACACCTTCCACCTCACCCGGTTTATCGACGCGCAGTCGCGTGTCTATTCGCAGGCGCTGGGCGAGCTGACGGCCGGGGAAAAGCGGACGCACTGGATGTGGTTCGTCTTTCCGCAGATCGAGGGCCTGGGGTCATCGCCCACCGCCCGACACTTCGCGATCTCCGGACTGACGGAAGCGCAGGCCTATCTCCGGCACCCGCTTCTCGGAAAAAGGCTGCTCGCGTGCACGACGACGGTGAACGGACTGGACGATGCACTGACGGCCCGCGCAATCTTCTCCAGCCCCGACGACCTGAAGTTCCGCTCGTCCATGACGCTCTTCGCGCATGCAGCCACCCACTCGGGAAGCGACGCCATACCGTTCCAGACGGCCTTGAAGCGCTATTTCGGCGGCAAGCCGGATCTTCGCACCCTCGACCTGCTCAAGCCTGCCCTTGCCCGTCCCGCAGCCCTGCAGGCCGCGACAGGCGGGCGATGAAGACGCAGGAGGAAGAGACCGGACGACAGCGTCGGACATCTCTGCGGCAAGGGACAGAAAAGCTTCTGTATCGTCATGTTTTACAAGGGAAGAGAAATGGCGCACCCGGAACGATTCGAACGTCCGACCCTCAGATTCGTAGTCTGATGCTCTATCCAGCTGAGCTACGGGTGCGTGCAACAGCGTCTGCTGTGTGCGTGGCGATCCTCTAAAGCCTGGGAGAAATGAATGCAAGCCAAATTCGGGAAATTTCCTGATTTTTGCGACTTGGATTTTCTATCTCTCTGAATCGATTGTTATTTTCCATGACGAAGAGATGACGTCGATTTTTGGGTTCAGGTTCGTCCCTGCGTCCGGAACGCGTCGAGCGGGACCGGACGGTCGGGCAGTTCGATGCGGAAGAGCGTGCCGGGCGTCGCCTTCTCCACCAGCGCGATGGTGCCGCCATGGGCGAGCACCAGTTCGCGGGCGATCGCCAGGCCGAGGCCGGTGCCGCCCGAGCGGGCGGAGCCGCGGAAGGCGGCAAACAGGTTCTCCCGCGCCTTGCGCGGCATGCCGGGGCCGGTATCGTCGACGGTGATGCTGACGACGCTGCCGGTGCGCATGGCGGAGACCGTCACGTTGCGCGCGGGGTTGCCGGGATCGTTCTCGTTCATCAGCGCCTGTACGGCGTTACGGCAGATGTTGTGCACCACGCGGAACAGCTGCTCGCCATCCGCATCGACCTCCAGATCGTCGGGCACCGCAATGACGAAGCCGATGCCGGACTTCGGATCGATCGCCAGCACGTCGCCCACATCCTCCACCACCGGTCGCAGGGCGATGAAGCGGCGGCGCGGCTCCGGCTCGGTCGTGCGGCCATATTCCAGCACCTCGCTGGTATAGCCGACCGCACGGTCGATGGTGCGCAGCAAAGTCGGCGCGAATCGCTTGACCACGGGGTCGTCCACATCGGCCAGGCGGTCGGAGAGCAGCTGCGCGGACGACAGGATGTTGCGCATATCGTGGTTGATCTTGGACACGGCGAGACCGAGATCGGCAAGGTTCTTTTGCTGCTTCAGGGTCTTTTGCAGCTGGGTCTGCATGGCAGCAAGGTGCCGGCCGGCCATGGCGAGCTCGTCGTGACCCGGCAGAGGATCCATCACGCGGCGGGGATCGGCCGGGTCGGCGGCAAAATCCCGCATGCTCGCCGTCATGCGGCGGATGGGGGCGATCATCACGCGGTTGATGACGAGAAAGATCAGGGTGGCGGTGAACAGCGAAATGCCGATGGAGACGAGGAAGACCGAGCGGGCGTAGACGAGCATCGCCTTGCGGAGGCTGCGTTCGTCCATCACCAGCTCGATCAGCGTATCGCTCTCGCCGATCGGCCCGTAGAAGCGGATGGTGCGATCGCCGCCGAAGAGCAGCGTGTCGAAGGCATCGCGAATGGCACCGGCCGCGCCCGTATTGGCAACGTCGAACTTGGCATCCACTTCGGGCGGCATCTCGGTGGCGGCGATCAGGCGTGATTCCTCGGCGCGGCGAAGGGCGATCGCCTTCGTTCCCGTCGCCATCAGCGTATCCTCCCGCACCGGGCCGGAGAGCTGCATGTTCTGGAGGCCATCCACCACGACGGCGGCGGCGGCGGCGGTATTCAGCCTGTCCTGCATCCAGCGCAGCCGCATATTGGCGACCGACGGCACGAAGATCAGGATTTCGGCGATCATGACGAATAGGATCGTCAGCAGCAGGAGCTTGCCGGAAAGGCCGCGCAGGAACCCCGAGCGCAGCTGCGGCTCGTCCAGAGCCGTCTCGTTCATGGCGTCCATCGACATTCAGCGTTCCCATGGCGCCGACCTGCCGGACACAACCGGCCGTTCACCGGCGCATGCCGCCAATTATAGGTCACACCTGCCGAATGTCCAAGCCGGGGCCCGGAGGCTCCAGGGTCGCCTCAGAACTCCTCCCAATTGTCCTGCGAGGCGGCGGGCGCCGGTGTCGCGTGGGTGGCCGGACCGGCGGAGAAGGCGCGGGCGACGGAGCCCATCATCTTGCGGGCCGGCGAGGCGACGGGACGGGCCGCGGCCGAGACGGGTCTGGGTGCGCCTGCACGCGGCGCCGGCGCTTTCGCAGACGTCGGGCGGACCGGGAGGACGGTGGCGCCGGGGCGCGTGTTCGACGTGGCATAGGTCGCGGCGGGCTTGGCCTGATCCAGCCGGAAATGGCCGATCATCTGGGCCAGGTTTTCCGCTTCCGTGGAAAGCCGGTGGGTGGCGGCATTCGCCTCTTCCACCATGGCGGCGTTCTGCTGCGTCACCTTGTCCATCTGGTTGACGGCCGTGGACACCTCGCCGAGACCGGTGGCCTGCTCGCGCGCCGCCGTGGCGATCGAGTGGATGTGATCGGTGATCGAGAGGACCCGGCTTTCGATTTCGCCGAGCACCTGCCCGGTTTCCTGCACGAGCTGCACGCCGGTGGAGACTTCGGCGCCGGACTTGGCGATAAGCACCTTGATGTCCTTGGCGGCGCGCGCCGCGCGCTGGGCGAGTTCGCGCACTTCCTGGGCAACGACCGCAAAGCCTTTGCCCGCCTCGCCCGCACGTGCGGCCTCGACGCCGGCGTTCAGAGCGAGAAGGTTGGTCTGGAAAGCGATCTCGTCGATGACGTTGGTGATCTTGCCGATTTCGCTCGAGGCCTGCTCGATGCGGCCCATGGCATCGACCGCGCTGCGCACGACGGTGCCGGACTGGGCGGCCGCTTCCTTGGCCTGCGTCACGATGACGGTGGCCTCCTGGGCACGCTCCGTCGATGTCTGGACGGCAACCGTGATCTGGCCGAGCGAGGCGGAGGTCTGCTCGAGAGACGCGGCCTGCTGTTCCGTGCGCTTGGCGAGATCATCCGTGGCGGAGCGCAGTTCGCTGGAATTGCCCGTGATCTCGAGCGTCGTCGAGCGGACCTCGCCGAGCGTCTTCTGAAGGACCGAAAGCGTCTCGTTCACATTGCGCTGAAGGTCGGCGAAGGCCCCCTGGAACGTGCCCGTCATCGGCTGCGTCAGGTCGCCCTGGGCAAGGCTCGCAATGACGCGGCCGGTCTCCCCGATGCCGCGATCGACGCCGGCGACGAGTTCGTTGACGTTTCCGGCGAAGCGATCGAGGCTCGGTTCGCCATAGGTCCGGGTGATGCGGCGGGAGAAATCGCCGGCGGCGGCCGCTTCCACGACATGTGCCATGCTGACCTGCAGGTCGTCGGTCTTTTCGCGCAGAACGCCGTCCTCGCTGCTCGTCCGACGGGCCGTCAGGCCATTGCTTCTGAAGATCTCGACGGCGCGCGCCATCTCGCCGATCTCGTCGGAGCGCTTGGCCTGGGGAAGTTCGACGTCGAGATCGCCACCGGCCAGCGCCGTCATCGAGCGGGTCAGATCGGAGATCGGACGGCTGAGTTCGCGGCGGGCGATGGACACGGCCACCAGCAGGCCCGCGGCAAGGCCGACGAGCGCGGTCGCGGCGATCATGATGGTCATCTGCGATCCGATGCCGTCGATTTCCGTCTGGATCGCCGCGAGATCGGCCTTGTCCTTGGTGACGACAGCGTCGATCTCGGCCTGGAAGGCCTTGCGGTTGGCGCGGTTCTGGTCGGTATTGCCCTGCTCATTGGCCGCCTGCACCGAGACGGAGCGGGCCAGGCGGGCGGTTTCCGTGCGGAAGGTGCGGAACTCGGCGGCACGGGCGACGACAGCGTCGAACGCCGGCAGATCCGCCTGCGGCACCAGCGGGCGCCATTCGGCGGTGAGCGCATCGATCTTGTCGAGGGTCTTGAGCAGCCCGTCGGCGAAGGGCTCGGCCTTTTCCGGCGTGGGCGCGGCGTAGATGCCGCGGGCATCCATGACGACGGCGGTCACGAGGCGGTTGAGCTTCTCCCCGTTATAGGCACGCTCGGACGCGCCCTCGTAGGCGGCGAGCCGGCTGTCGTAGCGGGCGACGACGGCGAACGCCATCCCGGCCACGACGAGCGTGACCACGCTCATGACGATGACGATCAACGAAATCTTACCGCGTATGCGCATGGCCCGCGTTCCCTCCAACGGCTTTCCCCCGCAGGAGATTTTCCCCGCCTCCCGCGTCTGTCCCGGCAAATTATCGGTAACTGGTTAATAACGTTCTAGCGCGGGCCGGGAAATTCGCGGGGGTCGTGGGTCTGCGCCCTGTCGCGGCGATGGCGGACGTGGGCTCGGGAAAGCGCCGTCATCGCGTGAAAAACGCCCTGAAACGGGGCTGGCGATTGACTTTGGCACTTTTATTCTTATAAGCCGCCGCACGTCTGGGAACCGAATGGCGGGTGAGCTCCGTGCTTGCCGGCTCTGCCGTGCCTTGACAGAAACGCTGCTTGCTTAAGGAAGCAACCCAAGAAGGGCCGCACACCGCGGTATTAAAATAAATGACAAAGCGTACCTACCAACCCTCTAAGCTTGTTCGCAAGCGTCGCCACGGTTTCCGTGCACGTATTGCTACCAAGGGCGGCCGCAAGGTCATCGTTGCCCGTCGCGCCCGCGGCCGCAAGCGTCTTTCGGCCTAATGGCACACGGCGCCCGCGCCGTCGCCATAGCCGGCCCTCCTGCCCTGCAGGAGGCTGCCGGTGACAAGAGATCCCAGACGCATGACGTCAGGTAATCCCAAACCAACTGTCGGGCGGCTGAAAAGCCGGCCGCAGTTTCTTGCCGTGCGCGCAGGCGAGAAGCGGAAGGGCTCCGTTTTCCTGCTCGAAGTGCTCGACAGACAGGCGGCGGACGAGCCCGCCCGCGTCGGTTTCACGGTGACGAAGAAGCATGGCAATGCGGTGGAACGGAACCGCATGCGCCGCCGCTTGCGCGAGGCCGTCAGGCTCCAGGCCGCGTTTGCAATGAAACCCGGCCACGATTATGTGATTGTCGCCCGCCGCGAGGTGCTTGGCGTCCCCTTCGACAGGCTGGCAAAAATGCTCGGTGCCCGAATCGAAGGCCCTCTCGAAGGCAGGCAGAAACAGGCTCGGCCGCCGGCCGGCTCCAGGAAAGAATGATGGACAAGAACCGCAACTATTTCATCGCGATCGGCCTGTCGGTGCTGATCCTCATCGCCTGGCAGTTTCTCTATATCAATCCGAAGATGGAGCGCGAGCGCATCGCGCAGGAGGCCGTTCAGGCCCAGCAGGCCCAGACGCCGGCCGATGCGACCGGCGCCGCCATCCCCGGCGCCGTTCCCGGTGCTGCGACGACCGCCGTTCCCGGCGCCGTGCCGCAGGGCGCCTCGCGCGACGAGGCCATTGCCCGCTCCGCCCGCGTCGTCATCGACACGCAGGCCCTCTCCGGCTCGATCAACCTCACCGGCGCCCGTCTCGACGACCTGAAGCTGCGCGAGTATCACGAGACCGTCGACGACAAGAGCCCGATCATCACGCTTTTCAGCCCGGCCGAAACGCCGGAAGGCTACTTCACGGAAATCGGCTATGTGGGCGATGCCTCTACCGGTGCGGTTCCCGGCCCGTCCACCGTCTGGACGGCGCCCGAAGGCGCGAAGCTGACGACGGCGACACCCGTCACCCTGACCTTCACCAACGAGAAGGGCGTGGTCTTCACGCGCGTCATCTCGATCGACGAGCATTTCATGTTCAAGATCGACGACACGATCCAGAACACGACCGGCGAACCGATCGCCCTGTCCACCTATGGCCGCGTGACCCGCTTCAACAAGCCGGCGACGCCCAGCGTCTACGTTCTGCATGAAGGCTTCATCGGCGTCATCGGCGAGCACGGCCTCGAAGAGGTCAGCTACAGCAAGGTCGAGGACAATGCGCCGGCGCAGCCCGGCAAGACGACCGGCGGCTGGCTCGGCATCACCGACAAGTACTGGGCGGCGACCATCGTTCCGCCGCAGGCGACGCCCTACGAGACGCGCTTTGCGCATTTCACGGACGGCCGCCCGCGCTACCAGGCCGACTACAAGCAGGATGCCATCACCGTGGCCCCCGGCCAGACGACGACGCTCAACAACCTCGTCTTTGCCGGCGCCAAGCAGGTTCCGCTCGTCGATGGTTACGAGGCGAGCTACAATATTCCGAAGTTCGACCTTCTGATCGACTGGGGCTGGTTCTATTTCATCACCAAGCCGATGTTCAAGCTGATGGACTTCTTCTTCCGCTTCTTCGGCAATTTCGGCGTCGCCATTCTTCTGACCACCATCGTCGTCAAGGCGCTCTTCTTCCCGCTTGCCAGCAAGCAGTACGCTTCCATGGCGAACATGAAGAAGATCCAGCCGAAGATGGAGGAGATGAAGAAGAAGTTCGGCGACGACCGGATGGGCATGCAGCAGGCCATGATGGCGCTGTACAAGGAAGAGAAGATCAACCCGATCGCGGGTTGCTGGCCGATCCTCCTGCAGATCCCGGTATTCTTCGCGCTTTACAAGGTCATCTACGTCACGATCGAAATGCGGCATGCGCCGTTCTTCGGCTGGATCCAGGATCTGTCCGCACCGGACCCGACCTCGCTGTTCAACCTGTTCGGCCTCCTGCCCTACAGCGTTCCGCATGCGCTGATGATCGGCGTCTGGCCGCTGATCATGGGCGTCACCATGTTCCTGCAGATGCGCATGAACCCGACGCCGCCCGATCCGACGCAGGCCATGCTCTTCACCTGGATGCCGGTGGTCTTCACCTTCATGCTGTCGAGCTTCCCGGCCGGTCTGGTGATCTACTGGGCCTGGAACAACACGCTTTCGGTCATCCAGCAGGCCTTCATCATGAAGCGCCACGGCGTCAAGATCGAGCTGTTCGACAACATCAAGAGTCTGTTCTCGCGAAAACCGAAGCCCGCGGAATAGCGACCGACCTTCCCGCCCCGGGCCGCAAGCCCGGGGCTTTCTTTTTCAGCCCTCAAGGGATCTGCCGATGACCGACACCGCCCTGAACGACGAAAAGCCGATGTTCGGCAATCCGTGGATCTTCATTCGCGGCGTCCCCTCCATGGAGTTCCTGCCGCCCGAGGGACCGACGGAAATCGCCTTTGCCGGACGCTCGAACGTCGGCAAGTCGTCGCTGATCAATGCGCTCGTCGGGCAGAAGGGGCTGGCGCGCACGTCCAATACGCCGGGGCGCACGCAGGAGCTCAACTACTTCGTACCGGACGGATATACGGGTGCGGCCGGCGACCTGCCGCCGATGGCGCTGATCGACATGCCCGGCTACGGCTATGCGCAGGCACCGAAGGCGCATGTGGATGCCTGGACGAAGCTGGTGTTCGACTATCTGCGCGGCCGCGCCACGCTGAAGCGGGTCTACGTGCTGATCGACAGCCGCCACGGTATCAAAAAGAACGACGACGACGTGCTGTCGCTCCTCGACAAGGCCGCCGTATCCTATCAGGTGGTGTTGACGAAGACGGACAAGATCAAGGCGGGCGCGGTGCCGCATTTGATGGCGGAGACGCTGGAAAAGATCCGCAAGCGTCCCGCCGCCTTCCCGGAAATCGTGGCGACATCGTCCGAAAAGGGCGAAGGCATCGAGGAACTGCGTTCAGCGATCCTCACCGCGATCCGGAACTGAGATCTCTCCGGAGACACCCGGCGCGGCCGCTGGCCGCGCCCCGGGTCGTGCCGCGTGGGATCAGGCGGGGGCCGCACCCGGCACGAAGGTCATCGACAGGCCGTTGATGCAGTGACGCTTGCCGGTCGGCTTCGGGCCGTCGTCGAAGATGTGCCCGAGATGCCCGCCGCAGCGGCTGCAATGACATTCGGTCCGCACCATCAGGAACGAGGTGTCGGTGCGCGTTCCCACGGCATCGGGCAGCGCCTGCCAGAAGCTCGGCCAGCCGGTGCCGCTGTCGAATTTCGTGTCCGAGGAATAGACCGGGAGCGCGCAGCCGGCGCACTGGAAGGTGCCCTTGCGCTTCTCCTCGTTGAGCGCGCTCGTGAAGGGGCGCTCCGTGTCTTCGTGCCGCAGGATGCGATACGCCTCGTCACCGAGCATCGCCTTCCATTCGGCATCCGTCTTCGTCACCGCGAATGTTTCGGCAGCGGCGAAGGGGGCGATCTGGTTCTTCAAAGCAAAAGCGGCAAGACCGGCCGTGCCGGTCAGGAGAAAGAAGCGGCGGCTGAGCATGGGACCTCCTTGCGGGCGATAGCAAGCCCGCGCCGGTGTTCTACGCCTGTCCGGCCCGTTCAGAAAGCAGCCTGCCGATCAATCCCGCGTGAGCACCGACGGCCGCGGAAAGCCCGCTCAGCGACCGGCGATGCCGCTGCTGAGGATCTTGCCTGTCGGGGCTCCCGTCGGCGAGCCGCCTGCAGGCTCGAGGCTGACCGTGATCGGCGCGCCGTCGCGCAGGCGGGTTCGCACCGCCTTGGGCACGACGATCTCGCCATGGCTGTTCGCGTTGACGACGCCGAGCGACACGGGGGCGGCACCTTCCGGCGTCAGCCAGACTTCGAGCGACTTCGCATCCGACACGCCCGGGGCGCTGGCCGCCGCCGCGACGGGGGCGAGCCGGAGACGGCCGCTCTCGCTCTCGTAGCGGGCCGTCAGCGCCAGATCGGAGCCGGCGAGGTCGAGGCTCGTCGTCAGGCCACGCGTCGGGGCGGTAGCGAAGAGGCCGGACTGGGAGAGGCCGGTTGCGAGGAGGCCGATGGTCGCGACGCAGGCGACGCCGCGCCAGAAGGCGGCGGAGTTCCAGATGGCGACGTTGAAGACCGGCACGCGTTCGCGCTGGGGACGTGCCCGCGCCGCCATCGGCTCGGCAAAGGGCGAGGCACGGCGCGGCGCGCGGCGGGTCGGCCGCGGCGTCTGATCGACGGTCAGCATGTTGCTGCGCCAGTGATCGACCATGGCTGCGAAGTTCCGGTCGAGCGTCATGCGCGCCTCGACCTTCTGCCGGTCTTCCGGGGAGAGAACGCCGAGGACGTACTCTCCGGCAATGACCTGATCGAGGCGGGAATCGCCACTCTTCGCGTTTTCTGTCGTCATGATGTCAATGTGCTCGCCTATAACCGCGGACATGCCAAGCGGATGATGGACGGGATCATACGCATGGTTTCGCACATTTTCCACGGCTTTTACGCCAAAGATCTTATGTTCGACCCGAGGCGGCGCGGCGCGCTGCCATTTGCGGCTGTCATCATGCCGTTATATTCCCTTCCGATCATTCCCCCGAGAAAAAACTTGCGCTAAACAGCATCCGCATCGATCCCGAAGGTTTCCGACATGTCCCCATCCGAAAGCGAAATTCAGGCCCGTCTTCTCGCACAGGCCCTGCCCTACATGCAGCGTTACGAGAACAAGACGATCGTCGTGAAATATGGCGGGCATGCCATGGGCGACCCAGAACTCGGCAAGGCGTTCGCCGCCGATATCGCGCTTCTCAAGCAGTCCGGCGTCAACCCGATCGTGGTCCACGGCGGCGGCCCGCAGATCGGCGCCATGCTGACCAAGATGGGCATCGAATCGAAGTTCGAGGGCGGCCTGCGCGTCACGGATGCCAAGACCGTCGAGATCGTCGAAATGGTTCTGGCCGGCTCGATCAACAAGGAGATCGTCGCGCTCATCAACCAGACCGGCGAATGGGCGATCGGCCTTTGCGGCAAGGACGGCAACATGGTCTTCGCGGAAAAGGCCCGCAAGACCGTTATCGATCCCGACAGCAATATCGAGCGCGTGCTCGATCTCGGCTTCGTCGGCGAGGTAATCGAGGTGGATCGTACACTTCTCGATCTTCTGGCGAAGTCGGAAATGATCCCCGTCATCGCCCCGGTCGCCCCCGGCCGCGACGGCGCGACCTACAACATCAATGCCGATACGTTCGCAGGCGCCATCGCCGGCGCCCTCAATGCCACGCGTCTCCTGTTCCTCACCGACGTTCCCGGCGTGCTCGACAAGAACAAGGAACTCATCAAGGAGCTGTCCGTGGCGGAAGCCCTGGCGCTGATCGCCGACGGCACGATTTCCGGCGGCATGATCCCCAAGGTCGAAACCTGCATCGAGGCCATCAAGGCCGGCGTTCAGGGCGTCGTCATCCTCAACGGCAAGACGGCCCATTCGGTACTGCTCGAGATCTTCACCGAGCACGGTGCGGGAACGCTGATCGTTCCGTAAGCGGTCAGTCCGCTCAGACCTCGAGGTGGGTGGTATCGCCGAGCGACACCACCGCCCGGCTCTGCCACAGGTCGTCCTGCTCGAGATGGGTGATGCTGCCCGACGCCGCCCTGAAGGCGACCCAGCCGGCAGCAGGGATCGGCATCCCGATCCACTTCGCCACGACGAAGGTCAGGGCGAAGCCATGGGTCACGACGATCTGGCAGTCGCAGGGGCGGGCCATGATCGCATCCATCGCCCCGTAGATCCGCGTCGCCAGTTCCCGCCGTGTCTCGCCGCCGGTCAGGCTGTTGCGATAGTCGAGGCGGTCGTCGTCGGGAATCGATTCGTGCCGCAGGTCCAGCCATTCCTGCGGCCGCCCTTCGGCGGCACCGTAGCTCATTTCCCGCAGATCGCGATTGACGGTGATCCCCGTTCGGAACAGATCGGCGATCGTATCGGCCGTTTCGGAGGCGCGCAGCAGATCGGAGCTGACGATCTCGACCGGCCGGCTGCCGATCCGCGCAAAGAGCGCCTGCGCGATGGCGCCTGCCTGCGCCTGGCCCCGTTTCGTCAAGCCGGTATCGAACCACCCGCCGACGCGCTTCTCGACATGGTGGGCGGATTCCGGGTGCGTGACGACGAAAATCGTTCTCATGGCTGTTTCCTTATCGCAGCACACTTATAGTTTGTCAGCTGGGTATCATTCTTCTCCGCCGCTCTTCTCCGTCGCCCGACTTCGCATTCCTGGAACAGGCCCTCATGACCTTGATCGACCGACTGCCGACCCACGACGATTTCGCCCATGTCACCGAATGGGTGTTCGACATGGACAACACGCTCTATCCGCATCGCGTCAACCTGTTCTCGCAGATCGACCGCAACATGACGGCCTTCGTGGCCGACCTGCTGCAGATGGAGCCGGCGGACGCCAAGCTGCTGCAGAAGCAGTATTACCGCGATCACGGCACGACGCTGAAGGGCCTGATGGTCCATCACGGGATCGACCCCAACGACTTCCTGCAGAAGGCGCATGCGATCGACTACAACGTCATTCCGCCGGATCCCGCGCTGGGCGATGCAATCAAGGCGTTGCCGGGGCGCAAGTTCATCTTCACCAACGGCACGGTGGTGCATGCGCAGATGGCGGCGCGCGCGCTCGGCATTCTCGATCATTTCGACGACATCTTCGATATCGTCGCGGCCGACTATGTGCCGAAGCCGGCGGGCGCGACCTATGACAAGTTCGCAAGCCTCAACCGCATCGACACCCGCCATGCCGCCATGTTCGAGGACCTGCCGCGCAACCTGACGGTGCCAAAGGCGCTCGGCATGAAGACGGTTCTGCTGGTGCCGCAGAATTTCGAATACGAGTTCGCGGAGGCCTGGGAGCAGAGCGAGGACGGAAACGCGGATATCGACTTCGTGACGGAAGACCTTGCCGCCTTCCTGCGGCGGCTCGTGCCGTCGGCCTGAGCCGCGCCTTCATTACCGAAGTTTAACTGGTGCCCGGCGGCGTCTTCTCTATCCTTGTTCTCAGGGACGAACATGCTGCGGTCAGCCCTGCAAAAAAGCGGCACCGCATCCCCAAGCCAGCATGCAGCACCTCGTGTCTTTCGGGACGAAGGCGCATGCTTCTCGACAAGGACGACTCATGACCAAGAAAACCCTCATCCTCGGCCTTTCCGCCGTCGCCATCGCTGCCTCGGCCCTGGCAACACCATCCTTTGCCGCCAAGCACGACGGCCCGACGCGCGAGCAGCGCGCCGCGTGGACGATCAAACAGCTGGATACGGACAAGGACGGCAAGGTTTCCCGTAGCGAGGCCGAGGCCGCGGCATCGCGCGCCTTCGCGGCATTCGATGCCGACAAGAACGGGCAGGTGACACGCGACGAGGTGAAGGCCAAGCGTGAGGCCTTCAAGGCGGCCCGTGCGGACATGCGCAAGGCGGACAAGGGTCCGGCGCGTCAGGAAGCCCGTGCCAAACTGCAGGAGCTGCGCCCGGCCATGATCCCCGCCATGGGCCCCCGCATGTTCAAGCAGGCCGATACCGACAAGAACGGCTCGCTGTCGCTGGCCGAGGTGACGGCGGCCGCCGGCGAACGCTTCCAGAAGCGGGACACGAACGGCGACGGCTTCATCGACGCGGCCGACCTGACCCGGAAGATCTGACCCCGGAAACGAAGCCTGCACATCACATGCAAATGCCCCGGGAACGGGGCATTTTTCGTTTCGACAGGGCTCTGCTTTCAGAGCGTCACATGGTGACTTCGCCTTCGTCCTCGCCGTCCCAGTAATGCGCGCGCTCGGCAACGACCTTGATCATCACGAGACCTTCGGTGTCGATGCCATCGGCAAACCACTTGTCGATATCGGGGGACCAGTGTTCCCTGAAGGCTTGCCTGTCACGGATAAGGTCGGCTTTGCCTTCCACGGCCACCAGAAAGGCCTTCGCCCCCTGAAAGGCGAGAGCGACCTTGGGATCGGCCTTGATGTCGTCCACCATACGGGTGTCGTCGAGCGTGAAATAGTAGGAACTGCCGTCGTAATCGACGTTGCGGTTGTTGCTCATCGGCCGGCCGGCAATCGCGCCGCCATCGGTGTGCGTCGAGAGCATGCAGATGTCGATCTCGCGCATCTTCTCGGCGAGATCGGCAAGGCTCTTGTTGGTCATCGTCTCGGTCTCCTCTTCGTGACCGAGGAGAACGCAGGCCGGACCAACTTGTTGCCTGAAGCTTTCGGGCGAGCGGAGGTTCTAGCGCTCGCCCGACGCGAGCGGCAGGGATGCGGGATCGACGTTGCCGTAGAAGCGGGCGATGATGTCCCAGGCCTCGTCGGCGGTGTCCACGAACTGGATCAGATCGACATCGCTGGGCGCGATCGTGCCGAAGGCGGCGAGCGCGTCGAAATCGACGATGGAGCGCCAGAATGCTTCGCCGAACAGGATGAGCGGCACCAGCGCCATGCGCCCCGTCTGCATCAGCGTGATCGTCTCGAACAGCTCGTCCAGCGTGCCGAAGCCACCGGGAAAGACCGTCACGGCCTTGGCACGCACGAGGAAATGCATCTTGCGGATGGCGAAATAATGGAAGTTGAAGCTGAGGTCCGGCGTGACGTAAGGATTTGGCGCCTGCTCGTGCGGCAGCACGATGTTGAGCCCGATCGACGGCGCGCCGACATCGGCCGCGCCGCGATTGCCCGCCTCCATGACGCCCGGCCCGCCACCGGTGACGACGACGAACTCCTTGTAGCCGGATTGCGCCGAATGCTCCGCGCAGAGCCGTGCGAACTTGCGGGCCTCGTCGTAGTAGACCGACGCCGCCGTCAGGTTCTCGCGCTGGGTTTCGTTCTTCGCCGCCCAGGCGTCCTTGCCGGGCTCGGGAATGCGGGCGCCGCCGAACATGACGACGGTGGAGGTGATGCCGCGTTCGGCCAGCGCCATTTCGGTCTTCAGCAGTTCGAGCTGCAGGCGGATCGGCCGCAGCTCCTCGCGGCAGAGGAAATCCTCGTCGGCATAAGCCAGGCGATAGGACGGCGAGAGAGACTGCGGCGTCTTTTCGACACTGGCGGCACGCGTCCGCGCCTGCGCACTGTCGGCGAGGGGATCCCAGACCCCGTCCTTGCGCCGCAAATTCCGCTTCTTCATCCGTGTCATGGGGTCTCGTCTCCAACGCCTGCCGCGGCAACGGCGGGCGAATCTCATCACTTACGCTCTCGTGACATAGACCGCGCCTCCCGGTGCGCTGCAACCGAAAAACGCTTCAAATCTCGGGCATCATGCTCTACAGCGTTGGAAATCAGCCCGGACTTTTAGGATTTGCGATGACCTCCCACGATCTTGCCTTTCTCGCTTCCACGATCGAGACCGCCTTCGACAACCGCGATGCGGTGACGACGGGCACGAAAGGCGAGGTGCGCGATGCCGTGGAAACGGCGCTGAATCTTCTGGACAGCGGCAAGGTCCGCGTGGCCGAACGCGCGTCCGATGGCAACTGGATGGTCAACCAGTGGCTCAAGAAGGCCGTTCTCCTTTCCTTCCGCCTGAACCCGATGGAGATCATCAAGGGCGGCCCGGGCGGCTCGACCTGGTGGGACAAGGTGCCCTCCAAGTTCGACGGCTGGGGCGCGAACGAATTCGAGAATGCCGGCTTCCGCGCCGTACCGAACTGCGTCGTGCGCCGCTCGGCCTATATCGCGCCGAACGCCATCCTGATGCCGTCCTTCGTCAATCTCGGCGCCTATGTCGGCGAGGGCACGATGGTGGATACCTGGGCCACCGTCGGCTCCTGCGCCCAGATCGGCGCGCATGTGCACCTGTCGGGCGGCGTCGGCATCGGCGGCGTGCTGGAGCCCATGCAGGCCGGCCCGACCATCATCGAGGACAATTGCTTCATCGGCGCGCGGTCGGAAGTGGTGGAAGGCTGCATTATCCGAGAAGGCTCCGTGCTCGGCATGGGCGTCTTCATCGGAAAATCCACCCGCATCGTGGACCGCGCCACCGGCGAGATCACCTATGGCGAAGTCCCCCCCTACTCCGTCGTCGTCGCCGGTTCGCTGGCATCCGACAAGGTGATGGGCAACGGCCAGCCGGCGCCGGCCCTCTACTGCGCCGTGATCGTCAAGCGCGTGGACGAAAAGACCCGGTCGAAGACCGGCATCAACGAGCTGCTGCGCGACTGAGGTCACAGCCGACGACACGCTTCAGCGGAGCGGAATCCGGCAGGTAAAGCAGGTTTCCGCTTCGTTCGAGGTGACGTCGATCGTGCCGCCATGCGCCTTGACGATCTCCGAGGCGATGTAGAGCCCGAGGCCCAATCCTTCGCGGCCATGCTCGACCGTGGCGCGTACGAAGGGCTTGAACAGGTCGCGCTGCACGGCCTGGGGGATCGGCTTACCCGAATTGGTGACGCTGACGATGAACTCGCGTCCGACCTCCGCCGTCCGCACCCGGATGGGGCTGTCGTCGTTGCCATGCGTCAGGGCATTGGCGACGAGGTTGGAGACGAGCTGGCCCATGCGGCCTTCGTCGCACCGCACGAGGCAATCGCTGAAATCCGTCTCGATCGGCCGGCCGGGATTGGCGATGCTGAGTTCGGCGACCACATGCTCGAGAACCGGGCGCAGCGGCACGCGCTCGGCCTGCTCCACCGCCAGCCCGCCGCCGAGCCTGCCGCGCGCGAAATCCAGCACATTGTCGATGAGGCCCGACATGCGAACGACACTGGCGCGCATGAGCTCCACCACGGTCTTCGACTTGTCGCTGAGGTCGGTGCGCGCCAGCATGCGCGTGCCCGCGTCGATCGAGGCCAGGGGATTGCGCAGATCATGGCCGAGAACCGCGATGAACTGTTCGCGCAGTTCGTTCGCATGGCGGTCCTGCTCCATCTGGCGACGGGCATCGACGTGAAAACCGATCAGCTCGGCGAACAGTCGGAACATCTCGACGATGGCGGGCGTGTCGATCTTGTTGGGCGCGGGATCGATGGCGCAGAGCGTGCCGAAGAAGGAGCCGTCCGAGAGAAGGATCGGCGCCGAGATATAGCTCTGGAAGCCATATTGCAAAGGCGTGTGATGGGCGCGGAATTTCGGGTCTTCGGCCACGTTTTCGACGATGACGAGCTCGCGATGATCACGGATTTCGTTGCAGATGGTCGTCTCGATGGCCAGTTCTCCGCCCGGAACGAGGCCGAAGTTGATCTTGTCGAGAACGCCGCAGGCGATCCACCGGCTTTCCGTGACGCGGGCCACGGCTGCAAAGCCCATACCGGTGACCCGGCAGACGACATCGAGCACTTTCGGTACGGCATCGATTCTGGAGACGATATCGACGGATTCGGCGGCCAGATCGGGCAACGGTACACTCTCGGAACAGGACATTGGATGCGTCGGAGAGGGTAACCTTTCGCACACCCACAAGCAATGGGCGCAACGGAGCATCATGCCCGGATGACGCTCCGTTTCTCTTCGCAGCGTCTAGGGTTTGAACGACTCCGGACGGCGGTTGGCGCCCTGCCGCTCCAGCATCCAGCCGGGATACTCCGGAGCAAGCGCGCTGACGCTGTCGAGCCTGTCGAGATCCGCGGCATCCAGCCGCACCTCGGTGGCCTTCAGGTTCTGTTCCAGCTGTTCCAGCCGCTTGGCGCCGATGATGACGGTGCTGACGAAGGGCTTGGCGAGGATATAGGCGAGCGCGATCTCGGCGACGCTCACGCTGTGCTTTTCAGCCACGTCGCGCATGGCGGCGACGCAGGCCCAGGCCCGGTCCTTGTCGACGGGCGGAAAGTCGAAGGTGGCACGGCGGCCTTCGCCGTTTCCGGGGGCGCCGGGTCCATACTTGCCCGACAGGAGCCCGCCGGCCAGCGGCGACCAGACCATGAGACCGAGCTTTTCTTCCAGAAGAAGGGGCGCAAGCTCGCGCTCCAGATCGCGCCCGGCGATCGAGTAGTAGGCCTGCAGACTGTCGAAGCGGGCGTACCCCCTGCGCTCGGAGATGCCGAGGGCCTTGGCAATCCGCCAGGCCTGCCAGTTCGAGACGCCGATATAGCGCACGAGCCCGCGGGAGACGAGATCGTCCAGTGCGCGCAGCGTCTCGTCGATCGGCGTGACGGGATCGGTCGCATGGATCTGGTAGAGATCGATATGGTCGGTCTGCAGACGCTCGAGGCTCGCCTCGACCGAGTCCATGATATGGCCGCGGGAGGCGCCCCGGTCGTTGGGCTTGCCGCTCATCACGCCATAGACCTTGGTGGCGATAATCACATCCTTGCGGGGGACCGCATTGTTCTTCAAAGCCTGTCCCAGAAGCCGCTCCGACTGACCGAAGGAGTAGACGTCGGCCGTATCGATGAAATTGATGCCGGCCGCAAGCGAGCGCTCGACGATGCGGTCGGCGGCGTCCTGATCGACATCGGCGATGGGGCCCCAGCGCGGATCGTCCGACGGGCCGAAGGTCATCGTTCCCAAGCAGAGTTCGGAGACGAAGAGGCCGGTATTGCCGAGCTGGTTGTAGCGCATGATCTGTTCCCATCCCTGTCGATATGATCGTCTTGGGTCCGTAATACCCCACTAGCTAGCGTCGGGCACGCGCAGGTCCAGCGCACCGTCCCTCCGCTCAGGCTCAGGCCGCCGCGGTTTCCGCCGCCTCGACCTCGATCGTGACATGCGACAGCTCGGCGATATGCGCGAGCTGCGCGCGGTAGAAGGCCGGCGGCTTCGGGCTTGCCGCCGTCAGCGCGACGATGGCGCCGTGATGGCCGGGACCCAGCTGCCAGACGTGCAGATCGGTGATCCTGACATCGCCATCCTCGACGGCGTGGCGGATTTCGTCCGGCAGGTCCTCGCCTGCCGGAACATAATCCAGCAGGACGCCGCCGCTGTCGCGCAGGAGGCCGAAGGACCAGCGGGCGATGACCAGCGCCCCGACGATGCCGATGGCGGGGTCGAGCCAGAGCCAGCCGTACAGGCTGCCGAGAACCAGCGCGGCGATGGCCAGCACCGAGGTCAGCGCATCGGCGAGCACATGCAGGTAGGCACCCCGCAGGTTGTTGTCGGTCTGACGCGCCGCCTGAGGCGGATGGTCGTGGTGGGCGTGATCGTCACCGTGATCATGCGTGTGGTCATGATGGTGCGCATCATGGCCATGGCTATGATGGCCGTGGCCATGCCCGCCATGTCCGTGATGATGATCGCCGCCCAGCAGCCAGGCGCAGACGAGATTGACCGCAAGGCCAAGCGCCGCGACGGCGATCGCCTGATGAAAATCGATCGACACCGGCGACCACAGCCGGAGCGCGCTTTCCCAGGCGATGAACAGCGCGACCAGCGCCAGAACGATGGCGCTGGCAAAGCCCGCGAGATCGCCGAGCTTGCCCGTGCCGAAGGTGAAGCGCGGGTTGTGGGCGTTGCGTCGCGCATAGACATAGGCCAGCGCCGTGATCAGCATGGCGGCGGCATGGGTGGACATATGCCAGCCATCCGCCACCAGCGCCATGGAGCCGAAGGCGGTGCCGGCCACGATTTCCGCCACCATCATGGCGGTGGTCAGCGCGATGACGATCCATGTGCGGCGCTCGTTGCGCGCGTGGTCGCGGCCGAGGAAGACGTGGTCGTGCGGGCTCGAAAGGCGGCTTTCGGTCATTTCAGATAGGTCCTCATCACCTCGATCAGATCTGCAGCACCCCTCGCCCGCTCGGGATCGGCATCCGTATCCGGATCGGCCACATGGTTGCGGATGTGATCCTCGATCAGCTCGGCCGTCAGCCCGGTGACCGCGCCCCGCACGGAGGCGACCTGGTTGAGAATGGCGCCACAGGGCTCATCCGCTTCCAGCGCGCGTTCGATCGCCTCCAGCTGCCCCCTGAGGCGGCGGACGCGGGCGATCAGCTTGGTCTTGGTTTTCGACAGATGCGACATAGGATAGGGGGATACCCTATATTGCCCGCTTGGGCAATCCGTTGCTGCAGACGCGAACTGCCGTGACAGCTGGGAAGCGATCGGCTACATCTTTGCGGACTCAACAGGCTGCCTTCATGTCCCTTGCCGATCCCGCCTCCTCCGCCCATCCCTCCTCTGCGCCCTTGTGCAGCGACCCGGTGGCCAATCTTGCCGCCCTCATCCGCTGCCCGTCCGTGACGCCTGCCGAAGGCGGTGCGCTCGGGGTGCTCCATGCCATGCTGGCGCCGCTCGGCTTTGCGGTGGACCGCGTGCTCGCGCAGGAAGAGGGGACACCGGATATCGAGAACCTCTATGCCCGGCTTAGCAGTTCCGGCGATGCCCCCGGCCCGCATCTGCTGTTTGCCGGCCACACCGACGTCGTGCCGGTCGGCGACGCGGCGGCGTGGACGCACCCGCCCTTTTCCGCTGCCGTCGAGAACGGCATGATGTACGGTCGCGGCGCGGTCGACATGAAGGGCGGCATCGCCTGCTTCATTGCCGCGGTCGCCCGGTACATCGAACGGCATGGTTCGCCCAAGGGGGCGATCTCGCTGCTGATCACCGGCGACGAGGAAGGCCCCGCCATCAACGGCACCACCAAGCTGCTCGACTGGGCCAAGGCCCGCGGCGAGTGCTGGGATGCCTGCATCGTCGGCGAGCCGACCAATCCCGACCGGCTCGGCGACATGATCAAGATCGGCCGCCGCGGTTCGCTCTCCGGCACCGTGATGGTCCATGGCGTGCAGGGCCATGCCGCCTATCCGCATCTGGCCGACAGCCCCGTGCGCGGTGCGCTGCAGCTTGCAACCGCGCTCATGGATCCGCCTTTCGACGCGGGCACCGAGAATTTCCAGCCGTCGAACCTCGAAGTCACCAGCCTCGATGTCGGCAATCCCGCCGTTAACGTCATCCCGGCGCGCGCGATCTTCCGCTTCAACATCCGCTTCAACGATACGTGGGAGGCCGACGGCCTCAAGGCGGAGATCATCGCGCGGCTCGACCGCGCAGCCGCCGACGGCCCGCTTCGGCCGGGTCGCGATCCCGTTCGTTACGATCTCGTGTGGAACGAGCGGCCGAGCCATGTCTTTCTCACGCGCAGCAACCAGCTCATCTCCTCGCTCTCGTCCGCCGTCGAGGCCGTGACCGGCCGCCAGCCGGCGCTTTCCACCACGGGCGGCACCTCGGATGCGCGCTTCATCAAGGATCATTGCCCGGTGGTGGAATTCGGCCTCGTCGGCCAGACGATGCATATGGTCGACGAGCGTGTGTCCGTTGCCGATCTGGAGACGCTGACCGGCATCTATCTCGCCTTTCTCGAACGCTGGTTCGACGATGCCGCAGCTTGACGAGATCGGCATCTATCTCCGGGGCGTCTGGATGCTGGTGCTCGGCAAGCCGGAGGGCTTCGACTGGCTGGATCTGAGCGCTTCCGGCGTCTGGCGCTCCTTTGCCGCCATTCTCTGGTGCCTGCCGGCCATGGCTGTCAGCTGGTCGGCCTGGCGCATGTTCTACCTTGCCAACATGCCCGACGGCTCGACGGCGGGTCTCGCCTTCATCGCCAAGCTCTTCATCGTGGATGTCGCGACCTGGATCCTGCCGATCCTGCTGATCGTCCTGCTTGCACGGCCGCTCGGCTACGGGCAGGCGCTGGGCGCCATCATCGTCGTCACCAACTGGCTGTCGATCCCGACCTTCTACGGCATGGCGTTTCCGGCAGCCATCCGGCTGGTCGTTCCTGGCAGCGAGGGGCTGACCGGCATGCTCTCACTGATCGCCCTCGTTGCCATCATCATCGCGATCTTCCGGGTGCTGAAGGTCATCACGGGCGGCGATCAGACGCTGCTGGCCGCAACCCTTTCCGCCCTGTTCATCCTGCCCTCGCTGATGATCGGCGAGATGCTGCAGCGCAGTTTCGGTCTGCTGCCGGCATAAGCGCGATCAGTAATCGACCTGCATGAAATAGAGCCCCTCCGGCGGGGCGACGGGACCGCAGGCCTTGCGGTCTCGGGCGTCAAGCGCGGCGCGCACCCGCTCGACCGGCCACTTTCCCTCGCCCACCATCTTCAGCGTGCCCGCCAGCGAGCGGATCTGATTGTGGAGGAAACTCTGGGCCGTCGCCCGGATCTCGATCACGTCGCCATCCTGCGCCACATCCAGACGATCGAGCGTGCGCACCGGACTGTTGGCTTGGCAGTGCACCGAGCGGAAGGTGGTGAAATCGTGCCGGCCGACCAGCGTTTGCGCAGCCGCGTGCATCAGCGCCGCATCGAGCGGCTTCACAACCCACCAGGCCCGTTTGGCCTCCAGTGCCAGGGGCGAGCGGCGGCAGATGATGCGATAGAGGTAATGCCGGCGAAGGGCCGAGAAGCGCGCGTCGAACGTCTCCGGCACGCTTTCGGCGTCGAGGATCGCGACGCGCTCGCCATGCTGGCCGAGATGGGCGTTCAGTGCATTGCGCAGCGTTTCCGTCGGCCAGTCGCGCGTGAGATCCGTGTGGGCCACCTGCCCGCGCGCATGCACGCCGGAATCCGTGCGGCCGGCGCCGCGAACCGATACGGTCTCGCCCGTCAGCCGCAGAATGGCGCCTTCGATGGCGCCCTGTACGGAGCGGCCGTTGTCCTGGCGCTGCCAGCCGACATAGGACGTTCCGTCATATTCCACCAGAAGCCGGAAGCGCGGCATTCAGAACAGCCTCGTGCCGGCGGGAACGGGCGTGCCGCGCCGGAATTCCTCGGCCGCCAGCACCTTGCAGCCGGCCTTCTGCAGCCGCGTCAGGCGGATCGAGCCGTCACCGCAGGCAATCGTCAGGTCGTCGAAGAGGGCCGTGCCCGTCTCGCCGCCGGCCGCCTCGACCGTGGAGGCGAGAACCTTGACCCGCTCCCGCTTGCCGGCGATGTCGAGCTCGAACCAGGCACCCGGAAAGGGAGACAGGCCGCGAATGTGATCGTGGACTTCCTGCGCCGGACGGGCGAAGTCGATATGGGTTTCGCCCTTGGCGATCTTGGCGGCGTAGAGAACGCCCTCCTCGCGCTGCGGGGTCAGCGGCAGATCGTCCGCCTCCAGCTTTTCCATGGCCTCGCGCATCAGAGCCGCGCCCCGCACCATGAGCCTGTCGTGGAGCACGCCCGCCGTCATGTCGGGCGCGATGGTGACGAGGCTGGTGAGAGCCACGGGCCCGGTGTCGAGCCCCTTCTCCATCTTCATGACCATCATGCCGGTTTCCCGGTCGCCCGCCATGATCGCCCGCTGGATGGGGGCGGCTCCGCGCCAGCGCGGCAGCAGGGACGCATGACCATTGTAGCAGCCGAGCCGCGTCCCCGACAGGATCGCTTCCGGCAGGAGCAGGCCGTAGGCCACGACCACGGCCACATCGGCATCGAGCGCGCGAAAGGCCTCGCGGTCGTCGTCGGCCTTGAAATTCGCTGGCGTGCGGACCTCGATGCCGAGCAGTTCGGCCGCCTGATGCACGGGAGACTTCTGCAGGTCGAGCCCGCGCCGGCCGCCGGGGCGCGGCGGCTGGGTGTAGACGGCGACGATCGTGTGGCCGGCCTGCGCCAGCGCGGCGAGCGTCGGCACGGAGAACTCCGGCGTTCCCATGAAAATGATGCGCAGCGGCATGATGGCCTCCCTCGATAGTGCGGTCGCGCCGGCAGCCTGCGGCGGCCGCCCCGATCAGATCGCCTTCGAACCGCGGGTCTTGGCGGCCTTGGTGAATTTGCGCACGACCATTTCGCGCTTCAGCTTGGAGATATGGTCGATGAACAGCACACCGTTCAAGTGGTCGATCTCGTGCTGCAGACAGGTCGCGAGCAGGCCATCGGCGGCGATTTCCTGCTGACGGCCCTCGCGATCGAGGTAGCGCAGGGTGATGCCGGCGGGGCGCTCGACCTCGGCATAATAGTCGGGGATCGACAGGCAACCTTCCTCATAGACCGAACGTTCGTCCGTCGAGGTGAGAATCTCGGGATTGATGAAGACCTGCGGCGCCGCGTCCTCACCCTCCTTCGCAAGGTCGATCACCAGCAAACGGCGAGGCAGGCCGATCTGGATCGCCGCCAGCCCGATGCCCGGCGCGTCGTACATGGTTTCCAGCATGTCGTCGGCGATCCGGCGCACGTCGTCATCGACACGCTCGACGGGCGCGGAGATCTGGCGAAGCAGGGGATCGGGGAGGATGATGAGAGGCTTGATCGTCATGGCGTCGTGATAGCCGATCTTTTCTGGCGATGGAATTCGGGCATGGAGAATTTGCGCCGATTTTCACGCGGAAATTGCCGAGGATCAAGGGTATGTTCACGATTTGATCTGGCCTTGGCGATAAATTTCGATACAGTCCGGCCATGAACGCTCCCTGCCCCACCGATATCGTGCTTGCCGTCGCCAACGCGACCGGCCTTTCCGTGTCCGGTCTCGCCTGGCTTTTTGCGGGCGCCGCGGGTCTCGTCGCCCTTGCGATCCTTGTCGCCTTTCGTCGCCGGAGCGGCGCCAAAGCCGATACGGCACAGGAGCAGATGGCCGCGCTGATCCAGTCGCAGACGGAGATGCAGGGCCGGATCGCGGCCATCGCCGACATCTTCGGCACGCGACAATACGAACTCAACCAGTCGATCAACCAACGCATCGACGGCATGACCCAGCGCATCGGCGCCTCGATCACCGAACAGACGCGGCAGACGCACGAAAACCTGCGCACGCTGCAGGAACGTCTGGCCGTCATCGACACGGCGCAGACGAACATCCAGTCGCTTGCCAGGGACATGGCCGGGCTGCAGCAGATCCTCGCCAACAAGCAGACCCGCGGCGCCTTCGGCCAGGGCCGCATGGAAACGATCATCGCCGACGGCCTGCCACAGGGCGCCTATGTCTTCCAGGCGACGCTGTCCAACGCCTCGCGGCCGGACTGCATCATCCGCATGCCGAACGGCCAGCCGGGACTGGCGATCGATGCGAAGTTTCCGCTGGAGGCGTGGAACGCCATGCGCGCGGCACAGACGCCGGAGCTGAAACGGCAGGCATCGCTTCTCTTCCGGCGCGACATCGAGGTGCATATCAAGGATATCGCGGGGAAATATCTGATCCCTGGCGAGACGCAGGATACGGCCTTCCTGTTCGTGCCCTCCGAGTCCATCTTCGCCGATATCCACGAGCATTTCGAAAGCATCGTCCAGAAGGCGCACCGGTCGCGCGTCGTCATCGTCTCGCCCTCGCTGCTGCTCCTGTCCATTCAGGTCATCCAGGCGATCCTGCGCGACCATCGCATGCGCGAGCAGGCGCATCTGATCCAGGACGAGGTGGTGCGGCTGATGGAGGACCTTTCGCGGCTGGACGAACGGGTGCGCAAGCTGCACGGGCACTTCACCACCACGCAGAAGGATGTCGACGATATCCTGATCTCCTCCGACAAGCTGAAACGCCGCGGGGCGAAGATCGAGGCTCTCGACCTGCAGCAGGAGGGCGAAGGCGGCGCGTCTGCGAATCCTGCGGCACCCGTGCAGGGCGGTTCGCAGCCCGGTCAGACGCCCGCGCCCGGCAGCCGCATCGGCGCGCTGAAGCTGAGAGTGGTTGACGAGGACTGAAGGCGTCGGGCAGTGTCCGGCTTACACATGCCGCTCGATGCGGCGCATTCGGGAGGCATTGCATGATCACCGTTTTCGGCTCCATCAATATGGACCTTATCGCCACCACGGCGCGCCTGCCGAAACCGGGCGAAACGGTGACGGGCAACAGCTTCACCACGGCGGCGGGCGGCAAGGGCGCAAACCAGGCCCTGGCGGCGACCCGCGCCGGCGCTTCCGTGCGCATGGCGGGGGCCGTCGGCTGGGATGCCTTCGCCGAATCCGCCTTGGGCCTCATGAAGGAGGCGGGCACCGACCTGTCGCTGGTCAAGACCGCGAGCGAGCCGACGGGCACGGCGCATATCCTGGTCGGCGGCGATGGCGAAAACGTGATCGTGGTCGTTGCCAGCGCCAATGGCACCGTCAACGAGGCGGATGCGCTGGCCGCCATCGAAACGATGACGCCGCAGGATACGCTGGTGCTGCAGCTCGAGGTGCCGCCCGAAGCCGTCGAGGGTGCGCTGATCGCCGCCCGCGAGCGGGGCGTCCGCTCGATCATCAACATCGCGCCTTTGACCGGGCATGCCGCAGCGCTCGGCCGCATGGCCGATATCGTGGTGGCGAACGAAACCGAATTCGAGCGCCTGGCCGGGCGTGACCGGCTGTCGCCGGACGAGCGGCGGTCGGCGATCCGCGCGCTCAGCGCCGAAACGGGCCAGACGGTCATCGTCACGCTGGGTGCGGACGGCGTCATCGCCATGCACGAGGGTGAGATGTATACGGCGGCCGGTCTCGTGATCGAGCCTGTCGACACGGTCGGCGCCGGCGATACGTTCTGCGGCTATCTCGCAGCCGGGCTCGATGCCGGACTGCCGTTCGAGACCGCGCTGCGGCGCGCGGCCGTCGCAGGCTCGCTCGCCTGCCTGAAACCCGGCGCCCAGCCCGCCATCCCGCTCGCAAGCGCGGTGGATGCTGCCTTCTGAGGGACGTCGCGTGATCCTGAGCTCCGGCCGCGCCGGCCTGACCGGAACCAATCCTTGACCGGGGGCGTTTAGCGCTCGGTAGACAAGGAGAACCCGAAATGTCTTTCAATTCCTCCAGTGAAGATGTCAGCGCGCTTCGCGACGAAGTGGCCCGCCTGACCAAGATCGTGTCGTCGCAGAGTGCCCGCGCCTACAGCGATACGCGCGACAAGGCCGCCGAAGCCTATGATGCGGCAGCGCCCTACGCCAAGAAGGCCGTGGCACAGGTGAAGGCCGAGAGCCGCGCCGTGGCCGATGTCGCCCGCGAACACCCGACCGGCATCGCCGGCGTCGTAGTTCTCGCGACGGCGATCGGCGTGGCCGTGGGCTATATCCTCGGTTCATCGAGCGAGCCCGAGCCCCGGTCCTGGTGGCGTTAAGCGTCCGCTCGAAACCGGACATTCAGAGCCGCGCGTCCGAACAGGGCGCGCGGCTTTTCGTTGACCGCTTTCCGCTCAGAGGCGCGCCAGCCGCTCGGTCAGGAGATCGAAGAAGCCGTCCGCATCGACGTCCTTCATGACCCTGGCGTTGTGCGGGCGACCCGTCACCTGCCACCAGTCCACGACCGTCATGCCCACCGTCAGCTCCGACGTCGTCTCGATCTCGACGTTGCAGTCGCGCCCGGCAAACAGCGCGGGGCGAAGGAGATAGGCGATCACGGTCGGGTCGTGCAGCGGGCCGCCATCGCTGCCGTATTTCTCGATGTCGAAGCGCTCGAAGAAATCGAGCATTTCCGCCATGGCGACGGCGGCGGGTCGGCCGATTGCGCGGACGCGATCGACGCGCGCTTTGAGCGTCAGCACCTTGTGCGTCACGTCGAGCGGCATCATCACGATCGGCATGCCGGACTTGAAGACGATGTCGGCGGCGTCCGGATCGACGTAGATGTTGAACTCCGCGGCCGGCGTGATGTTGCCGCCCTCGAAGAAACCGCCGCCCATCATCACGAGTTCCTTCACCCGTCCCGCGATCTCCGGCGCTTTCTGCAGGGCCAGAGCGATATTGGTCAGAGCCCCCAGCGTGCAGAGGGTGACGGTGCCCGCAGGCTCGGCGCGCAGCGTCTCGACGATGAAGTCCACGGCGTGCTTGTCCTGCAGCGGCATGGTCGGCTCGGCGAGCACCGTCCCGTCGAGCCCGGTCGAACCATGCACATGCTCGGCGGTCACGAGGGTGCGCAGCAGGGGCTTTTCGGCGCCGGCATAGACCTTGACGTCCGGACGCCCCGAAAGCTCGCAGATGATACGGGCATTGCGGGCGGTGAGGCTGAGCGGCACATTTCCGGCGACCGTCGTGATGCCGACGACGTCGAGCGCTTCCGGGCTTGCGAGCGCCAGCATGATAGCGGCGGCGTCGTCCTGTCCGGGGTCCGTGTCGATGATGATCTTGGCGGGTGCGGCCACGGCAATATCCTTATCCTGCTGTCGATATGTCTCTCAATAGAACGATTCCCGCCACGCCGTAAGGCGTCCGATCCCGGCCGCGATGATTCGCGCGAAGAGAGGTGCGCGGCGGCTTGCGCGTCGTTGCGGTCCACCCCATATATCGAGCGCGGACGCCGCCTCGCGGGTTCGCGTATCGGTCGCTTGAGGTTTGCAAGGACGAGATATGAGCCGCCTGACGCCCTTTACGAGCCCGCTGATGCTGGGCTTCGACGCCATGGAGAAGACGCTCGAACGCGTCGCCAAGGGCAATGACGGCTATCCGCCCTACAATATCGAGCGTGTGCGCGGCGGGACGGCGGAAGAGCCGGAGCGCCTGCGAATCACGCTCGCCGTCGCCGGCTTTGCCGAGGACGATCTCGACGTGACGATCGAGGAAAACCAGCTCGTCATTCGCGGCCGCCAGAGCGACACGGAAGCGCGCGACTATCTCCATCGCGGCATCGCGGCGCGTCAGTTCCAGCGCATGTTCGTGCTGGCCGAAGGCATGGAGGTGCTGAAGGCGGAATTGCGCAACGGACTCCTTTCCGTCGATCTCATTCGTCCGGAACCTGTTCGTATGGTAAAGAAAATTAACATTTTGGTCTCAGAGTGATCTCACCGGCAAGGGTGACCTCGTCGGCTGCAAGGCTGGCGACCCTGGTTGCGAATTTCGCCAACCCTCGCATGAAAACATAATCTTATGTCGCGTGACCTTTCCACGGAAAGGCTCGTGCGGCAACGAGGAGAGAGTTCATGGGATTGAAGCACGTCAGCAGCCATCTGTCGAAAACCGACCTGGCACATCTTGGTGCAGGTGAAGTCGGTTACATCCGGAAAATGCGGTCTGATGAAGTCTCACGCTGCTTTCCCGAGGCTCCGAGCATGGAGCCGGGTCTCGACCTCTGGGCCCTCTTCGGCGCCGACGGCACGCCGATCCTCCTCACCGACAACCGCTCCAGCACCTTCTTCAAGGCTGCCGAAGACGACCTGAAGACGGTCACGCTTCACTGATCGGTCCGGCTCCGCGAGGACGCCGCGCCGCAGATGACGCCGTAAAACCGGCGTCCATACGCTTCCCCGCAAAAGTCTTTGCCGTCCTCGCCGCCTTGGGATAACCGATGCGCATGAAAAAGCAGGACATTGCCGCCTATCTGTTTCTCGCCTTCGCCTGGGGTCTCTCGTTCCTCGTGCTCCTGCACGTGGTCGATGCCTTCGGCTGGGTCGGTGCGGTCACGTTGCGCAGTCTTGTCGCCGGCGGCACGCTGCTTGCCTTTGCGGGCCTCAGCCGCCGCGCGCTTCATTTCGGCCCGCGGCGATGGCCCTTCGTCATCGTCGGTGCGACGACGGTGGCGGGACAGCTGATCGGCCTTTCCTATGCAACGCCGCGGATCGGGACAGCGATGGCCGCCATTCTGGTCGCCGCGATCCCGCTCTTCTCCATGGTCATCGCGCATCTCTGGAAGCTGGAGCGCATGCGCGCACAAGGACTGCTGGGGCTCGTGACCGGTACGATCGGCATCGTCCTGCTGGTCGGCTTTCCCGCCGTGCCCATCACGCCCGACTTCCTGCTCGGCTGTGCCGCGTCGCTCTTCAGCGCCTTCTGCGCCGCCTTCGGCAGCAATTATGCGAGCCATCGCCTGCGCGGCACCGGCTCGCTGGAGGTCACGATCGGCGCATTCCTCTCCGGCGGCATCATGACGCTGCCGCTTCTGCTGGCCGTCCCGGTTCCCGGCCTGCCCTCCTGGACGGATGTGGGTGCGCTGCTCGTGCTTGCCTGCATCATGAGCGCGCTGACCTACGTCACCTATTTCCGCCTCGTCGCCTCCATTGGCGCCACGCGCACCATCAGCGTCGAATTCGCCGTGACGGTCGTTGCCGTCCTCGTCGGCGCTGTCGTGCTCGACGAGCCGATCGCGTTCGTACAGATCGCCGGTGCCGCCGTCATCATCGCCGGCTGCGCGCTGGTGCTCGGCCTCGTGCCCTTCGGGCGCAAGCCGAAACTCACGCCCGTTCCGTGACGACCGACCGCCTCAGGCATCCTTGCGCCGGAAGGTGAGATAGGCGGAACTGCGTCCCTCGCGCTTCGCCTTCGCTTCGTAGCGCGTGCTCGGCCAGGTGTCGTACGGCGTCAGCCAGTCGCTGGCATTGCGGGCGGGCCAGTTGAAGGCTGCGTGATCGCGGCAATGCAGCAGCGTCCAGTTCACATAGGTGTCGATGTCGGAGGCGAAGCAAAACAGGCCGCCAGGCTTCAGCACGCGGGCAAAGCGATCGAGATTGACGGGGGAGACGAACCGGCGCTTCCAGTGCTTCCGCTTCGGCCAGGGATCGGGATAGAGCAGATCGATCTGGTCGATGCTGGCCGCCGGCAGCCAGTCGAGAACCTGCGTCGCATCGTCGTCATGGAGGCGGATATTGCGTGCGCCGACCTCTTCGATGCGCCCGACGAGCTTTGCCATGGAGTTGACGAAAGGCTCGACGCCGATGAAGCCGGTTGCGGGCTGCTCGACGGCCCGGTGGATCAGATGCTCGCCGCCGCCAAAGCCGATTTCCAGCCGCACGCGCTCTACGGCATCCGAAAAGAGGCTCTTCAGATCGCCCGGCGCGGGCGCATCGAGGTCGAGGCGGAACGTCGGCAGGCCGTGTTCCAGCTGCGCTGCCTGGCTGGCGCGCAGCGGCTTTCCCTTGCGGCGGCCGAAAAAGGCCTCTGTGGCCCGGGCGGGGGACCCGGAGGGGCGCTTGTCTGTCATGCGCTGACGTCTCCAAAAACAAAAACGGATGCCGGCGAGGGCATCCGTTCTCTTGTCACACATTCGCGAAAACCGAAACGGCTCAGGCGGCTTTCAGCGCATCCTTGAGCGGCTTGACGAGATCGAGACGCTCCCAGGAGAACGAACCGTCGCGACCGGCCTTGCGACCGAAATGGCCATAGGCAGACGTCTTGGCGTAGATCGGCTTGTTCAGGTCGAGATGCCGGCGGATGCCGGAGGGCGACAGGTCGATCGTCTTGCGGATCGCGGCTTCGACCTCATCTTCGCTGATCTTGCCGGTGCCGTGCAGATCGACATAGATCGACAGCGGCTGGGCGACGCCGATGGCGTAGGAGAGCTGGATTGTGCAGCGGTCCGCGAGACCGGCCGCCACGACATTCTTGGCCAGGTAGCGGGCGACATAGGCAGCGGAACGATCGACCTTGGTCGTATCCTTGCCCGAGAAGGCACCGCCACCATGCGGCGCGGCACCACCATAGGTGTCCACGATGATCTTGCGGCCCGTGAGGCCTGCATCGCCATCCGGTCCGCCGATGACGAACTTGCCGGTGGGGTTGATGTACCAGTTGCAGTCCGCCGCGATCTCGATGTCGTGCAGGGCTTCGCGGATATAGGGCTCGACGACGGCACGCACCTTGGCGGAGTCCCAGCTTTCGTCCAGATGCTGGGTCGAGAGGACGATGGAGGCGACCTCCTTCGGCTGACCATCGACATAGCGGACCGTGACCTGGCTCTTGGCGTCCGGCCCCAGCTTGCCGGCATCGCCTTCGCCCTTCTTGCGGGCGGCGGCGAGCAGGTGGAGGATGCGGTGGGAATAGTAGATCGGGGCAGGCATGAGGTCGGCGGTTTCGCGGCAGGCGTAACCGAACATGATGCCCTGGTCGCCGGCACCTTCGTCACCCTGCTTGTCGGAGGCGTTATCGACGCCCTGCGCGATATCGGCCGACTGCGAGTGCAGCAGCACGTCGATCTTCGCGGTCTTCCAGTGGAAGCCGTCCTGCTCGTAGCCGATCTCGCGGATCGCCTTACGGGCAGCCGTCTTGAACTTGGCCGGGTTGATGACGTCCTTGCCGTTCTTGTCCTTCTTCATCAGGCTCGGCGGCAGGCGCACTTCACCGGCGATCACCACGCGGTTCGTGGTCGCCAGCGTTTCGCAGGCGATGCGCACGCCCCAGGGATCGACACCCGTCTTTGCAGCTTCGCGGTAGACCAGATCGACGATCTCGTCCGAAATCCGGTCGCAAACCTTGTCGGGGTGACCCTCGGCCACGGACTCGGAAGTAAACAGGTAGTTAGCACGCATGCGGGACGTCCCCTCAGTGAAAACAGGCTTCGACGGTGTAGTAAGTATGCCCGTAAAAGACAAGCGCACAAGGACATAAATATATCTTTATATGGGCAAATGGGGTTGTTTATTGCCTGTTCAGGGCTTGCTGAGGTGCGAACCCGAGTGCCGGCTGCGTCCTTGACGGCATAAAAAAAGCGGCTCCGTAAGCCGCTTTTTTCATAGGAAACCTGTTGCGCTACTCGGATTCGACATCTGCCGCGAGCGCCTTGACCAGATCGACGATCTTGCGGCGCACCTTGGGGTCGCTGATCTTGACGAAGGCGCGGTTCAGCTGGAGGCCTTCGGAAGACGACAGGAAGTCGACGACATAGTTCGAACTCGAGGCTTCGGCCATGCCGGACGCACCGCTGCCGGACCCGGAGTCGCCGGGCGCATCCTCGAAAAAGAAGGACACCGGGACATTGAGAATGGCGGAGATGTTCTGAAGACGGCTTGCACCGACACGGTTGGTACCTTTTTCGTACTTCTGAATTTGCTGGAAGGTGATGCCGAGCGCTTCGCCCAGCTTTTCCTGACTCATTCCGAGCATTGTCCGACGGAGCCTGATCCGACTTCCGACATGGATGTCGATCGGATTCGGCTTCTTTTTGTTCTCAATCATAGCGGGTTCCTATTATTCGAAGTACCTTCAGCCCGTACTTCGGCCGTTGCAAAGAGCAGACCACATGCCATGCCACGTAGTCCGGGTCATTCCCCTCCGAGCATAGGTGCGTTTGACGGCAGCGACACTATGCAACTTCACACGTTTTGGGTCAATTCTGCCGAAAAACAAAACCAAAACGAGAAACTATTGCGGACACCAACAGAAAAAGCACCAGAACGAGAGCGTGCCTCCGCTGCTGCTCGGGCGCGGCGACCAAAGCTGCACGACCGGGCAGAATTGTGTCGAAAAAGCCACGTTCGCCAAGAGAAAGCCCGGAGACGACATTTCCCCGCGCATCGATGACCGCGGAAATGCCGGAATTCGCCGCGCGGATCATCGGAACGCCATTCTCGACCGCGCGCAGGCGCGCCTGCTGGAAGTGCTGGTAAGGCCCCGGCGTATCGCCGAACCAGGCATCGTTGGTGATGTTGAGCAGCGCGGCGGTGGACAACGCGTCGCTGCCGATCTCGTTCGGGAAGATCGCCTCGTAGCAGATCAGCGGATAGAGCGTGCGCCCGCCCGGCAGCGTCAGGATGGTGCGCGTTGCCGCGGAGGAGAAGCCGCCCGGCATGGCGGCGGCGATCGCGTTCAGGCCCATGCGCGACAGGAGATCCTCGAACGGGAGATACTCGCCGAAGGGCACGAGGTGGACCTTGTCGGCCGCGCCGACGATCTGGCCTCGATCGTCGATGACATAGACGGAATTGTAATAGCGCGGCGGCAGGCCGGCGCCCGCATCTTCGGTGCGGACGGCGCCGGTGACGAGGAGCTGCCCGTCCTGCAGCACGTCGGCGATCCGCGTCAGGGCATCCGGATTGTCCGTGAGGATGAAGGGAACAGCGGTTTCCGGCCAGACGATGATATCCGGGCGCTTGCCGCCCGCCTCGGGCGGCGTCGCGCTCAGTGCCAGATGGGCTTCGAAAACGGAGGCGCGCTCGCCGTCATCGAGTTTGCGGGCCTGATCGATGACCGGCTGGACGATCCGCACCGTCGCCTGCGGCTCGGCGGCGGGCGGCTCGGGCGTGTGCAGCCGGTAGGCGCCATAGCCGACATGGGCCGCGACCAGAACGGCCGCGAGGGTCAGCCCCACGCCCATGCCCTTGCGCGTGCCGATGAGGGCGGGTGCCGCATAGACGAAGACGGCCAAGAGGTTCATGCCGACCATGCCGACCAGCGAGACCGACTGCATGAGGAGCGGCACCGGCATGGCGGCCATTCCCACGGCGTTCCACGGAAAGCCCGTGAACAGCACGCCGCGCAGCCATTCGGCGCCTGCGAAAGCGACGGCGAGCGCCGCGATGCGCCCTGCTCCGTCGGACCAGAGCAGGCGGGCGACGAAGGCCGCCAGCCCGTAATAGATCGCCAGCACGGCAGGCAGGCCGACGACGGCGAGCGGCAGCGCCCAGGCGAAGGTATCGGCCTCCACCAGCAGCGCATTGCCAAGCCACCAGAGACTGCCGAGGAGATAGCCGAAGCCGAAACACCAGCCGAGCGAGAAGGCAGGCAGCGCCCGGCGAAGCGGGCCGTGCTCCGGCTGGCCGGAGGTGCCGTCCAGCAGCCAGACGAGAACGGGGAAGGTCAGAAACGGAACGGCGAAAATATTGAAGGGCGGCAGGGCGAGCACTGTGACCAGCCCGGCCAGAAAGCCGAGGGACGCCCGCCGAAAACCCGACGACAGCATGATCCTGCCGGCCAAACGTTCCATTCGCATTCCTATCCGCCTGCTACGATCCGGGCATCCGGCGTCACGCGCGCCGAAGATGCCGGAGCGCCGGTCGATGTCCCGCTCTCTTCATGATGCATCAGGCATGCCCAGAGCATGTGTCCTGTCACCGATCGAAGCTCCGGACGCTGAGCGGCGCGGCGCCGTCAGCCGACCGGAGGGCCGGACGGCCCCTCGGTGGTGCTGGTTTCGGCTCGTACGGGCTCTGCACCGACGTCGTCCTCGCCTTTGACCGCCGCGCGACGGCGGGCCGGCGGGCGCTTGCGGACGATGCGGACCTTCTTCACGCGCCGGGGGTCGGCATCCAGAACCTGGAATTCGAAGCCCGGCAGGGCCTGCACGACCTCGCCGCGGGCGGGAATGCGGCCGAGCGATGCGAACACCAGACCGCCCAGCGTATCCACCTCTTCCAGCTGCTCGCGCACGTCGAAGTCGGGGCCGATCGCAGCCGCGATCACCTCGAGCTCGACGCGGGCATCGGCCACGAAGATGTCGTCCGACGTGCGGGAGAACATGACCTCGCTGTCGTCATGCTCGTCCTCGATATCGCCGACGACCATTTCGACGATGTCCTCCAGCGACGCCAGCCCGTCCGTGCCGCCATATTCATCGATGACGAGCGCCATCTGGATGCGCGCGGCCTGCATGCGCTGCATGAGGTCGGAGGCATGCATGGATGGCGGCACGAAGAGAACCTGGCGAATGATGCCGGCCTCTTCCACCGTCTTGTCGAGATCGATACGGGCCAGGTCGATGCCGGCGCGCGGCTGGCGCTGCACCTTTTGCGGACGATCTGCCGCCAGGGCCGCAACGGCCGGCGATGCGGCCACGCGCGGCGGGCCGCGACGGCGCGCGCGCGCCTGCTTCGTCACATAGGACAGGAGGTCGCGGATGTGGACCATCCCGCGGGGATCGTCGAGGCTTTCGCTGTAGACCGGCATGCGCGAGCGCCCGGACTCCTCGAAGATGATCATGAGTTCGCCGATCGTGATGCTCTGATCGACCGCCTCGATATCGGCGCGGGGCACCATGACATCCTCCACACGCACCTCGCGGAAGCGCAGGATGTTGTTGAGCATGGCGCGCTCGGCCGGCGAGAAGACCTCGTCGGCGCCCGGATCCGCCATCAGCGCGTCGGCGAGATCCTCGCGGATCGTGGCACCATTCGGGCTGCGGAACAGGCGGGCCGCCCGGGCCCAGAAAGAGGTGTGATGCCGGTGACCTTCCGGCTTGTGGACCTCGGGCTTGACGGCCTCGGCGGCTTCGGCCTCATAGACCTGAACCGCGCTACTACTGCCCGGTTCGTCCTGACTGGAGGCGTCCGCATCGTCTTTGCCAGCCGCGGCGGGCTGTGATCTGAAGTCGCTCATCGTTCCAAACTGTCAAACGGGATCGCTGTCCCCATAGGGATCAGATACCCCAAGACCCGAGAGAATGCGAGTCTCCAGCTGTTCCATTCGCTCCGCTTCCTCCGTTTCCAGGTGGTCGTAGCCGAAAAGATGGAGGAATCCATGCACCAGAAGATGTGTCAGATGGTCGTCGAAGGGCTTTCCAAGGTCGTCTGATTCGCGCACCAGCGTCTCGTATGCCAGCACGATATCGCCCAGCATGGGGCCCGGCATGCCGCCCGGCACGACGGGAAAGGCCGGGAAGGACAAAACGTTGGTCGGCTTGTCCTGGCTGCGCCATTCCGCGTTGATGCTGCGGATTTCCGCGTCGCTGGTGAAGACGAGCGACAGTTCCGGCGTCATTTTCGGGAACGGCTGTTTTTCCTCGCGGGCGAGAAAGGCGGCGGCATGTTCGAGAATGCGCGTGCTCGATGCTTCGAGCACGGCTTCATCCGGCCAGCCGCCTTCCTCGACGCTGACCTGAAGGTCCAGAAAGGATTTGCCCGACATGCCCTACAGGCTTTCGTCCGGCACGGCCGTCTGCGCCTCGTAGGCCCGCACGATGCGCGCCACCATCGGATGGCGTACGACATCCACATCCTTGAAGCGAACGACCGACACGCCCTCGACATCCTTGAGGATCTGCAGCGCTTCCACGAGGCCGGACTTGGTGCCGCGCGGCAGATCGACCTGGCTCGGGTCTCCGGTGACGATCATGCGGCCGTTCTCGCCGAGACGCGTCAGGAACATCTTCATCTGCATGGTCGTCGTGTTCTGCGCCTCATCGAGAATGACGACGGCATTGCCGAGCGTGCGGCCGCGCATGAAGGCGAGCGGCGCGATTTCGATGACGCCGGCGGTGATCGCGCGTTCGACCTTGTCGCCGGGCATCATGTCGTAAAGCGCGTCATAGAGCGGACGGAGATAGGGATCGACCTTTTCCTTCATGTCGCCGGGCAGGAAGCCAAGGCGCTCGCCGGCTTCCACCGCCGGGCGCGAGAGGATGATGCGATCGACCGCACCGCGTTCCAGCAGCTGGGCGGCATAGGCGACGGCGAGATAGGTCTTGCCGGTACCGGCCGGGCCGACGCCGAAGACGAGCTCGGAGCGTTCCAGCGCGCGGATATAGGCATCCTGCGTCGGCGTGCGGGCGGCGATGGTCTTCTTGCGGGTCGAGATCTGCGCGAGGTTCAACTTGGCCTTCTTCTCCATGGTGGGAAGCTGCAACTGGTCGTCGGCCGCAACCGCCATGCGGATCGCGCCTTCCACGTCGGAAGTCTCGACCGAGCTGCCCTTCTGCAGGCGACCGTAGAGATAATCCAGTGCCCGGCGCGCCTGATTGGTCGCCGTCACCTCGCCCGAGATCGCCACGGAATTGCCGCGCGGGCGGGCATCCACATGCAGGCGCTGCTCGATGAGCTTGAGGTTCTGATCGTATTGTCCGAACAGCTCGCTCGCAAAGCGGTTGTTCTCGAATGTGAGCACGAAGTGATTGGCGTCTGTCGTAGGCGTTGTCTTCGACTGGCGCGGCGGGGTTGAAACCAATTCGTGTCCGTTCAAGCGGCAGGGCTCCCGAGGATGTCGTCAGGCCCTGATGGTATCAGTCGTCGACCACGTCGGCAAACAAACTGTTAGGACCCGCGGCGGTGATTCGTACCCTGATAATGTCACCGATTTCCACGCCCTTTGCATCAACATTCACCGACTGCAGCCAGGGCGAACGGCCGATAAGCTGGCCGGGCATGCGGCCGGGCTTTTCCAGAAGCAGATCGATCGTGCGGCCGATGCAGCTCTCGTTGAAGGCGCGCTGCTGCTCGAGCAACAAAGCCTGCAGCGTTTCCAAGCGCTTGGCCTTGACGTCCTCGGGCACCTGATCCTTCAGGTCGGCGCCGGGCGTGCCGGGACGTGTCGAATATTTGAACGAAAATGCCTGTGCATAACCGATGCTGCGCACGAGGCTCAGCGTATCCTCGAAATCCGCATCCGTCTCGCCGGGGAAGCCGACGATGAAATCGCCCGACAGCGCGAGGTCCGGCTGGGCGCGGCGGATCCGCTCGACCAGCGCCACATATTCGGCCGCCGTGTGACGCCGGTTCATGGCCTTGAGGATACGGTCCGAACCGGACTGCACCGGCAGGTGCAGGTAGGGCATCAGCGCCGGCAAGGTGCGGTGCGCCTCGATCAGGCTGTCGTCCATGTCGCGCGGATGGCTGGTGGTGTAGCGCAGGCGCGCAAGGCCTTCGATCTGCGACAGCCGCTGCAGCAGGGCGCCCAAGCCCTCGCCGCCCGTGGTGACGGTGCCGTGCCAGGCATTGACGTTCTGCCCGAGCAGCGTGATTTCGCGAACGCCGGCGGAGACGAGCTTCTCGGCTTCCGCGACGATCTGCGCCATGGGACGCGAGACTTCCGAGCCGCGCGTATACGGCACGACGCAGAAGGTGCAGAACTTGTCGCAGCCCTCCTGCACGGTCAGGAAAGCCGTGACACCCCGCGCGCGGGTCTTTGCCTTGTCGGGCGCCGGCAGGTGCTCGAACTTGTCCTCGATCGCGTAGTCGGTTTCCAGCACGCGCTCGCCGCGGCCGACGCGCTTCAGTGCCTCCGGCAGGCGATGGTAGGTCTGCGGCCCGATGACGAGATCGACGGCGGGTGCCCGGCGCAGGATCTCATCGCCCTCGGCCTGCGCCACGCAGCCGGCCACGCCGATCATCATCTCGCGTCCTTCGCCCGCCTTGCGCTTCTTCAGGTCGCGCAGCCGCCCGAGCGCGGAATAGACCTTCTCGGCCGCCTTTTCCCGGATGTGACAGGTGTTCAGGAGAACGAGATCCGCATCCTCGGCATTGTCGGTCGCGACATAGCCGTCCTTGGCCAGCGCGTCCGTCATCCTGTCGGAATCATAGACGTTCATCTGGCAGCCATAGGTCTTGACGAAGACCTTCTTCGTGGGCGCCGGAGCGAGGGCGGATGCGGGGGCGAGGAGCGTTTGGTCGGTCATGCGAGGTGCATAGCGCAAATCGGGCTGGAAATGAAGCGATGTGGGGCCGGGAAGGTGGAAGGACGGGAGACGGGCGGAAAGCCCCCTTACCGCCCCCGAAGTCGCGCCAGCAGCATGGTCTTCAGCTGCGTCTCCACATCGCGGCTCACCTTCTTGCGGTTGCTGTCGGCGCGATACGCGATGGTGCTGCCGAAAACGAGATCGACATCGACGGCGCCTTCGCGCAACACACCCATGAGGTGCGGCACGAGCTCGATATCGCCCGGCCAGGCGGCGATGGGCCGGTGGTAGCGGCCCATCGGCATGCCGTGAACCCGCGTATAGGCGATGGCGACCGGCTGGACGTGGACGGTTCCCTCCGGCGCCAGCGGCACGGCGGCGGCGGCGGCCCCGAAGAGCGAGGTCTTGATCTCCAGCAGCCGGTTGCCGTCGGAGGTCGTGCCTTCGGGAAAGAGCACGACGATTTCGCCTGCGGCAAGGCGTGCGCCGATCTCGTTGACCTGGTTGCCGGTCGTGCGCTTCTGCTCGCGCGCGACGAAGATGGTTGCCTGCAGGCGGGCGAGCAGACCGAAGACCGGCCATGCCTTCACCTCCGCTTTCGCGATGAAGACGACATCGGCGACCGAACCGAGGGCGAGGATGTCCTTCCAACTGACATGGTTCGCAACGAGCAGGAGCGGCCGCCTCGTGTCCGGCGCACCATGGACATGCACCCGAAGCCCGATCATGCGGCAGGCGATGCGGTGCCAGAGGCGCGGCAGGGTTCGCCTTGCCGGTCCGTCGCGCCAGAGGAGGACGAGCTGCACCGGCGCGAGCAGAAGCGTCGCCAGGACCAGGAGCGATACGCAGACGACGATCCGGAGCCAGACGATCATCGGGCCGCTCAGAGATCGAGACGAAGGACGTCGGCACCGCCGGCGGCGGCATCCGGGCCGGACGGCTTGTAATAGGCCTTGCGCTCGCCGACCTTGCGGAAGCCGAGACGGCGGTAGAGCGCCTGTGCCGCGACATTCGCCTGATCAACCTCGAGGAACATGGCCTCCGCGCCATCCTGCCGGGCGCGGCCGAGCGCCGCCTGCATGAGGCGCCAGCCAAGGCTGACCCTGACATAACGGGGATCGACGCCGATGGTGAGAATTTCTGCTTCGCCGCCGGCCGACCGTGTCAGCACGAAGCCGCCCATCGCCGATCCGCTGGCCGCATTGTTCTGCCGGGCGACGAAGCCGAAGACGCTCTCCTGCAGAAGCAGCGCGTGAAATTCGCTGGCGCTCCAAGCCGGTTTGAAGAGGGCGGCGTGAATCCGCGCCACGCCTGCGAGATGATCGACAGTCATGTCGAAAATGTCGAACTCCGGGCGGCGGATGAAATAGTCGATCAGAGCCATGTCAGGCACGTGCCACGGCAAAGCCCGCCTGCGAGCGGACGTCGGGGCCCCGCAGGTAAAGCGGCTTCGGCAGGGCGATGGCGGGATCCACGGTCGCGCCCAGCTTTGCCACGACCGCGATATCGGCGGTATCGGACGGCCGCTCGATCGCCTCGTCGGCCGCATCGTCGCGCAACAGGGACGCGCCGGAGCCGCTGATCGTGCCGGCGAAGGTGGCGAAGTTGGCTCTGGCGGCGCCGACGTCGCGCGCCTCGGCCTCCGCCGTCGGCTGTCCCTCACCATCGAAGGGCTGGAGGTAGACCTCCTCGCGCTTCGCATCGGTGACGACGAGCACGGGACGGCCTGGTGCGAGGGCGAGAGCGGATAAGGCCAGCGCCTGTAGGACGGAAATGCCGACGACGGGGCGACCCAGAGCAAGACCGAGCCCGCGGGCTGTCGCCACGCCGACGCGGATGCCGGTGAAGGAGCCGGGACCGATGGTGACGGCGATGCGATCGACCTTGTCCATCGCGACGCCGGCGCTCGCCAGCGCGTCGTCGATGAAGCCCATCAGCCGCTCGGCATGGCCACGGCCGATATCGGCGCCGGCCGTGCTCAACGTCACGTCGCGCGCGGCGTCGTAAAGCGCGACGTTGCAGGCCGTGCCGGCGGTATCGATGGCAAGAACGATCATACGGAAGGCTGGCCCCGTCTCAGGATGCCCGTCACCGGGCGGTCGTCGAACCCTCGGGAAAACGCCGCCCCCGGCGTCTCCTGAAGGGCAGTCTCGTCACGTCGGTGGCGGATCAGACCGCCTCGACGGCCTGGACCTCGGGCACGAAGTGGTGCAGGAGGTTCTGCACGCCGTGCTTCAGCGTCGCGGTCGAGGACGGGCAGCCCGAACAGGCACCCTTCATGTTGAGAAAGACCGTGCCGTCGCGAAACCCCTTGAAGGTGATGTCGCCGCCATCCTGTGCGACGGCCGGACGGACGCGGGTTTCCAGCAGTTCCTTGATGGTCGCGACGATGGTCTCGTCGCCCTTCTCGAAGAATTCGCCTTCCTGGTCGGCCTCTTCCGCACGGCCCTGCCCCGCCATGATCGGCTGGCCGGACATGAAATGCTCCATGATGGAGCCGAGGATGGCGGGCTTCAGGTGCTGCCACTCGGCATCCGCCTTGGTGACGGTGATGAAGTCGTAGCCGAAATAGACGCCGGTGACGCCGGGAATGTCGAAGATGCGGGCGGCAAGCGAGGAACTCGCGCGGGCCTCGGTCTCGTCGCGAAACTCGGCAGTGCCGGTTTCCAGCACGACCTTGCCCGGCAGGAATTTCAGCGTTGCGGGGTTCGGGGTCGATTCGGTCTGAATAAACATGGTGTGCTCCCTGTCGGGTAAAGGCCGACGGTCAAAGAATTGCTTAATGAGCATAGGCGCCTCGCGCCTTGCCATCAAGCCTGCGCTGCCGCCAGCAAGATGGTGATCGTGGAGGCTGCATACCAGAGGCCCGTCCGGTTTGACAGAAAGATCCGGCGCCGGCGGCTGCGTCCGATCAGCTCAGCGCGTCGATCTCGTCGTCCGTCAGCATGTCGGGAATGACGGTGACGGGGATCGGGAAGACCGCCGTCTTGCCGGCAATGGAAGCGACCAGCGGACCGGGGCCGTCCTTGTAGGAGCCGGCGGCGAGAACGAGAATGGCGATGTCCCGGTCTTCCTCGATGAGGCCGTAGATCTGCTCGGTCGGAAGTCCCTCGCGGATGATCATTTCCGGCTCGATGCCGATCTTCTCGCGCACGTCATGGGCGACCTTGGCGAGAGTCGCCTCGGCTTCGGCGCGGGCCTCGGCCCGCATGATGCCTTCGACGCCCAGCCATTGCTGAAAGTCGCCATCGGGGATGACGTAGAGCAGAGCCAGGGCGCCGGCCGAATGCTTGGCGCGCATGCCGGCATAGTGGACGGCGCGGCCGCATTCCGGGGTGTCGTCGATCACCGCGAGAAACTTGCGGCGGTGACCTTCCATGCGGGAGAGACGTGTCGAGACCATTTGCGGACACTCGCATTCGCGCCCGCCCTTCGCAAGGCCGTTTTCGTCTCGTCCCCGACCTCGGACGGCCGCGACCTACTGGAGGAAGCCGATGATCTCGCGAACCTCGCGCATCGTGGTTTCCGCCCGCGCCCGCGCCCGCTCGCCGCCATCGCGCAGGATGGCATCGATGTGGCTGGTGTCGCCCATCAGCCGCGACATTTCACCGGTGATGGGGGCGAGCACATTGACCGCAAGCTCGACCAGCGCCGGCTTGAAGACGGAGAACTGCTGGCCGCCGAATTCGGCAAGGATCTCGGCCTTGGTGCGGTCGGCAAGGGCCGCATAGATGCCGACGAGGTTGTCGGCCTCCGGGCGGCCGGCAAGGCCTTCGACCTCGGAGGGCAAACCGTCCGGATCGGTCTTCGCCTTGCGGATCTTCCTGGAGATCGTCTCGGCGTCGTCGACGAGGTTGATGCGCGAGAGATCGGACGGATCGGATTTCGACATCTTCTTCGTCCCGTCGCGCAGGCTCATGACGCGCGGCGCGGGGCCGTCGATCATCGGCTCGACCATCGGGAAATAGGCATGCACCGGCTCTTCGCCGACCGTGATGTCGATGCCCTTGCCGCCCTTTCGGATGTGGGCCTGATAGTCGAGATTGAACTTCATGGCGATATCGCGCGTCAGTTCCAGATGCTGCTTCTGGTCGTCGCCGACCGGCACATGCGTCGCGCGGTAGACGAGGATGTCGGCGGCCATCAGGCTCGGATAGGCGAGCAGGCCGAGCGAGGCGTTCTCGCGGTCCTTGCCGGCCTTGTCCTTGAACTGCGTCATGCGGTTCATCCAGCCGATGCGCGCGACACAATTGAAGATCCAGGCGAGTTCGGCATGCTGCGGCACGGCCGACTGGTTGAAGATGATATGGGCCTTGGGGTCGATGCCGGAGGCGATGAAGGCGGCGGCAATCGAGCGGATCTGCCCCGGCAGGTCCTCATGCACCAGCTGCGCGGTGATCGAATGCAGGTCCACCACGCAATACATGCAGTCGTTGTTGTCCTGCAGCGCCACGAACTTGCGGATCGCGCCGAGATAGTTGCCGAGGTGGAGATTGCCTGTCGGCTGGACACCGGAGAAGACGAGCGGCGGAAAATTTGACATGGAGACCTCGATCGGGCGCGGGAAATCATGCGGTCTGCCGCGGAAACGGCCGGCGGAATTTTCCGGGCTTATGCACGGGCGCTGCCCGACAATCAAGGTGGTTCTCTGTCTGCCGATCTCAGCCGGCTGGCTGCAGGAGATCCCAGAGATTGCCGAAGGGATCGGCAAAGACCGCAACGGTGCCGTAAGGCTCATGCCGCGGCTCCTCGCGGAAGGCGACGCCCCTGGCGCGCATGGCCGCGTGATCGCGCGCGAAATCGTCGGTGTGCAGGAAGAACGCGACGCGCCCGCCGGTCTGGTTGCCGATCGCGGCCGTTTGCGCCGCACCGTCCGCCTTGGCGATGAGCAGCGCGGTCTCGCGCGCACCGCGGGGCCGCAGCACCACCCAGCGCTTGCCGTCCCCCATGTCGAGGTCTTCCACAAGCTCGAAGCCGAGGCTGTCGCGGTAGAAGGCGATGGCGTCGTCGTAATCGGGCACCACGAGCGTGATGCGGGCGAGGGTCTGTTGCATCGGCTACCTTTCCGATCAGATCTGCGGCGGAGGCAGAACGCTGGTGTCGGCCTCCTCTTGCGCCGTCGCGGGGCGCGGCTTGCGCTTCAGGTTGCGGCGGAGCATCGAGGCGTCGGCGCCGCCGATGGCGAAGGCGAGGGCGAAATAGACGATCATCGCCATGCCGATCAGCAACATCAGCGCCGTCAGTTGCGTGAGGAGACGCGCCTGCGGAGTCAGCCAGTCGGCGAGGTAGCCGGAGGCGTAATGCAGCGCCACGGCCATGACGACCGTTGCCGCGATCAGACGCAGGACGCGCGAGAACAAGGCGGGTTCCCATTCCCAGTGGCCGCGGCGGACGAGCGTCACGAAGAGCAGCACCGTCGTCAACCAGCCGGAGGCGGCTTCGGCGGTGGCGATGCCGCGTTCGCCGTAGAGCGGGAACAGCGACACCGCGAGCAGGCAGTTGAAGGCGACCGAGATGCCGGTAAACCGCATCGGCGTCTTGGTGTCCTCGCGCGCGAAGAAGCCGGGATTGAGCGCCTTGATCATGACGAAGGCGGGAAGGCCAAGGCCGTAGATCGCCAGCGTCGAGGCGACCGTGGCCGTGGTGGCCGGGGAGAAGGCGCCGCGCTCGTAGAGCACGCGGACGATTTCGTCGGAGATGACCCAGATGGCACCGGCGGCCGGCAGCGTCAGGAACAGCACAAATTCGAGCGAGCGGTTCTGCAGGTTCGCCGCTTCCTTCAGCGCACCGCCGCGAAGGGCGCGCGACAGCTCGGGCAGGAGCACCACGCCGACAGCGATGCCGACGACGCCGAGCGGCAGCTGATAGACCCGGTCGGCATATTGCAGCACCGCGATGGCGCCGTCCTTGGTGGAGGCGATCATCTGGCCGATCAGCTGGTTGATCTGCGTGATGCCGCCGGTGATCGCGGCGGGAAAAGCGAGCACCAGAAGGCGCTTGACGTTGGGCGTGTAGCGCGGGCGGCGCAGGCCGAACCGCATGCCGGCATGGCGCACGCCGGCATACAGCACCGCCATCTGCAGGATGCCGGCAACGAGCACGCCCCAAGAGAGATACCAGGCCGTCATCAGCGGGTCGGCGCCGGTCCAAAGACCATAGGCGAGTGCTGCGATCAGGGTCAGGTTCAAAAAGACGGGGGCGATGGCGGCGGCGAAATAATGGTGCAGCGAGTTCAGCATGCCCGACAGCATCGCGGTCAGCGACATGCACATCAGATAGGGAAACATCACGATGGCCAGCTTGACCGTGACATCGAACTTCTCGGGGTCGCCCACGAAACCCGGCGCGATGATCGTCGAGACGATCAGCGGCATGGCCAGTTCCATGGCGATGGTGATGACGAGCAGCACCGTGAAGAGGACGCCGAGCACCTCCTCGGAGAAGCGCTTCGCGCCGTCGATGCCGTTCGCCTCGATCTCCTTGGCAAACAGCGGCACGAAGGCCACGTTGAACGCGCCTTCCGCAAAGAGGCGGCGGAAGAGATTGGGAAAGCGGAAGGCGGCGTAGAAGGCATCGGCCATGGGGCCCGTGCCGAGCGCCGCGGCCATCAGCGTCTCGCGGCCGAAGCCGAGCAGCCGGCTGCCGAGCGTGGCTCCGCCGACGGTTGCAAACTTGCGGGCAAGGCTCATCCGTCAGCTTTCATCTTGCGGGATCCTGCGGACCGTGTGTTCGACGGGGCCGTAGCGTGCGACGTGGCACCGCCGTCTGGCGAATGGCCGAGGGGCGCAATGCCCTGCGCGATGATGCCGGCCGGCATGCGGTCGCGCACCTCGTCGGCCTGTTCGGCCATCACGGCTTTCAGGCGCGCCGTGATATGGCCGTGCCGCGTCTCGTTTGTGATCTTCGCGCCCACGAGGTCGGTCACGTAGAACGTGTCGATGACCTTCTCGCCGAACGTGGTGATGTGGGCGGAATGGATGTCGAGCGACAGATCCGCCAGGACCGCCGTGATCTCCGACAGAAGGCCCGTCCGGTCGAGGCATTCGACCTCGACGACCGTGAACTTGTTCGACAGCGAATTGCTGATCGTGACGGCAGGCGGCACGGTGAAGGTCTTGTTGCGCTTGCGGCCCTTGGTGCGGCTGGCGATGACGCCCGGCAGATCCTTCTTGCCGGACAGCACGTCCTCGATCATCCGGCCGATGCTGGCCGCACGCCGCGTCTCGTCGTCATCGACGGTAAATTCGCGGTTGATCAGGATGGTGTCGAGCGCGCGTCCGTCCGATGTCGTGAAGATCTGCGCATCGACGATGTTGGCGCCGGCGGCGGCACAGGCACCGGCGATGATGGCGAGCAGGCGCGGATGGTCCGGCGCGAGAACCGTGATCTCGGTGATGGCGTGAAACTGGTGCGTGCGCACCATGGTCGCCAGCGTCCGTTTGGTCTTGTCGGTCTCGCGGATGAAGCGGGCGTGTCGAACCTGATCGTCGAGCGACACCGACAGCAGATAGGGCTGGTAGTGCAGCCGCGAATAGGTCTTGCGATCCTTGCCGCTGAAATCCTCGAGCGCATCGAAGAGCAGCGAGGCCGCATGCGCGGCGCGCTCCTTGCGCGGCACGTCCGAGAAGCCGCCGGACAGCAGAAGCTCGGTCTCGTAGTAGAGCGTGCGCAGCAATTGCCCCTTCCAGCCGTTCCACACGCCCGGGCCGACGGCGCGGATGTCGCAGACCGTGAGGATCATCAGCATCTTCAGCCGATCCAGCGACTGGACGCGTTCGGCGAAGTCGAGGATCGTCTTGCGGTCGTTGAGGTCGCGGGTCTGCGCGACCATCGACATGGTCAGATGTTCCTCGATCAGCCAGGCGACCGTTTCGGTCTGCTTGTGCGTCAGGCGGAAGCGGGGCGCGAGGCGACGGGCGAGCCGGGCGCCGGCCTGGGAATGGTCCTCCGGGCGCCCCTTGGCGACATCGTGCAGGAGCACGGCGACATAGAGCGCGGTGCGCTCCTCGACCTGCGGCATCAGCTTGGCAGCCAGCGGATGGATATCCTGATCGAGCCCGCGATCGATGCGCGACAGCATGTCCACGGCCCGCAGCAGGTGCTCGTCCACCGTGTAGTGGTGATACATGTTGAACTGCATCAGCGAGACGATGCGGCCGAATTCGGGGATGAAACGGCCGAGCACGCCGGCCTCGTTCATGCGGCGCAGCACCAGCTCCGGGTCGCGGCGCGAGGTGAGGATGGAGATGAAGAGGCGGTTGGCCTCCTCGTTTTCACGCAGGGCCGGCGTGATGAGGCCGAGCGACCGCGTCAGCTGCTTCAGCGCTGCGGGGTGGAACTCCAGTCCGTTGACGTCGGCGATGTGGAAGAAGCGGATGAGGTTGACCGGATCGCGCCGGAAGATGTCGGGGCTCGCCAGCGCGATGCGCCCGCCATCGTCGACGAATTCCAGCGAGCCGGGGATCTTTCGCACGCGACGGCGGAAACGATTGATGACGGCGGAAAGGCCGGGCAGCTCCTTGGCCTGCTGGTCCTCCAGCGCCGCGCAGAAGATGCGCGTGAGGTCGCCGACATTCTTGGCGACGAGGAAGTAGTGCTTCATGAAGCGCTCGACCGAGGTCATCCCGGGATGATCCTGATAGCCGAGGCTCTCGGCGATCTCGCGCTGGATATCGAAGGACAGGCGCTCCTCGGCCTTGCCGGTCAGGAAGTGCATGTGGCAGCGCACGGCCCAGAGGAAATCGTCGGACTTGCGGAACAGATGGTATTCGGAGCGCGAGAGCACGCCGAGCTTGACGAGATCGGAAGATTCGCGGACGCGGTAGTAATACTTGGCGATCCAGAAAAGCGTGTGCAGGTCGCGCAGGCCGCCCTTGCCCTCCTTGACGTTGGGCTCGACCAAGTAGCGCGTGTCGCCAGCCTTGCGGTGGCGTTCGTTGCGCTCGGCAAGCTTGGCGGCGATAAACTGCGGACCCGTGTTGCGGACGATCTCGTCGTCGAAGCGCGCTTCCAGATCGTCCACCAGTCCGGCGCAGCCGCAGATCAGGCGCGCCTCGAGAATGGCCGTGCGGATCGTCATGTCCTCCTCGGACAGGCGGATGCACTCTTCCACCGTGCGGGTGGCATGGCCGACCTTGAAGCCCATGTCCCAGAGGAGATAGAGCATGTACTCGATCGCCGGTTCGCAGAAGGGCAGCTTCTTGGCCGGCAGCAGGAACAGAAGATCGATGTCGGAACCGGGGGCGAGCGTGCCGCGGCCGTAACCGCCGACCGCCGCCACCGCGATCTGCATCGACGGCGGCATGCCGGCCGCGTTGAAGACGTGGTTGAGCACGAAGTCGTGCAGGATGGCGATCAGCCGGTCCTGCAGCCAGGAAATGCGGGCCGCACAGGCGAGCCCGCCGCCGTCCTCCTTCAGGAGTTCGTAGGCTTTGGCGCGGCCACGGGCATTGGCGTCCTTCAGCGCGGCCAGCAGGGCCTGACGCATCGGGTCGCGCTGTTCGGCATGCGCCGACGCGATGAAATCCACCTTGGCCTTGAGGGCTGCGATGTCCAGGATGTCGCTGAAGTCGATGTCCTGTCTCCTTGGCGCCGGCCGGATGTACTCCGGGCGCGCGATAGTTGCGAGCCGCTGTTTTGGCATCACATTCGAACCTTCCGCCCTTCCGGCGTCAACGGGCCACCGGTCGCAGCGCGATCGTCATGTCTACCCCGAACCCCGTTTCCCGCCAGGGCCTGAAGGGTATAGGGCAAAACGATTGCCAAGACGTTTCCGACCCGGCCGATGCATCGTTTCCAACGGGCAATTGCGCCCTTTCGAGGGCGTCCTTAGGCTCGTCGCCTGACCCAGAGCTGGATATGGTGGAGACGAGGCAGAAAGGTCAAGTCCCGCCGCATGTGCGCGGACGGGTCAAGAGAGCTGCTTCTTCAGGGCGTAGAGCGCATCCATCGCCTCGCGCGGCGTCATGTCGTCCGGATTGAGGCGCTTTAGCGCATCCTCGACCGCCGACGGCTTGGCGCGGGCGACCTCCTCGCGGCGGATGGCCACCTGGAACAGGGGGAGATCGTCGATCAGCTGACTGGCCGGGTTCTTCCGGTCGGCGTCCTCGAGTTTCGCCAGAACGTCCTTAGCACGGGCGACGACGGCTGCGGGGAGGCCCGCGAGACGGGCGACCTGGATGCCGTAGGAGCGATCGGCCGAACCGGGGCCCACCTCGTGCAGGAAGATCACGTCGCCGTCCCATTCCTTGACGCGCATGGTGACGTTGGACAGGCGCTTGAGCTTTTCCGAGAGAACGGTCAGCTCGTGGAAATGCGTGGCGAACAGGCCGCGGCAGCGATTGGCCTCGTGCAGGTGCTCGACGGCCGCCCAGGCGATCGACAGGCCGTCGAAGGTCGCGGTTCCCCGGCCGATCTCGTCGAGGATGACGAGCGAGCGGTCCGTCGCCTGATTGAGGATCGCCGCGGTCTCGACCATCTCCACCATGAAGGTGGACCGGCCGCGCGCGAGGTCGTCGGAGGCGCCGACGCGGGAGAACAGGCGATCGACCACACCGATATGGGCGCTGGCGGCAGGCACGTAGGAGCCCATCTGGGCCATGATGGCGATCAGCGCATTCTGGCGCAGAAACGTCGATTTACCGCCCATATTGGGGCCCGTCAGCAGCCACAGGGCGCCATCGCCCTCCGGCGAAAGGGGCGAGAGATCGCAGGTATTGGCGACGAAGGCGGCGGATGCCTGGCGGCGCAGCGCCTGCTCGACAACCGGGTGCCGGCCGCCCTCGATCGCGAACATCTTCGAGGTATCGACCGTCGGGCGCCGATAATCCTGCTCCTCGGCGAGCACGGCAAGGCCGGCGGACACGTCGAGGACGGCGAGTGCGAGCGCTGCCGCCTTGATCTCGTCCGCCGCAGCAATGACGGCCTCGACCATGCCGTCGAAGGCGGCAAGCTCGATACCCAGCGCCCGGTCGGCGGCATTGGCGATCTTGGTTTCGAGATCGGCCAGTTCCGTGGTGGTGAACCGCATGGCGTTCGCCATGGTCTGGCGGTGGATGAAGCGAGCCTTGGCCCCCTCCCCGTCCGTCATCGGACCGGCATTGCCCGCGGTCACCTCGATGAAATAGCCGAGCACGTTGTTGTACTTGATCTTCAGCGAGCGGATGCCGGTTTCCTCGGCATAGCGCAGCTGCAGCGCGGCGATGACCCGGCGGGACTGGTCGCGAAGAGCGCGCATCTCGTCGAGTTCGGCATGACAGCCATTCCGCAGGAAGCCGCCATCGCGCTTGAGAAGCGGCAGATCGTCGGCCAGCATGCCGGCGAGCCTTTCGGACAGCTCGGGCGGCAGCGCGGCAAGCGCGGTGCGCGCCGTCTCCAGCTCCGTCGGCAGATCGGGCTGATCGACCAGCCGGGCGATATCAGCACCGGTGCGAATGCCGATGAGCACCGCACCGAGATCGCGCGGGCCGCCGCGGCCGAGGGAGAGGCGTGACAGCGCGCGCGGCATGTCCGGCACGTGCTTCAGCGCCGCACGCAGATCGGCAGAGAGCGACGGCTGCGCGAGGATGGTGGCGATGGAATCGAGACGCGTGCGAATGCGCTCCGGATCGGTGAGGGGCGACATCAGCCGCTCGGCAAGAAGCCGCCCGCCGCCACCGGTCACGGTGCGATCGAGGGCCCGCAGCAGCGATCCGTCCCGGCTGCCGGAGAGCGTCTTGACCAGCTCCAGATTTGCCCGGGTTGCCGGGTCGATGAAGAGCGACGAGGCGGCGCTTTCGCGCTCGGGCCTGTCGAGCGGCGGGCGCTCCGCCAGCTGGGTCTTTTCCACATAGCCAACGGCCGCCGAGGCGGCGGCGAGTTCCGCGCGCGAGAACTGGCCGAAACCGTCGAGCGTCTGCACGCCATAATAGCGGGCCAGGCGGTTTTCGGCGGTGGCGCTATCGAAGAGGATGGCCGGCTGCGGCACGGCGACGCGACCGATGACGTCGAGCACGGGGCGCATGTCGGGATCGTGGAACAGCGTGTCGGCGAGAATGAGCTCGCGCGGCTCGATGCGCAGGATATCGGCGAGAAGCCGCGTTTCCGTCGTTTCGGACAGCCGGAAGATGCCGGTGGAAATATCGATCCAGGCGAGCGCGAAAGCCGGCTCGGCACTGCCGCGCAGGCGGGCCATCGCCATGAGGTAGTTGCTCTCGGAAGCGACGAGCAGCTTTTCCTCGGTGATCGTGCCCGGCGTGACGAGGCGCACGACGTCCCGCTTGACGACCGACTTCGAGCCCCGCTTGCGGGCCTCCGCCGGATCCTCGGTCTGCTCGCACACCGCAACGCGGAAGCCGAGGCCGATCAGCTTCTGGAGATAATCATCGGCCGCGTGGATGGGCACGCCGCACATGGGAATGTCCTGCCCGAGATGCTGGCCACGTTTCGTCAGAACGATTCCGAGCGCACGCGAGGCTTCCAGAGCATCATCGAAGAACAGCTCGTAGAAATCGCCCATCCGGTAGAACAGGAGCGAGCCGGGGTTGTTCGCCTTGATCTCGATATACTGTTCCATCATCGGCGTCGCCTGCACGCGCACCTCGGGAGGCGCGGGGGATGGCGCAGCCGTTGCTTCGGCCATGGAGGAAAAGTGCGTCGTCAAGATATACCAGTTTTCGCTAAAAAAAGCCGCCGGCCGGCCAAAAAGACAGTGTCACCCTAGCGAACGGCGTCTATAGAAGACAACAAGAAAGCGCGGCCAGGGGTGGCCGCCCACAGAAGCTTGGGGATCCGAGGGAACATCATCATGGCAAACGAACGCAAGGCCCGCGCAGGCGGAACGGCCGTCACGGATCAGGAAGCGCTGGATTTCCATTCGCAGGGACGACCCGGCAAGCTGGAGATCACGCCGACGAAGCCGATGGCGACGCAGCGCGACCTGTCGCTGGCCTATTCGCCCGGCGTTGCCGTTCCCGTGAAGGCCATCGCGGCCGATCCGGCGACGGCCTATGACTATACGACGCGCGGCAACATGGTCGCCGTCATTTCCAACGGCACGGCCATTCTCGGCCTCGGCAATCTGGGCGCGCTGGCCTCCAAGCCCGTGATGGAAGGCAAGTCCGTGCTCTTCAAGCGGTTCGCCGACGTCGATTCGATCGACCTCGAGGTCGATACGGAAGACGCCGATACCTTCATCAACTGCGTGCGCTATCTCGGCCCCTCGTTCGGCGGCATCAATCTCGAGGACATCAAGGCGCCGGAATGCTTCATCATCGAGCAGAAGCTGCGCGAGATCATGGACATTCCGGTGTTCCATGACGACCAGCACGGCACCGCGATCATCGCGACGGCCGGCCTGATCAACGCGCTGGAACTGACCGGCCGCGACCTGAAGACCACGCGCCTCGTCTGCAACGGCGCGGGCGCTGCGGCCATCGCCTGCGTCGAGCTGATCAAGTCGCTCGGTTTTGCGCCCGAAAACATCATCATGTGCGACACCAAGGGCGTGATCTACCAGGGCCGCACCGAGGGCATGAACCAGTGGAAGTCGGCCCATGCCGTCAAGACCGACCGGCGGACGCTGGAAGAGGCGATGGACGGCGCGGACGTCGTGCTCGGCCTGTCGCAGAAGGGCGCCTTTTCGGAAGGCATGATCCGCTCGATGGCGCCCCGGCCGATCATCTTCGCCATGGCCAATCCCGACCCGGAAATCACGCCGGAGGAAGTCGCCTCCATCCGTGACGACGCGATCATGGCGACCGGGCGCTCGGACTATCCGAACCAGGTCAACAACGTCCTCTGTTTCCCGTATATGTTCCGCGGTGCGCTGGACGTGCGGGCCACCACGATCAACGAGGACATGAAGATCGCCGCGGCCAAGGCGCTCGCAAGCCTTGCCAAGGAAGACGTGCCGGATGACGTCGCGGCCGCCTATCAGGGCAACCGTCCGCGCTTCGGGGCACAGTACATCATCCCCGTTCCCTTCGATCCGCGCCTGATCTCGTCCATCCCGGTCGCCGTCGCCAAGGCGGCGATGGAGAGCGGCGTGGCACAGAAGCCGATCGCCGACCTTGCCGCCTATGGCGACCAGCTCTCGATGCGCCGCGACCCGATCGCCTCGACGCTGGCACGGATCTACGAGCGCGTGCGGCTCGCGCCGAAGCGGATCGTCTTCACCGAGGGCGAGGAAGTGCCGATGATGCGCTCGGCGCTGGCCTATGCCAACCAGAAGCTCGGCACCGCGCTGCTGCTCGGCCGCGAGGACCGCATGCGCGAGACGGCAGCGCGCGAGGGCATCGACCTCGACCGCCCCGGCATCAAGCTCGTCAATGCGCGCATTTCCGATCGCACGGGCGCCTATACCGACTATCTCTATGCGCGCCTGCAGCGGCAGGGCTACCTCTTCCGCGACGCGCAGCGTCTGATCAACAACGACCGCAACCATTTTGCCGCCTGCATGGTCGCGCTGGGCGACGCCGACGGCATGGTGACGGGCATCACCCGCAACTATTCGACCGCGCTCGACGATGTCAGGCGCTGCATCGACGCCAAGCCGGGGCACCGGGTCATCGGCGTCTCGATCGCGCTTTGCCGCGGCCGCACGGTTCTGGTGGCGGATACGGCCGTTCACGACATGCCGTCGTCCGAAGAGCTTGCCGACATCGCCGTGGAGGCCGCGGGCCTCGCGCGCCGTCTCGGCTATGTGCCGCGCGTGGCGATGCTGGCCTACTCCACCTTCGGACATCCGCAGGGGGAACGTTCGGAGCGGGTCCGCGAGGCGGTGAAGATCCTCGACCGGCGTCGCGTCGATTTCGAATATGACGGGGAAATGGCGGCCGATGTGGCGCTGAACATGAAGGTGATGGAGCAATATCCGTTCTGCCGCCTGTCCGGCCCCGCCACCGTGCTGGTCATGCCGGCGTTCCACTCCGCCTCGATCTCCACCAAGATGCTGCAGGAACTCGGCGGCGCCACGATCATCGGCCCGCTGCTGGTCGGCCTCGACAAGTCCGTGCAGATCGTCTCGCTGACCGCCAAGGACTCCGAGATCGTCAACATGGCGGCGCTGGCGGCTTACAACGCCGGGTAACGCCCGATCGGAATCCTGAAGAGGCCCCTCCCAAGCCGGGAAGGGCCTCTTCGTTCGTCGGCGCCATGCGCCCTTCATACACGATAAGACGGCTTTTCCGCCTGACGACACCGGACGCCGCGCGCGCAGGCGACGTGCCCTTGCAATGGCGTCAGAGGGCGAAGCGGGTGGCGTCGGCGCCGTAATAGTTGAGGTAACGGCCGGCGATGTTGGTGATGGGCAGGACGACGAGAATGTCGGTCGTACGGAAAGCCTCGTCCACCACCGCGCCATCGCCGACCATGGCGCCGATGCGCAGGTAGCCCTTGATGAGGGGCGGCATGGCGGAGAGCGCGGCGCGCGCCTGGATCGCCTCGACCGGCATCAGGTCCATGACGCGGTAGAGTTCCGGCCGCGCCTTCACCTGCCATTCGCCGCTGGCAGGCACGGTGTGGTGCAGGAAGGACAGAGCCAGCGCGTGATGTTCGGGAACGGTGCCGGGGAACGAGGCGCAGCCGAACATGGCGTCGATGCCGTGCTTCAGCGCGTAGGCCCAGTTGCCCTGCCAGAGAAGCTCCACCGTGCGCTTGGTGCGATAGGAGGGCAGGACGCAGGAGCGGCCGAGTTCCATGAAGCGCTTGCCGGGGTGGCGGGCGATCAGCGGGTCGACGAGAAATTCGGAGGCGGAATAGAAGCCGTCGGCAGCGGCCGCCACGTCCTGGCGCAGCAGCCTGTAGGTTCCCACGATCTGCGCTTCCGACGGACCGAGCAGCGATGTGTCGAGCACCAGGAGATGGTCGCAGACGGCATCCCAGCCGTCGATGTCGCGGCCGAGCAAGGCGGCGCCGGCTGGCACGCGGGCCCCCATTTCCTCGACGAACACTTTGTAGCGCAGCGCCTGTGCGGCGTCGATTTCGGAGGCCGTGCGGGCAATCCGGGTTTCGAGCGGCCCGATGCGGCCGAGCACGTCGCTGGCCGGTGCCGCTTCGCGCGGCGGACGCGCGCGGACGATGGCCGGGCTCGGTACGGGCACGGACATGGTGCGGAGAGCCGAAACGGATTCCAGAATTTCGATCGTCATCGCAGATTACCCCTAATCGCGAGCATGCGGCTACACGTTGGCCGCGAACGCCTTGGGGAAAACGACGGGCATTTTCCCGACATTTTCCGAATCGCGCTCGGGCCGCGGTGGCAGTCCGCTTCCTGCAGGCCTTTAAGCATGTCACTGCAACAAGACCGTGACAAGGCTTGCGAGCCGATCTTTAGCCGGCGATCAATCGGCCGACGAGCGCGATCAGGGATTTGGGATCCGCGGGCTTTGCAAGGACGGCATCCGCACCCGCCTCCAGGAGATCGCGGTGCGTTTCCGGGCGGCGATCCGACGTCTGAACAATGACGGGAAGGTGCGGCGCGCCGTCCGTCAACCGTTCGGAGAGGCGCAGGCGGCGCAGCATAGTCAGCCCGTCGCCATGGGGCATGTGAAGGTCGGTGATCAGGATCTTCGGCGCCTGCCCGCTGCCGAGGGTCTCCGACAGTCCCTGATCGAGAATGTCCTCCATGGCGGCGAAATCCACGACATGGCGCACGGCATGGCCGCCGCGCTCCAGCGTGCTGCGCAGGATCGCGGCATTGACCGGATCGTCCTCGCCCAGAAGCACAGTCGACACGGCGAGCGGCGCAGGCGCGCACGCGGCGTCCGCCGCATCCCTGAGAACGGGACGATTGTCGTTGATCGCGTCGCGAACCTCGATGCCCTTCAGCTGCCCTTTGAGCACCGCCACCAGCGAACGCTCCCGCAGCGGACGGATCAGCCAGGCGTGGAAGCCGTCGGTCTGGTGCAGCGGCTGCTGGATACGCTCTTCCGGATTGACCAGATAGGTTCTGCGCAACGGCAGGGCTTCGAGGTCCGGCCAGTCATCGCAGATCCGCCGGAAGAGAGCCGCGCAGCGATGATCGACGATGATGTCGGTCAGGCGCTCCTCGCTGCCCGCATCCATCGCGATCGAGAGAAAATGACCGGCCTGCTCGATGGTCGAGACGATGCGGCAGCGGCCGCCGAGGGTCTCGATCGTTGCGGCCAGCGCTTCGGAGGCCGGGCCCTTCGGCGCAACGAGAAGGACGCGCGAGGTGGCGAGCGTGCGGGTGCGGGCGGTGGCAAGCGATGCGGCGGAGGCCTTCAGCGGAAAGCGGATCTCGAAGAGGCTGCCCATGCCGAGGCGGCTGGAGACGGTGATATCGCCGCCCAGGGCCCTGACAATGCGACGCGATATGGCCAGGCCAAGACCGGTTCCCCCGGCTTTCGAAGCGGTATCGCCGGCTTGTTCGAACGCATCGAAGATGCGGGACTGGTCGTCCGGCGTCATGCCCGGCCCCGTATCGGTCACGCGCAGCACGAGCGCGCCCTGCTGCTCGGCGCAGCTGACGAGGACGCCGCCGGTGGCTGTGAACTTGACGGCGTTGCCCACCACGTTGAACAGGACCTGCTTCAGCCGGGGACCGTCGATCTGCAGCGTATCGGGCACGTCGGCGGCGATCGTCGAGGCGATCTCGATGCCTTTCGCATGGGCGCGATGCGACAGCATCTCCACCACGCTTTCGACCAGTGGACGCAGGGTCTGGCGTGTCGGGCGCAGCGAAAACCGACCGGCTTCCATGGAGGCGCAATCGAGGAGGTCATCGACGAGCTGAACGAGATCATGACCGGACTGGCGCATGCCGGCGAGATAGTTCGCCTGCTGCGCGCTCAGCCGCGTCTGGTCGAGAAGGTCGCTCATGCCGAGAATGCCGGAAAGCGGCGTGCGGATCTCGTGGCTGACGGTTGCCAGCAGATGGGATTTCGCCTGGCTTTCGGCCTCGACCCGGCGGAGTGCCGCTTCGCTGCTGCGCGCCGCGCTGACATTGTCGGTGATATCCCGCCCGACGCTGACGATACGCAGCGTGCCCGTATCCGCCTCGCGGATCAGCACGTCGTGCCAGTCGAACGAGCGCAGGCCATCTTCGGTTTCGACCTCGACCGTATAGCGGCCGGATGTGCCGGCCGGCCGGAGTTCGAGCCCGAGTGCCGCGCAGCGCTGCCCCTCGGGCGCGGGCGCTTTGGTCAGAGTGCGGAACGTCTCGTTGGCCTCGAGAATGACGCCCCTCGCGTCGCGCAGGATCGCCATGTCGCCCAGCGCATCGTGGATCGCGAACCGCGACATGCTGGCTTCGCGGGCTTCCCACGCCCGGTCGCCGGATCGTTCGGATGGTGCGCCGCCGTCATGCCGGCTGCGGCGTCCGTCGCCGAGGAGTAGCGCCGTGCCGGCCAGGCCGGCCATGGCGAGCCCGACGGGGAGGAGAAGAAGATTTTCCTCCAGACCCGCGGCGATGATACCAGCGGAGGCGAGAAGGCCGGCTGCGGCAAGGGCGGGGCGAAAAGCCGCGATGCGGCTGGTCGCGGGGTTCGTCTCCGTGGCCGCGTGCTCGGGAAAAGGCGTGCGTGGCGCAAGCACCTCCGGCGCTGCGGGATGCCGCGACAGGTTCTCGACGATCTCGCGCTGCAGTTTCGACGGCTCGTTCATGCACGTCGTGTATCACGCAGCCGTTGGAAATGATTTCAGGCGATCGCTCGCATTCTAACGATCGCGTTTTTTTGCCTGCAGGATTTCGTCCAGCACGATCGCGCCGGCCCCCACGGTGATGAAGGCGTCGGCCAGGTTGAAGACCGCGAAGGACCACGTCTCGGTGTAGAACAGGATATAGTCGATGACATAGCCGTAGAGAAACCGGTCGACCAGATTGCCGAGCGCGCCGGCGATGATCATCGCGTAGCCGAGATGGGCGAAGAACCGGTCCTTCGGCGTCCTGCGCCAGAGCCAGAGCACGAAGCCGACCACCACGAGGCGCATGCCGACGATGAACCAGCCCTCCATGCCCGACAGCATGGAGAAGGCGACGCCGTAATTATAGACCCGATAAAGCGCCAGCATGGGGATGACGTGAACGGCCTCCTCCATCGGCAGGTAGGCTTCCACCGCCTGCTTGATCGCCTGGTCGAGCAGAAGGGCGACGATGATGAAGATCGCGATCGGCCAGGGCCGGGAGAACAGGGTCGGGCGCCGGTCAGGCGCGGCGGGCGAGAGAGGCGTCTGGCTTTCGGTCATCCGCGGTCGTCCAGTGTCAGCAGGTGTCGGCGGGCCTCGAAGAGCATGACGCCGGTGGCGATGGCAAGATTGAGCGAATCCGCGCGTCCCGCCTGCGGGATGCGGGCCAGCTTGTCGGCCTTGGCGGCAAGTTCGTCCGGCAGGCCGGCCTGCTCGTTGCCCATGAGGACGACCACCGGGCGGGGGCGGTAATCGATCGTGCGGTAATCGACCGCGCCGGCCAGATGCGTTCCCACAACCATGACGCCCGCCTGCTTCTGCCAGGCAAGGAACTCGGCCACGCTGGCGCGGAACACCGGCACGGCAAAGACCGAGCCCATGGTCGCGCGCACGGTTTCGAGCGAGAAGGGATCCGTCGTCTCGCCGATGAGGATGACGCCGGAGACACCGGCCGCATCCGCCGTGCGGATGATGGTGCCGAGATTGCCGGGATCGCGCACCCTGTCGAGCGCCACATAGGTCTCGTTCGCGCGCGGTTTGATGTCCCTCAAGGTTCCATAGCGCTGCTCGAACACGCCGACGACCATCTGCGGATTGTCGCGGCGGGTGACGGTGGCGATGACCTTTTCGCTGACCTCCAACACGAGGCCGCCCCGGGCCACGGTGCGTGCGGCGATATCATCAACGGGCTTCTTGCCCTTGGCGGCTTTGGCATAGACCAACGTGCGGATGGTCCAGCCGAGTTCGACCGCATCGATCACGAGCTTCAGGCCTTCGGCGATGAAGGTGCCGCTCTCGTCGCGGGCCTTCTTCTGCGTCAGCGCGCGGATGTCCTTGATGATCGGATTGGCGAGGCTCGTGACCTCCTTCACCTGGCCGACCCGGCCTTCGCCACGCCCGACCTGTCCGCGCGGATTGCCGTCGCTATAATCGCTGCTCATTTCGGCACCCATCGGCTGAAGAGAGAGGTGGACAGCGCCCGGCCGGACCCGGCCTCGCCATCCTGTTTCGAACCCGCGGTTTCGCGCAGGATCAGTTCGCCGGACTCGACGACACCACCGCGACCGCGCATGACCTCGCGCATCAGCTCGTGGATCGAATAGAAGCTTGCCCGGATGGAATAGGCCGTGAGAACGAGGCCGCGCGCATCGTCGGACAGGAGTTCCCGGCAGATATCGAGCATGCCGGCGAGATGGTCGAATAGGTGCCAGACCTCGCCGTTCGGACCACGGCCGAACTTCGGCGGATCCGTGAGGATGATGTCGTAACGGCTGCCGCGGCGCTCCTCGCGCTGGATGAATTTCATGGCGTCGTCGCAGATCCAGCGGATCGGCAGGCTCTCGCCCCGGCCGAGCGCCTGATTCTCGCGGCCCCAGCCGATCGCCTTCTTGGAGGCATCGACATGCGTCACCTCCGCCCCGGCCTTTGCCGCAATAAGCGAGGCCACGCCGGTATAGCCGAAGAGGTTCAGCACCTTCAGCGGCCGACCGGCCTCCTCAACCTGCGCCTTCATCCAGCGCCAGTGCGCCAGCTGCTCGGGGAACACGCCGACATGGCGGAAGGAGGTGAAGCGACCGAAGAATTCGGCATCGAGCAGGCGCATCGGCCAGGTCTCGTCGAGCATTTCGCGGGGGAACCGCCAGCGGCCCATCCCGTCTTCATCGGTATCGCCGGTGAAGATCGCGTCCGCCCTGTCCCAGAGCGGAGCCTGCGACTTCGGCCACAAGGCCTGCGCCTCGGGGCGCACGATCGTATAGGGGCCATACTGCTCGAGCTTCAGCGCGTCGCCGCTGTCGATCAGGCGATAATCCGCCTCGCCTGCGGTTTCCAGAATGACGGGCACGCGCTCGGCGGGCTTGTCGCCGGTTCGCGGGCGCATGGTCACGGGCGCGGACGCCTCCTGCCGGGGCTCGGAGGCGGATGGACGCGGCGAGGAGGGCTGCGGCCGGCTCGACGAGCGTTGTCCGTGCGGCTCCTGCGCTGCCGGCTTCGCCCCCGCCTTGAACGGCGGCAAGGCGGCGGCATCCGACCGGGCGGGCCCGGTGTTCGGACCGCTCTTGCGGGAGGGGCCGGATTTCGCCGGTGCCTTGCCGGGCGATCGTCTCTGCTTGTCCTTCAAGGGGCGTCGTTTCCCGTTTCTTCAGCGTGTCGCGTGCAAATAGCACCGCAGCTGCTCTTGGCAAAGCGGTTTCCACCCGTAGATTCCAAGCCGAACGGCGGGAAGGATCGCCGTCCGCCGTGGCACGGCACGAGATCGAGGAGGTTATCCATGAACATGACCGGTGAAGAGCGGATCGCCGCGCCGCGCGACGCCGTCTGGGCAGCGCTCAACGATCCCGCGGTGCTCAAAGGCTGCATTCCCGGCTGCACGCGCCTCGAATGGACCTCGCCGACGACGCTCGATGCGGTGGTCACGGTCAAGTTCGGCTTCATGTCGATGGCGTTTTCGGGCGTCATCACGCTGTCGAACATGAACCCGCCGGAGAGCTATACGATTTCGGGCGAAGGCAAAGGAGGTCTTGCCGGATACGCGAAAGGCGGCGCGGATGTGCGGCTGGTCGAGGATGGCGAGGAGACTATCCTGCATTACGCCATCGTCGCGGATGTGTCCGGGAAGATCGCCTCCCTCGGGTCCAAGCTCGTGCAATCCGGCGCGAACCGGATCGCAAGCCGCTTCTTTTCCGACTTCACCGCAGCCGCCAATGCCAAGGCTGCGGCGGCCTGAGCCTTACTTCTGCTGGGCGGCGATCATCGTCGGCGTCGAGCCCTGGAAGGACGGGCGATCTGTCACGGCGTTCGCTGCCTGGGCGGATACGATCGCCTCCTGCTGCAGGCGGCGCTTCTCGGCCTCCGTGTGCCACTTCAGCGCTTCCTGCGCCTCGACGCGCGAGCGCTTGCGATACTTGCCCTGACCGAACCAGACGGCAGCGGCACCGATGACAAGGCCGAGAATGACGGCGAGAAACAGGAAGACGAAGAAGGGGCCGGAGATCGCGAGAACCGTGTCGGACGGATCGAACGGATTGAAGCCGAGCGTGACCGTCTGCCGGTTGGCGACACACAGCACGACGAGCACGATCCCGAGCGGAACGAGGACGACGATGTTGAGAATTTTACGAAGCATGCGAGCCGGTCTCCGCGTCTATCAGGGCTTGACGACAACATGGGCGGCAAACGTGCCGGGTCAAGATCGGACCGCCATGCACACGGACGGCGACCGCGACATCAATCTTCGTCTTCCTCGTCCACATCCGCGTCGGAGCCCGGGTTCAGCCGCTCGCGCAGCTCCTTGCCGGTCTTGAAGAACGGCACCCATTTTTCCTCGACGAAGACGCTGTCGCCCGTGCGGGGATTGCGGCCCGAGCGCGACGGACGATTCTTGACGGAAAAGGCGCCGAAACCGCGCAGCTCGACGCGGTTGCCCGCCGCCAGCGCGTCCGTAATCTCGTCGAGAACGGCATTGACGATGTTCTCGACATCGCGGTGGTAGAGGTGCGGATTTCGCGCCGCCACGATCTGCACCAGTTCCGACTTGATCACCCTGTGCCCCCTCTTGACGACGCTCTTCGCGATACGCCCGTCATCCGCGGGCAAACGATCGAGATCCATTCGCGAACCGGACACGCCTCAGGGCGGGTTGCCCCGCGCCCGGCGTCTCTCAATCGCGGCCAACCTGCCAAACGGAAACGAGACCGTCAAGAAACAACTTGTCCTGCGCCAGATTTCCCGAAAACGGAAAACCGTCAAATCCCAACGATTTGGCGAAGATTGCGGCCAGCGAGCCCAGCCCGAAGGGCAGCGTCGTCTGCGGCTTTTCCCAATCGACGATCGGCAGGGTATCGGCCACGTCCCGGCTCTTCAAATAGTCCCTTATCTCGCGCTCGCCGCCGAGTTCGTCGATCAGGTTCAGGTCGATGGCCTGCCGCCCGGTGAAAATGCGGCCGTCGCCCAGGCGAAGCGCTTCCTCGCGCGGGATCTCGCGGCGCTCGGCGACGAGATCGACGAACCAGGCATAGCTGTCGTCGATCATCGACTGGATCACGGCCTTCGCCGCGTCGCTCGGCGGATGGAACGGCGACGGCTCGGCCTTCAACGGGGCCGACTTGATCTCCTCGAGCGACACGCCGAGCTTGTCGAGCAGCGTCTTGACCTGCGGATACTGGAAGAGGACGCCGATAGAGCCGGTGATCGAGGTGTCGCCTGCGATGATCCGGTCTCCGGCCAGCGCCACCATGTAGCCCGCGGACGCGGCCAGCGTGCGGACGTCGGACACGACCGGCTTCTTCTCCGCGACCTTGCGGATCGCATCGTAGAGCGTCTCGCCGCCGAAGGTCGAGCCGCCCGGCGAATTGATGCTGACGATCAGACCCTTGACCTGATCGGCCTTCGCGATGCGGTCGAGCCGTTCGATCAGCTCGCGATCGTCGAGGATGACGCCGGAGATGGTGACGCGCGCGACCTGGCTTGCGCCGAGCACGCCCGAGCGCGACTGCGCGATGCCGACATAGGCACCGACGGCGACGAGCACGATGAGGCCGATCGCCACGAGGCGCCAGAAGCCGAGCTTGCGACGAAGCTGCCGCCGATCGACGAATGCAAGAGGATCCATTCCACACTTCCCTGTTCGGCACACGGCAGGATACGCCGGCGCCGTCTGTTCCGACCACGACTCCTACTGCATAAACATGCGATCCGGTATCGGCGCGCATGCAAAAATTCGACCGGTGTCCATCGGCAATGCCAGGCTTTCAGACAGGCCCGGCCGACGCTCGTCCGCTTCCACGACAAAGAATTTCAAGCCTCCATTGTACGGCGACATAAAAATCTCCATATTCGCGCTTCTTGACACCATCGGCGGACGCAGCACGGACCTCGGCTTCGTCATCGCCCCTGGACATACGGAACCGCTCATGGCGAACGATGTGCATTTTCCCGGCGCCCTGCCGCATACGGGGCCGACGGTCAACGACGCCTATGAACGGGCCGCGCGGCATTCACGCCGGGTCAAGCGGCTGAAGATCGTTCTGCCGATCATCGCCGTCGTCATCGCCGTGATCTTCGCTGCCGTCTCCATCGTGCGCACCATGCTGCCGGAGGAACTGCACATCGAGAACGCGACCATCGAGAACGGCAAGATCGTCATGCAGAATCCCGCGATATCGGGACGCAACAAGCAGGACATCAGCTATTCGATGAAGGCCGAGCGGGCGCTGCAGGACATCGCCAATCCGGACCTCATCACGCTCGAGAAGATCCACGCGGAGATGCCGGTCAACGACAAGACGATCGCGACCGTGAATGCGACGAGCGGCCTTTACGACCGCGGCGGCAATACGCTCGACATGAACGCGCCCTTTACCATCTCCATGAACAATGGCGTCATCGCCGATTTCCAGTCCGCCTATCTGGATATCAATGCCGGCGAGATGCAGAGCAGGAAGCCGATTGCCATCCGGATGTCGGGTGGCTCGATTGTTGCGCAAGAGATGAGAATGACGGATAAAGGGCGGGTTATCTCCTTTGAAGGCATGGTGAAGGTCGTCGTCGAGCCGAGCACCATACGCAAGAACGCAAATTAGGACCCGGTGCCATCCATGTCGACCCTCCATGCCTCCTTCCCTCGTCGCAGCCCCTCCCTCGTCGGCATTCTCGCGGCATCGCTCGCCTGTCTCTGCCTGACCATCGCCCCGGCTTCTGCCCAGCAGAAAAGCCGGATGAGCGGCATGAAGCTGTCCAACGACCAGCCGATCCAGATCGAGAGCGACAAGCTGGAGATCAAGGACCCCGAGAGCAAGGCGATCTTCACCGGCAACGTGAAGGTCGTGCAGGGCGCAACGACGCTGCAGGCGGGCAGCATGGTCGTCTATTACAAGTCCGGCGGCGGCTCGATTTCGGGCGGCAATGCCGAGATCGACCGGATCGAGGTCGACAACAAGGTCTTCCTGCAGTCGGGCACGCAGCAGGCGACGGCCGATAGCGGCCAGTTCAATATGGCGGCGCAGACGCTGGTGCTCAAGGGCAAGCAGGTCGTGCTGTCGGAGGGCAAGAACGTCTTCAGCGGTTGCCAGCTCAATGTGCAGATGGAAACCGGAGAGGCCCAGCTGGATTCCTGCGGCGGCCGCGTCCAGATCCAGCTCGATCCGAAATCCCAGAAGACCAACTGACGCAGCCCCAGATCGTGAACATTTCCTTCAAGCGCAAGCGCGGCGGCGAGCCGGCCGACATCTCCCATGCCAAGGATCCCGGCACCGCCGTCTTCGATGACCGGTCGGCGGAGGACAAGGCGCGCTACGACGGCACGCTGATCGCACGCGGCCTGACCAAGAGCTATCGCGACCGCAGGGTGGTGAACGGCGTTTCCCTGGTCGTGCGGCGCGGTGAGGCCGTCGGCCTGCTGGGGCCGAACGGCGCCGGCAAGACCACCTGTTTCTACATGATCACCGGGCTCGTCCCGGTCGACGAAGGCAGCATCGAAATCAACGGCAACGACGTCACGTCGATGCCGATGTATCGTCGGGCCCGCCTCGGCGTTGGCTACCTGCCGCAGGAAGCCTCGATCTTTCGCGGGCTGTCGGTCGAGGACAATATCCGCGCCGTTCTGGAACTGCATGAACCGAAGCGTGCGACACAGGATGCCAAGCTGAACGCGCTGCTCGACGAATTCAACATCACGCATCTGCGCAAGGCGGCGGCGATCTCGCTTTCGGGCGGCGAGCGGCGGCGGCTGGAAATCGCCCGTGCGCTGGCGACGGACCCGACCTTCATGTTGCTCGACGAGCCGTTTGCCGGCGTCGACCCGATTTCGGTTGCCGACATTCAGGCGCTGGTCCGCCACCTCACCTCGCGCGGCATCGGCGTGCTGATCACGGACCACAATGTCCGCGAGACGCTCGGTCTCATCGACCGCGCCTACATCATCCATGCGGGCGAGGTGCTGACCCACGGGCGTGCCAACGACATCGTCAACAATCCGGATGTGCGCCGGCTCTATCTCGGCGATAATTTCAGCCTTTAGAGCTCCGAGCGTCGCGAACGCGGGAGTGTTTGATGGGCGCGCTCGACAAGCTGCGCACCTCGCCCCTTGACGTCGCCAGGGGATTGCGCGACGTTCGACCATCGATGCCGCGGGGGGCCGCGCCATCGGAACGACGCATTTTCCGACGCTTGCCGCTGCCCCGACAGCCTTACCGGTGTGTTAACGGCATCGCCGATCCTGATGCAGGGCAGGGCACGCGACCGTCTGCTCTGCCGCTTCTTCCGGCAGGATGCATTTCGCAACGGCAATTCTATCAAATTTACGACAGCCGCTTGACCAAACCTTTTTAATAAGCAATTTTCGGGCCAGTTGATGAAACGGGCCAAGATTTCGCGTCAGAGCGAGCAACATGCCGGCCGTCCGGAACGTTGCGCGTCGTCCTCGACGACACCGATATGGCTCCATCGCTTTGAGCTGATGCAGAGGTCGCGAGGCCGTTTCCGGTCTTGAGATGTCTGCGGTAGGGGAGTTTTGCGTTCATGGCACTTTCGGCCAGCCTGTATCTGCGCCAGTCCCAGACCCTGGCCATGACGCCACAGCTGATGCAATCGATCCAGCTGTTGCAGATGACGCATTTCGAGCTGACGCAGTTCATCGAGCAGGAAGTCGAGAAGAATCCTCTCCTGGAATTCGTCTCCGAGGCCGACCAGCCGGGCGACAGCGTGCGCGAGGACATGCCGTCCGACAGCCGGGAGACGGACGACTTCTCCGGCATGACCGACGTCTATGACGGCACAACGCGCGACGACTCCCTGCGCATGAGCGAGACGCTCGACGCCAATTTCGAAAACGTCTTCCCGGACGACACGACCCCGCAGCGCGCCGACGCGCCGGAACTGCTCAGCCAGTGGAAGTCCATGTCCGGCGGGGGCGACGGGGAGAGCAGTGAGGGCTACGACCTCGAAGACTTCGTTGCCAACCGGCTCACCCTGCGCGACGTCCTGAACGAGCAGCTGATCCTCAGCATTCACGGCGCCCGCGACCGGCTGATCGCGCAGACGCTGATCGACCAGCTGGATGATGCGGGCTACCTGCACGCCGACACAACCGAGACGGCGGAACAGCTCGGCTGCACGGTAGGCGATGTCGAGGCCGTGCTCGCCACCTTGCAGCGCTTCGATCCGCCCGGCGTGTTCGCCCGGAGCCTGAGCGAGTGTCTGGCGATCCAGCTGCGCCAGAAGAACCGGCTCGACCCGGCGATGTCGGCACTGATCGGCAATCTGGAATTGCTCGCACGGCGGGATTTCGCCACGCTGAAGAAGCTTTGTGGCGTCGATGAGGAAGATCTGATCGACATGCTGGGCGAGATCCGCAAGCTCGACCCGAAGCCCGGCACCAGCTTCGAGATGTCGCCCTGCGAGGCGATCGTGCCGGATATCGTGGTGCGCGCCGCGCCGGACGGCACCTGGGCCGTGGAGCTCAATCCGGAGACGCTGCCCCGCGTGCTCGTCAATCAGGTCTATTACACCACGGTGTCGCGTCATGCGCCGAAGAACAGCGGCGACCATGCCTTCCTGTCGGAGTGCCTGCAGACCGCCAACTGGCTGACCCGCAGCCTCGACCAGCGCGCCAAGACCATCATGAAGGTGGCGACCGAGATCGTGCGCCAGCAGGATGCCTTTCTCGTCAACGGCGTCGATCACCTGCGGCCGCTCAACCTCAAGACCATCGCCGATGCGATCAAGATGCACGAGTCGACCGTCAGCCGCGTGACCTCCAACAAATACATGCTGACGCCGCGCGGTCTGTTCGAGCTGAAATATTTCTTCACCGTCTCGATCGGCTCGGCCGAGGGCGGAGACGGGCATTCGGCGGAATCGGTGCGCCACCGCATCCGCAACATGATCGTACTGGAAAGCCCCGAGGCCGTGCTGTCGGACGACGACATCGTGGAGATCCTGAAGAAGGGCGGTGTCGATCTCGCGCGCCGGACGGTCGCAAAATATCGTGAAGCCATGAACATCCCCTCATCCGTGCAGCGCCGGCGCGAAAAGCGCGCCATGGCAAAGGTTTCCGCCTGAAAGGTGGGCCGGGGCGGGTGCACTGCAGCACCGGCAACACGCAAAGGATGTTAAGCTTTCATTGACATTTATCGGCAGCCCGCTTATAGGGCGCGCCGACAGTCACGAAAGATGGGCTCCTTTTTCCCCTCCCCTGACGCTGCCGATCACGCGCAAAGTGAAAACGGCTGCGTGAAACGCTTGGAGGTAGGAGGCGCTTGGAATAAACTGGACACGCAAATCATGAAAGAGAGGAAACTCCATGAGTGTGCGTGTATCCGGTAAACATATGGAAATCGGCGAGAGCTTTCGTCTTCGAATCGAGGACCAGATCGCTCAGGCGGTCACCAAGTATTTTGACGGAGGGTATTCGAGCCAGGTCACCGTGGTGAAGTCGGGACCGCGTTTCAGCGCGGACTGCATGATCCACCTCGACACGGGCGCTACGTTGCATGCGAACGGCGAGGCTTCCGAGCCGCAGGCCGCTTTCGACGCAGCATCGGAACGGATCTCAAAGCGCATTCGGCGGTACAAGCGCAGGCTGAAGGATCACCACAACGGCAATGGTCATGCGGGCCTCGAAGTCGCCTACACCGTGATGGACTCGGTGCCGGACGAAGAGGACGAGCTGCCGGAGGATTACGCACCGACCATCGTTGCGGAGAGCTCCAAGCAGATCCGGACCATGTCGGTCGCGAATGCCGTCATGGCACTCGACATGACGGACAATCCGGTGCTGATGTTCCGCAATCCCGGCAATGACGAACTCAATATCGTCTATCGCCGGACGGACGGGAATATCGGCTGGATCGACGCCGCCAGCATGAAGAGCTGACGCAAGGGACGGAGCGCCGCTTCGCGATCGCCTGCAGAGGCGGCCGGATGGCGCATGAAACAGAGACCGAACCTGCCCGGAACGCTTGCGTCCCGAGGCAGACGGTCAGGACAAGCGAGGCGGTGCGCGAGAAGCGGCCGCCTCGTTGATCGACGGTGAACGGCTGGCACGGGGATGAAGCCTGTCGGGCATCGAGGGAAATGGGCCGCAGGGCCGGCACGTCGTGCCGCCCGACGCGACCCTGTCAACAAGGTAAGACACAATGGCATTGGCAGGTCTGCTGCAGCAAGATGCGATATTTCCGACCCTTCGGGTCCAGTCCAAGAAGCAGCTGCTTCAGGAGCTGGCCATCAAGGCTTCCAAGCTGACCGGCCTGCCCGAGCGCGAGATCTTCGACGTCATCCTGCAGCGCGAGCGGCTGGGTTCGACGGGCGTCGGCAACGGTATCGCCATTCCGCACGGCAAGCTGCCCGGCGTCACCGCGATCGTCGGCATTTTCGCACGGCTGGAAACGCCGGTGGATTTCGAGGCTCTGGACGACCAGCCGGTCGATCTCGTCTTCCTGCTGCTCGCCCCGGAAGGGGCTGGCGCCGACCACCTGAAGGCGCTGTCGCGGATCGCCCGCGTGCTGCGCGACCCGGACATGGTCGCCCGCCTGCGCGGCACCGAGTCCGCCTCGGCCATCTATACCTTCCTCAGCGACGACCAGACCTCCAACGCCGCCTGATCGCGACCCCGTGTCAGCGGATCTTTTCCGGCAATCCCTGCAGGTTGATATCGACAGCGCCCGGCTGCGGGTGAATACTCCCGTTCGACACACGGGAGACGATCGCGCATGGGCGGAACAGGTTCGGGACGATTGGCGGGCAAGATTGCCCTGATCAGTGGCGGCGCCGGCGGCTGCGGCCTTGCAGCATCCGAGCTTTTCGCTCGGGAAGGCGCGAAGGTCGGCATCGTCGACCTGCCATCGAGCCGCGGCGAAGAGGTTGCCGCGGGCATCCGGGCCGCGGGTGGCGAGGCGATTTTCGCCCCGGCCGACGTGTCCGTGTCCCGCGATGTCACCGAAGCCGTCAAGGCCGTGGAAGCCGCTTTCGGGGCCATCACCGTCCTCTTCAACCATGCCGGCATCCTGGCCGTCGGGCCGTTTCTCGAAACCGAAGACGACGAGTGGGACCGGCTGATGGCCGTCAATGTCCGCTCCATGTTCCTGATGACCAAGGCGGTGCTGCCGGGCATGATCGCGGCCGGCGGCGGCAGCATCGTGTCCACCTCCTCCATCTCGGCCGTCGCCGCAACGCCGATGGAAGTGCTTTACGACACGACCAAGGGCGCCTGCCACATGTTTGCGCGCGCCATCGCCGTGGAGTTCCGCGACCGCAATATCCGCTCCAACGCCGTCTGCCCCGGCTTCATCGCCACCGACCACGGCAAGCGCGAACTGGTGGGCCTTGCCAAGTACGGCATCGATGTCTCGGATGCGGCCATTGCCGCCCAGCAGGGGCGCCTCTGCGAGCCGATCGAGGTGGCACGCGCCGCCTTGTTTCTTGCCAGCGACGAGGCGAGCTTCATCAACGGCACCCATCTTTTCGTGGACAATTGTTTTACGGCGGTCTGATCCGCGCTTTCTCATCGGTCACAGGAGGCAGGCAGCATGATGGAAGCGGGCGGACACTGGCGCAACTGGGTGGGAAACCAGTCCTGTATCGTGCGGCACCGGGGTGCACCCACCAGCGAGGATGCGCTGTCCGCCATGGTGCGCGAGGCGACCTCGAACGGGCTGGCCGTGCGGTGCGCCGGGTCCGGCCACTCGTTCACGCCGGTGGCGCTGACCAGCGGCCTGCATCTGACCCTCTCCTCGCTGCAGGGTATCACCCATATCGATCACGACCGCAAACGCGTGTCGGCCCATGCCGGCACCACCATCAACCAGCTTGGCAAGGCGCTGAAGCAGGTGGGCCTGTCGACCAGCAATCAGGGCGATATCGACAGCCAGGCGCTGGCGGGCGCGCTGACGACCGGCACGCACGGCACAGGCCTTTCGCTCGGCAATCTCGCCTCGCAGATCGTCGGCCTGCGGCTGGTGCAGCCCGACGGCAGCATCCTTGCCATCGACGACACGCAGCCCGACATGCTTAATGCCGCCCGCGTCTCCATCGGCATGCTGGGCGTGATCTCGGAGATCACGCTGCAGGTGATGGACAGCTACAATCTGCATGAAAAGCTCTGGCGCTGCACCTTCGAGGAATGCATGGAGCGCCATGACGAGCTGGCGGCCGGCCACCGGCATTTCGGCTTCTTCTGGTGCCCGGTGCCGGAAAGCCGGCACTGCTACTGCCTGCCGGACACCGCGTCTGTCTCGACCACCGACAGCCTGTCGGATGTCTGCGAGATGAAGACCATCGACATCACCGACCGGCCGCCGATGGAAAGCGCGTTCGAGAAGATCGCCTATTCCTCGGAAATCTACCCGATCGAATATGTGCCGAACTTTCACGAGCTCGAATATGCGGTGCCGCTGCGCTACGGCAAGCAGGCCTGCCGCGAGGTGCGCAAGCTGATGCTGGAAAAGCACCCGACCTGCATCTATCCGATCGAGTACCGCTTCACCGCCGGCGATGGCGGCTGGATCAGCCCGTTCTACGAACAGGACTCCATCACGCTCTCGGTTTCGGGCCAGCCGGGGACGGATTACTGGAATTACCTGAAGGACGTCGACGATATCCTGCGCCAGTTCGGCTCGCGCCCGCACTGGGGCAAGCTGCATTTTCTGGGCAGCGAGGATGTGACGGCGCTTTATCCCCGCGCCGGGGACTTCCGCGCCTTGCGGGAAAAGCTCGATCCCGGTGGCGTGTTTCTGAACGACCACCTGCGACAGTTGTTCGGGTAGGCCAGAGAGCGTCTGCGTGGCAGACAGGATGCCGGAGAGGCTTTCCCCCTCCCCGGCATTCCTCGATGATCAGCTGGCCGAGGCTTCGCCTGCGGCTGCAGCGACCTTCGGGCCGCCCTTGGCGACGCCGACCATGGCAGGACGCAGGACGCGCTCGCCGATCGTGAAGCCGGCCTGGACGACCTGGACGACCGTGTTGTGCGGCACGTCGGGGTTCGGGATTTCGAACATGGCCTGGTGGAAGTTCGGGTCGAACTTCTGGCCTTCCGGCTCCAGCTTGCGAACGCCGTGGCGCTCGAGAGCCGAGAGCATGGACCGCTCGGTCAGCTCGACACCTTCGATCAGCGTGCTGAGACCCGCATTGGCACCGGCCCGCACGTCGGCGGGAATGGCATCCAGGGCGCGACGGAGATTGTCGGACACGGCCAGCATGTCGCGGGCAAAGCCTGCGACGGAGTAGGACTTGGCGTCCTTGACCTCGCGCTCCGTGCGACGGCGCAGATTGTCCATGTCGGCGGCCAGCCGCATGTAACGGTCACGGAAATCGGCCGCTTCCGCCCGTGCAGCCTCCAGCGCCTCGGATTCGGCCTGCGCCGCCTCATCGGCATCTTCAAACATGTCTTGCACATCTGCCTCGGCCGGCGTGACGATGTCTTCCGCCGGCTTGCTGGCTTCGGCACCGTGTTTGTTCGTTTCGTCGGTCATGACGTCTCCGCATTCAGGATCGTTTCGGGAATTTGATGCCGATATCGAGGTTCGGGCGCCAAAAATCAAGGGTCGTCGCGCCCGATCGCCCGCCGCCCCGGGCATCGACGGGGCAGCCTATCGTGAAAGGCGCGACATGAGCTGCGCCGTATAGTCCACCATCGGCACGATCCGCGCGTAATTCAGCCGCGTCGGGCCGATGACGCCGACCGCACCGATGATCCGGTCGTCGCCATCCTTGTAAGGCGCGACGATCAGCGACGAGCCGGACAGCGAGAACAGCTTGTTCTCCGAGCCGATGAAAATCCGCACGCCCGGCCCCGTCTCCGCGAGACTGAGAAGCTCGATCATGCTGTCCTTTTTCTCGAGGTCGTCGAACAGCATGCGCAGCCGATCGATGTCCTCCGCACCGGCAAGGCCTTCGAGCAAATTGGCACGCCCGCGGACGATCAGCTGCGTGGGGTTCTTGTCGTCGGCATCGCCGCCGGACCAGCTGGCAAGGCCGCGCTCGACCAGATCCTGCGACAGCACGTCGAGTTCGGTGCGGACCGTCTCCTTGACCTTCTGCAGCTGCCCGCGCACCTCGGCGAGCGTCTGGCCGGCCAGATGCGCATTCAGAAAATTCGCCGCTTCCGTCAGCTGCGAACTCGTGACGCCGGCGGGAAGCTCGATGATGCGGTTTTCGACCTGATCGTGCTCGCCGACCAGCACCGCCAAAGCCTTGGTGGGGGCAAGGCGCATAAATTCGACATGCTTGAGCACCGGATCGTTCTTCGCCGTGATGACGAGGCCGGCGCCCCGCGACATGCCGGACAGGACCTGGCTGGCGACGTTGAACAGCTGTTCCACCGGCTGGTCCCGGTCGCTGCGCCGCACCTGCCGGTCGATCGAGGCGCGGTCTTCGGCCGAGAGATTGCCGACCTGCATGAAGGCGTCCACGAAGAAGCGCAACCCGATCTGCGTCGGCAGGCGCCCGGCGCTGACATGCGGCGAATAGATGAGGCCCAGTTCCTCGAGGTCGCTCATGACGTTGCGCACCGAGGCCGGCGAAAGCGACATCGGCAGGAGCCGCGACAGGCTGCGGGAGCCCAGCGGCTCGCCACTGTCCAGATAGCTTTCGACGATGCGGCGGAAAACCTCGCCGGAGCGCTCGTCGAGGGCCGAGAGCCTCTCGCGCATTGCCGATGTCAGCGCCGCCATTTCGGCGGATCGTTCCTTTTGTGCCATGGCTGAAATATAGTGAGAGGGCGTCGGATCGACAAAGGGAAAATTGGCGTTCGAGGCCCGGCACGCGACTTTGACCGCGGTATTTCGCTGCTCGCATTTCCTTTGCGCGGCAACATAGGCTAGAAGGCACGCAAGCTTAAGACCAAGGAGTCCACGATGCGGCCGTCCGGCAGAAAAACAGATCAGATGCGCAAGGTTACCTTCGAGCGCAATGTCTCCAAGCATGCCGAAGGCTCCTGCCTGGTCAAGTTTGGCGATACGCATGTGCTCTGCACGGCGAGCCTCGAGGAAAAAACGCCGCCATGGCTGCGCAACAGCGGCAAGGGCTGGGTGACCGCGGAGTATGGCATGTTGCCCCGCGCGACCGGCGACCGCATGAAGCGCGAGGCCGCAACCGGCAAGCAGAGCGGCCGCACGCAGGAAATCCAGCGTCTCATCGGCCGCTCGCTGCGCTCGGTCGTCGATCTGCAGGCGCTGGGCGAACGCCAGATCTCGCTGGACTGCGACGTGATCCAGGCCGATGGCGGCACCCGCACGGCGTCGATCACCGGCGCATGGATCGCGCTGCACGACTGCCTGAAGTGGATGGAAGCGCGCAACATGACGAAGGTCGATCGCGTTTTGAAGGATCATGTCGCGGCGATTTCCTGCGGTATCTTCGCCGATCAGGCCGTGATCGATCTCGATTATCTCGAAGACAGCGCCGCCGAAACGGATGCGAACTTCGTTATGACCGGGTCCGGCGGCATCGTGGAAATTCAGGGTACGGCCGAAGGCAAGCCCTTCTCCGAAGCCGAATTCGCGAGCCTCATGGGGCTGGCGAAGAACGGCATCTCGGAACTGGTCGCCCTGCAGAAGCAGACGATCGCGTAACGACGGAGGCCAAGCGGTGGCGGGACGGACGCAGGCTCTCGAAGGCATTCTGGAAACGGCGCTCTATGCCGCGGATCTGGATGCCGCCGACCGCTTTTATGGCGACGTGCTCGGTCTGGAGCGCATCGCCCGGGTCGATGGCCGCCATGTGTTTTTTCGTTGCGGACAGAGCGTGCTTCTGATCTTTAACCCGGCCGAGACCCTGAAGCCGGCCGGAGGCGATGCCCTGCCTGTCCCGACGCACGGGACGACCGGCCCCGGGCATGCCTGCTTCCGCGTGTCGCGCGACCAGCTGAACGCCCTGCGGGAGAGACTTGCGGCGGACGGCGTGATCATCGAAAGTGACATCACCTGGCCGACGGGTGCGCGATCCTTCTATTTTCGCGATCCGGCCGGCAACAGCCTGGAATGCGCCGAACCGGGCCTCTGGTCCATCGCCTGAACCGTCTTCTGCCTGCCGTGCGTCGCCCGATCGCCTTCACCCGGATCGGACGACCCATTTTCACCGACCCCTGTTTCCGCGGCGTTTCGACGTCCTCCGGTTCACCCTTCGAGACCCACCATGACACGCACGCTTGACGACAAGACCCTGATCGTCGCCAGCCACAATGCCGGCAAGATCCGCGAAATCCGCGACCTGATCGGCCCGCTCGGCTTCTCCGCCAAATCCGCCGCCGACCTCGACTTCATCGAACCCGACGAGACCGGCACGACATTTGAGGAGAACGCGACCATCAAGGCGCTCGCCTCCGCACAGGCCTCCGGCCTGCCGGCCCTCTCCGACGACTCCGGTCTGGTCGTGGATGCCCTGAACGGCGATCCGGGCGTCTACACCGCGAACTGGGCGGAGACCGCCGACGGGACGCGCGACTTCGCCATGGCCATGCACAAGGTCGAAGTGGCCCTGCAGGCGGCGGGCGCGACGACACCGGCGTCACGCTCCGCCCGCTTCGTCTCCGTGCTCTGCCTTGCCTGGCCGGACGGGCATGTGGAGCTTTTTCGCGGCGAGGTGGAGGGCACCGTGGTGTGGCCGCCGCGCGGCAGCCAGGGTTTTGGCTATGATCCGGTCTTCCAGCCGAAGGGCCACGAGCGCACTTTCGGCGAGATGAGCGCGGAGGAGAAGCATGGCTGGAAGCCGGGCGACGCCAACGCCCTTTCCCATCGCGCCCGCGCCTTCAAGGTGTTTGCCGAGAGCTGCCTCGGCGCCTGACGGATATGGCTGACTTTTCCTTCATCGGCGACAAGACGGACCCCGGTTTCGGGGTCTATGTCCATTGGCCGTTCTGTGCGGCCAAGTGCCCCTACTGCGATTTCAACAGCCATGTGCGCCACCAGGGCGTGGATCAGGCTCGCTATGTCTCCGCCTTCCTGAAGGAGATGGAGGAGGCGCGACGGCTGTCGGGGCCACGCACCGTGACGAGCATCTTCCTCGGCGGCGGCACACCTTCGCTGATGGACCCCGCGACGGTGGAGGCCATCATGAACGGCATCGCCCGCTTCTGGCACGTGCCGGACGGCATCGAGATCACGCTGGAGGCCAACCCGTCGAGCGTGGAGGCGACGCGGTTTCGCGGCTATCGCGCCGCCGGAGTCAACCGCGTGTCCCTCGGCGTGCAGGCGCTGAACGATCGCGATCTCAAGTTCCTGGGGCGGCTTCACAATGTGGAGGATGCGCTGAAGGCGATCGGGCTTGCGCGCGAGATCTTCCCGCGCATGTCCTTCGACCTGATCTATGCCCGTCCGAAGCAGACGGTGGAGGAGTGGGAGGCGGAGCTGAAGCAGGCGGTATCCTATGCCGTCGATCATCTGTCGCTCTACCAGCTGACCATCGAGGAGGGCACGCCGTTCTATGGTCTCCACAAGGCGGGCAAGCTCGTCGTGCCGGATGGCGACCAGTCGGCGCTTCTCTACGAGGCGACCCAGGATATTACCGCCTCGATCGGCATGCCGGCCTACGAGGTTTCCAACCACGCGGTGCCCGGGGCGGAGAGCCGGCATAACCTGACCTATTGGCGCTATGGCGACTATGCCGGCATCGGCCCCGGCGCCCATGGCCGTCTGACGATCGGCCGGGAGAAGCTGGCGACGGCGACCGAGCGCAAGCCGGAGACCTGGCTCGACCTCGTCGAGGCCAATGGTCACGGGATGATCGATCAGGAAGTGCTCGGCTATGACGAGCAATCCGACGAACTGCTGCTGATGGGCCTGCGCCTCAAGGAAGGCATCGACCTCGTGCGCTGGGAAGCGCTCTCCGGTCGCGCGCCCGATCCGGAAAAGGAACGTTTCCTGATCGAACACGGCTTCATCGAGCGGATCGGCAATTCCCGCCTGCGCTGTACCCCGTCCGGCATGCTGATCCTCGACGCCGTCGTTGCGGATCTCGCCTGCTGAAGACATCACGGGAAACGTGACTGGCCTCAACGTCCGTCAGGGATAACTGGACCCCCTTATCCCTGACACAATCCGGGGCCGGTCACGAGGCAGATCAGGCCCACTCGCCGCCGCGCATCACGGGCACCGCCGTGCCATCCTCCCGGACGCCGTCGATATCGACCTTGTCGGAACCGATCATCCAGTCGATGTGGATCAGGCTGGAATTGCCGCCCTGCGCGGCGATCTGCGCCTGGCTGAGGGCGGCGCCGTCGATGAAGCACTTCGAGTAGCACTGGCCGAGCGCGATGTGGCACGAGGCGTTTTCGTCAAAGAGCGTGTTATAGAACAGGATGCCGCTCGCCGAAATCGGCGAGGAATGCGGCACGAGGGCCACCTCACCCAGACGACGGGCACCGTCGTCCGTGTCCAGCACCTTATTCAGAACCGATTCGCCCTTCGACGCCTTCGCCTCGACGATCCGCCCGCCTTCGAAACGCACCTGGATCTCGTCGATCAGCGTCCCCTGATGCGACAGCGGCTTGGTGCTGGAGACATGGCCGTCCACGCGCAGGGCATGCGGTGTGGTGAAAACCTCTTCCGTCGGAATATTGGGATTGCAGGTGATGCCGTTCTTGGCGGTGGACGCGCCGCCATGCCACTCGTGGCCGTCCGCGAGGCCGACGGTCAGATCGGTTCCGGGGCCTGTGAAACGGAGCGCCGAGAAACGCTCGCCGTTCAGCCAGGTCGAGCGCTTGCGCAGGTTGGCGTTGTGCGCCTTCCAGGCTGCGACCGGATCCGCGACATCGACGCGGGATGCCGCGAAGATGGCGTTGGCCAGCTTTTCGACGGCCACGGATTCGGGATCTTCGGGAAACATCTGCCGCGCCCAGGCGGGATTGGGGTAGGAGACGATGTTCCAGTTGATATCGAAGTTCGAGATCTTTTCCAGCGCCGGCTTGTAGGCGATGGACATGGCCTTGTTCGCCCGCGCGACCTTCGACGGATCCTGCGCTGCCAGCATCATGGGATTGTCGCCGGAGATCGCCAGACGGGCCGCATTGCCCGAATAGGCCTTGGCCATGCCCTCATAGAGCCAATCGCTGGCGCGGTCGAAACTCTCGTCCGGCGCATGCTCGTAGCGCGCCAGCGTGCTTTCCTCATCGGCATAGAAGGTCGTGACGAGGCCGGCTCCTGCAAGATAGGCATGTTTGGTGATCAACCGGACCAGCGGCAAGGCGGCGATGGGTGCCGTGATCACCAGATCCTGGCCTCGTTCCAGACCGAGGCCGATCTTGACGGCCACTTCGGCCAGTTTCTCGAGTTTCGTCGGATCGATCGGCTGGGTGTCTGTCGCGGGTGCTGGCATGTCGAACATCTTTCACTGGGAAACGAGGTTCGACGTTAGGACATGAGAGCCGCCATTTGAAGAGGGATATGGCGGGATCAGTGACCGGCGCGGTGGTTGCGAAGGACCCGCTCCAGAGCCAGACCAAGGATCAGCACGGCTGCCGTCCAGCAACCGATATAGGTCACGGACAGGAGATGGGTCGGGTAGGTCGGATAGAAGCCGGTGCGAAACAGCGACACGAAGTGCATCATCGGATTATAGGCGACGATATTGCGCAACTCGGGCGGCATGTATTCGGGAATGAAGAACACGGCGCTCAGGAAAATCTGAACACGCGAAAAGAAGCCCCAAAACAGCTTCCAGGGATGAAACAGGAAGGTGATGAAGGAATTTATCAGGCCGATCCCAAAGGAGAAAACCGTCAGCATCAAGATCGAGACGATGATGGGTGTGAAGTCGTAGGGAATTGCGAAGCGGGAGAGCCCGAGCGCGTAAATCATCACGAAACCCAGTCCGAACATCATCGTGAAGGACAGAAATTCCACGAAACTGCGGGCAAGCGAATAATCGAGTGCCTCGATGTAGGGAATACTGGTGACCGACTTGGCAGCCTCCAGCGCCGTCGCCGTCTTCACGCTGATCGTCCGGAAAAACAGGACGGGCAGAATGCCGGTGCTGATGAAGAGGAGGAGGCTGTCTCCGATCAGGAGATGCCGGTGCATGAACGTGAAGATCGCCCAATGGATGATGATGAAAACGATCGCTTCCAGCAGATCGAAGAGCTGGCCGAACGCATGTTTGCTGTTGCGCAGGCGAACTTCCCGGATCGTCAGTGCGCTCACGATCCGCAGCTGCCGCGAGATCCCGACAGGAATGACACCCATGCTCATTGGCAACTCTCCGGTCGCGCCAGACTACGCGTGGTCTCTGATGCTGTAGTAGACGAGCGTCAGAACGATCCAGAGACCAAGACCCGACAGGAAGACCAGGAACGTATCGAAAACGACCTTAGGATAAGCGGCGATCTGCGCGATACCGGGCTGAACATAGGTTGCCAGGTAGATCTGGTTGTTGCTGGCGAGCATGCGCGCATTTTCGTAATTCGTCAGCGACGAGGTGTAGAGCTTGGTGGCGATATCGAGATCGCTCTGGATCTTGTCATACTGCGTCATCAACTGCGCATCGGCCAGCATAGCGGGGTTCGAACCGCCCGAACTGCCGTCGCCCGACGAGCGAACCTGAGACTGGAGACGATCCAGTTCCTGCTGCGTGGCGTTGATCTGGGACTTGAGGACCGTCAGCCGCGGCGACTTGGCATCCATGTAGCTTCCGAGCGCCGTGTACTGCGCCTGCAGGTCCGCGAGGCTGCCATGCAGCTTGGTGATCAGCTGGATCTTGCCGTCGGCTTCCTTGCGCGCGTCGATGCTCTTCTGGCCGGTGCGAAGCTCCGTTTCCTGGCTGCGGACATTGGTCAGCCGGGCTTCGGAACGATCGAGCTCAGCCTTGGCGAAGGCGAGCTGGCTCTGGCGGGCTTTTTCGGACAGGTCGTTGACCAGCTTTTCGCAAAGATCCTTCAGCGCCGTTGAGATACGGAAGGCGTCCTGCGGCGAGAAGGCCGCCACTTCGATCGTGTTGATCCCCGTGGTCAGATCATAGCTCGTCGAAAGCCGCTTGTTCCAGTAACTGACAAGCCCTTCGAGGGACACATCCGAGCTGAGGCGCGACAGAAAATCGACATCGGGGCGCGAATAGATCTCCCGCAACCCGACGTCCTTCTCCAGCGACTCGACCGCATCGCGGCTCATGGCGTAGTCGGAAACGATATAGCTGTTCGACATCGTCAGTGCGAGTTCGGCAGCGCTCGAGCCGCTTCCGCCTTCGCCCGGACGTACCGAGAAGCGAAACTCCGAGACATACCGCGGCGACGCGACGGCAGCGTAGTAAAGGCCGCCAATGATGGTGGGGATGACGACAACCAGCAGAAAAGCGAGCTTGGCGCCGGAAAAGCCGCCCTTCGCCTTGGTGACGAAGCCGGTCATCTTTTCGGATTTATAGGTAACCGTGGTCTTGCGGACCGGCTTTGCCGGAAGATCGGGCATGCGCTTGGGCGCAGCCGCCATCTGGCGGTTCGGTCGAACCTCATCCAGCCTTAGAACAAGTGCGCCATCTTCCTGCCGTGATTTCAGCTTGTCGGCTCTCGCGGTCTTGGACGCGTCGCTCATTGGCACTCCTGAAGGGGTCTTCGGCCTGTCTGTCAGCATGTATACCATGCCTTACGGCCATTCGGAAGATCGCCGCGACAAAGCGTGGCGATCCTGTCCAGAGTCAGCTTCTGCCCGGAGATGAAGGCATTATTGCGGCGCAGCAATGCCTTCGTGGTCCGGCTTACTTGAAGGTGTTCAGCGTGCTGCCGACGGAGGCGGCCTGTGCGACGGGCGCTGCCGTCGAGCTGACCAGGGTCGCGAACTTACGCACCTCGGCCAGCGAGGAGTTGGCGATGTAAATCAGGTCGCGGTTGCGCAGGCTGAAGCCCTTGAGAAGGAAGAAGCCGTTCGGGTCCTTCAGGTCGATCTGGTAGATGACGTTCGTCGTTGCGCCCGACGATGCGACCTTGCCCGGCACCATGCGCTGCACCAGCGACGTCGGCTCGGTACGGTAGATGAAGACGCCGCGCGCATTGGCCCGCTCGTCATTCAAACCGCCCACCTTGGCAAGCGCCTGGTTGAGGAAGAGCTGCGATTCATCGAACTGGATGGATGCATTGGCCGTCGCCGCGCCGAACACGGTGAAGCTTCGCGGCTGGCGGATGAGCGCAATGACGTCGTCCGACTGGACGTAGATGTTCTCGCTCGGGTCCGAGATCAGCCGCTCCATGGGAACGGTTTCCGTGCGTCGTCCGCGCGTGATCTGGACGGAGAGCTGATGCGATTCGATGCGCGGTCCGCCGGCCATGGCGATGACGTCGAGCAGCTTTTCGCCCCGGGGGGAAAGAGCGATGCGGCCGCTGCTGGCGACTTCGCCGGTGACGGTCACCGTGTTGGAAACGTTCTTGACGACGCTGACGAGAACCTGCGGCTGGATGGCAATGCGCGCGAGGGCATTCTCGATGGCGGTCTTGACCTGCTGCGGCGTGCGGTTGGCAGCCTGCACGGTGCCGGCATAGGGCACGGAGATCGTGCCGGATTCGGAGACCGGCTGCTCGGGTATCTGCGTCCCGCCCTTCGACGAACCGCCGGAGAAGAGACCGTCAGGCGACGCTTCCCAAATGGAGACGACGACCGTGTCGCCGACGCCGATGATGGACGAGCTTCGCTTGCGCGCATTGCCGAGCGTTTCGGCGAGCTGCGTGTCGAGGCTGCTGGAGAGAAGCGAGACGATGCCCGGCGTGACCGGAATGACCGTGTACGGAGAATAGCTATCCTTGGCTTCCTGAAGAATCTGCCCGGAGCTCGGCCCGGAACTCGGCATGACCGTGCAGGACGTGGTGCTCAGGCAGATAGCGGCCAGCGACAAACTGGTGAATTTGGTCAAGAACGGCATGGGCACCCTCAAGCGCAGATCCTTCAGACGAAGACGATCTGCTCCCCCGAAATAGCGGTGTCGTTTTGGTTATCTCAACACCAACTGGTAAACAATGACTTCAAGGTCGCACCAAACAAAAACAAGCAGGCCTCTGCAAAAAGAGCACAGTGCCTGAGGTCAGTATCGGTTGGACTCCAGGATTTCCGGCGGACAGGTCCACACGGAGTCCTTGAATTTTACGGCCTTGCGCAGCGGAAATGCCTTGAACAGCGCTTCTCCGGTATAGGTCAGTCCCTTCCAGTTTCGATCGATGAAGCCTATGGCGTCGGCCCAATCGGTTGGTTCCATCAATGGCTGAAGATAGCTCAGCACGGTCTCGCGATCGGCGCCGCCATAAAAGTCGATCATGCGATGATCGATCGGCTGCGGGCCGTCGAAAGGCAAGGCGGCAGCCTCACCGCGCCCGGTCGAAAACCAGGCGCAAGGGATGTTGTAGGTTTCAGCTATGACCAAACCGTGAAGACTGGTCGAGAGAATCCGGCGGCAGGCGGCGATCTCGCGCACCTTGCGCTCGAAACCCTCCATGGTCGCATCCGTGTAGGTGTTGATGATCGTAATATCGTCAGCCAGCTCTGACGGAATGGCATAGCGGGTCAGCTGCGCCTTGACGCTTGCCACCGCCGTCGCCTCGTCGAGCTCCGAGATATGCACGATCACGCCCAGCTCGTGGCGCTTCTTAAGGTCCGGAAACGGAAAGATGCGCGGCAGGAACCAGACGGGATCGCCGAAGACATCGGGCACATCGAGACCCAGAGCCCGCAGACCGGTGGCCGTCTGCCGTCCACGCACCGCGTGCACGACGAGCTCCGTCTCCGGTGGAACGGCATAGGGCGAGAGGGCGCCCGAGGGACCGCGGTTGAGGTCGAACCCCGTACCCCACAGATGCACCCGCGCGCCCTGCTGAGCATGCCCGATGGTGCCGACGGCCGCCAGTCTTTCCCGTGGCTGATCGAACGCCGCCGGCTCGATCCGCAGGCCGGACATGACGGAGACGACCACGGCACTCAAGGCATCGCCCAGATTGGCATCGGGGTGCCGGTCCGTCGTCCAGACCCAGGAGAGGCGCACGGCTTCGGCCGCACCCCGGTCGCCTGTCACCAGAGCGCCGGACGCTGCCGATCTGTCGGGAGAGACGGAACGACGAAAAAGTCTTCTTGCTGCTTTTAAAGGCACGTCAAACTCCGCTCAGGCCACGGGCGTGCGCCGCCAGTTTCGAAAGCCAGCCGCGCGATGGCGGCACGCCTTCGGTCGGCGGCCGGTGACGCTCCATGGGAAGCGAAGCAATGAGGGGATGGTCGAAGGCGCTGCCGGTCGGGCCCTTGTCGAGCATGGTTCCGGGCAAGGGGAAGGCTTCGATCAGATCCTCTCCGGTGAACGTCTTCTGGTACCAGATGTCGTCGATCGCCCGGATCAGCGTGCCCCAGTCCGTCGCTGCGCGACGGGGCTGGTACCAGACATCGAGACTGTCCTGACCGATGCCCTGATAGAGATCGACGAAACGCAGGTCGAGGCCCTCCTCCCCCATCAGGTCGATCTTGCCCGGACCGGCCACTGCCGCCCGCGGCGAAAAGTAAAGACAGGGGATACCGTAGGATTCGGCAAAGACCATGCCGTGAAGGCTGGTCGAGACGATCCGCTTGCTGGAGAGGATCTCGTCGAGCCGGTCTCGCAGCGATCCGACGGAAATCGGGGTCACCGTATTGATCAGACGGACGCTCGCCTTGTCAGCCTCCGATACATGGTGGCGCACGGATTCGGGCTTGGGATGCGCTTCATAAGCACGATCTTCCAGCTCCGACAAATGCAGGATAACGCCGAGTTCGCAGGTCTTTTCCACCGGCGCGGTGTGAAACCGCGGCAGCAGCCAGAGCGGATCGCCGAAGACGCCGGCGCCTTGTGCGTCGGGGGCCAGAAGGCGGCGGCTGAAAGGCCCGCGCGTCGCATAGGTGGTGATCCGGGTGTCCGCCGGCGTGCGATAGGCGATCTTCGGCTTGTCGCCCTGATGCGGATTGAGATTGGGCGAGGTTCCCGTTCCCCAGAAGGAGACATCGCCGCCCGCAAACATATGTCCGATCGTGCCGACAGCGGCCAGCCGTGTCGCCTGGGATTTGGCAGCCATGTGGTGCACCGGCAGGCCGGACATCATCGAAACGATGACGGCAGACAGGGCATCGCCGAGGTTGAGATAGGATTCCTTACCCGTCGTGGTCACCCAGGAGAGCGGAATGCTGCCCTCCGCTCCAACAATATCAATAAGTTCTTGAGACAAATTCCACCATTGCGGCATTATTGAAATGGGCTTACCGGCCGCCCGGTATCGCCTAGGCCCTTCGGCCGAGCGTATACCATAGGCGATTAGTGTGCGAAAGTGGCGCGAGTAAGCCCATCCTTGCGGGGTGATCCCGCGCTTTTCGACCGGCTTTGCGCGACCCGCACGCGCGCAGCCGCAACGCCTGACGAGAGTCCATGTATCGCCTTTCCATGACGCCGCTGACGATCGAGACGCCGAGCGTGCTCTTCGATCTTTCGCGACTGGTGCGCAGTCGCCACAAGCCGTTCGGCACCGGCGTCGATCGCATCGACCTCGCCATCGGCCTCGATCTCGTCGCCCGCTTCGGCACCGACTGCCATTTTCTGCACGCCGGCATCCACGGTATCTGCCGGCTCGATCAGGCATTGGGTCGCGCCGTGCTGCGCCATCTCGATGCGGCCTGGAACGGCAGTCCCGGCGAACGCTTGGGAAAGACCGCCGACTGGCGGCTCTCGGTCCTGCCCTTCCTCGATCGCAGAGCGCATGGCGTCCCCCGCTCGATCGTCAACCCGCAGACCACCTATGTCGTCGCGTCCCATTCCGGCCTCGGCAAGGTGAAGGGCGGGATGAAGCGGCTCGATCCCCGAGCCGAGATGAAGCGCGTCGTCTATATCCACGATCTCATCCCGGTCGATTTCCCGGAATATCAGCGGCCACAGACCTACAAGCAGTTCACTGCCTATCTCGATGAGCTTTTCGATGCGCCGGTTCAGGTCGTCGCGAATTCGAAGGATACGGCGTTGCGCATGCAGGCCTATGCCGCAGCGCAGGGCATGCGGCTGTCCGGCACGCAGGTGATCATCCCTACGCTCACATTCGGTGCCGCCGCCTCGGCCACGGTCGCCCCCTCCGTTCGCGCCGTGATCGAGGATCGGCGTCCCTATTTCGTGACGCTCGGCACCATCGAACCCAGAAAAAACCATCTTCTGCTGCTGGAGATCTGGCGCATGATGGCGGATCGACAGGAGATCCCGCGCCTGTGCATCATCGGCAAGCGCGGATGGGAAAACGAGAACGTCATCGACATGCTGGAGCGGTCGCCGGCGATTCGCGCGCATGTGCTGGAATTCGGCGCTCTTGGCGATCACGAGGTTCAGTCGCTGCTCAGGGGCGCGCGAGCCCTGCTCTTCCCCTCCTTTGCGGAAGGGCTCGGCATTCCTCTTCTGGAAGCGGGCGCGCTCGGCGTTCCCGCCATCGTGTCGGACATTCCCGTGTTTCACGAGATTGCGCCTTCGGATACTGTCTTTCTCAACCCGATCGACGGTTTGGGATGGATGCGCGAGATCCTTGCCCGGAGCGGGGAAGGCGGAACAAACGAGACGGAAGACCAGGCGTGAGCATCACCTTTACCAATGTGCATAAGACGCTTCGTCAGAAGAACGAGAAGACGAAGGTGCTGGAGGATGCGAGCGCCCTGTTCCCGGGCGACAGGATCACGGGCATCCTCTCGCCGCCCGGCGGCGGAAAGTCGACCACCGTGCAACTGACGACGGGCAAGCTTCGCCCGGACCTCGGCAGCGTGCGCCGGGAATCGCTCGTTTCCTTCCCCGTGGCCGGCGGCGGTGTTTTCAACAACGCGCTCACGGGGCGGGAGAACCTGGCCTTTCTGTGCCGCGTCTTCGGCTTCGATCCCCTGCCGATCATCCGCTTCGTGATCGACTTTGCCGAGGTGGGCAAAGCGATAGACAAGCCGATGAAGCTGCTCAATCGCGACGAACGCACGCGCCTGCTGTTCACCTCATGCTATGCGATACCATTCGAAACCTATATCGTCGACGAGACGCTTCTGGGTGGCCGTGGTGCGTTTCGCGAGCGATGCGTGGAACTGGTCGAGGAGCGGATGCAGACCTCGGGCTTCCTGATCTTCACCTCGTCGCCCGTGCTGCTGCGCCGCTACTGCAACGCATTCTTCACCATAGACCGCATGAAAATCACACCGATGCACAGCACCGACGATGCCGTGGCCGCCATCGGCGAGGATCGCCTGAAGTTCGGCGCCGGCGATATCGAAGGCATCGACGAGAGCAGCGACGATACCTCCGTGATCAATCCGGGATGATGCCGGCCAACGATCCACAGGGGCAAAAGGGAGCCGCCCCGGAGAACCGTCCGGTCCTCACCTATGCCTTTCATATGCAGGCCTGGAAACGGGAGGTGCTGCGCCGCTATTTTCCGATGCGGACCTTCGTCTTCGTTCCCTTCTTCCTCAGCGAGACCCGGCTTCGCACGGAATGGCTGGACCGGATCGATCTCGCTGCTTTGCCCGAGTTTTTCGTTTGGAGTCTCAACCTGCCGGAGACGGTTCGGGCCTTTGCGGACCGCAACGCCATTCCGGTCCATGTCGTGGAGGATGGCTTCATCCGCTCGGCCGTGCCGCATGCCGGCCGCACGCCGCCCCTGTCGCTGATCGTGGACAGGCAGACGGCCTATTTCGACAGCCGGACCGCCTCCGATCTCGAAGACATCCTCCAGCATTACGACTTCGACGCAGACCCTCTCCTGATGGACCGGGCGCGCAACGGGATGGCGCTGCTTCTGTCGACAGGGATCAGCAAATACAACGCCCCCTTGCGTGAGATCGCCTTGCCCTACGGACCCAAGCGCAAGCGACGGGTGCTCGCACTGGGCCAGGTGGATGGCGATGCGTCGATCCGATTCGGCTGCCCGCGGCCCGTGACCAACGAGGACATGGTGCGGCAGGCCGTTGCCGAGAACCCCGATGCCGAGGTGATCTACAAGCCGCATCCCGACGTGCTGAACGGCGTTCGAAGCTCGTCGGCCGACCTTTCCGAACTTTCGCGAATCTGTACGATCCTGACCGACCGCATTCCCCTGGCCCGCGCGTTCGAGACGATCGACCATGTCTATGCCATCACGTCGCTTGCCGGGTTCGAGGCGCTGCTGCGGCGGCTGCCCGTGACCGTTCTCGGCCTGCCCTTCTATGCCGGATGGGGCCTGACGGAAGACCGGCAGACGACGCCACGCCGGCAGCGGCGCTTGACCATCGAGCAGATGTTCGCCGCGACCTATCTGCTATATCCCCGTTATTTCGCGCCGCAGACGGGTGAGGCGACGACGTTCGAGGCCGTCATCGGCGATCTCCGCCATCCCGTCGCACCCGCTTTTGCGTATCGGAACCCGCCTTCCTGGCAGGCCTCAGGTGCATACGGGCTTCTGGGCTGGCGCCACGCGCTGGCGCCGGTCGTTGCCGCTGCCGTCAGGCGTGTCGCAACGGCCGAAGATGCGGATTACTACCGGCACTACCCGATCGACTTCTTCCGCGAGCGGCCCGAACGCGCCTTCCGCGCCATCGGACGCCTGCTTTATCCGCTCGACGAGGGACCGGACCGACAGAGCGATGCACCCTTCCGGTTGCTTCCGGAAGGTCAATCGCCTAGATAGCCAACGCAGTTTCGCTTCAGGACGCGGTCTTCCCATCCTTACAGACACATCTCCCCTCGAGATGTGGGCTTGCCGCCCGCACCGCATCCGAAGGGACGAAGACAGGACGATAAGCATTCGATGACCAAGCCCCGCGTGATGATCGACGGTTACAATCTGGCTCTGGAGAAGGGGACGGGCATTGCCACCTATGCCCGCAACCTCAGCGGCCATCTGTCCGAACTCGGCTACCCCATCGACCTTCTCTACGGCGTTCGCGCGTCGGTCGGGAAAAATGCCCTCCTGTCGGAAGTCGGGTTTTTCGACCCTTCGACGCGCGCCCTGAAGCCGACCGAGGTCATCAAGCGGCTGGCGACGTCGCCGCTCGGCACCACGGCGCGCCAGGTGCCGATCACCGGCAAGGTCATCGCGCGGCATGTGCCGGGCGGATTGCCCAAGCACGAGCGCATCTTCAACTTCCGCAATCTCTTCACGATTTCGCGCTGGCACTTCCGGACCTACGGCCAGTTCATGCAGACGAGCTACGACCAGTCCGCCGATATCGCCCACTGGACATATCCGCTGCCGATCAAGCTCAAGAATGCGGCGAACATCTACACGATCCACGATCTTGTGCCGCTGCGTCTGCCCTATGCGACGCTCGACAACAAGCGCGAGTTCCTGAAGACCGTCCGCAAGATCGCCGACAAGGCCGATCACATCGTCACGGTCTCGGAGGTCTCCAAGCGCGATATCGTCGAACTCCTCGGCGTTGACGAACGCCGGGTGACCAACACATATCAGGCGGTCAATCTGCCGAGCCACATCCTCAACCGCGACGAGGACGAGGTGCGCAACGAGGTCGCGTCGATCTTCGGACTGGAGCACAAGAAATTCTTCCTGTTCTTCGGCGCGATCGAGCCGAAGAAGAACATCGGCCGGATCATCGAGGCCTATCTGGCGAGCCAGGTCAGCTATCCCCTCGTCATCGTCGGCCAGCTGGTGTGGAAGAACGCCAACGACCTGCGGCTTCTGGGCGTGCCCGGCGGCGGCAAGAAGACGGACGTCTACGACCCGACGGTGGGTCATGTGACGCGGTCCGCCTCGATCGTGCGTCTTGAATATCTGCCGCTGAGTCTGCTGACGTCGCTGATCCGCTGTGCCCGATCCGTCGTTTTCCCATCCCTCTACGAAGGGTTCGGCCTGCCGATTCTCGAAGCCATGCAGCTGGGAACGGCTGTGATCACCGGCAGCGAAGGCGCCAATCCGGAAATCGCCGGCGACAGCGCCATCGTCGTGGATCCCTATGACGTCAATGCGATCGCGCAGGCGATCCGCGATGTCGCCAACGACGATGCCCTGATGCGGTATTACGAGGCCGAGGGTCTGGAGCGGGCGAAATTGTTTTCGCCGGAGCGCTATGCAGAGCGGCTCGATTCGCTCTACACCACTTTGAAGTGACATTTTGATGCAGTCGATACGGAAGAGCAGCGATGAGTGACGAAAAGGCTCGGCTGGACGGTCTCGTGGCGCGTGCGCGCGAGACGGCAATTTCCGGCGCCAGCCCGGAGATCTCGGCCGTTCTCCTCGACATGGCGGCAGCACTCGATGCGGCGCACGGTGCCGAGGAAACCGTTCGTCGCGAGGCTTTCCGCGAGGGCATCCGCGGTGCCGCCAAGGTGATCCGCAACCGACAGGCAACCCCCGGCTCTCCCCTCGGCGACCTTCTTTCCTCGGCCAATGCCGATCCCGAAGCCTTTGCAAACGAGGTGATGAAGGTCGCAGGCGGAGAACCGGTGACGGTGGCCGACCTGCGGCGCCTGCGCCAGAAGGTGAATACGGCAACCGAGGGATCCGACGATATCGACGAGGAACTGAAGCGGATCTATTATTCCGTGATGAACGAGCGCAATCCGACGGCCGCCGATATCCTGCCGCCGGGCTCGCCGTCCCGCTCGCTCGATGTGACCACCTTCATCCTCGAGCGCATCCTGCGGGAAGGCTGGTGGACCCTCGGAAACAGCGGTATCAACGCCAACGATCAGCCCGTGGGCAAGGTCGGCCTGTCGCCGGCGCAAAGCTCCAAGCCGCAGACGGCGCCCACCCCGCCGCTCGCACTGCTGTCCGCCCTCGTTCTCACACTGATCGAGACCAGCAAGGGGCGCTGACCCCGGTCACGCCGCGCCGAGCGCCTGTGCGGCGCCCTCAGGCCTTGTTGCGAAGCCTGTCGGCGAGGTTGAGCTCCTTCACGTCGTGCTGCAGCACGAGCCCCTGAAGCACCGGATGCTCCCAGATGGTTTCGCCCGGACGGGCTTCCAGCGGTGCGACATCGAGCGGAAAGGCCGCGATCAGCGCTTCCGCATCGAAGGCCTTCGGCGTCCAGGCGCGGTCGATGGCGGAGATGAGATCCTCCCAGTCGGTCGGCTCCGTGCGGGGCAAGGCATAGACGGGCAAGTCCGAGAGGCCGAGACCGCGATACAGATCGATGACGCGGGGATCGAGATCGCAGGTCTCGTCGAGTCGTCGCGTGTGCAGCCCCTTCACCGGACCATGCGTCGCGAAATGCAGGCAGGGAATGTTGTAGCTCTCGGCAAAGACCATGCCGTGCAGGCTGGTTGAGACGATGCGTTCGCAGGCCAGGATCTCGTCGATCCGGGTTTTCATGGCATCCATGCCGATGGACGTGACCGTATTGATCAGGCGGACATGCGGGGCGAAGGCTTCGGGGATCCCGTACCGCAGCAGTGTTTCCTTCATATGCGCTTCCGGATCGCGATCGGCCAGTTCCGACAGGTGCACGATGACGCCGAGCTTCCAGGTCTTCTCGACGCGCGGCGCATAGAACCGCGGCAGCAGCCAGACCGGGTCGCCATAGACGCCGACCGTGCCTTCCGCCGCGCCGGTGATCAGCGCCTCCGACAGGGGGCCGCGCGTCGCCGTCACGTGGAACGTCGAATCTGCGGACGGCGCGAAGGCGACCAGCTCTTCCTTCGCCGCCGACGGATTGGTCCAGCGCGAGGAGCCCGTGCCCCAGAACCAGACCTCGCCGCCGGACATGCCATGCGCGATGGTACCGACACAAGCCATGCGCATCGTCTTCGAGCGGGAGGGCACCCGATGGACCGGCTTTCCGCTGAGGAGCGCCACCATGACCGGACTGAGGGCATCGCCGATATTGATGTAATCCATCGCCATCGTCGACCCCGCCCAGGAGAGCGGCACGGAGCCTGTCTTGCGGACCTGCTCGGCGAGCCTGTTCATCTTCATCTGTCGACCTTCCCTGTTCCGAGCCCGAGCGGCCCGGCGGATCATACGTAAGTCATAAGGCGGAAATCGGAAGGCTATCTGCGGCGGTTTCCGGTGTCGGCACCTGCCGTCCTCGCCTTCCGTTTCTCGTTCATGCGTCCGTTTCCGGCACCGGCATGAGGGTGAAAAGCTCCTGTGCCAGCTTCACGCCGCGCAGGGCATAACGGCCGATGGAGACCACCTCCCTGTCGCCGGGCGGCGGTGCCGCGGCCACGAAGGGCGAGGACATGACGACCGTGCGATCGACGAAGCGACAGAGCGAGGCGATGCGGCTGACCTCGTTGACGGCCGGTCCGATGACGGTGAAGTCGAGGCGATCGGCGCTGCCGATATTGCCGTAGAAGACGTCCCCGATATGCAGGCCGAGATAGACCTCCGTCGTCGGGCGCCCTTCCATGGCGCGGCGCGCATTGAGATCGGCCAGCTTGCCGCGCAGGCGCCGTTCGGCGTCCAGCGCCCGACGACAGGCATCCTCCCGCTCCTCGGCCTTGAAGATCGCGAGCGTCCCGTCGCCGATCAGCTTCAGCACGTTGCCGCCGGCCTCGTGAATGGAGGTGATGACCGCATCGGCGTAATCGTTCAGAAACGGAATGATCTCGTCCGGGGCGAGGCTTTCGGTGATGCGGGTGTAATTCTGCAGGTCGGAAAACCAGAGCACCGCCGAAATCCGCTCGGCCTTGCCCCGGGTGATGCGGCCTTCCAGCACGTGGCTTGCAGCATCTTCGCCGAGATAGACTTCCGCGATCGTGCGCGTGACGCGGTTGAGCGACCCGGCCTTGATGGCAAGGGCGAGGACGGGCACCAGCGAGCGCAGGGCATCGATCCCCCGATCGGTGAAACCGCCCTCGTCGGCCGTCGTCCAGTGGGAGTAGAAACAGTCCATGTCGCCGATATGCGCGTCCGGCGAAAAACGGTGGATCATGGCGATATAGTCGCGATGCCCGGCTGCCAGCAGCGTGTCCAGCGCGTAGAAATCGGTGGGATCGCCGAAGCCGATGCGGCGGCGCAGCTCGTTGCCGTTGGTCTCGCGCAGATGGTAGAATGGCGAGCGCTTCCAGTTTTCCTCCGAAACGCCCTCGTTCGTCGGGCCGTATTCGAACATGCCCTTGCCTGGCTCCCGGCTGTCCCACTGGAAGGCGCGCCCTTCATAGACCGGATGCAGCGTATCGATGAGCGCGAGCCCCCTGTCGAGCGGCAGCCCGGCTTCGCGCAGATGCTCGCAGAAGCCACGCATTATCTCCATCTCGTCGGAGCCCTTGAGACCCTGCGTCGTCAACCATGCGGAGATGCGTGCGATTTCGCCTGCGTCCATGTCCGCCACTCCCTGTACCCGTCGTCATGATGCTGCGGTTCCCGGCCCCTCGGATTCGATCTGGAACGGCAGAAAACTGATCGAGGGCGCCGGGTTCTACCCCATATTCCGGCAAACCGGAATCGTTTTCGACCCGCCCGAACTCTTAAGCCGTCTCTGACGTATCCTTCGACGTGTAGAGCGCGCGGGAGCGTTCGAGATGGCGCAGCATGGCCTGCTCCGTGGCATCGGCGTCGCGGGCGACGATGCAGTCGATGATGGATCGGTGCTCGGAGAGCGTCACGGCTTCCTTACCGGTCCAGATCAGCATGTGGGTGTGGTAGCCGCGCAACCAGGCCAGCATGGCCTCGCTGACGGCGACATAGATGGGATTGCCGGAGATGCGCGCGATTCGGGCGTGAAACTCCATGTCGGCAGCGATGAAGGCGGCGGCATCGTCCAGAGCCGCCGCCTGCCGACCGAGGATCGCCTCGAGATCCGCGATATCGGCTTCGGTCGCCTTCGCCGCGGCTTCCCGCGCCATGCCCCGCTCGAAGAAGATGCGGGCGCTCTTGAGGTGCTCCAGCGTGTCGGAGGATTTCGCGAGCATCATCTGGGCGGTCGTATCCACCTGACGCAGGATCGATCGGGCCGTCAGCTCCAGCACACGGGCACGCTCTCCATGCGATATGACGACGAGGCCCATATTGGCCAGCGCCTGCATGGCCTCGCGGATCGCGGGCCGCCCCACGCCGAAGCGCTCCATCAGTTCCCGCTCCGAGGGCATTTCGTCGCCGGGGTTCAGCTCGCCGGAGGTGATCATCGCCCGCAGGCGGGAAAAGACCTCGTCGGACAGTTTTCGGCGCGTGATGGTTTCGGTCGGCTGGCGCATGAGGTTCCGGGCGTTCGTTCGATCCTGCATCTTCGCATGCCGCCGCGTGCTTGGAAAAGGGAAACGCGTGCGCGCCTCGCTTTCTCCCCTGTCGCAGGGGCTGCGCCTTCTCGTGCATTTTCCGCACAGCGAGACTTGCGTCATTGTTATACTCATTATACCAGTTCATCAACGACGATCTGCCGTAGCCGGTCGAGACGGGGAGGAGACGCTGATGATCACCGTGACCTATCGCATCGAGACGGCGGGAAGCGTCGAGGCCATGGGCGCCAAGATCGCCAGCGATCAATCGACGGGCACGTTCGTGCCGGTTCCGGGTGAAACGGAAGCGCTGAAGGCCCGCGTGGCCGCACGGGTGATCGCCATCCGCCCGCTTGAGCCCGCGACGACACCGAGCTGGCCGGAAGCGCCATCGGATCACGGCCCGATCCACAGGGCCGATGTGGACATCGCCTTCCCGATCGATGCCGTGGGCACGGATCTCTCGGCGCTGATGACCATCGCCATCGGCGGCATCTTTTCCATCAAGGGCATGACCGGGCTTCGCGTCGTGGATCTCAAGCTGCCACCGGAATATGGTGCCGCCTATCCCGGACCCCAGTTCGGGATGCCGGGCAGCCGGCGGCTGACCGGCGTCGAAGGCCGGCCGATCATCGGCACGATCGTCAAGCCGGCCCTTGGGCTTCGGCCGATGGAAACGGCCGAACTGGTCGGCGAACTGATCGGCTCGGGCGTCGATTTCATCAAGGACGACGAGAAGCTGATGAGCCCGGCCTATTCGCCGCTGAAGGAGCGCGTCGCCGCCATCATGCCGCTGATCCTCGATCACGAGCAGAAGACCGGCAAGAAGGTCATGTACGCTTTCGGCATCTCGCATACCGACCCCGACGAGATGATGCGCAACCACGACACGGTGCTGGCGGCCGGCGGCAATTGCGCCGTCGTCAACATCAACTCGATCGGCATGGGCGGCATGGCGTTTCTCCGCAAGCGCTCCGGCCTCGTTCTGCATGCGCACCGCAATGGCTGGGATGTCCTGACCCGGCATCCGGGCATCGGCTTCGACTTCAAGGTCTGGCAGCAGTTCTGGCGACTGCTCGGTGTCGACCAGTTCCAGATCAACGGCATCGGCGTGAAATACTGGGAGCCGGACGAGAGCTTCGTGGAATCCTTCAAGGCCGTGTCCACCCCGCTCTTTTCACCGGCGGATTGCCCGCTTCCCGTGGCCGGGTCCGGACAGTGGGGCGGACAGGCGCCGGAGACCTATCGGCGCACGGGGCGCACCACCGATCTCCTCTACCTCTGCGGCGGCGGCATCGTCAGCCATCCCGGCGGACCGGCCGCCGGCGTGCATGCCGTGCAGCAGGCCTGGGAGGCCGCGGTTGCCGACATCCCGCTCGAAACCTACGCGCTCGACCACCCGGAACTCGCGGCATCCTTGAAGACGTTCGGTGGAAAGGATGCCTGACATGGCGCCCCTGCTTCTCAGCTATTACGGCGACGATTTCACCGGCTCGACCGACGTCATGGAGGCGCTGGCCTCCCATGGCGTGGAGACCGTGCTCTTTCTGCGCATACCCGACGACGCGCTGCTGCAGCGCTTTGCCCATTGCCGCGCCATCGGCCTTGCCGGCACCAGCCGCAGCGAGACACCGGACTGGATGGATGAACAGCTGACGCCGGTCTTTCGATGGCTGAAGGCGCGGCAGGCCGCCATCTGCCATTACAAGGTCTGCTCGACCTTCGATTCCGCCCCTGCGGTGGGCAATATCGGCCGCGCGATCGAGATCGGGCTCGACGTCTTCGGGCAGGATATCGCGCCCCTGGTCGTCGGGGCGCCGCAGCTCAGGCGCTACACGGCTTTCGGTCACTTGTTCGCCGGCTATCAAGACGAGGTCTACCGCATCGACCGCCACCCCGTCATGAGCCGGCATCCGGTGACGCCCATGACCGAAGCGGATCTTGCGCAGCATCTCGGGCACCAGACGGAACTGCCGGTAACGCTGGCCGACCTCACCATGCTCACGGATGCGCAGGTCGATGCACGCGCTGCGACCCTTGCCGACAAGGGCATACTGATGCTGGACGTGGACGGACCGGAGACGCAGAAGGCGGCAGGCGCACAGCTTCTGCGGCTTGCCGAGCGCGGTTCACGATTCATGGCGGGATCTTCGGGCGTCGAGTATGCGCTCCTTCAGGCATGGCGCGCCGCAGGGCTGGTCGACGGCGCACGACACTTTCCGTCTCCCGGCACGGCCGACCGGATCGCGGTCGTCTCCGGCAGCGTCTCGCCGACCACGGAGCGGCAGATCCGGCAGGCGACGGGCTCCGACGGCTTCGACGGCGTGGCGCTCGATCCGCTAGCGCTTCTCGGAGAGAATGGTGAACGCGTCATCGACCGTGCGATCCGGGAGGCGCAGACGAGCCTTGCCGCCGGCCGCAGCGTCATCCTGCACACGGCCCTCGGTCCGCAGGCCGATCGTGGCGGCGAGATCGACCGGGTGGCCGGCAGCCGGCATCGGCTGGGTCAGATGCTTGGCCGGATTCTCCTGCAGCTCATCGAAACGCAAGGCCTCGGCCGGGCCGTCATCGCAGGCGGCGATACGTCGAGCCATGCGCTGGGGGGCTTGAAGGTCGATGCCCTGACGACCCTTCTGCCACTGCCGGAAACGCCGGGTTCGCCGCTCTGCACCGCTCACGGCCTGCATGCGCCGACCAACGGATTGCAGATTGCGTTGAAGGGCGGACAGGTGGGGCGTGACGGCTATTTCGCCCAGATCCGCGACGGGCGCGCGACATCGACTGGTTGACTCATCATACCAGTAAATCTTACAATGCCTGACCTGATCGGCCGGGCCGGACCCTGAACGACCGTTTTGCAAGGACTGAGACCATGCCGAGTTTTCAAGGAGCGCTGATCGGTTGCGGCTTCTTTGCCGTCAACCAGATGCATGCCTGGCAGGATGTGGACGGCGCCGAGATCGTCGCCATCTGCGACCGCGACCCGGAACGGCTGCGGATCGTCGGCGACCAGTTCGGGATCGCGCGGCGCTATAGCGACGCCGCGCAGATGATGGCAGATGGTGGCTTCGACTTTGTGGATATCGCCACCACCGTCAACAGCCACCGCGCGCTGGTGGAGATGGCGGCCTCCCATCGCCTGCCCGTCATCTGCCAGAAGCCTTTCGCGCCGACGCTTGCCGATGCCAAAGCCATGGTCGCGGCCTGCGCTGCGGCCGGCGTTCCCCTGATGATCCACGAGAATTTCCGCTGGCAGACGCCGATCCAGGCGGTGCGCAAGGCGCTGGATGCGGCGCAGATCGGCACGCCGTTCTGGGGCCGCTTCTCGTTCCGCTCCGGCTATGACGTGTTCTCGGGCCAGCCCTATCTCGCCGAAGGCGCGCGTTTCATCATCGAGGATCTGGGCATCCACACGCTCGACATCGCCCGCTATATCCTCGGAGACGTCACCGCGCTCACCGCCCGCACGAAGCGCGTCAACCCTGCCATCAAAGGCGAGGACGTCGCGACGATCCTGCTCGATCACGAGACCGGCGCGACCTCTGTCGTCGATGTCAGCTATGCCACCAAGGCTTCCGTCGAGCCTTTTCCCGAGACGCTGATCGAGCTGGACGGGACCGAAGGCTCGCTGCGGCTGATGCAGGGGTACCGGCTGGAGATCACCAATGCCGCCGGCACGGAGATCCACGACGTCCAGCCGACCCTCCTCCCCTGGGCATCGCGTCCCTGGCACAATATCCAGGAGAGCGTCCTTGCCATCCAGCAACACTGGACGGAGAGGCTGGCAAGCGGCGCGGAGACCTCGACCTCGGGCGCCGACAACCTGAAGACCTTCGCACTGGTGGAAGCCGCCTATGAAAGTGCCGCGACCCTGCAGCCCGTCACCATCGGGCCGCTGATCGCATGACGGACGACACGCTCGCCTTCCGCCTGACCGGCACCGTTCGCATGGAGCCGGGGTCCCGACTGCTCGCGGCCGGGCGCCTTTCGGCCGAGCTTTCCGGCGGCGCGCTGCGCAATATCCGCTATGACGGCACGGAGGTGCTTCGCGCCGTTTCCTTCCTCGTGCGCGATCGTGACTGGGGCACCTATGATCCCCAGATCGAGGATCTCGTGGTGGACCAGCGCGCGGACGGCTTCACCGTCACCTACCGCGCGACATGCCATGGGCCGGAGGGGACGAAGCTCGTCCTTCGAGCCCATATCGACGGCGACGAGCATGGTCGGCTCGCCTTTTCCGGCACGGCTCGGTCCGACACGGGCTTCGAGACCAATCGCTGCGGCTTCTGCGTGCTCCATCCCATCGTCGGCGTCGCGGGAACGCCGGTCCGGGTCGAGCATGTCGATGGGACCTTCGAGGCGACGGTTCTGCCGGACCTCATCGCGCCCTGGCAGCCTTTCATGGCGATGCGCGCCATGACCAATCAGGCCCTGCCCGGCGTCAGCGTGGAATGCCGTATGGAGGGTGACACGTTCGAGATGGAGGATCAGCGCAACTGGTCGGATGCCTCCTACAAGACCTATGTCCGCCCGCTCGCCCTGCCCTGGCCCTACCGGATCGAGGCGGGCGTCGATGTCGCACAGCGGATCACGCTGCAGATCGTGGACGAGCGGCAGCGCCGCGCTGGCGCCGGCTTACCGCCGACGTCCGGACCAGTGCGGTTAACGCTGACCCAAAACCCCGCGCAGCCCCTCCCGCCCATCGGGATCGTCGTCACGCCCGAGGAGGCCGCGGAAACGCGCGCGATGCTGGAGGCCGAGCGAAATCCGCAGGTGCAGGCGCTGCTCTTCCATGTCGATCCGCTCGCGGGCCATGATGACGCCGTCTTCGATGCCTTTGCCGCCCTTGCCGCGCGGCATCGGGGCTCGACCACGCTGGAAATCGCGCTGCCCTGCCAAGCGCCCTTTGCCGACGAGCTGCACGCGATGGCCGCGGCCATGGACAAAGCAGGCTTCACGCCGGATGCCGTCATGGTGTCTCCGGCCGTCGATCGGCAATCAACGCCGCCGGGCAGCGTCTGGCCGGATTGTCCGCCGCTCGACGACATCTATGCCGCAGCGCGCGCGGCGTTCCCGCACCACGCGCTCGGTGGCGGCATGCTCAGCTACTTCACAGAGTTGAACCGCAAGCGGGTGCCGGCCACCGATCTGGATTTCATCAGCCACTGCACAAACCCGATCGTGCATGCCGCAGACGATCGCAGCGTTCTGCAGACGCTGGAGGCGCTGCCCTTCATTACCCGCTCGGTGCGCGCGATCTATGGCGACCGGCGCTACCGCATCGGCCCGTCCACTCTCCCCATGCGCCAGAATCCTTATGGCAGCCGGACGATGGACAACCCGGACGGCAGCCGGATTCCGATGGCGCACCGCGACCCGCGCCAGAACGGTCTCTTCGCCGCCGCCTACGCCATCGGCTATGCCATCGCGGTGGCACCGGCCGGGCTCGACCAGTTGACGCTTTCGGCCCTGACGGGCCCGTTCGGCCTCTTCGCCGGCGCAGGCGAACCCGTTTCGCAAGGCGGGCGGCGACCGCTGTTTCATGCCGTCGCCATGCTCGCCGAGCTTGCCGGGGCGAAGGCCACCATGATTGCCGCCGACCGGCCGGAGGCCGTTCTCGCGATGTGCGCGCAGCGAGAGGCTGGACGGACGATTCTTGCCGTCAACCTGACGCCGCTTCCGCAGACGCTCGATGTGTCCGCGCTCGGCATCGCGCCGGAAGCCGTCGCATATCGGCTCGATGCGGACACGATGATCGATGCGGCGGCCGGCACGCTGAAAGCCGAACGGCTCGGTACCGGCGACGTTCGGCTCGGGGCCTATGGCGTGCTGCGGATCGACGGCTGAGCGCGCATTTTTCCGAGGCGGTGGCGTAGCGTTTCGGCTATCCTTCCGGCTTGCGACTGTGTCGCCGACCCGGAGGAGCCCTACTCATGACCCTCATCCGCACCTCTCTCGTGCATCTCACCCTCGCGATCGGCCTTGCCGTATCGCCGGCGCAGGCGGCCTCGCCGCAGCCGGTTGCCGGAGAGAACGGCATGGTCGTCACCGCCCAGCATCTGGCGTCCGATGTCGGCGTGGAGATCCTCAAGCAGGGCGGCAATGCCGTGGATGCCGCGGTTGCCGTCGGCTATGCGCTGGCCGTCGTCTATCCCACGGCCGGCAATATCGGTGGCGGCGGCTTCATGACCGTGCGCCTTGCCGATGGCCGTACCAGCTTTCTCGACTTTCGCGAGCGGGCGCCGCTTGCCGCGACGAAGACGATGTATCTCGACGACACGGGCGAGATCGCCAAGGGCCGCAGCACGGATGGCTATCTCGCCGTCGGCGTGCCCGGATCGGTCGCCGGATTCGAAGCCGCGCGCACCCGCTTCGGCACGCTGTCGCGCGAAGCGCTTCTGGCTCCGGCGATCAAGCTCGCGGAGCAGGGTTTCACCCTCGATGGCGGGGATGTCGCCTCGCTTGGCAACAGTCTGAAAAAGCTCGGCCGCGACCCGGCCGCTGCCGCGATCTTCCTCACCCCAGATGGCAAGGCCCCGAAGATCGGCGCGACGCTGGTGCAGCCGGATCTCGCGCGCAGCCTGGCCGCCATCTCGAAAACGGGGCCGGACGCGTTCTACAAAGGCGCGATCGCCGACGATATCGTCAAGGCGAGCACCGACAAGGGCGGCATTCTCACAAAGCAGGATTTCGCGCGCTACGCGGTGCGCGAACTGAAGCCGGTCACCTGCACCTATCGCGGCTACGAGATCATCTCCTCGCCGCCGCCTAGCTCGGGCGGCGTCATCCTCTGCGAGATCCTGAACATTCTCGAGGGCTATCCGCTCGGCGCGCTCGGCGCCGGCTCGGCGGCAACGGCGCATGTGATGATCGAGGCCATGCGCTACGCCTATGTCGACCGCAATTCGGCACTCGGCGATCCGGACTTCGTCAAGAATCCGGTCGAGACGCTGCTCGACAAGGCCTATGCGCAGGAGATCCGCGGGAAGATCGATCTTCAGAAGGCCGGTGTCTCGGCGCAGCTTGCGCCCAAGGGTCTCGGGGAGAGCCACGAGACCACGCATTATTCGATCATGGACAGCGCCGGCAACGCGGTCTCGGTGACCTATACGCTCAACGGCTCTTTCGGCGCCGGCGTGGTCGCGCCCGGCACCGGCATTCTCCTCAACAACGAGATGGACGACTTCACCTCGAAACCGGGCGCGCCGAACCTTTACGGCCTCGTGCAGGGCGAAGCCAATGCGATCGCGCCGGGCAAGACGCCGCTGTCTTCCATGAGCCCGACCATCGTGACGAAAGACGGCAAGCCGTTCATGGTCATCGGCAGCCCCGGCGGCGCGCGCATCATCACCATCACGCTCGAAGCCATCCTCAACGTCATCGACCATGGGATGACGCTGCAGGAGGCGATCGATGCGCCGCGCCTGCATCACCAGTGGATGCCGGATACCGTGGCGATCGAGCCCTTTGCCCTCTCCGCCGACACGCTGAACGTGCTGCAGGGCATGGGGCACGATGTCGGCCCGGACAAGAACTGGCCGGTCTGGGGTCAGGCCGCCGGTATCCTCGTGGGCGGACGGACGGCCGCGGAGGCGGCGGACGGCGCGCCAGGTGCCCGCTATTACGGCGCCATGGACAGCCGCGCCGCATCGGGCGCGGCGCAGGGGTATTGAGCGCTCACGCAAACAGCGTGCGCATCGCCTCGATCTCGTTTTCGCGGATATCGTGGCCGCCATTGTGCCAGACGAGCTGCGTCTTGGCGCCCTGCCCGGTAAAGTAGTCGGCGAGCGCGATGGTGAGCGGCGTCGGACAGATGGGGTCGCGCTCGCCCGCTGTCACGAGAACGCGGCGACCGGCCAGTGCCGGCGACGGCTTCGGCTGAAACGGGATCAGCGGATGCAGGAGCGCGGCCCGGTCGAAGAGATCAGGAACCTCCACCAGCACGTTCGCCAGAATGTTGGCGCCGTTGGAGAAGCCGAGGCCGAAGATCTCCGACGCCCCGACCGTTTGGGCCGTCTTCCGCACGAAATCGGCAAGCTTCCGCGTGCCGCGGGCAAGATCCGCCATATCGTAGACGCCTTCGCCGGTGCGGCGGAAGAAGCGGGCCGCCCCGTGCTCCGACACATCGCCGCGCGGCGACAGAATGGTGGCGTCGGGGCGCAGCTGGCTTGCGAAGGTGAAGAACTGGTTCTCGTCGCCGCCCGTGCCGTGCAGCGTCACGAGGAGCGGCGCGCCAGGCGCGCCCTTTTTGATCAGGTGCTTGTAGTCCATATCGGTCATGACAAACCTCCGCCGGTCCTGCCGCCGCATCTCCTGCGGCGGCGCCGGTTTTCTGTGTTTTCTGGGTGCTGGATCGAAGCGCTCAGTCCAGCTTTTCCAGCTGCTGCTCCAGAATGGGGCGCAGGTGCTTGTGCTGCTGCGGAAGCTTCAGCGCTTCGCCCAGATGCGCCCGTTCCTCGTCGCGCTCGAAGCCCGGCTCGTTGGTGGCCACTTCGAACAGAACGCCGCCCGGCGTGCGGAAGTAGATCGCCCAGAAGTAATCGCGGTCGATGACCGGGGTGACCTGATAGCCCGTATCCATCAGCGCCTTGCGCACCTCCAGCTGGGCCGCGCGATTGTCGACGGCGAAGGCGACATGGTGGACGGACCCCGCCCCCTGCCGGCTGCCGGGCGCATCCGGCAGTGTCTCGATGTCGATGACGCCGGCAGCCGACGCACCGGGCACGAGAAGGCGTGTCACGCCGTCGCGCGTCTCCAGTGTGTCGTATCCCATGAAGCCGAGAAGCTCCGAGGTCGCGCCGGCATCCCGCAGCCGCATGGCGACCGAGTGGAAGCCGCGAATGGCGTGATCCGCGCTGATGCCGCCTTCCGTCCACGGCGTGCGCGGATCATCGACCGTCTCCACCAGCGCGAAGCCATCGCCATCCGGCCCGTTGAAGGACAGGCGCTTCTCGCCGAAGGTCTCGCTCGGCGTCACGCCGGTCACGCCCTTCTTCGTCAGGCGGTCTGCCCAATAGGGCAACGAGCCCTGCGGGACCGCGAAGACGGTCGTGCCGACTTCGCCGGTGCCCGGCCGCCCCCGCGCGATGTGCGGGAACGGGAAATAGGTCATCACGGTGCCGGGCGTGCCGATCTCGTCGCCGTAATAGAGGTGGTACACATCGGGCGCGTCGAAGTTGACGGTCTTCTTGATGCGGCGGAGGCCAAGCACATCGGTGAAGAATGCGTTGTTGACGCGGGCGTTTGCGGCCATCGACGTGACGTGATGGAGGCCCTTGATTTGGTCGATCATGATCTCATCCTTTCCGGCCCGGAGGTTTACCGCTTCAGCGGTGACCGGGCGTTCGATGAGGTCAAGATGGTGCAGGTCGGCCGCCCGCGATAGAGGATCGATGCAGGACGGATTGTTCTCAAATCGAGAACGATCACGTTGCGTTGTTCACTTCCGGACACGGGCGGCAAACCTTTCCGCCGCCCATGATGGATAAGATCAGGCGCGATCGAGGGCGAACAGGACCGAACAAGGCGCCATGCCCTGCGTGCTGTGCGTTCCGTAGAGCGTTTCGCCGGTTGCGGGCGGCAGATCAGCAGTGACCTCGCCGAAGTTGGCACGCAGCTGAAGGCGCCGATCGCCGAGCTGCCAGTCAATGGCGAGCAGCCGGCCCTCTGCGGTCAGGACGGTGCCCGCCGAGAGGGTGTTCGGAGCGGCGACCAGCAGGGGAACGATAGCGCGCTTGCGGATGGCGATCAGGTCGCGATAGAGCGCGCGCCACGCCTGGCCGTCCTCCGTCTCCGCCTTGGCCCAGTCGAGGCGCGTGTTCTCCATCGTTTCGATGGCATTGGGGTCGGCCACGTCCTCGACGGATTTGCCGTCCGGCAGGCCACCGAAATTGTCCATATCGGTGCGCCGGCCTTCGCGCACGGCCTTGCCCAGGTCACCATCGTAATCGGTGAAGAAGAGGAAGGGACGCGTCTCGCCATATTCCTCGCCCATGAACAGCATGGGAATATGCGGGGCGAGCATGGTCACGACGGTGAGGGCCTGAAGCATCTCCTTCGACGTCAGGGTGATCAGCCGATCGCCGAAGGCCCGGTTGCCGATCTGGTCGTGGTTCTGCAGAAAGCCGACGAAGGCTTCCATCGGCACCGGTTCGCTCATCTCGACCGGCTTCTGACCGGGATAGATATAGCCTTCCGTGAGAGCGCGGGCGAAGTTCTCGACCGGCCTGTCGATGAACTTGCCGTAGTAGCCGTTCTTCTCGCCCGTTGCGACCACATGGGCGGCGTGGTGATAGTCGTCGTTCCAATCGGCGTCATAGAGCAGCGCTTCGTTGTCGTCGCTGCGGCGCAGTTCGATATGGTTTTCCGGATCCTCGGTGACGAGGTGAATGTGGCGGCCATCGAACTCCGAGCGGGCGCGTCGGGCGATTTCGATCAGGACATGCGTTTCCGCATCGTCGAAGATCATGTCGATCGCGTCGAAGCGCAGGCCGTCGAGCCGGAACTCGCGCAGCCAGTAGAGCGCATTCTCGACGAAGAAATCGCGCACCGGCTGCTTGTTGTAGGCGATGGCGGCACCCCAGGGCGTCTTCTTGCCTTCGCGGAAGAAGTCCGGCGCATAGGCGCTCAGATAGTTTCCGTCGGGTCCGAAGTGGTTGTACACGACATCCATATAGACCATGAGGCCGAGTCCGTGCGCAGCATCGATGAAGGCCTTGAGATCGTCCGGCGAACCATAGGCATTGTGCGGCGCGTAGGGATAGACGCCGTCATAACCCCAGCCACGCGTGCCGCCGAAATGCGAGACCGGCATGATCTCGACGGCGGTGATGCCGGTGTCCGCGATATCGGCCAGCTTTTCGATCGCCGCTCGGAAGGTGCCTTCCGGCGTGAAGGTGCCGACATGGAACTCGTAGAGGATCGTTTCGGCCCAGGGCATGCCGGTCCAGCCGGCATGCTTCCACTGGTAGGCATCGGGATCGACCAGAACGGCGGGACCATGGACGTCCTGCGCCAGCGCGCGGGCGGCGGGGTCGGGCACGACCTTCCCGTCCGGCAGGACGAAAGCATAGGTCGCGCCGGGCTTCGCCTCGGAAACGACGGCCTCGAACCAGCCCTCGCCGGCCTGGGCCATGTCGTGGTCCTTGCCGTCCAGCCGCAGCGTCAGCGTGTCTTCGCCCGGCGCCCAGAGGCGGAACCGGGCGCCACCCTCGGCCAGGATTTCCGGCCCCCAGGCTGTCGTCTGCCGGTTTGCGGAAGGTCGTACGCTCTCGGTGGTCATCAGGGAGTCCATCCTGTCCTCGTATCGGTTCGGGGTTCGCTGCGGCCTGCGCAGGCCGGGCGGGGCTGCGATCCGCCTTTCAACAACCGGATCCGGCCAAAGGTTCCGGGTGCATCCGCGGGTTCGCTGCATTGCGAAAGACATGCGGCTCGCCGCCTGAAAATCCAGCCCGCGCACCGGCGGACGTGCAATGTTTCGCGCGAAATGAACTTGTTCATCCTCCGACCGTTAGCGTGGCACATACGCAACCCCGCACCCTCCGGCTCTTCAAGCTGAAGTGAAGCTGAATCGACGTCGGCCGAACGACAAGATTTACCGGTTGGGAGGGAACAAAATGATGCGACGCACAATTTCTGATCCGATCAACACAGGGGACGCTTTCATGGACGCCAAGGTCAATCAATACGCGGTCGAATCGGGATCGTGGCATACGCTCGGGGCGACACCCGACAAGGATGGCGTCAACTTCGCGATCTTCTCCGCCCATGCCGAGCGCGTCGAGCTCTGCCTGTTCGATGACAGCGGCGCCATCGAGGTCGCCCGTATCGAGCTGCCGGAATACACCAACGAAATCTGGCATGGCTACATCCCCGGCCTGAAGCCCGGCGCGCTTTATGGCTACCGTGTCCACGGCCCCTATGATCCCGAGCGGGGTCATCGCTTCAATCCCAACAAGCTGCTGGTGGACCCCTACGCCCGCGAGCTTGTCGGCGACGTGGAATGGTCGAAGGCGCATTTCGCCTATGATATGGACGCGGAGAACGACAAGGATCTGACCTTCAACACGCTCGACAGCGCCTCGGTCACGCCGAAGGGTCGCGTCATCGATCCAAAGACCTATGACTGGAAGGGTGATCGCGGTCCGATCATCCCCTGGTCGAAGACCATCTTTTACGAAACGCACGTCAAGGGCTTTACCAAGCTGCATCCGGCCATTCCGGAAAACATGCGCGGCACGTTCGACGGCATGGGCCACAAGGCGGCCGTCGACTATCTGAAGAGCCTCGGCATCACCTCGGTCGAGCTGCTGCCGACGCATTTCTTCCCCGACGACAGCATGCTGGTGGACAAGGGGCTCCACAATTACTGGGGCTACAACACGCTCGGCTTTTTCGCACCCGCCACGCGCTATTACGGTCCACGTGCGCTGGACGGCTTCCGCGAAATGGTTCGCGCGCTGCATGATGGCGGGCTCGAGGTCATCCTCGACGTGGTCTACAACCACACGGCGGAAGGCAACGAGCTCGGGCCGACGCTCTCATTCAAGGGCATCGACAATTTCTCCTACTATCGCACCCTGCCCGACAATCACCGCTACTACATCAACGACACCGGCACCGGTAACACTGTCAACACGTCGCATCCCCGCGTACTGCAGATGGTGACGGATTCGCTGCGCTACTGGGTCGAGGAGATGCATGTCGACGGCTTCCGCTTCGACCTCGGTACCATTCTGGGCCGTGAGCCGGAAGGCTTCGACGAGCGCGGCGGCTTTTTCGATGCGGTCTCGCAGGATCCGGTTCTCTCCAAGGTCAAGCTCGTCGGCGAACCCTGGGATATCGGTCCGGGCGGCTATCAGGTCGGCGGCTTCCCGCCCGGCTGGGCCGAGTGGAACGACAAGTATCGCGACACGGTCCGCGACTACTGGATGGACACGGACGGCACGGCGCCCGACTTCGCGGCGCGCCTGTTCGGTTCCGGCGATATCTACGACCTTCGTGGCCGCCGTCCCTGGGCCAGCGTCAACTTCGTCGCCGCGCATGACGGCTTCACCATCAACGATCTCGTGTCCTACAACGAGAAGCACAACGACGCGAACGGCGAGGATAACAAGGACGGCCACGGCGACAATCGCAGCTACAACTATGGCGCCGAGGGCCCGACCGAAGACGAGACCATCAACGCCACCCGCGAACGCCAGAAGCGGAACTTCCTCGCCACGCTGCTGCTGTCGCACGGGACACCGATGATTCTCGGTGGCGACGAGTTCGGCCGCAGCCAGATGGGCAACAATAACGGCTATTGCCAGGACAGCGACATCAGCTGGATCCACTGGGAGAACCTGCCGCCCAGCGCCGACGTGCTGCGCGACTTCGTGCGCCGGCTGACGACGCTGCGCGCAACGCAGCCTCTGCTGCACCGCGAGAACTGGCGTGACGGCATGGGCATCACCTGGCTGAACGCCGGTGGCGGCGAGCAGACAGACGAGCAGTGGCAGGATGGCGGCGGCACGACCATTGGCGCCCTGATCTCGCGCGACGATCTTGTCGGCAAGGACGGCGTCTGGTCGCATATTCTGATGATCTTCAACCCGCATGACGGCGTCGTTCCTTTCGCCCTTCCCGAGTCGCCCAGCGGTGGCTGGGTGCTGGAACTGACGACGGACGATCCGGCGGTCGAAGCGCAGACGGTGGATGCGGCCGACGCCTTCGACATGCAGGCCCGCAGCCTCGCGGTGTTCCGCCCGGCCTGATCCTTCGAGAACCGACCCGCCTGTCGCGGGTCGGGTCATTCCCGCCCCGAACACGAAAAAGCCGGTCTGACGCAAGGTCAGGCCGGCTTTTTTCGGTCTTCGGGAGACGGGATCAGGCCGTTGCCTTCTGCGCCTTGGCGATCACCTTGCCATACAGTTCCGCATATTGCTCGGCACTGCGCTCCCAGGAGAAATTGGCCTTCATGCCCTGGTTCTGCAGGCGGGCCCATTTCTTCGGGTCGCGGTATGCGTGGAAGGCCCGGTGAATGGCAAGGCGGAGGTTGTCGCTGGTGGCGGGATGGAACTGGAAGCCGGTGGCCACGCGCGCGGACATGGCCGCATCATTGGCGTCGATGATCGTTTCCGACAGGCCGCCCGTGCGGGAGACCACGGGGACTGCCCCATAGCGCAGGGCATAGAGCTGCGTGAGGCCGCAGGGCTCGAAGCGGGAGGGCTGGATGATGATATCCGTGCCGCCATGCACGAGATGCGCCGTCTCCTCGTCATAGCCGATGCGGACGCCGATCTTGCCGGGATGGCGACCCGCAGCGAGCAGCAGCTGGGTCTCGATATCCTTGGAGCCTTTGCCGAGCACGATCAGCTTGCCGCCGAGCGCGGCGATCTCTTCGGCGACCTCGGCCAGCATATCGCCGCCCTTCTGCCAGGTGAGGCGGGTGACGGCGGCGAAGACCGGTCCGGCCGTCGCGTCGAGCCGAAACGTCTCGAGCAGCCGGGCCCGGTTGACGCTCCGGTTGCGGATGTGACGGACGTCGTATCGTGCCGGCAGATAGGGGTCGGTAGCTGGGTCCCAGATCTCGCTGTCGATGCCGTTGACGATGCCGGTGAAGGTATCGAGACGCGACAGCAGCGCGCCCTCCATGCCCATGCCCAGCTCCGGCGACACGATCTCGCGGGCATAGGTCGGGCTGACGGTGGTGATCGCGCTCGCGGTGCGGATACCGCCCTTGAGATAGCTCATATCGCCGTAATATTCGAGGCAATCGATCGACAGCGCCTCCGGCGGCAGGCCGATATCCTTCAGATGTCCGGCGGAATACTGGCCCTGGAATGCGAGATTGTGAATGGTGAGCACGGACGGGATCGCCCGGGCATTGGTGGAATAGCGCATGTAGACGGACGTCAGCGCCGTCTGCCAGTCATGGGTGTGCACAAGGTCGGGCGTCCAGTCCGGCAGGAGCCCGCCCGCCACGGCCGACGCCACGTAGGACAGCACGGCAAAACGCTTCCAGTTGTCGGGGTGATCGACGCCATCCTCGCCGACATAGGGGCCGCCAGGACGATCGTAGAGCGCCGGCGCGTTCAGCACGAGAAGATCGAGCCCCTGGCATTCGGCTTCCAGAAGCCAGGCCGGATTTCCGAAGAGGTCGGGAAAGAAATGCACCGGCCGCGCATCGCTCACCTCCGCGAGAACGGAGGTATAGCCCGGGATCAGGCTGCGGGTGCGATACCCGCGCGCGGCGAGGACTTTCGGCAGGGCCCCTGTCACGTCGGCAAGGCCGCCGGTCTTGATCAGGGGAAAGATTTCCGACGTCACAGACAGTACGTTCACGCAGGTCACGTTCCTCTTTGCAATCCGGTGGGATTGCCGGCTGAAATGGAGGTCGGGAGAAAAGCGAAACACCTCGTGCTCCAATGATGAAGGAAACCGAACCCCGTGTCCGCACAAATATTGCGGAGCAGGCGAGAAACTTGTGCAGTGCGATGAAGGTGCAGGCGGCGTGCGCGGAACGCCGGGCGAGAGCCACAGGCGCCGGGAAAATCAGGCACCGGGCAAGCCGGCGCCTGTGCGGTCTCAGACCGTCTTTCGCTTGCGCTTGGCGCCGGGCGTACCGGCTGCGCCACCATCGACGACAGAGAGCGGAGGCTTTCCCTTGTCGGCTTTTGCGGGCTCTTCCACAGATGCGGCATCGTCCTCTGGCGCGCCGAGCACAGAGGTGTTTTCGGTATTGGCGAACTCCTGATACGCCTTGCTCCAATGCTCGTCGTGCCGACCTTCCGGCCGACCTTCGGATTCCCACAAGGCATAGGCCCGCTTCTTGATCAGGTCTTCGTCTTTCTCGGTCATGGCCTTCTCCCTTTGATAATCGGACTACCGCCACTCCCAAATTAGGGAGGATCGATTTGGTTCCAGATCAGACAGACATTTTCCGTATTCCGGCGCCCTTTCAGAGGATGAGCGACGGAGGTCCTTCAAGACAGGGAGCCGCGTGGCCCTGCCATTGCCACGACGGCTGGATGACGGTCGAAACCGCCCTATCTAGCGCTCACGGATCGTCTCGACCCAGGCCTTGTCAGCCGACGCGAAGAATCCGCCAAGTCACTGCCGCACCATGCGGCTTTCCGGAGTGTGTCATGAGAAAACGGATTGTTCTAGCCATTGCTGCCGCATCGGCTTTTGCCGGCCTGTCGCCGGCCGCCGCGCAAACGCCCAAGATCGAGGATGTCTGCGTCCAGGTCGCAAAGCACCTGCTTCTTGCCGAGACGTTCCAGACCGGCGTCGTCCAGTCCTTTCCCGAACTGAAGCCACCGGGCGCGCGCCTCACCTTCTCCACCCGCGAGGGCGTCGAGAAGAAAGACATGGTCGATACGATCGAGTGCGAATTCCAGAACACCGCCGCGCCGTTCAACCTGCAGCGCTTCTGCGTGTCCAGCACCTGCTACGGCCCGAACGAGCGCAACGACGCCAACAAGCGCCGTTTCGAAGAGGTTCGCGCGCTTCTGAAGCGCGACGGTCTCTAGTCCGACGCCAGGCGCCATCACGGACCTGCCGCGATGGCGCCTTCCGCGAGACGAAAGCTGAGGATGCAGCGTCAGGGCGCGCCGACACCGAAGGCGGTCAGCGTGTTGCGGCAGGCGCGCTGGAAACACTGGGCGGGGCCTTCGAGGCCCGAGGCCTGACGGCTGACGCGGGCGCCTTCCAGCAGAAGGAGCAGGGTGTCGGCCAGAGTTTCGGGCTCTTGGATTCCCGTCCGTCGGCAGAGATCCGTCAGTTTTTCGCGCTGGAGGATCTTGAAGGTCTCGATGACGGCATGGGCGGGATGGCCGGCTTCCTTGAGTTCCACCGCGGCATTGGCAATGTCGCAACCGGAAGGCTCGCGCTGGAGACAGTCCGAAAGGGCCGTTACCCAGGCGCCGAGCTGGGCCTTCGCATCATCCGGAAAGCGGGTCTCGATGTCCGCCCACATCGCGCCGCTCTTTTCGGAGGTCACGCGCAGCGTCTCGCAGACGAGGTCGTCCTTCGAGCCGAAATGCCGGTAGAGCGTCATCTTGTTGGTCGAGGCCGCCTCGGCAATCGCATCGACGCCGATGCCGCGAATGCCGTGCTGGCGAAACAGTTCGCAGGCCGTGGTGACGATCCGGTCGCGCGGAGCGACCTTTGCGGAGGACAGGCCGGGGGGCGAGGTCGATTCCTGGTCCGGCTTCACAGTAGAGCCACGTTTGGCGTTTTTATTCACGACAGCGATTGACATAGGTGTGACCGTTCGGTAACAAATGACGTGTTACTTACCGGTAACACGCTAAAGCTTTTCGGTCAAGGACAGGCCCAACCCCAGCCTGTCCTTCACTGTGGACGACACGAAGGAGATGGCCATGAACATGGCACATGACGATCTGACCCTGAACGAGGTGCTGACCGATCCGATGATCCGCGCCGTGATGCGGGCGGATGGCGTGACCTCCTCGCAGTTCAAGACGCTGCTCTATTCGGCAGCGAACGCGCTGGAGCATGCCAAGCCCGAGCCGGGCGGCGCCCGCACCCATGCGGCCAAGCTTCTGGCCGCGCCGAAACGCCGCCTGCTCGCCATGGTGCATCCGCTGGCGGTACGCTCGGGCTCCGCCTGCGCCGCTTGCTATTAAGCGCCGCGGTCCCGTCTCGCGGGTATGGCGTCGATCACGCCGGCCCGTGAGGCACGCCCTGTTCCCGGGCGTATGACACCCGACCGGAAGGACCTCCTCCGGTCGGGTTTTTCGTGTCTGCTGCCGGGTGACCGCGTCAGACGCGGACGGCGAGTTCCTCGAAGTCCTGCGTTCCGAAGAATTTCAGGTAGCGCTCCACCTCGGCCGGATCGCCCGTCGCCTTGCGGGGATTGTCGGACAGTTTGACGGCCGGGTGACCATTGGCGTCGATGACCTTGCAGACGATGGAAATGGGGTTGAGCCCGCTGACCTCCGTCGGCGCGCAATCGGCGAAATCATTGGTGAGATTGGTGCCCCAGCCGAAGCTCATGCGCACCCGCCCCTCGAAATGCCGGTAGGTCTTGATGATCATGTCGACATCGAGCCCGTCGGAGAAGATCAGAAGCTTTTCCCTGGGATCACGGCCATGGGCACGCCACCAGTCGAGGATGCGCTCGCCGCCCTCGATCGGCGGGGCGCTGTCGGGGCGGAAGCCGGTCCAGTCGGCGACCCAGTCGGGCGCATTTTTCAGAAACGCCGCCGTGCCGAAGGCATCCGGCAGGACGATCAGCAGATTGCCCCCATAGAGGCGGTTCCAGTCCTGCAGGACCTTGTAGGGCGCGTCCGCCAGTTCCGCATCGGTCTTGGCAAGGGCTGCCGCCACCATCGGCAGTTCATGGGCATTGGTGCCGAGCGCCTCGAGATCGGTATCCATGGCGAGGAGCACATTGCTTGTGCCGGAGAAGGATTCGCCGATGCCTTCCTTCAGCGCCTCCACGCACCAGCGCTGCCACAGGAACGAATGGCGGCGACGGGTGCCGAAGTCGGAGATGCGCAGGTCGGGTACCGCCCGAAGCTGCTCCACCTTCGACCACATCTTGGCCTTGGCGCGGGCATAGAGCACATCGAGCGCGAAAGGGCCCATGCCCTTCATGGCGGTGCGCGAGCGCAGCTCGTTGACGATGGCGAGTGCGGGAATCTCCCACATGCTCGTATGCGTCCACTTGCCCGGGAAGGTCAGCTCGTACTGGCCGTGGCGGCGCGAGAGCTCATAATCCGGCAGCTGGAAATCGGCGAGCCACGCCAGAAAGTCCGGCGAGAAGATCTGCTTGCGGCCGTAGAAGGTGTTACCGGCCAGCCAGATCATCTCCTTCTTGGTGAAGCGCACCGTGCGAACGTGATCCAGCTGCTCGCGCAGTTCCTGCTCGTCGATCTCTTCCGTCAGAAGCACCGTCTTGGTGCGGTTGATCAGCGAGAAGGTCGCATCGACATCCGGGTAAAGACGCCAGATCATCTGCAACATCAAGAGCTTGTAAAAGTCCGTGTCCAGCAGGCTGCGCACCACCGGGTCCAGCTTCCAGGCATTGTCGTAGACGCGCCGCGCAATATCCGTCTTCGTCATGCCGTATCCCCGCGTCCGCCTGAACGGTCGAACCGCAGCGGATATTCCTCCCGCGTCGCGCTCGATCGGCGCGACATGCCGCTTCTTCATGCCATGCCCGACAGCGACCTGCAACACGGCAAGCCGCGCAAAATCCCGGCTGGATCATAACACTCCATCATCACAAAATCTCACCGGATATGTTGTCTTTTTATCGGATGCTGTTTAGATATGGGCGAGGATGGAGATCGCAGTGGCTTTGAAACCGGACGATCGGCGGCAGGAGATCATGGATATTCTGATGGAGGCAGGCTCTGCTTCCGTCGAAGATCTGGCTCTGCGCTTCTCCGTCAGCAAGATGACCGTTCACCGCGATCTCGACGATCTCGAGCAGGCCGGGCTCCTGCGCAAGGTCCATGGCGGGGCGTCCATCCAGTCGAGTGCACAGTTCGAAAGTGATTTTCGCTACCGCGAGAAGATGGCGGCGGAGGAAAAGCGGCAGCTCGCGTCGCATGCCGCCACGCTGGTGGAGCCCGGGCAGATCATCATCATCGACGATGGCTCGACGGCCGGCGGGCTTGCCGATCACCTCGCGACCATCCGGCCGCTGACGGTGATCACCAACAACCTCTCCGTCATCGTCAAGCTCACCGCCGTGCCCGGCATCGAGGTCATCTCGCTCGGCGGTCAGTACAGCCGGAAATTCAACGGCTTCTTCGGCATCGTCACGGAGGAGACGCTGTCGTCGCTGCGGGCCGACATCGCCTTTCTCTCATCATCCGCCATTCAGGGGGCAGCCGCCTATCACCAGGATCAGGAGGTGGTGAAGACCAAGCGGCAGATGATGCGCTCGGCAAGCCACAGCTACCTCATGGTGGACCATGCGAAATTCGGCAAGCCGGCCCTGCATTTCCTGACGGGGCTGGACGGTTTTCGCGCCGTCATCACCAGCGACCGCATCGACGCCGGCCACGAGGCCGCGCTGAGCGATGTCGGCATCACCATCATCAAGGTCTGACGACCGGGACTTCACGACGAGGAGCATGCAGTGGACACGAACGGCATCTGGGTGGGAACGAGCTGGAAGATGAACAAGACCCTCGACGAGGCCATGGCGTTTGCCGAGGGTCTTCGGACGAGCGACGCCGCGCGCGATCCGCGCATCCAGCGCTTCGTCATCCCGCCCTTTACCGCCGTGCGGGAGGTCAAGCAGCGGCTGTCCGGCACCAGCGTCAAGGTCGGCGCCCAGAACATGCACTGGGACGATGCCGGTGCCTGGACCGGGGAGATCTCCGCGCCGATGCTGACGGATTGCGGGCTCGATCTCGTGGAGCTCGGCCATAGCGAGCGGCGCGAGCACTTCGGCGAGACCGACCGGACCGTCGGCCTGAAGACGGCCGCCGCCGTGCGCCACGGCCTGACACCGCTGATCTGCATCGGCGAGACGTTGGCCGAGCGCGAGGCCGGCGAGGCGGATGCCGTGCTGAAACGGCAGGTCGAAGGCGCCTTGTCCGGGCTCACCGGCGCCGACCGGGAAAAGCCGGTGCTTCTCGCCTACGAGCCCGTCTGGGCGATCGGTGTCAACGGCATTCCGGCCTCGGCCGACTATGCCGACGACCGCCATGCCCGCATCGCCGCGGTCGCGAAGGCCTGTCTCGGCGTCTCCGTGCCCGTTCTCTATGGCGGCAGCGTCAATCCGGGCAATTGCGCGGAGCTGATCGCCAAACCTCACATCGACGGCCTCTTCATCGGCCGTTCGGCCTGGGACGTCGGCGGTTATCTCGACATCCTCACCCGTGTTTCATCCGCTCTCTGACAGTACCATCAACAAAAAGCCTGAAAGGAAACAGCCATGAAAATCGCCATCGGAGCCGACAGCGCCGGCAAGCCGCTTCTCGACGTCATCGCCAAGCATCTCGCCACGCGTAGTGATGTCGAGGTCACGGATCTCAGCCAGCAGGGCTTCTATGCGGACCTGTCGCAGAAGCTCGCCCAGACCATCGTCGACGGCGAGAACGAGCGCGGCATCCTCTTCTGCGGCACCGGTATCGGCGTCAGCATCTCGGCCAACAAGGTGCCCGGCATCCGGGCGGCGCTGACGCATGACACCTACTCGGCGGAACGCGCCGCGAAGTCGAACAATGCCCAGATCATCACCATGGGCGCGCGCGTCATCGGCCCGGAACTCGCCAAGGCGATCGTCGATACCTGGCTTGCCTCGGAGTTCGATCCGAACGGCTCGTCCGCCGACAACGTCAAGGCGATCGATCGTCTGGACACCGCGAAGTAAAATTACCTTCCGCCGGTCGCGCAGATCCTCCCGCGCGATCCCGGAGACGAACGCCCGGTAGCGATGCCGGGCGTTTTTCTGGGTCCTTGGAGCTCAGGCGCGGATGCGCAGCAGGCGCAGCGCATTGATGGTGACGAGCACCGTCGCCCCGGTATCCGCCAAAATCGCGGGCCAGAGGCCGGTGATGCCGACCACGGTCGTCACGAGGAAAACGGCCTTCAGACCGAGCGCGACGGCGATGTTCTGGCGGATATTCGCCATGCAGCGCTTCGACAGATCGATCAGCGCCGCGACATCGGCGATGCGACCATGGAGGATGGCGGCATCCGCGGTTTCGAGCGCCACATCCGTACCGCCGCCGATGGCGATGCCGATATCGGCCGCCGCCAGGGCCGGCGCATCGTTGATGCCGTCTCCGACCTTCGCAACCGTCGCGCCCTGCGCCTTCAGCTCGCGCACGATGGTCTGCTTGTCCGCCGGCATGAGTTCGGCGCGCACCGCGATGCCGAGGTCGCGCCCGACGGCCTCTGCGACGCGGCGGTTGTCGCCGGTGAGCATGACGGTGCGGATGCCGGCCGCCTTCAGCGCCGCAAGCGCCGGGCGTGCATCCTTGCGCGGCTCGTCGCGCATGGCGATGGCGCCGGCCACCTGAGCATCGATGACGAACACCGACACAGTCTTGCCGTCGTCGTTGAGCGCCTGGATGGCGCTGGCCTGCCCCGCGGAAAGCGGCGCGATCGCGCCCGCGGCACGCGGCGAGCCGAGGAACAGCCTTCGCCCATCGACCGTGCCGGTAACACCCTTGCCGCCCAATGCCGAGGCGCCTTCGGCCGTGGGAGGAGCGATGCCGTCCGACGCCGCCCGGGCAAGGATGGCCAGCGCCAGGGGATGGCTCGATCCGGCATCGAGCGCGGCCGAGAGCCGCAGGATGTCGCTTTCCTCACCCGTGAAGGCGAGGATATCGGTGACGACGGGACGACCTTCGGTCAGCGTTCCCGTCTTGTCGAAGGCGACGGTATCGATGGTGCCCAGCTTTTCGAGGACGGCGCCGCCCTTGACCAGCAATCCCCGTCGCGCGCCCGCCGACAAGGACGCGGCGATGGCGGCCGGCGTAGAGATGACCAGCGCGCAGGGGCAGCCGATGAGCAGGATGGCAAGGCCCTTGTAGACCCATTCCGACCACGACCCGCCGGCCAGAAGCGGCGGCAGGATGGCGACCAGCGCGGCGACCACGACCACGCCCGGCGTGTAATAGCGCGAGAAACGGTCGATGAAGCGCTCGGTCGGCGCCTTTGCCTCCTGCGCTTCCTCGACGAGGCGCACGACGCGGGCAATGGTGTTGTCGGCCGCCGCCGCCGTGACGGTGACCTGCAGCACGCCTTCGCCATTGACGGTGCCGGCAAAGACGGCATCGTTCACGGCCTTGCGCACGGGCACGCTTTCGCCCGTCACCGGCGCTTCGTCGATCGCGCTTTCGCCGGAGACGATATCGCCATCGGCCGGAATGCGGTCGCCGGGGCGGATGCGGATGATGTTTCCAGGCACGAGCGTTTCTGCCGGCACCTCGCGCGTGGCGCCGCCCGCCTCGATGAAGGCGGTCTTCGGCACGAGATCCGACAGGGCCTGGATGCTGCGCCGCGCCCGGCTCGCCGCCACGCCTTCCAGCAGTTCGCCGACGAGAAACAGGAAAACGACGGCGGCCGCCTCCTCGCCCGCGTCGATGATCACGGCGCCGATGGCCGCGATGGTCATCAACATTTCGATCGAGAAGGGCGTTCCCGCCAGCGCCGCCATGATGGCGCGCCGGCCGATGGGGACGAGGCCGACGAGAAGCGCGATGAGGAAAGCGTTCGCGGCGAGCGGCGGGAAGAGATGTCCGACGACATAGGCGACCACGAGCGCGCCACCGCACAGAAGCGTCAGCCGGCCCTTGTCGGACGCCCACCAGGGCCCGGATGTGGGTCGGTGGTCGTGGCCGTGCAGACCCGCGGACGAGGCTGCCGACGGGTTTGCCGGATTCGCATCGTGGTCGTGATCGTGATGCGCGTGGTCACCATGATCATGGTCGGAATGGGCGTGACCGCCGCAACGGGCTGGAGCCGAGGCGACCGGCACCGGCGTCGTCCGGTTTGCGGGCGCGGTCCTGTAGCCGAGACCCGAGACCTTGCGGGCCAGGGCGGAGAGGTCCGTCGTCTCGTCGTGGTGGACGGTCATGGCTTGGGTGGTCACCGAGACCGCGACATCGGAAACGCCCGGCAGACGCCGGACGGCCGTGTCGATCTTGGTTGCGCAGGAGGCGCAATCCATACCCGAAACGTCAAATCGCGTCTGTCGCATCTCGCCCATGATCATCTCCCGTCACGTGATGCTCCTTTGTAATGTCTCTAGCGACTAGAGCTACAAGAGGCAAAAATGGCGGGACCTGCATTTCCCGCATCCGCGCCGGGTGCGCTGGCGTAAGAGCGTCGGAAGAGGAGTGCGAGAGCCATGGCCGAGCAGACAGACCAGCAGCGCGACGCGGTTTTCTCCGTGGATGGAGACCGTCGGCCCCTCATCCTCACGGCCGGGATGGAGGATGCGGCGCAGGCGCACTTCGACCACCTCCGAAAGCTGCATTTTCCGCCGGAGCGAAACTGGCTCTCCGCGCATATCACGCTGTTTCACGCCCTGCCGGGCGAGGAACGGGAGATTGTCGCGCAGCACCTCGCGCAGGCCGTCGCCGGGGGCTCGCCGATCACGGTGATGGTCGAGAGCGTGCGCTTTCTGGGAAACGGCGTCGCATTCGCGCTGTCGAGCGTGGGCTTGCAGGATCTGCGGGCCAGGCTCGCGGACCGTTTCCGTCCCTGGCTGACGCGGCAGGACCAGCAGGGGTTCCGACCGCATGTGACCGTGCAGAACAAGGTTTCGGCGGAGACGGCGCGGACGCTTCAGGCCACGCTGGCGGACGAGTTCACGCCGTGGGATTTCACCGTCACGGGCCTTTGCCTCTGGCACTATGATGGCGGCCCGTGGGAGCCGGCGGCACGCTTTCCGCTCGTCTGACGGCGTCAGGTGCGGGCGCGGTGACCGGTTTCCGGGTCGGCATCGGCGCCGGCCTCGAGGCGCTCGGTGTAGCGGCGCATCATTTCGAGCTGAACTTCGGTCTGGAAATCCATCACCTGGTGATGAATGTCGTCCTCGTTGCAGCCGAGGGCGTCGAGATCGCCGGCAAGCGCGCGGCAGGCCGTGCGCCAGTAGGTCACGGCGGCGTCGCCGTGGATGGCCTCGAGTTCGGCTGCGCACCGGCGGATCAGGTTTGTCCGTCCGGACAGCGGAAAGGCGATGATCCCGCCATGCGTTTCCCGGGCGTCGCGTCCTGCCTTCATGTTCACACCGATTCTCCTTCTGTCACCCCGATGTAAGGAGATTTTGGTTAACGCTTCGTTTCCAACGTCTTGTTGCTGTTCTCTTATGTGACCAGCGGGACGGCGATGGCACCGAGAACCTGAAGCGCATCTGCGGGCGAGAGACGGACCTGCAGGCCGCGCTGCCCGCCATTGATATAGACCAGCGGTTCGGCGAGCGCCGTCTCCTCGATGAAGGTCGGCACCGCCTTCTTCTGTCCGAACGGGCTGATGCCGCCGACATGGTAACCGGTGAGCCGTTCGGCGGCGGCCGGTTTCATCATCGCGGCGGATTTGCCGGCGGCAGCCGCGGCAAGCCTCTTCATGCTCACCTCGCGATCGGACGGCACGACCACGCAGACCGGTTTGCCATCGACCTCCGCCATCAGCGTCTTCAGCACGCGCTGTGGCGCCTCCCCCATGGCCTCGGCGGCCGCCATGCCGATCCGCTCCACCGAGGGATCGTAATCATAGCTATGGGTGGTGAACGCCGTTCCCGCCTTGGTCAGCATTTGCGTGGCACGCGTCGTCTTCGACATTAGTCAGCTTCCGAAAAGCGTGTCGTAGACCTCCGGCCGGAAGCCTGCCGTCAGGGCGCCGTCGCGATCGAGGATCGGTCGCTTGATCATGGACGGGTTGGCCAGCATCAGGGCGATGGCCTTTTCCGCGTCGAGATCCTGCCTGTCCGCGTCCGGCAGCTTGCGAAAGGTCGTCCCCGCCCTGTTCAGCACTGTTTCCCAGCCGAGCACAGAGCACCAGCCCGACAGATGCGCGCGGTCGATGCCGTCGCTCTTGTAGTCGTGAAACCGGTAGTCGACAGCGTGGCCATCAAGCCACGTGCGGGCCTTCTTCATCGTGTCGCAGTTGCGGATGCCGTAAAGGGTCGTGGTCACGGGTCAGTCCTCCAGCGTGCCGGCCCTGCGGCCTGCTCGGGTGATCTCGGCGCAGCCGATCTTCATCAGGTCGTCCCTGCGGCGAGCAAAGCGTGCCGACGACCGCGTGACGACGAGCCCGGCCTGCGGTGCGCGCACCTCCACATCGCCCTCGGGAAAGCCGGGGCGCGGGACGAGCACGGCCAGAAGATCGCCGGCCTCGACACGATCTCCGATGTCGCGATGAAAGAGGATCGTGCCCGGCACCGGTGCCTTGACCATTTCGATGGTATCGAGCGCGAAGGCGGGGCCGTCATACGGCTGAAGTGCCGGCGATCCGCCGTCCACTACGCCGCGGGCTACCAGAAACGCCCAGAGGCCGTCGGCGTCGCGCGCTGCCACATCAGGACCGACATCGCGGCGTCCGCGCAGCTCCACCGTGACGGAGAGACGGCCGGGCAGCGAGACGCCCTTGCCGCCCTCCTCCTGCTTCCAGGCGTAGGAGACGGCCTCCTCGAAGGCCGAGCTTTCGCCGTCGGAGAGAAACACGGCGTCCATTTTCAAGGCGGATGCGAGATCGGAGGCCTCCGGCCAGAAGGCGCTGTCGATATAGGCATAGGGCAGCGATTCGTCGTCGCAGTGGAGGTCCAGCACGAGATCGGCACCGAGCGCGCGATGAAGCAGTTCCCGCTTCAGCCGCTCCGGTGCGGTGCGGCGATCGAGATCGACCAGCAGGTCGTTTCGGGCCGAGGCCGCAATCAAAGGGAAATCGCGATTGTAATTGCCGCGCGAGCCCAAGTCGAAGCGGCCCTGCATCTCGCCGAAATGCGACTGTGCCGCGCCGATCGGGTTCGCCTGCGGCACGATGGTGATGTCACCCCGGATCGCCCCTGCCGCGTCCGCCGCGCGAAGGCGCGCGCAGAGCCGGTGAAGCGTGGCGACGCCCGGACATTCGTTGGCGTGCAAGGCCGCCTGAAGATAGACCTTCGGCGCGGAGCCGGCCTGCGTACCGGCGAACTCCAGCACCGGAATCCGCCAGCTCACCTCCGGCGTATCTCCGGGAATGACGATCGCATTCTGCTTCACCCTGACCTCCATCCTGTTGCGCAACTATAGCCGAACCGCCGCCACACTCAAGAACGAAAAGGGAACAAATTTCCCAAGCGACAGGGCTCTGTGGTGGAATGGCGGAAACGGCAGGGATGTTCAAGCGACGTCGGCAGACGACGTCCATCGCGGTGGAGGCAAACGCAAGGCGGCAGGCGCGCCACACCCTTTCGGGTTGCGCCTGCCGGCTTTGCCTATTCCCACTCGATCGTGCCCGGCGGCTTCGAGGTCACGTCGTAGACGACGCGGTTGATGCCGCGGACTTCGTTGATGATGCGGGTCGCCGTGCGGCCGAGGAAGTTCATGTCATAGGGGTAGAAATCGGCTGTCATACCGTCGACCGAGGTTACTGCACGCAGGGCGCAGACGAAATCGTAGGTGCGATAATCGCCCATGACGCCGACGGTCTGCACGGGCAACAGCACGGCGAAAGCCTGCCAGATGACGTCGTAGAGGCCGGCTTTGCGGATTTCGTCGAGATAGACGGCATCGGCCTTGCGCAGGATGTCGAGCTTTTCGCGCGTCACGCCGCCGGGGCAGCGGATGGCAAGGCCCGGGCCCGGGAACGGATGGCGGCCGACAAAGCGCTCGGGCAGGCCGAGTTCGCGGCCGAGCGCGCGGACTTCGTCCTTGAAGAGTTCGCGCAGCGGCTCGACGAGCTTCATGTTCATGCGGGCCGGCAGGCCGCCGACATTGTGGTGGCTCTTGATCGTGACGGACGGGCCGCCCGAGAAAGACACGCTTTCGATGACGTCGGGATAGAGCGTGCCCTGCGCGAGGAAGGCCGGAGCGCCCTTGCCATCCGAGGCGATCTTGGCGGCTTCCGCCTCGAATACCTCGATGAACAGGCGGCCGATGGTCTTGCGCTTGACCTCGGGATCGACCTCGCCGGCAAGCTCGGTCAGGAAGAGGTCCGACGCATCCACATGCACGAGCGGGATATTGTAGTGATCGCGGAACATCTTGATCACTTCGTCCGCCTCGTTGAGGCGCATCATGCCGTGATCGACGAAGACGCAGGTCAGCTGGTCGCCGATCGCCTCGTGGATCAGCACGGCGGCAACCGAACTGTCGACGCCGCCGGAAAGGCCGCAGATCACGCGGCCGTCGCCCACGTCGTCGCGGATCTTGCGGATCATTTCGGCACGATAGGCGGCCATGGTCCAGTCCGACTTCAGGCCGACGATCTTGTGCACGAAGTTGGACAGCAGCTTTGCGCCATCCGGAGTGTGCACCACTTCCGGGTGGAACATGGTGGTGTAGTAGCGGCGGCTCTCGTCGGCCGCGATCGCGAACGGCGCGTTTTCGGAGGTGGCGATGACCTCGAAGCCGTGCGGCAGCTGGGTCACGCGGTCGCCATGGCTCATCCACACGGGATACCGGCCGCCGACCTCCCAGAGACCTTCGAAGAGCGGGCTCGCCGCCTTGATCTCGACATCGGCACGGCCGAACTCGGCGGCGTGGCCACCCTCGACGGTGCCGCCCAGCTGGGTGCACATCGTCTGCTGTCCGTAGCAAATGCCGAGCAGCGGAATGCCGCTGTCGAACACCGCCTGCGGCGCGCGCGGGCTGCCCTCCGCCGTCACCGAGGCCGGGCCGCCGGAGAAGATGACGCCTTTCGGGCCCATGCGGGCGAAGGCATCTTCGGCATTGTTGAACGGATGGATCTCGCAATAGACCCCGGCTTCGCGAACCCGGCGCGCGATGAGCTGCGTCACCTGGCTGCCGAAATCGATGATGAGGATGCTGTCGGGATGGGCTATCTCGGTCATGCCTGGCCTTTTCACGCGCGGGATCATTCCGAGCCTTTAAATAAACAGGCCGGCAAGTGCAACGTCTAACCCGCTTTTGCCCAGGTCAAAGGCCGAGAGCACCCTGTGCCATCGCCGTTTCCAGCCGGTCCACCACGCCTGCGAGCGCCTGGTCGATGACATGGAGATAGGCCGTCCAGTCGGAGACATGGCGAAGCTCGGCCTTGCCGTCGGAAATGCCGCGCAGCGCGAGCAGAGGCACGCCGAAGGCCTGGCAGGCGCGCAGCACGGCGAAGGTTTCCATATCCACCATGTCGGCGGCGATGTCCGCATAGGCAGCGCCCGAGACGATATTGCCGCCGGTGGAGAGGCTGGCCTCGGCAAGACCCGGGATGCGCAGGGGCAAGGGAACCGTGACGGCCAGATCCAGAAAGGGCGTCGCGCCCTTCTCGAAACCGAGCGGTGAGGCATCCATGTCGCGATAGGCGACCGAGATGGCCTGATAGATTTCCGCCTGCTCCAGCCTGGCGGAGCCGGCCGAGCCGAGCGAGACGACGAGCGCCGGGAGGCGGTCTGCCGCCGAAAGCCGCGACAGCGCGCGCGTGACGGAGACGGCCGCCTCCACCGGACCGACGCCGGTCATCAGTGGCGTCATCCGGGTCTTGAGGTGCGGGCCGTATTCGGCCTCCGCCGCCATGACATAGAGAATGGATTGCTCGCCCACGGGTTTCAGCAGGCTCTCGGGCATCACGTCCGGCTTGGCGTTCACTCTGCAAATCCTTCGCGGCCGCGCACGACCATTTTGGTGGCCGTCATTGAGGCGATCAATTTCGGCGGGGCATCCTGCGACATGGCATAGGCGCGCCCGTCGGAGACGATGATGGTGGTGCCGGGCTTGGTGACTTCGCCGCGAAACAGGAAGCGCTCGCCCCGGCCGGGCGAGAGAAGATTGACCTTGAACTCGATGGTCAGCAGCCCCGCATCCGGCTCCAGCACCGAATAACCGGCATAGGTGCTCGCCGTTTCAAGCGCCGACGAGATGATGCCGGCATGGAGAATGCCGTGCTGCTGCGTCATCATCTCGTCGAAGGGCAGCTCGATCTCCACCATGCCCTGCTCGACGCGCGTCAGTTCCGCACCGATCGTGCGCATGAAGGCCTGCCGGTCGAAACTCCGGCGGACGCGGGCGCGAAAGTCCGGTTCAGTCGTCTCAGCCATGTCTACACCCCCTCTGCCAAACCCGGCTGGCCCGCGGCGAACCGCTGTGGCGGCGCTTGTTCGGAACGGGCGGAGACTGGCATGCCGTTCCCCTTCCCCGCAAGGGCTTCGCTCCGGGCATCCTCAGTTCAGGAGCAGAATGGAGCCGTTGAGAAGCGTGGCGAACGAGACCCAGGCGGCATAGGGAACGAAGAGCCATGCCGACAAGCGGTCCTGCCGCCAGGAGACGGCGATGAAGGCGTAGACCGAGATCAGCAGCGCGAGGATGACGATCAGCGCCAGAGCGATCTCGTGAAAGCCGAAGAACAGTGGCGACCAGGCGAAGTTGAACAGCATCTGGGCGCCCCAGAAGCGCATGGCGCGCGAGTGCCGATGGTGCAGAAAGGTGCAGGCGCCGACATATCCGATGATCACGTAGAGCGTCGTCCAGACCGGCGCGAAGATCCAGTTCGGCGGGTTGAACGGCGGCTTCTGCAGCGACTGGTACCATTCTCCGGGGATGTTGTTGATCCCGATGAGAAGGCCGCACGCGACGACGGCGACGATGAAGAGAGCATAAGTCAGGCTTGGGCGCATGAGGGTCCGATCGAGGGAATGTCCAGCCGGAGCGTAAAGGCTTCGGGACCGACCGGACAGCTGCGAAACTCGGCTTGGGATTCCGGCAAGCGAGGTAGGCGAGAAATTAGGGCAGAGCCCGGCGGTTTACAGGGAGATGCCGCGGCATAGAGTTTGTCAGCTCGGGCGGGTGCGGACGATATGCTGGTCCCAGGCGATCGGGCTGGTCCTTCCCGCAAAGCTGCCGCCATAGGAGGAGACCGCAAAACCCGGACCCTGCGCCGGCGCAATGCCGGCGGCATCGGCAAGCCGGTCCAGCCGCACGAAGGCGCCGGTGCGCGCGTCCACGGTGACGACCGCCCCGCCTTTCGGGGAGGCGAGCCCGACCAGGCCCTGCCCGCGATGGACCGCGATGGCACCGACATAATTGGCGAGCGCCGCGGAGGCTTCGTCGGGCAGGTCGAGAAAGCGAATGTCCTCGCCGGGCGCAAAGACGCCGGCGACCGGCGGGCGGGCATTGCGCGGCCCCTCATACTGACAGGCAAACCAGATCCGGCCGGTCGCATCGATATCCACGTGCCGGGTCGAGAGCTGCCGGAGATGCGGCGGCATGACGTGACGTTCGACCAGACGGCCGGTCGCGGTTTCGATGAGCGCGAGCGACGGCTCCATGCGATCGAGGTTCAGCTTGGTCCGACCGAAATCCGGATGCGTCTCGATGCCGCCATTGGCGACCACCAGCAGGCGCCCGTCGGGCGACAGTGTCATGTCGTGCGGGCCGATGCCGTGCGTCGGGAATTCGGCGAAGCGGCGGAAGCCGTCTGTGCGGTCATAGACGCCGATCATGCCGCGATTGGCGGCGAAGTCGTTCTCCGTCGCATACAGCAGCCGACCATCCGCCGAGAAGCAGCCATGCCCGAAGAAATGTCGTCCCTCGCTGGCGGTGATGACGACCGGCTCATTGCGTGCGGCCGCGTCGAGGATCATCGCGAAGGTCCCCGGGCGACGGGCAAAGGCGACGGTGCAGCCCGACACCGGCGAATGCGCCAGGCCGTGGGCGCGATCCGGCAGGGCATGACGGTCGATGACCTCGCCTTCCTCGGAGACGGTGGCGATGCCGTAGGACCCGTCGCCGGCCCGGAAGACAGAGGCGAAGACCGCGTCCGTCCGGGAGAGGGCGGCGGCGGAGGCAGGCGAGAGAGATGCCGCCCAGGCGGCGCCGGCCATCAAGAGAAAGGCTCGCCTGTCGAGGAGATCCGCGCGCGCGCGTCTGCCGGAAAGGGTCATGGCTCGTCCCCGTCAATCGCCATCGGCAAAGGAGAAACCGGCGCCGAGCCCGATCGCGGCACCGAAATCCATGTTCAGCCGTTGCAGCAGATCGTTGGCGTTGCGCAGGACGAGAAGCAGTTTCGCGCGTTCGGCCGGGTCCATCAGCGCCGCGTCGATGGGCTGTCTGACGGCATCGGCCGAGGCGATGAGATCGTTGAAGACGAAGTCGATCGAGTCGGCGATCGGCTGCCTGTCGGCCGGAAGGAGCGCACGCATGCCGGCGGTGTCGAACAGGGCCTTGAGGCCGCGCGCATTGTCGGCGACGGACTCCATCGTTTGGCCGGAGCGCCAATAGACGGCAAGCTTCGGGTGGCCGGGCGACGGCACAGGGGTGATGGCGCCGGCAAAGACCGGGCGCAGGCGCTGGTCGCGCAGGCTCTCCACCCCATGAACGAGGATACCGAGAAGTTCGGTCGCAGCCTCGCCCTGCGTCCGGTAGAGCGGATTGTCCGGCCCCGGCGCCTTCCAGGCGGCCTGTACGCCCTGCGGGTTTTCCCAGGCGGCGCTCAGCTCCGCAGCGACGCTTGTCAGGTTCTCGGCGATGGCGCGGGCGTAGCGGCAACGAAAGCCGTCGGGCGCATCGAGCAGCGCGTCGGCATCGGTGCCGTACAGCACGTATTCCAGCGCGCCGAGCCCCTGCACCGCGACGCTCTTGCCGCGCAGCGCGGTGGCGATCGTGGCGGTCTCGTCGCTCTCGGCGAGGATTCGCTGAACCTGCTTCAGGCCGGTGCTCTTGCGGTCGGGAAAGAACAGGACGCGCTCGAAGCGGTTGTCCTCGAGAACGGGCCCGACACGGACGATCTCGATGCGCGACCAGGCGGCGGCGACCTCGGAGAACGCGCGCTTGACACGGGCAAGCGACTGCGGCGACGGACGGTGGCAGAGCGGGCGAAGGTGATCGGCCAGCGCGCCCGTGCGCTCCACCAGATCGCGATAGCCGGGGCGGATGAAGCCATCGACGGCGCGGGCCATCGCGTTCGGCACGGCCTCGGCCACCAGGCCGCTCGACGGCGCCGCGCCGACATCGTCGTCCGCTTCCTGAGCGGAGGCCGGCGTGGCGGACACGAGCGCCGCGGTGAGCAGGAAGGCTGTCCATAGACGCATCAGAGCGACTCCAGAAAGGCGAGCAACGCCCGGCGATTCGCGGCGTCGAGGGAAACGAAACGATCGCGCGCGGCCTGCGCCTCGCCGCCGTGCCACAGGATGGCCTCGGTCAGCGTCCGCGCGCGGCCGTCATGCAGGAAGCCCGCCCGCGCATCGACGGTTTGTGCAAGACCGATACCCCAAAGCGGCGGCGTACGCCATTCCCCCGGCCGCGGCTTCGCCGCGTCCGCGCTTGCCGGATCGGACGGCGAGACGGCATCGGACAGGCCTTCGCCCATGTCGTGCAGGAGCAGGTCGGAATAGGGCCAGATGAGCTGAAACGCCGTGGATGGCGACGTTGGATCGCGGCGGGTGACGAATTTCGGAACATGGCAGGAGGCGCAGCCCGTATCGGAGAAGAGCTGCTTCCCCGCGAGCACAGCGGGTGCCGCGACGTTCCGCCGCGCCGGGACGGCGAGGTGGCGGGCATAGAAGGCGACGAGTTCGAGCACCGGATCGGGCGCTTCGCTCGATCCCAGCCGGGCCTGTACGCCGTCCTCCAGGGCAAGGCATCGCGACTGCCGGGCCGTGCAATCGCCATGGCTTCTCGGGTCGTCGGGCGTGGAGATCCCGATATCGGTCGCAAAGGCGTCCGCTGCCTGAGCGCGCACGGTCGCCGCCTGCGCCTTCCAGCCGAACCGGCCGAGCACGGGCGCACCATCGGCGCTCGCCGTCTGCCAGGACGCTCGGCCGCTGATGCCGTCGCCGTCGCGATCGTCCGGGTCCGCATGGGCGAGGATATCGGCAGGGTCGATCGCCTCCAGCAGGCCGAGGCCGGTCATCGGCGGCGCGAGGCGCGGCGACAGGCGGGTGGCGCTGTCGAGCGGCCCATAGGCGAGGCCCTTAGTACCGTAGACCGGGTGGCGCAGGCTGACGCGTTCGCCACCGGCCAGCGTGACCGGCCGCTCCTCGTAGCGGAGCGCCAGATGCCCCTCGGCCGGCAGGCCGGGAACGCCGCTGTCCTGCAGCTGCCGGCCATAGACCGGGTCGCCTGCTGTCTGCACAACGGATTCCACCGTCTCGGGAAACAGGAATTTCAGAACCAGCGACGGGCTCCCCGCAGTGCCGACGGGCGGGCGTCCCCGCCCGTCCCTGATATGGCAGGTTTCGCAGGAGCGGGCATTGTAAAGCGGGCCGAGACCATCCGAAGCCTGCGTCGAGGAGGGCGAGGAAACCCAGAGCTTTTCGAACAGGGCACTGCCGAGGCGGAAGCGTTCCTCGCCAGCGGCATCGAGATTGCCGGCGGGATGGGTGAGCCCGGCCCGGTCGGGCTTCGCGGTCGAGGTTCCCGCACCGCCCGCCATGGTCTCGAAGGGCTCGGGGCGGGTAAAATCGCGCGTCGGCCGGGTCACATCCGCAACGCGGCGCCTGTCCGTGTCCGACAGATCGGTTCGCTGCGCCGGTGTCTCGCCGTGCGCGACGGCCGGCACAGGTACGGCCTTGTCCGCCGCGAAGGGACGCCAGCCGACCCATGCCACGACGAACGCCGCCGCGAGGGTCGCGGCGGCAAGGGGCGTAAGGAAACGCGGGGCGGTCCGGGCGGTCATCGCGGATCAGGCTTTGCGGCGTCCGGACGCGGCTCTCATTTGAAGACGGCGTTCGGGTTGTCGAGGCTGTCGGATCCTTCGAGCTCGATCTTGCCGAGATCGAGGGCGGTCAGCACGCGCTCCACGGTCTTCGACTGGGCGATCAGGCCGTCGATCGCCTTCTGGACGACGGCGTTGCCTTCGGTATTGCCTTCCGCGATCATCTGGTCGTAGGCCTCGACCGTCTGGCCGCGCTTGGCCATGGCCTGCATGGCCGAAACCGTTGCGGCGAGCTTCTCCTTCATCTCCGCATCGACGGCCGGGTCCTTGGCCGCCACGAGTTCGGAGAGCGAGGGGCCGGTGAGCGTCGTGCCGTCGGTGCGGGTATAGGTGCCGAGATAGGCCTGCTCGATGCCGATCGCGTCGTGAAGGTGGGAGTTGTAGGTGTTGTCCGAGAAGCAGTCATGCTCTTCTTCCGGATCGTGCAGAAGCAGGCCCAGCTTCATGCGCTCGCCGGCAAGCTCGCCATAGGACAGCGAGCCCATGCCGGTCAGGATGGCGGTGAGGCCGGCCTTCGGATCGGCCTCGACATGCTTGGTCGCGGCGCCGTCCGGCGTCCAGTTGGCGGTCATCTCCTTCAGATCCGACACGAGAAGATCGGTCGCGGCCTTGAGATAGGCGGCGCGGCGATCGCAATTGCCGTTGGTGCAGGCCTTGGTGTCGTAATCGGTATAGGGGCGATTGCCCGCACCCGGACCGGTACCGTTCAGGTCCTGGCCCCAGAGCAGGAATTCGATGGCGTGGTAGCCGGTCGCCACGTTCGCCTCGATGCCGTCGGCTTCCTGCAGCGTGCCCGACAGGAACTCCGGCGTGATCTTCGAGGCGTCGATCTCCTTGCCGTCGATCGAAATCGTCTTGTTGGCGATGACGTTGGCGGTGAAGAGCGCGTTCTCGTCGCTCTCGCTGCCATAGCTCGCATCGACATAGTCGATCAGGCCTTCGTCGAGCGGCCAGGCATTGACCTTGCCCTCCCACTCATCGACGATCGGGTTGCCGAAGCGGTAGACTTCGGTTTCCTGATAGGGGTTGCGGGCGACGAGCCAGGCTTCGCGGGCGGCCTTGAGCGTCGCTTCGCTCGGCGTCGCGATCAGCGCGTCCACGGCCTTGTCAAGCGCCTGCGCGGTCGTCAGGGCATCCTCGAACTTGGCATGGGCCACCTCGGAATAGTGCTTGAGCACGGCTGCGGCATCGGTCGCGGCGGCGGCCGGCTGGATCGCCAGGGCGGAGGTGGCGGTCGCCAGCGCCAGAGCGGCGGTACGAAGGAATGATACGGTCATGACCTCTCCTCGGCGGAGCCCGGCCGGGTTCCGGACTGGGGTACCGCACGCGTGAAACGGATCCGGGATCCGGGCGCGCTCACGCACGGCCCCGTCCCGTTCGATCCTCATGAACCAAAAGTAAACTTGTGTCAAAGCGTATAGTTTAGAACGCTTTGAACCTATTGCGCCTGCCGCTGCAGCATGGCGAAGAAGAAGCCGTCGGTGGCGGTGGAGGCCGGCGACAGCGTCAGCGTACGGCCATCGCGCGTGACCGGGCGGCGACCGGTCGGGCCGAACAGGGCGTTCCAGCTGTCGAGCGCCGACACGGCCGTGAAGGCCGGGTTCCCGCCCAGAAAGCGCTCGACCTGCCGGTCGTTTTCTTCCGGCAGGACGGAACAGGTGACATAGACGAGCCGCCCGCCGGGACGAACGTAGCGGGCCGCTTCCGCCAGCGCCTCACGCTGCTGTCCCTGGCGCTCCTCGATATTGCGCTCGTTCAGGCGCCATTTCGTATCCGGACGCCGGCGCCATGTTCCGGTGCCCGTGCAGGGCGCATCCACCAGCACGGCATCGCAACGGTCCGCCAGAGCGGCGAGCGCCTGTGGCCGGTCGTGAACCTGCACGTTGCGGGTGCCTGCGCGCTTCAGCCGCTCGATGATCGGCGCTAAGCGCTTGCGGTCGGTGTCGAAGGCATGGACCTGACCCTTGTTGTCCATGGTCGCGGACAGAGCCAGCGTCTTGCCGCCGCCGCCGGCGCAGTAATCGAGAATCTGCTCGCCGCCGGTCGCGCCGACGAGATCGGCGACGATCTGCGAGCCTTCGTCCTGCACCTCGAACCAGCCCTTCTGGAAAGACAGTTCGGCCGTGACATTCGGAAGCCTTGAGGGGCCTTCGCCCGGCGCGACCCGCAGGCCCTGGCGCGCGGTCTCCGTCGGCTGCACACCGGCCTCGTCAAGGGCTTTGAGAACTTTCGCACGATCGGCCTTCAGCGTGTTGACCCGCAAGTCGAGCGCCGGGCGCTCGGCCAATGCTGCGGCTTCCTCCAGCCAGCGATCGCCGAAGACCGCCTGAAAGGACGGCACCACCCATTCGGGAATGTCGCCCTGGACATGCGCGGGCGCCTGCCCGAGATCGCGGCTGCGAAAGGCGGCCAGCGCGGCGTCCGGCAGCGGGGGCGGCGCAAAGCGGTCGCCCTCCAGGCTTTCGGCCAGCGTTTCCGGCGTCTGGCCCCACTGGCGCAGCATGACGGCGTAACCGAGCGCAGTCGCGCTGTCGTCGTCCATCAGGTAGGCGTGGGAGAGTTTCTGGCGGAGCGCGTCATAGACGATATTGCCGATCGCGGCACGGTCGCCGGATCCGGCGAACCGATGGGCAAGGCCCCAGTCCTTCAGCGCATCCGCGACCGGGCGCTTTCGCGTCTCGATGTCGGAGAGAACATCGATCGCACCGGCAAGTCGTCCACCCAGTCGCATCGGTCACACTCCATCGGCCCGCAGCAAAATCCATCGTCTGTCTCGGCGCGTGTACCGGCGATGGCGGCGAAGAGCAAGCGGGAAGGCCTTTTGCGATCCGTGTCCGTCCCCCCACATCCCGGTGCCGTAGAGGAGGTCCGTTCGTCCGGTCCCGACATTTTCCGGAACCATTTTCAGCGTCGGGCTTTAACCGACGACGCGATAACAGATGCTGGCGTGACCGGAACTCACCATGCCGACCTGAGACGCGGCGGCCTTGGAGAGATCCAGAACGCGGCCGCGAATGAAGGGGCCTCGATCGTTGATGCGGACGACGACGCTCTTGCCGTTGCGTTTGTTGGTGACTTCGACGCGGGTTCCGAACTTCAGGCTGCGATGCGCGGCGGTAAGGTAGGAAGCGTTCATTCTCTCGCCGGATGCCGTCCGGGATGAGAGGGCGTACCAGGAAGCCCCGCCGCAACCGGCACCGGCTGCCTGTGATGGTGTGATGGTCGTCAATGTTGCCCCCAAAGCAACGCATGCCGCCAATGCGACATTGGCAAGTTTCATACTCGTCAACAAGCTACCCCTTCGTCGTATCGTCTTGCTTTTCAGCGAACGAGACGGCTTGTCCGGGGCAAAAATGGCGGAAACGTGCTTCAACCGTTAAGCAACGGTTAGGATTTACTGCTTCCGGCCTCTGTTGAATTTTCTTAAATTTTTGAAAAATTACCGATGGCTCGAAAAAAGCCCATGGAATCAAACCGATTCATAAAATACGGCTTTTTTTGGAATGATTTTTCCACAGGCTGGATAAAATGAGATTAAAAGTTTGAAATTGCGAAAAACAGGTCGCTTTGTAGTGTTCCCGGACTCGCATTCTCTCGACATGGTTGCATTGCCGGCAAAAGGAAATTCAGCCCTTACATCAGGATTGCCAGCAATCCTCGTTCCACATCTGACGAAGAGACTGACGGTAATCGGGATGCAGGAAGGTATATCCGGCAGCTCGTAGCTTTGCGTTCGAAACGCGCTTGTTCTCGCCATAGAAGGTGCGCGCCATCGGCGAGAGGTCGGCTGTCTCGAAGGCGGTTTCCGGCGGAGGCGTGACTCCCATCAGGCGCGCGGCCTCCAGCACGACATCCTGCGGCGGGGCAGGCTCGTCATCGGTCACGTTGAAGATGCCGCCCAGACTCTTTTCGCTGAGGAACGCCACGCAGCCGGCAATATCCTCGACACGGATCCGGTTGAAGACCTGTCCGGGCTTCACCAGACGCCGTGCCGTGCCATTCGCCAGATTGCAGAAGCCGTTGCGGCCGGGCCCGTAAATGCCCGACAGCCTGAGAACGGCGACGGGGATGCCTGTGGCCTGCCCGAAACCCGCCCAGGCCGCCTCCGCGGCCACGCGCTCCCGGGACCGCTCCGATACGGGTTCCAGCGGCGCTTCCTCGGTCACCCAGGCGCCCTTGTGATCGCCATAGACGCCGACCGTCGAGAGATAGGCGGCCCAGCGCAGCCTCGGCATGAGGCGCGCAATATCCGGCATGCCCGGCCGCATCAGCGGATCGCCGGCCTTGCCGGGCGCGATGGACTGCACGAGATGGGTCGTCCGCTCCATCGCGGCGCGAAGTTCGGGAGAGATCGTCTCGCCGTCATAGACGAGCGCATCGAGGCCCATGTCGGCAAGCGCCTGCCGCCGCTCGGGCGAGCGGGTGGTCCCGGCCACCGAGCGTGCCTCCGGCAGAAGACGGCGCGCGATGGCTGCGCCGGAAAAACCGGCCCCCAGAATGAGAACGTCCATCATGCGGCTCCTGCTCGTATCCATTCGTCCAAGACCTCGCTGTCATCTTCCAGAGATCGCTCCCGGGCAAGGTCCCTGAAAGCATCGGGCGACAGCAGCCGGGACAGCGCCCAGACGGCCATGCCGCGCACCACCGGTGCGGCATCCGCGAGGCGCGCGCGGCACGGGGCGACCAGCGCGGCATCGCCGGAATTGCCGGCGGCGATCAGGCAGTTGCGCACGAAACGGTCGCGCCCGATGCGCTTGACCGGGGAACCGGAGAACAGCGCGCGGAAACCGGCATCGTCCAGTGCGAGGAGAAGGGCAAGCGAGGGCGCCGCCAGATCGGCGCGGGCCTTCAGCTTCATCTCGCTCGCGACGGCCGCGAACTTGTTCCAGGGACAGGCCGAGAGACAGTCGTCGCAGCCATAGATGCGATTGCCGATGGCCGGGCGCAGCGCGGGATCGATCGGCCCCTTGTGCTCGATCGTGAGGTAGGAGATGCAGCGGCGCGCGTCGATCTTGTAGGGTGCTGGAAAGGCATCCGTCGGGCAGGCATCCAAGCACGCGCGACAGGAGCCACAGTGATCGCGCTCGGGCGCGTCGATCTCCAGTTCCTCCGTCGTGAACAGGCTGCCGAGAAACAGCCAGGAGCCGAAGCTTCGGCTGACGAGATTGGTGTGCTTGCCCTGCCAGCCGATGCCCGCCTGCTCGGCCAGCGGCTTTTCCATGACCGGCGCGGTATCCACGAACACCTTGACGTCGGCGCCGGCCCGCGCGGCAAAACGCGTCGCGACTTCCTTCAGGCGCCCCTTGATGACATCGTGATAATCGCGGTTCTGGGCATAGACGGAGATCGCGCCGCGATCCTTCCGGTCGAGCACGGCGCGCGGGTCGTGGTCCGGGCCGTAATTCATGCCGAACATGACGACCGAGCGGACCTCGCTCCAGAGCGTACGCGGGTCGCCGCGCCGCTCGGCGGTCTCGGCCATCCAGTCCATGGTGCCGTGATAGTCGTGATCCAGAAAATCCGCGAGGCGGGCCGGCGCATCCGGGATCGTGTCGGGCGTCGTGACGCGACAGAGGTCGAAGCCCTTGTCGCGCGCTTCGGCCTTGAGAAAGGCCGTGAGGCTCGCGCGGCGGCGCAGGGTCGCGCCGTCCGCGCGGCCTTGCGGATCAGAAGTCGAGGTCCGCATAATGCGATACCGGGGTCAGGCCGCGCACGCGCTCGGCCAGCAGCGGGCGGAAGGAGGGGCGCGACTTCAGGCGCTGGTACCAGTCCTTGGCGGCCGGCGCCTCCGTCCAGTCGATCTCACCCATATAGTCGAGCACGGAAAGGGCCGCCGCCGCCGCGAGATCGGCATAGGACAGCCGGTCGCCCGCCAGATAGGTGCGCGACCCCGCAAGCCAGGACAGATACTTCATGTGCTGGCGGATATTGGCGCGCGACAGGCGCAGCATCTTCGAATCCGGCGCGCCGCCGCCCTGCTCCGCGGTCATCTGCAGCTTGAAGATCCGCTCGCGCACCAGCGGACGCGTCACGTCCGCCTCCATCTTCACGAGGAACCACTCGGTCAGGCGGCGGATTTCCGCGCGCTGGAACGGATCTTCCGCCAGAAGCCGGCGCTCGCGCTTCAGCACGCCGTTGGTTTCGTCGAGATACTCGGAAATGACCGAGGCGCCGCTGAGGGCGCGCATGCTGTCATCCACATAGACCGGCAGCGTGCCCGCGGGATTGAGCGCCAGAAAATCGCGCCGCTTCTCCCAGGGCTGCTCTTCCGTCAAATCCGTCTGGTAGCCGTATTCCGACAGGATGAGCCGGACGAAACGGGACGCTGTGGACATGGGGTGATGATAGAGTGTGGGCATCGATGCGTCTGTCTCGGAACAGGTTTTCTAGGTTGGATCGCGGGGCGCGGTTTCATCTGGCAATGGCAGAGAGAAGGCAGCTATAAGACAGCGCTCGTCGCAGCTATAGAAGCAAGCTTTCCCGAACTCAAGCGAATCGGCCCTCCCCCGGTTCGTAAACCCTTAAACTCCTTTGCTTAAAGGAAACTTTACCTCATGCCCGAACATTCGATCTTCAGTGCGCTCATTCTGGGCCTTATCGAAGGCCTGACAGAGTTCATTCCCGTGTCCTCCACGGCGCATATCCTGCTGGCCGGCCATTTCCTGGGCTTCGAATCGAAGGGAAAGACCTTCGAGATCATCATCCAGCTCGGCGCGATCCTTGCCATCCTCACCGTCTATTTCCAGCGGCTGTGGTCGATCCTCATCGCACTGCCCAGCGATCCCCGGGCACGGCGCTTCGTGCTCCTCATCCTGCTCGCCTTCCTGCCGGCAGCGATCATCGGGTTCCTTGCCCATGACTTCATCAAGAACGTGCTGTTCGAGACGCCGAAGCTGATCTGCGTCATGCTGATCGTCGGCGGCATCATTCTCTACGCGATCGATCGCATGCCGATGAAGCCGCGCTACCGCGACATGATGGACTATACGCCCGCGCTGGCGCTGAAGATCGGCCTGTTCCAGTGCCTCGCCATGATTCCCGGCACGTCCCGCTCCGGCGCGACCATCGCCGGTTCGCTGCTGATGGGCACCGACAAGCGCTCGGCGGCGGAATTCTCCTTCTTCCTCGCCATCCCCACCATGCTGGGCGCGACGGTTCTCGATCTCTACAAGAATCGCGACGTGCTCGACTTCAACGATGCCTCGCTGATCGCGGTCGGCTTCATCGCCGCCTTCGTCTCGGCGCTGCTCGTGGTACGCTCGCTGCTCGCCTTCGTGTCCAGCCGCGGCTTCGCCCCGTTCGCCATCTGGCGCATCATCGTCGGCACGGCCGGCCTGATCGGCCTTACCGTTTTCGGCTGACGCTCGACACGAAAAAACCGCATGCAGCCGGATCACGGTCTGCATGCGGTTTCCTGGCCCCCGCCATAGCTTTACGAAATTCGTGTCGGCAGCCGATCGAACATCACGGCTGCGACGACGACATCAGCGACCGGAAACGAGACCGATCGACGAGGTCGTGCAAGGATCGACGCCATAAGCCGGCGCACAGTTATCGTGGCTGCCTGCCACGGTCTTCGGCGCGGCGAACGAGCCTGCGACGATGACCAATGCCGCGCACGCAAAGAAGATTGCGATCGACTTACCCATTTACTCTCTAGCCTTTCGAGATGTCGGAATGGCGTGCTCTGACCCTGACAAAGGCACGCGGCTGCTGTCTATGCTCCAGCACCGGCACAAGCAATAACGCAACATGTTGAATCGCCGGTAAAGGCCAACGGCAAATGTGCAGTGCGGCAGAACTGCAACGCCGCCGCGTCCGGACAAACAAAAGCCGCCGGTGGCAAGCCGGCGGCGGGTTCGTTCGGTCGCTCATCGTGGGCTCAGGCCGCCTTGCCGGAGCGCGTGTACTGGCCCTGCGGCCGGTAGCGGACGAGGTAGCTCGGTATGATCGCCTCGACCAGCGTCGGCTCGATGCCGAAGGCCTTGAAGGTGCGTCCCTCGGCTTCGGCTGCCGGCGAGACGACGTTGTCGCTCTTGAGCAGCGTCACCTGATCCGATGTCAGTGGCGGCGCGACGAGCGGCACCAGGGAGGCGATGCTGCCGATCAGCGACGCGGCACCGAAGGGCAGCGTGACGAGCACGCGCTTGCGGTCGATCGCCTTCAGCATGATTTCGAGACACTGGCGGAAGGTCAGCACTTCCGGGCCACCGAGTTCGTAGATCCGGCCCTTCTCGACCTTGCCTTCGACCGCCTTGGCGACGGCTTCCGCGAGATCTGCGACATAGACCGGCTGGAACGCGGTCTTGCCGCCGCCGACCAGCGGCAGGGCCGGCGAGAAGCGCGACATCTGGGCGAACTTGTTGAAGAAGCCATCCTCGGGACCGAAGACGATCGAGGGACGCAGGATGACGGCATCCGGCTTGATGTCCATCACCGCCTTTTCGGCCTTCGCCTTCGACTGGGCGTAGACGGAATCGCTGCCGGCATCCGCACCGATCGCGGAAATGTGGGTGAGCGACGCGCCGACGCTGCGGGCGGCCTCGGCCACGGCGCGCGCGCCAAAATCCTGCACGGCATCGAACGTGTTGCGACCGGCCTCGAACAGGATGCCGACGCAATTGACCACGTGGTCGCTGCCCTGCACGGCGGCGTCGACCGACTGGCGGTAGCGCAGGTTCGCCTGGACGAAGGAGATCTGGCCGACATTGCCGAGCGGCTGCAGGAAACCCGCCAGATCCGGGCGGCGCACGGCGACCCGGATGCGGAAACCGCGCCGAGCGAGCGCGCGCACCACGTGCCTCCCGACGAATCCCGATCCGCCGAAGACGGTGACGAGCGGGGGAAGATTGGACAGGGTCATGGAACGGCGCTCCGGTGTTTTTCAGGCAGGATCAGACATCCGATATAGCTTACCCTGCCTCCTACGGGAAGGTATCATGCGGCGCAACAGGCCGCAGACGGGAAGCTCGGTTCAGACGCCTTCGACCACCAGCATGTCGGCATCGGCGACCTCCTGGCGGATGGCTGCCGCGATCTGGTATTCCGGCGAATTGTAGCAGGCGACGGCGGCCTCCATCGACGGGAATTCGATGATAACGTTGCGCGCGCGGATATCGCCTTCGAGCTTTTCCACCGCTCCGCCGCGTGCGAGGAAGACGGCGCCATACGCTTCGAAGGCGGGCTTGGCCGCCGAAACGTAGTCCTTGTAGTGTTCGGCATCGCGGACATCCACGCGGGCGATCCAGTATCCCTTGGCCATCGCACCCTCCTTCTTCACGCGTTCTGTGTTGAAACGCTCAGTCGTTGCTGGGCCAGCTTGCCCGGCGCATATCGTCGAGAATGGCGCGCGTTGCAGCCCGCGGGTCGTCCGCCTTGACGATCGGCCGCCCGACGACGAGGTGGCTCGCACCGGCCGAGATCGCATCGAACGGGGTCATCACCCGCTTCTGGTCGCCCTTGTCGGCCCCGGCCGGGCGGATGCCGGGCGTGACCACGGCGAGATCCGGACCGACGACCTCGCGGACGATCGCGGCCTCCTCGGCCGAACAGACGATGCCGCCCATTCCGGCGTCGCGAGCCTGGGCGGCCCGGCGCAGCACAAGCGCGCGAGGATCGTCGGCATAACCGGCGGCCGCAAGATCGTCTGCGTCCATCGAGGTCAGCACGGTCACGCCAAGCAGGCAGAGGCCGGAACCCTTCGCAGCCTCGACGGCCGCCGCCATGGCTTTGGGATAGGCGTGCAGCGTCAGCATGGTCATGCCCATGCGCGCGATGTTTTCCACGCCTTTGGCGACGGTATTGTCGATATCGAGAAGCTTCATGTCGAGGAAGATCTTCTTGCCCGACGCGGCGAGGTCTCGCGCAAAGTCGAGACCGCCGGCGAAGACCAGCTGGTAGCCGATCTTGTAGAACTGGCCGTCGTCACCGATCGCATCGACGATGCCTTGCGCCTCGGCGATCGTGGGAACGTCGAGGCCGATGATCAACCTGTCGCGCGCTGCCTCAGCCATCCGTCCACCCCTGCCAGTCCTCGATGCGGGTCCACTTGCACACCGGGCGCCTGCGGGCAAGGGGAAAAGCGAAGAGGTTGCCGCCGCCCGGACCCTGGTCGTGCGCCCGCGACACGGGAATGCCGGAGAGATGACAATACAGCAAGGTGCCGACGCCGCCATGGCCGATGATGGCGATCGGGATCGACGGATCATGCGCATCGAGCAGGGCCATGACCACGCGAACGATGCGGGCCTGCGCATCGTGCGCCGTCTCCCAGCCGCGGAAGCTCACGGCCGGGTCGGTGAAGAAACGGTCCGCTGCCGCCTCGAACTCTGCCGGCGGCAGGAAGCCTGTCGCCGAACGGTCGTTCTCGCCGCTGTCCTTCAGGACATCGACGGATGATCCCGACGCCTCGGCGAGAAGGCCCGCGGTCTCCAGCGCCTTCGTCTCGTCCGAGGAGACGAGGCGACCGAGGCCGCGCGCCCAGCCGGACGCTGCGGCCATCCGGGCGCGCTCACGGCCTTTCTCGGAAAGCCCCCAGCGCGGGATCGGCACGTCCGGATCGATCGCGACCTCGGGGTGGCTGATATAGAGACCGAACACGATGCCTCAGTGCGTCTTGCGGTAGATCCAGAGGCGCGCCGGCGGAATGTTGCGCATGATGAAGTCGAGCTGTTCCGTGCGGAACCGGTCCGGCATGTTGGCGACCGGCGAGCGCGGGCCGTAGGAAATCTGCACCACCGGACGGCCGACGGGCACCCGCGTCAGCAGATCCTCGATCAGCGCGACGCGTTGCTGCATCGGGATGGTGAGGAGCGGCACGGCGCAGATGACGCAATCGAACTGTTCGTTGGCGCGGCGGCCGAGGGTCGTTCCCAGATTGAAGGCATCGCCGTTGATGAACTCCACCGTGGGAAAGCGCTTCAGAAGCTGATTGTAGAAATCGGTCGAATATTCGACCGAAACCAGCTGCTCGGGTGCCACGCCGTGATCGAGGATCGCCTTGGTGATGACGCCGGTTCCGGGCCCGAGTTCGAGGACCGGAAGACCGGAACCCGTATCGATGACGCTCGCCATCCGCCGTGCCGCAATCGACGAGGTCGGCGTGATCGCACCGACGGCTTTCATATTGCTACGCCAGCCCTTGAAGAACCGGATTTCCTCATCGAATTTCTTGCCGAAACGCTCTTTCAAACGCAAATTCATACTCGTCTCCACTGCGACTCGCTGCTTGAGCGTTTGCTGTCATACCGCATTCAAAAAACCAACGCGACAGAAACCATTCTCTTTGCGTCATTTCGTTGTGAATGTCCCAATCCGGTCGCCACGCCCTACGCCATCCGAACACCGGCTGTCAGAGGGACATCGGGCGTGTAGACTGCCGGTCGAAACACGACGGAGCTCAGAATGAACGGTTCAGTGTCCTTCCTTGGCTTTCCGGGTCGCCTTGCCCCGGAGATCCGCCCCGTCGCCGCCGTCTTCGGTGCCGGCCACGGAAGCACCTATCCAGGCAAAGACAGCAGCGGCTACGCGCTGGCCGCGGACGCCATTCGGGCCGCGAGCCAGGAGGACGCCGGACTGATCGATCATTGGGACTTCGATCTCGGCGGGCCGCTGTTCGATGCCGGCACGCCATGCTGCCTCGATCTCGGAAACGTGCCGACCCGGATGGAGGACAATGCGGGCAATCGGGCACGGATCGAGGCGACGACACGGGAGGTGCTCGCAACGGGTGTCGCACCCGTTCTTCTGGGCGGCGACGATTCCGTCGTGATCCCGTTTCTCGCGGGCTTCGGCGACGTGGGACCGATCTGGATCGTCCAGATCGACGCGCATATCGACTGGCGAGACACGCTGCACGGCGAGCGATACGGCTATTCGAGCCCCATGCGGCGGGCGAACGAGATGCGCCATGTCGCCGGCATCGTGCAGGTGGGCATGCGCGGTATCGGCAGTGCGCGCCGTGCCGAGGTCGAGGATGCCGCGCGCTTCGGCAGTCATCTCGTTACCGCGCGGCAGGTTCATGCCGAGGGCGTTGCGGCCGCCCTTCGACATATTCCGGAGGGCACAAAGGTCGTCATGACGGTGGATTGCGACGGGCTCGACCCTGGCATCATGCCGGGCGTGGCCGCGCCATCGCCGGGCGGGCTCACCTATACGCAGGTGATCGACATGATCGAAGGTGTCGGCAGACGCAGCCGGCTTGTCGGTTTCGACCTGGTCGAACTCTTTCCGCCAGCCGACATTGCGGGCCTCTCCGCCTTGACGGCGTCCCGTCTGGTGGCCAACGCCATCGGCGCGATCGTCCGCCAGAGATAAGCCGTCCTCCGGTGGGCGACGCCCGCCTGCCGCAGCCCGCGTGGACTACACCCGCATCGGCATCAGCACATACAGCGCATCTTCACCGGCAAGGTCGCGCACGAGGGTGGGCGAGCCGGCATCGGCCAGCATGAAGACGGCTTCCGTGCCCGAAAGCTGGGCCGTGATGTCGAGGAGATATTTTGCGTTGAAGCCGATCTCGAGCGGGTCGTTGTCGTAGCCGACCGGCAGCTCTTCCGTCGCACTGCCGCTGTCGGGATTGTTCACGGTCAGCGTCAGCTGTCCGTCGGCCAGCGCCAGCTTGACGGCGCGGCCGCGCTCGGAGGAAATCGTGGAGACGCGATCCACCGCCTGCGCGAAGGACTGGCAGTCGATCCGCAGCTCCTTCTCGTTGTTGGCCGGGATGACGCGCTGGTAATCCGGGAAGGTGCCGTCGATCAGCTTCGACGTCATGACGATCGAGCCGATGCTCATGCGGATCTTGGCGTCGGAGATTTCCAGCGTCACCATCGCGTCCGGCTGGTCCACCAGCTTCTGCAGCTCGCCCACCGTCTTGCGGGGAATGATGATGCCCGGCATGCCTTCCGAGCCGGACGGCGCTTCCAGGTCGGCGCGCGCGAGGCGGTGGCCGTCGGTCGCCACGGCGCGCAGCTTCAGGTCGCCCTTGCTCTCGATCGTGTGGATATAGATGCCGTTCAGATAGTAGCGCGTCTCCTCCGTCGAGATCGCGAACTGGGTGCGATCGATCAACATCTTCAGATCGGTCGCCTTCATGGTGAACTTGTGCGTGAAGGTGCCGGCGTTCAGATCCGGGAAATCCGACTGCGGCAGGCACTGGAGCGAGAATTTCGAGCGGCCGGAGGCAACGGTCATGGCCGTGCCCTCGGCATTGGTCGAAAGCCGCACTTCCGAACCGTCCGACAGCTTGCGCACGATATCGTAGAGAAGATGGGCCGGCACGGTGGTGGCACCCGGCTGCTCGACCTGGGCGGGCGTCGCCTCGGTGATCTCGAGATCGAGGTCCGTCGCCTTCATGTCGAGGCTTTCGCCATCGGCCCGCAGCAGCACGTTCGACAGGATCGGAATGGTGTTCCGGCGCTCGACGACCCGGTGGACATGGTTCAGCGATTTGAGAAGATTGGACCGCTCGATCGTAATGCGCATGTGATGCTGTCGCTTTCCATCAGGACCGGAAGACGCCTCCCGGCTTGAACTCTTGAACGCCTCGGCCACCGGGCCGCGGGCGGCCGAAGGGCGGCGTGGATATGGACGCGCAAAATGGCACTACACTGTGGCGAAGTGCAAGGCCCAAGCCTGCCCTGAAGCCGAACTACCCACCATTATCGTTCGGCGCACCGGCTTGCAGGCAGGAGCCGGCTCGCCCATAAAGACGGCATGAAGGACAAGACAACAGAACGGGATGCCGCGCCGGACGCCGGCGCACGGCCGCGCAGCTACCGCGTGCACGACACGATCGTGGAGGCACGGCCAATCGAGCCGGCGCTCTATCTGGTGGCGACGCCCATCGGCAATCTCGGCGACATCACCCTGCGGGCGCTGGAAACGCTCGCCGGCGCCGACGTGCTGGCCTGCGAGGACACCCGCGTGACCCGCGTCCTGCTGGATCGCTACGGCATCGCCAACCGGCCCTATGCCTATCACGAGCACAATGCCAACGAGGCAGGCCCCCGGCTGATCGCCGTGCTCGACGCCGGCCGTTCGGTCGCGCTCGTCTCGGATGCCGGCACGCCGCTCGTCTCGGATCCCGGCTACCGCCTCGCGCAGACGGCCATCGCGGCCGGGCATCGGGTCGTGCCGCTTCCCGGCCCTTCCGCGCCGCTTGCCGCCCTCGTCGGCTCCGGGCTCTCCAACGACGCCTTCCTGTTTGCCGGCTTCCTGCCCTCCAAGGACAAGGCGCGCCGCGACAGGCTGGCGGAACTCGCCCGCGTGCCGGCGACGCTCATCTTCTTCGAATCCCCCCACCGGATCGGCGCGACACTGGTGGGCGCGGCGGACACGCTCGGTCGGGAGCGCCCCGCCGTCGTCTGTCGCGAACTGACCAAGACCTACGAGGAATTCCGGCGCGGAACGCTGGGGTCGCTGGCCGATCATTATGGTGGCGGTATCGTGGTGAAAGGCGAGATCGTGCTGGTCATCGGCCCGCCGCCGGAAGAGGCGGCACCGGACGCGCGCGATGTGGATGCGCTGCTGACGCGACTGTCGGCCGAGATGCCGGCCGGCAAGGCGGCGACCGAGGCCGCCAAGGTAACGGGTCTCAACCGGCGCACGCTCTACGATCGGCTTCTGACGCTGAAGGATCTGCCGTGACCGGAGCAGCCAACCCGCTGCGACTGAAGGCCGTGCGCCGGGGCGCCCTTGCGGAATATCTCGCCGCCGTGGCGCTCATGCTACGCGGCTACCGGATCGTTGCCTTTCGCCATCGCACGAAACTCGGGGAAATCGACATCATCGCCCGGCGCGACGACCTTGTCGCCTGCGTCGAGGTGAAGGCGCGCGCTACGGTCGATGCCGCCGTCTTTGCGGTCAGCGACCATTCGAAGGCGCGCATTCGCCGGGCAAGCGATCTCTGGCGTCAGAAGCAGGGCGATGCGGACCGTCTCTCCATCCGCTACGACATCATGGCCGTGCGGCCCTGGCGCTGGCCGGTTCACATCGAGGATGCGTTCTAGAGTCTGTCTGCGGGTAACGGAATCGGGGGCTGGCATTTTGTGTTGTTTTCTGATTCCGTATGGATTTTAGCGGGAGGCTTTCAGCAATGCCGAAGTCACTTTCGTTGGATTTGCGCAGCCGGATTGCGGCGGCTGTCGTGCAGGGTGAATCGGTTCGATCTGTTGCGCGACGGTTCGATGTGTCGGCTGCGAGTGCGGTGCGGCTTGGGCAGAAGTTGCGGGCGG
>NZ_JAJOZR010000030.1:0-2798 GCF_021168455.1 Rhizobium quercicola
CCGCCCGCAACTTCTGCCCAAGCCGCACCGCACTCGCAGCCGACACATCGAACCGTCGCGCAACAGATCGAACCGATTCACCCTGCACGACAGCCGCCGCAATCCGGCTGCGCAAATCCAACGAAAGTGACTTCGGCATTGCTGAAAGCCTCCCGCTAAAATCCATACGGAATCAGAAAACAACACAAAATGCCAGCCCCCGATTCCGTTACCCGCAGACAGACTCTCGGGCTCGGCGCAGCGCCCATCGCAATGGTTTATGCAAAGTGAGGATCGTCGAGATCGGTGGCCATGCCATGCGTCGCTATACTCAGGCGTTCGATACGTTCCGTCTCTCCGGAGATCGCGATCAGTATCTGGCATGGCTGCGCCGGAGTTGTGGCGGCCATCTTCTGACGCCGGCAACCGTACGATATCGTTTTGACAGAAGGCAAGGCAAGCAGGCCGGAGGCGGTGAATGCATGTCTGACACTGATCATGCGCTTCGCGCTTGTGCCGTCGGCTTGGTCGGCCGGTGCAGGGAAATCACCATTGGTCAGCAACATCGTCGCCGCGCACGCGCTTGCCTGCAAGATCGAGAATGGCCCCGTTTTCTTTGCCAAGATTGTGCGTGCTGCTGCCATGTCGACGCCTGTCGTGTCGCTGCATGCGCCGATCTCTGGCATCGAGCAAGCCGTGCGGCAGCTGATCGAAGGGTGTGCATCTCAACAATGTCATCGACACGATGGCAGAGACCTTCGCCGAGCGTGGCCCGCGCGCCGGTTCCATCGATCCTGTTCATCGACGAGATCGACGGCATCGGAAAACGGCAGCCAGCGGAGCGGCTTCTACTGTCAGCCTATCCTTTCGGGTTGATAAAGTCCTGCAGAAGAACGAAAAATTTCGGTCACGCAAATTGATGACCTACGCGTGTAAAGGATATTTTATGTTTCCCGTTGCGTGCAATGTGAATATTTGCAATCACTAAGGCAAGTCGTCAACAGGGCAAGCCTATGACATATAAAGATCCAAAGCAGCGCAATATGAGCAGCCAAGAGGCTATTGCTGAAACAAAGATCGCTCTCGCAACAGAAATGGACCCGGCAGGCAGTGAGACACCCATTTCGGAGAGAGCAGGCAAGTTTTTGAAACACGCGCTTTCTGTCTCTTGGGCTCGCGCCAAGAGAACAGCCATTTATTTAAACGAGCAACGAAAGGTTGCGATTGCGCAGCGAGAAAAAAAGCTCGCAGAGAAGAAACGGAACTTCCAAGTACAGGCTTTCAGAACCGCCTTCTCCAAGCTCGAATCGCACAAGGCTCAGATAAATCCGGCATCTTGGAAAAAGATCGAGGAATACGAGGCGGCGGTTGAAAGTGATCCTGTCGCCTTATATGCCTTTGCTGAAAGCAATCTCATTAAGAACCTTTTAAAACATTCGGAAAGCAGGTCAGCGTTCTTACAGGTAGACCGCCAGAGAATGCTGCCGACCTACTGCTTCGAAACGGACGCCGATGATCTATTTTCAGCGATAGGCTACGATCACATTATCCCAACTCTCAAAGCGATCGCCTCGAAATACAAAGTGTCCAACGCCGGGAATGTGATGGCTGGCGCCATTCTGGCCGGGCGCAAAAATATGGGTGGAGCGGCAATGGCAATGGCGGATAGCGCCCGCGTCGGTGCCCATAACGGCGCTGCTGACACTGCCTTTACCAACCATCTCAGACATATCGTATTTGCCAGATCGGCGGCAGGAATGAGCGATACGCAACGTCGCTACGTTCGCTATGCCTATCGGATTGGATATCTTGGCCTCGGCGAAAGCAGCGTAATCAATCGTTCGATCTTCTCACTGATTTACAGCAACAATAACTGCACGGTAAAGCCGCCGACGCCTCACAATAAATTCTCCGGCAACCTGCATGCCGAGTTTCACAACAATTTCAGTCACCTGATATGGACGGTGCAGCAAGCTGCGGCTCATCTGGATGAAATCCGTGCCCAAGGGGGCTTGCGAGAAAGTCTGTTTTCACAGGACGAAATTCGCGGACTCCTCAGTTGGACCGACAATGTTCCGTCCCCCGGCTTCCACCTTCAGAGGACGACGTAACACCGGCCGATCCACAGACACACAAATCTCAAGACATTTCCTACCCGCACAAATCTTCAATCTCGCGATTTTCTCTACTTTGCGGGCATCATGGCCACAGCGGTTCAACTGCCGGATTCGAGTGCAGGAACCAGGAAAACGGCCTGTACGGTTTCGGAGCATCGGACGGAAAATCTGAATCGCGTTTGATGACGTCGTAAATCTGTGGGTCACGTCCCGCAGGAGGAGTTTCATGGGATGCTGTTATTCGTTGATCTTCGCGAGCGTGTGGCGCGATTGGTCGCCTCCGGTGTCTCGCGCCGTGCTGCAGCTCGTCGGTTTAGGGTGAGCAAGAGCTTAAGCATCGAGCACGTGCAACACGAGGCGCGCAGCGGCTCTGCGGCGCCGGTTCGCCATGGGGTCGGCCCGACAGCGTCAAGCTGGCGCCGTTCGAGGGGCCTGATCGCAGAGGTCGAGGCCGAGCCCGACATCACGATGCCGGAACTGGCCAATCGTTCGATGACCCGGCACGGCGTGAGTGCGGCACCTGCGTTCAGCATCGCCGGATGGGCGGCCGAGAGGCGACGGGCATCATTGGCAGGGATCGTGTCCCAGGACGTGGTGTAGCTTATACGACCACGGCTCATTCCGAAGGGCCGGAAGAGTATCATCGCGCCACTGCTGGCAAGCTAATGAGTGGTTCATCGCTCATTTGCCCGATAGTTTCCA
>NZ_JAJOZR010000031.1:0-1689 GCF_021168455.1 Rhizobium quercicola
GGCAGCGGCGTGTGCCTGGTCGCCAAACGACTTGAGGATGGCGAGTTCCATTGGCCTCGAATGCAGGACGGCGCGATGCATCTGACATCCGCCCAGTTCTCGGCTCTGTTCGAAGGATTGGACTGGAAACGCGTGGCAGCGCCGAGCCAAACGCGCACGCCTGTTAAGGCCGGATGACGGCCGCGACCAATTGAATCAGCCGCATTCAACCTCTCGTTCCGAGCGGCAAAATATGCTGTTCTCAACCTATGACGATGACGGCAGACGAGCTTCCGGATGACCTGAACGCGCTGAAAGCCATGGTGCTTTCGCGTGAGGCGGAGAATGCCCGCCTGCGTCAGATCATCAAGGAATTGCAGCGCCACCGCTTCGGCCGCCGTGCCGAGACCCTTCCCGAAGACCAGCTTCTGCTGGGGCTTGAAGAGGCCGAGCAGGTCGAGGCCGCCGGGCTGGAAGAGAAGGAGCAGGCGTCGAATGCTCTTCACCAGTCGCAAGTCGCTAAACGGCGCACGAACCGGGGTTCGCTGCCAGCACACCTGCCGCGCATCGAGGTCGTGGTCGATATCGATGACCATGCCTGCCCGTGCTGCCACAATGACCTGCACCGGATCGGCGAGGATGTCAGCGAGAAGCTCGACATTGTGCCCGCCCAGTTCCGCGTGCTGGTGGTGCGCCGCCCAAAGTATGCCTGCCGGGCCTGCGAGGAGGTCGTTGTCCAAGCTCCGGCCCCGGCAAGATTGATCGAAGGTGGCATTCCGACCGAGGCTACCGTCGCCCAGGTGCTGGTCTCCAAATATGCTGACCACTTGCCACTTTATCGCCAGGCGCAAATCTACAAGCGTCAGGGCATCGACCTCGACCGTTCGACGCTCGCCGATTGGGTCGGTCGTGCCGCCTGGCATCTTCGCCCCGTTCATCAGCTGTTGCTTGATCATTTGAAGTCGTCGTCCAAGCTCTTCGCCGACGAGACGACAGCACCCGTGCTCGATCCGGGGCGCGGCAAGACCAAGACCGGACAGCTTTGGGCCTATGCACGAGATGACCGGCCGTGGCAGGGCGATGACCCACCCGGCGTCGCCTATGTCTACGCGCCGGATCGCAAAGGCGAACGGCCGATGGCCCATCTCGACGGCTTCGTCGGCATCCTGCAGGTCGACGGCTACAGTGGATATCGCCCGCTCGCGGCAAAGAATACCGTGTCGCTGGCATTCTGCTGGTCCCATGTTCGACGCCGCTTCTATGAGCTGGCTGCTGCCGGCCCGGCACCCATCGCCAGCGAGGCGCTCCGACGCATCGGCGAACTTTACAGGATCGAAGACGAGATACGTGGCCGGACCCACGAGGAGCGTAGCGCCACGCGCCAACAAAAGAGCCGCCCCATCATCGACAGCCTCGCTCCCTGGCTGCGTGAACAACTCGGCCACATAAGCCAGAAGACAAAGCTCGCCGAAGCAATCCGCTATGCCCTGTCACGCTGGGACGGCTTGACCCGCTTCATCGACGACGGGCGGATCGAGATCTCGGCGCAATGCGCAGCATTGTCGCAACTCCAACACCGTCGAGCGATCCATCAGGCCAATTGCCCTCAATCGCAAGAATGCGCTCTTCGCAGGCTCCGACGCCGGGGCCGAACACTGGGCGACCATCGCCTCGCTGATCGAGACTGCCAAGCTCAACAATGTCGAGCCG
>NZ_JAJOZR010000032.1:0-1361 GCF_021168455.1 Rhizobium quercicola
GATCGTGTCCCAGCGAGTGGTGTAGCTGGATTTCGTAGCCATCGGTAATTTCCGGTAGGGTCGGGTTGCTTAGAACCAACCTGAAGGACACCACCGATGACCGACGATATGATGAACCTGCGTTCGCTTGTTGAGAAGAGCGCAGATGCGGATTTGCTGCGCGATATGATCGGCTTTGCCGCCGAAAAGCTGATGGCACTGGAAGTTGGCGCTGCGACGGGTGCGGGCTACGGCGAGAAAAGCGCGCTTCGTGTTGCCCAGCGCAACGGCTATCGCGATCGAGATTGGGAAACGCGGGCGGGCACTGTTGAACTGCGTATCCCCAAGCTGCGGACGGGCAGCTATTTCCCGAGCTTCCTGGAGCCCCGTCGCATGGCTGAGAAGGCACTGACCGCCGTTATCCAAGAGGCCTATATCCAGGGTATCTCGACACGCTCGGTCGATGACCTCGTTAAGGCCATGGGCATGTCGGGCATATCGAAAAGCCAGGTGTCGAGGCTTTGCGAAGAAATAGACGTCAAGGTCAAAGCGTTCCTCGACCGACCCATTGAAGGCGAATGGCCATACATCTGGATCGATGCGACCTACCTCAAGGTCAGACGCGGCGGCCGTGTCGTTTCTGTCGCAGCGATCATCGCCGTGGGTGTCAATGCCGATGGACGTCGCGAGGTGCTTGGGTTGGAGATCGGCACGTCCGAGGCCGAGCCTATCTGGACAGAGTTCCTGCGAAAGCTGACGCGGCGTGGCTTGAGAGGTGTAAAACTCGTTATCTCCGATGCCCATGAAAGCATCAAGACTGCCGTCAGCAAGGTGCTGAATGCGACCTGGCAACGTTGCCGGGTTCACTTCATGCGCAATGCCCTGGCGCATGCGGGGAAGAGCGGGAGGCGCGTCGTCTCCGCCTTCATCGCTACTGCGTTTGCTCAAGAGACGCCTGAGGCCGCCAGCACGCAATGGCGCAGCGTCGCTGATCAGATCAGACCGAAGGTGCCAAAGCTGGCCAACTTGATGGACGAGGCCGAGAACGATGTGCTGGCCTACATGACCTTTCCCAAGCAGCATTGGGCCAAGCTGCACTCAACCAATCCCATTGAGCGCCTTAACGGTGAAATCAAGCGACGGACAGAAGTGGTTGGCATCTTTCCAAACGATGATGCCATCATCCGGCTCGTCGGTGCTCTACTGCTGGAGCAAAACGACGAATGGGCTGTTCAACGTGCCCGCTACATGACGCTGGAAACTATCGGGCAAATGAGCGATGAACCACTCATTAGCTTGCCAGCAGTGGCGCGATGATACTCTTCCGGCCCTTCGGAATGAGCCGTGGTCGTATAAGCTACACCACGTCCTGGGACACGATC
>NZ_JAJOZR010000033.1:0-1051 GCF_021168455.1 Rhizobium quercicola
AGAGTCTGTCTGCGGGTAACGGAATCGGGGGCTGGCATTTTGTGTTGTTTTCTGATTCCGTATGGATTTTAGCGGGAGGCTTTCAGCAATGCCGAAGTCACTTTCGTTGGATTTGCGCAGCCGGATTGCGGCGGCTGTCGTGCAGGGTGAATCGGTTCGATCTGTTGCGCGACGGTTCGATGTGTCGGCTGCGAGTGCGGTGCGGCTTGGGCAGAAGTTGCGGGCGGGTGCCGATCTGTCGCCTGCCAAGCGGGGTGGTCCACGCCGATCCCCGATCACAGCCACCGTTGCGGACTGGATGCGTGGCCGCCTTGCCGAGAAGCCTGACCTGACCATGCGTGCGCTCGCGGCCGAGTTGCGCGAGCGGGGCACGTCCATCACGCACGATACGGTGTGGCGCTTCGTACGCCGGGCCGGGCTGACGGTGAAAAAAAGACCCTGATCGCCACCGAGCAGGATCGGCCCGCAGTGGCTCGCTTCCGCCACCGCTGGCGTGCACATCAGCACAGGATCGACCCGGAGCGCTTGGTCTTTCTCGACGAGACATGGATCCGAACCGACATGACGCGCGTGCGCGGCTGGTGCCCGCGCGGCTCCCCGCTTCTGGCAAAGGTTCCTCACGGCCACTGGCGGACGCTGACCTTCATTGCGGGTCTTCGCCAAGGCGGCGTCGTTGCGCCCTGTGTGTTCGATGGCCCCATCAACGGCGAGTCGTTCACGGCCTGGATAGAGCAATGCCTCGTGCCGATCTTGAAGCCGCGCGACGTGGTGGTGCTCGACAATCTGGGCAGCCACAAGGGCTGGCGTGCCCGCCAAGCTGTCCGGGCAGCAGGAGCGCACCTGCTGTTTCTGCCGCCCTACAGCCCCGACCTGAACCCGATCGAGATGATGTTCGCCAAGCTCAAGACACTGTTCCGAAAGGCCGACCGCCGAACGATCGAGGAGGCTTGGCGCGAGGTCGGAAGCCTCCTCACTCACTTCAGCCCAACAGAATGCGCCGCGTACCTGCGACACGCAGGGTATGGTGCAATAACAGCCTGACAGACTCTAG
>NZ_JAJOZR010000034.1:0-957 GCF_021168455.1 Rhizobium quercicola
CACTGACGACGGCCCAGGCCGGTGCGCTCTCCACGGCGCAGATCAAGGTGCTTTCGACCGCCCAGATCGACGGTCTGACGACGGCGCAGGTCAGCGTGCTGACCTCGGCCCAGGTCGGTGCCCTGACCACGGACGGTATCGCATCCCTCTCCACCGACCAGGTCGCTGCCTTGAACGTCAAGGCGATCGCTGCACTCTCGACCGCCCAGCTCGGCGCCATGAGCTCCGACCAGATCGGCGCGCTGAGCGCGGCCCAGATTGCGGAATTCGGTTCCGAGGATCTGGCAGCGCTTGCATCGGATGACCTTGCGGCCTTCTCGACCGGCGACATCGCCGCTCTCAGCGCCAAGGCCATCGCCGGCCTGTCGTCGAGCGTGATCTCGACGCTTGCCACCGACAAGATCGCAGCGCTCAGCTCGGCAGCCATCGGTGCTCTGACCTCCACGCAGCTCGGTGCCCTCAGCACCGCGCAGCTCGACGCCTTCAGCACCAAGCAGCTGGCGGCTCTGTCGTCCGGAGCCGTTGCCGGCCTCGAGACGGCCGACATCGCGACGATCTCCTCGACGGAAATCTCCGCTCTCGCCACCAAGACACTGGCAAGCCTGTCGACGGCAAACTTCGCCGCCCTCAGCTCTGTCCAGCTCGGTGCCCTGACGACCGCACAGACCGGTGCCCTGACGGCCGCCCAGGTTCGCACCCTGAGCACCGCCCAGATCGACGGCCTCTCCACAGCCCAGGTCGGCGTGCTGACCTCGGCGCAGGTCAGCGCCCTCACCACGGACGGCCTTGCCTCGCTCTCGACCGAACAGGTCGCAGCGCTTAGCTCGGCGGCCATCGGCGCTCTGTCGTCTGCCCAGCTCGGTGCGCTCAGCACCGCGCAGCTCGATGCCTTCAGCACCAAGCAGCTGGCGGCCCTGTCGTCCGCAGCCGTTGCCGGCCTTGATACCGCCGACATCG
>NZ_JAJOZR010000035.1:0-765 GCF_021168455.1 Rhizobium quercicola
GCGTTTTCTCATCGCCAGCGCTGCGGCCTTGGCAAGCGGTGGGTCGGTCCATGCTGCCGATGCGATCGTGGCAGCCGATCCGGAAGCCTTGAGCTACGTTCGCGTCTGCGATGCATTCGGCAAGGGCTACTTCTACATACCCGGCACGGAAACCTGTCTAAAGGTGGGTGGGTATCTTCGATCCGACTCGCTCTTCGGCGAAAGCCCCTATACGGGCATTAACGACGGCTGGGTTCCTCTTTCCCGTGCAACCCTGCGCTTCGATGCCGTCTCCGACACGGAATACGGCGAACTGCACGGTTTCATGGAGCACCGCTATCAGGTGGTGAATGGCGCTCAGACCTTCACGTTGATCAGCAGCTACATAGAGCTCGGCGGCTTTCGCGCAGGCTTTTCCGACTCCCGCTTCGACAAATGGCTGGATTCGGCCGGGAACATCGTGAACGACGACGTTATCGACTTCTCTCCGCCGCGCACCAACCAGATCAGCTATGTCTTCAAGGCCGGAAACGGCATCAGCCTTCTGGTTGGGGCAGAAGAAGGCAACGGCTCATACAAGACCAACTATGCCCCAATCCCGACCGTTCCCTACGACGAAGGCGACTGGCCGCACCCTGTTGTCGGTGCCAAGATCAAGCAGGACTGGGGCGGCTTCACCATCATCGGCGGCTATGATGCACATGCCGAAACCTTTGCCGGCAAGGCACGCCTCGATCTTGTTCTCAACAAGACCTTTTCCGTCTTTGCAATGGGTGGGTACCAGTC
>NZ_JAJOZR010000036.1:0-618 GCF_021168455.1 Rhizobium quercicola
AAGTCATAGACCTCCGCCAGAGGCGGAGGTTTGGGACGCTGCGCTTGGACCACTTGAAGTGGTTTTGTTACAAGTTAGTAGGAACCCTTGAAAAGGTCTGCATGGTCAGAAGCCTTATCGGCCTTTTCCTGGTTCCGGATATAGTGTCTGACGACCTGCTCATTATAGCCCAAGGTGGACACGAAATAGCCTCGTGCCCAAAAATGATAGCCTCGGTATTTTCTCTTCTTTGCGTATTTATTGGCAACATAGATCGCCGTCTTCCCTTTCAGAAAGCCGACAATGTGCGCCACCGAGTATTTCGGTGGGATCGAGATCAGCATATGGACATGATCCGGCATGAGGTGACCTTCCTCGATCCGGCATCCCTTTTGCTGGCTCAACCTGACAAATAGGTCGCGCAACTCAAGGCGAAGGTCTCCGTAAAGCCGCTTCGTCCTGTATTTGCTAGCAAATACAATGTGATATTTGCAGTCCCATGTCGCATGTGATAGATGGTTATCGTCCATTATAACCTCCGGTCTTCGATCACTTCGTGATCCAAGCCCGGTGGTTTCTTTCATACCGCGTAGAACTCTTCCAATCCTCCGCCATAGGCGGAGGTTTTCTTTTGTTAAA